>PAOU01000001.1 GCA_002708085.1 Dehalococcoidia bacterium
GTACCTCTTTTTTTATACTCTACTACTGCATCATATATAGGCATAACTTTATTATCAGGATAATGAATAGTCCAATCTCCTTCTCTTTCAGGAGTCATTAAATTTTTTAATCTTATATTTCCAAAAGTACCTCTAATCATCACATTGTGGTTACCTCTTCTTGAACCATATGAATTAAAATGTGATTTTGGAATATCTTTGGATATCAAATGTTGTCCAGATGGAGCACTCTGAGGAATACTTCCAGCAGGAGAAATATGATCAGTTGTAACCGTATCTCCAAGTTCTACTAAAACTCTTGCCCCTTTAATAGGAACCCATTCAGGTAATTCTAAAGAAAAGTCTTCAAAAAATGGAACTTTTTGAATATAAGAAGATCCTTTATCCCATTTGAATAATTTAGTGTTTTCAGAATCCAAATTGTTCCAATCCATATTATCTTTTAGAGCAGTAGAATAAGTATTTTTATACATTTCAGGTTTAATAGAATTTAGTATAGTCATTTTAATTTCATCTTGAGAAGGCCAAATATCAGAAAGGAAAACATCATCTCCATTATAATCAGTTCCAATAGGTTCATTTTTAAGATCAATATCTATTGTCCCAACAATTGCATAAGCAACTACTAACATAGGAGAAGCTAAATAATTAGCTTTTACTTGTGGATGAATCCTACCTTCAAAATTTCTATTTCCACTTAAAACTGAAGCTACTGACAAATCATTATCTTCTATTAATTCTGAAACATCATTTGGAAGAGGGCCACTATTTCCTATGCAAGTTGTACATCCATACCCAACAGTCGAAAAACCTATCTTATCTAATTCTATATTCAAATTAGAGTCAGAAAGATATTTTGTTACTACTTTTGAACCAGGAGCCATACTAGTTTTAACCCAAGGTTTTGGTTTTAAACCCATTTTATTCAAATTTCTAGCCATCAAACCTGCACCTACCATTACAGAAGGATTTGATGTGTTTGTACAACTAGTAATTGCAGCAATAACGACTGAACCATCTTCAAAAACCAAATCTTCATGTTTGTGTGTCTTAAAATTTTTGTAGAAACTGCCTCTTACATCAGAAAGTTTAACCTTATCTTGAGGTCTCTTAGGTCCTGCTAAACTAGACTCAACTAAATCCAAATTAATCTCAATTACATCCGTATAAGATGGCTCTATTTGATTAGAATAAAAAATTCCCTGATTTTTAAAATATTCTTCCATTTCAGAAATTTTAATAACTTCTCTTCCTGTATTTCTTAAATAATCAATTGTTTGATCATCAATAGGAAAATAACCACATGTAGCACCATATTCTGGTGCCATATTAGCAATAGTTGCTCTATCAGCTAAACTTAAACCTATTAAACCAGGACCAAAAAATTCTACAAACTTCTCTACAACACCATGTTTCCTTAAGGTTTCTGTAACAGTTAAAACTAAATCTGTTGCTGTCGTACCCTCTTTGAGAGATCCAATTAATCTAACCCCTATAATTTCAGGTAGTTTCAAATAATATGGTTGACCTAACATTACTGCCTCAGCTTCAATTCCACCTACTCCCCATCCTAAAACACCTAAACCATTAATCATTGTTGTGTGAGAATCTGTTCCCAAACAACTATCTGGAAAAATATATTTTTGATTATTAGATTCTTGAATCATTATCCCAGGAGATAAATATTCTAAATTCACCTGATGTACAATTCCAACTCCTGGAGGAATTATAGAAAAATTTGAGAATGCTGATTGTCCCCATTTAAGTAATTGATATCTTTCTTTGTTTCTTTTAAATTCAAGCTTGGTATTTTTAGCCAATGCACCTTCTGAAGCAAAATAATCTACTTGCACAGAATGATCTATAACTAATTCAGATCTTACAATAGGATTGATTAAAGAAGGGTCGTATCCTGCTTCTTGAGCTGCTTCACGCATACTTGCTAGATCTACTACTACTGGAACTCCAGTAAAATCCTGAAGAACAACCCTGGATGGTAAAAAAGGAATTTCTTTTTTAAAAGATGCTTTATCACCCCAAGATAAAATATTTTCTAGTTCTTCTATATTAGTTTTCCCTAACGATAAATTCCTTAAGATGTTTTCTACTAAAATTTTTAAAGAATATGGAAATTTCTCTAATTGAGGGTAATATTTACTTAATTCATTTAAGCTAAAATAAGTTAATTCCCCTGAAGAAGTATTAAGTTTTTGTTTTGATTTATTCAAATAATCCATATCAATTCTCTTTTTGCACAGCTTCAATCATTGCTTGTATGTAACCGTTTGCGAAAGCTCTGCCTCTATGTCCCCATTGAGTATCTTGATAAGTATTTGGAACATGATCATCAATGAAAAATCCATCAAATCCTACTTCATGATATATTTTCATCGCTTTATACATATCTACATATCCAGTNTTTATAAACTCTTCATGAAATTTAGGAACCTGACCTGAAACGTTTCTAAAATGTACGTAAAGTATTTTCTTTCTTTCTCCAAAATATCTAATCATTTCATAAATATCATCATTCATCTCAGAGAAGGTTCCTTGGCAAAACTCTATGGCATTTGAATCACTCGGATAAATTTCAATTAGTCTTTTATATGAGTCAAAGCTTCTTAATAACATAGGAACTCCTCCAAGCTTAGGTACTGGAGGGTCACAAGGATGAATTCCTAANCTTATTCCTTCTTCTTCAGCTATTGGAGTAATAATTTTTATCCAATATTCCATATACTCCCACATTTCCTCTTCAGTATATTCTCTTCCATGAGTAAGAGGCATCTTTTGAGCAACAGAATCATCAAAAGCAGTAGCCACAGCATCCCCCCTTATTAATCTAGGTTCTGTCCTCCATACTTCAGAAGGTAACCAATCATATCCGAATATAGGAATACCGGCTCTTGCAATGTTCCTGATTGTGTAAATCATGTTTTCTATCTGTTCATCTCTCTTAGGACCGTTAAGCATAACTTGATCGTAAAAATTGGTAGGAACATTTTCCAAAGCAGATAACTTGAGGCCATGGCTTTCAACCATAAGCCTGAGTTTGACTAAGTCTTGTAACTCCCATCTGCCATTTGCTCCAGGGAGATCAGCATGATTTAACAAAATATCGGTAGCACCAAATTGTTTTGCAAATTTTAAATATTCTGGGCTTGGTGATTTAAATTGTCCGAATCCTGCTCTCATAATTTCCTTCCTATTCTCATAATTATCTCATCTAAAATAATAATCTATTTAGGCAAATTATCAATCGCTAAATTAGACATTGTAGTAGGACCATTATAACGTGGGTCTGCAACTGCTATAAAAGCATCAGATATTCTTACTCTAAGATTTTCTCTAATTGGAACAATTCTAAATTTAAACCCTTGAATTTTCTTATCTATTCTTTGATTCATTTTTTTATTCTTCAAACCTTTTGAAACATAAGTTGTAGAAATAGCAAGATCAACAATAGCTACCATCTTTCTAAATTCATGAGAATTATTAGATTTTAATAATTGTTGGATTTCCTTAACTATGTCAGAAGTACTAGTAATATAAACAATTTCATCTGATTCAAAAATTGAAATAATCCCTGGTTTTTTACCTAATAACCAAGTCTCAGATTCCTTAAAAGGAGTTCTTTCTCCTTCAGTAAGGTTAATATAAAGTTTTTCCCATTTTCCTAAATGCGATGAAGAAAACATTGTAATAGCCAAATAGGTCCTAATTATTATAGATTAATGTTAATTTTTAAAAACAATATATATAGTAACTATTTAATAGTTAGATAATTAAAAATAACTTTATAGATATTTTATGAATTTAATCNGATTTAACAAATAATCTGGAAATCATAAAGGAGCAATAATATGGACGGATATGAAGCTATAGCAAAAATTTTAAAATTAGAAGGAGTAGAATGGATGGCTTGTTTTCCTTCTAATCCTCTAATAGAAGCNGTAGCAAAAGAAGGAATAAGACCTATTATGTTTCGTCAAGAAAGAGGAGGTATAATGGCTGCTGATGGCTACAGCAGAACAATGAATTCTTCCAAATTTGGAGTTTTTGCGTGCCAAGGCGGACCTGGAGCAGAAAATTCCTATGGAGCTATAGCTCAAGCTTGGGCTGATTCGGTTCCTATTCTTTTTTTACCAGATGGAGTGCCACTTCAAACAGCGGACGTAAAACCTTCTTTCTGGGCTTCAAGAGCGTATAAAGATATTACAAAGTGGTCAGAATCAATTAATGATCCTCAAAGAATTGTACCACTCATGAGAAGAGCTTTTCATGCTCTAAAAAATGGAAGACCAGGACCAGTGTTATTGGAAATGCATAAAGATCATATGGAAAACGAAGTCACTAATTTAGATGAATATAAAACTCAGGTTAGCATGCCTGTTTCACCTAGTAATTCATCTGTAAAAGATTCTCTTAAGATACTTCTTTCTGCAAAAAACCCTGTTATTTGGTCAGGTCAAGGAGTAATTTATGGTAATGCAACTCAAGAACTCAAAAAATTTGCAGAATTACTAAAGATTCCAGTAATTACTACAATGCCTGGAAAGAGTTCATTTGATGAAAGACATCCCCTTTCTTTAGGATCCGCAAATAGAACAGCACCTAAAGCAGTCTGGCATTGGTTGAAAGAATCAGATTTAGTTTTTGCTATTGGATCTAGTTTAACAATTACCAATTATGGGATCACAATTCCTGAAGGAAAAAATATCGTTCATTCCACCAACAATATAGAGGATATTAACAAAGATTATTCTGTGGAATATGGTCTAGTTGGAGATTCTAAAATGGTATTAGATTCTTTATTGAATGAATTAAATAGTAATAAGAAATCGATAGAAAAGTTTATTAATGATAAAGAAACCAATATTCAAGATGATATTCAAAAAATTAAAAAAGATTGGATGAAAGAATGGATTCCTTATTTAGAATCTAGCATGGAACCTATTAACCCATATAGATTAATAAATGAAATTAACAATAATATTGATCATGAAAAATCAATAATTACTCATGATGCCGGTCATCCTAGAGATCAAATAATGCCTTTCTTAACTTCAACTATTCCAAATTCATATATTGGATGGGGAAAAACTACTCACTTGGGATATGGTATTCCCCTTATGATAGGAGCAAAAATTGCTCATCCTGATAAATTTTGTATGAATTTTATGGGAGATGCAGCATTCGGAATGTCAGGATTAGATATAGAAACAGCAGTAAGATCAGATACTCCTATAACAACGGTATTAATGAATAATTCTACCATGGGAGGATATAGCGTTAGGTATCCTCAATCAATTGAAAGATATGGTGCTATCAATTTATCTGGAGATTATGCAAAAATAGCTGAAGGGATGGGAGCGATAGGAATTAGGGTCACAAAAACTGAGGAAATCGGAAAAGCTATCCAAAAAGCTCAAAAACATAATAAAGATGGTAAAACTGTATTAATAGATGTAAAAACTCAACCAGAACTGAAAATGTCAGTATATTAAGAGGAAATATGAAAACAACAGGATTTAAAACCATGGTTCTAGGAACACCATGGAGAAATTTAACTTATATCAAGATTGAAACAGATCAAGGAATAGTTGGAATAGGAGAAGCACGAGTATTAGGTAAAACTCATACAGTCACAGAATATTTAAAAGATGTTGAACGCCACTTTATCGGACATGATCCTTTTGATATTGAGTCATTATATCGAAGATTAACTCTTCTTGACTTTGGAAAACCTGGAGAAGTTGTTTATACAGGTTTAGCATTAGTTGAACTTGCATATTGGGATATCATAGGAAAATTCTGCAAACTACCAATATATAAACTCATGGGAGGGAAAGTAAAAGACAAAATCCCTGCTTATGCTAATGGATGGTATACAGTTGAAAGATCCCCTCAACAATTTTCAGAAGCTGCATTAAATGTGATAGAAAAAGGTTACATAGGAATGAAATTTGATCCATTTGGTAATGGTGATCTTGAAATGGATAGAGAAGAATTTTTTAAATCAATTGATTTAATAGAAGCTGTAAGTTCTACCGTAGGTCATAAAGCTCAAATAATGTTGGAAATGCATGGTAGATTTGCACCTCATCAAGCAAGAGAAATCGCAAAAGCTGTAGAAAAATTCAACCCTGCTTGGCTTGAAGAGCCAACAAGACCTGGAGATATACCAGCATTAAAATCAGTTAGAAATCATACTAGTCTTCCTATTGCAACTGGTGAAAGGTTATACGGAGCAAATGAATTTAGAGAAGTCTGGACTAGTCAATGTGTAGATATAATTCAGCCTGATATAACTCAAACAGGAGGAATTCTAGAAGCAAAAAAAATTAGTTCTACTGCTGAAAGTTATTCAATTATGGTAGCTCCTCACAATGTAGGTGGAGCTATTTCAACTAGTGCTGCTGTAACTTTAGTAAGTACTTTAAGAAATGGAAAAATCGTAGAACATTTTAATGATTTTGCTGATCCTCATGTTAAAAATGTTGCTGATAATTATCCTGAAGTAACTGATGGTTATTTTGAGTTATCTGAAAAACCTGGATGGGGAATTGAAATAAANGAAGATTTTATTAAAGATAATCCTCCAGAAAAATATAATAATATTGCTTTAGATCCTGGATTGAATATGTTTGAAAACCCTAATTGGGCTCAAAGAGGTCAATCTCGATAAACTAATACAAGGAGAACTGTAAGCCGAGTTCTGTATTGGAATTATCCAATGGTAATCATTTATCTAGTTTTTTCGTTACCGAAAAAATCAAGCAGCCTACCCGAGAGATCAGTCGGATTTCTTACTCTCCTATTTGGCCTTGCACCGGATAGGGTTTACCTAGCCTTAAATGTTACCATTTAAGCGGTAGGCTCTTACCTTACCTTTTCACCCTTACCTAATTATGGCGGTTTATTTTCTGTTGCACTTTCCGTCAAGTTTCCTTGCCCGGCCGTTAACCGGTATCCTAACCCGATGGTGCTCGGACTTTCCTCTTCATTTATGAAGCGATTACCCGTTCTCCTTGTGAATAAATAATACCATAAGGTAACAAAATCATTATTATTTAAGAATCAAAAATAATAGGATCTTTAATATTTATTCTTACTGAATTATTTTTTATATAAATCATATTGATTAAATTATTTATGAAAAATAATATTCTTTCTTTATTTTGAACATCTGAATTAGAAAATTCAGAAAAAATATTTTCAATATTTATTGTTTGTTCACTATAAGAATTTTCATCAATTTTATTTAATCTTTCAATATAAACTTTTAAACTTTCAATAGAAATTTTTCCTTTAGAAACCTTTCTTAAAGTAGCTAAAAAATTTTTCTCAATAACTTTCTTTTTTTCATTGAATTCATCATTTCTAGAAAATTTCCAATAAACTANTTTATTATTCAGAGATTTTTTGTAATCTTTAGAAATTTTGATAATTTGTTTAACAATTTCTTCAAACAAAATTTCAAACCTAATATGATTTGTATTTTCTCCTGAACAAGAAAGGGAAAGACAATAATAATATCTGTAGTTTTCTTTTCTAGAGTATCCATTAATATTTTTCCATATTCTAACAATATTTTTAAAATTCATATTTCTAGAACAAATTCCACATCTTATTAAACCTTTTTTAAAAACTAATCTAGTTTCTCTAGGTCTTCTAATATTTTTTTTTGATTCTCTTATTTTTTGAACTTTTTGAAAAATATCTTCAGAGATTAAAGAAGGATGATTATTTGTAATTATTAATCCTGATCTTTGATAAATACCTGTGTAAGTTCTATTTTTTAAAACTACATCAACACTTGATGGAGACCACCAATTCCCCTTTTTAGTTCTTATTCCTTCATTATTTAAATAAGATGATATTTTTCTTAATCCTAATCTATTCTTTAATAAATTAAATCCATTTATATTAGTTCCTGTGTATAAAGAAAATATTTTTTTTACTACTGTTTCATGAGTTTTATCAATAACAAGATCACCTTCTGATCCAATTTTATATCCAATAGGAGCTTTCGTAACAACTTCACCTCTATTTACTTTAAATACTACCGAGTTTCTTTTTTTAATTTCTGTTTCACTCAGTAATCCATTTAAAGTTAACCTGTTAATACCATCATTTATAGGATCATTCCAACTTGAATTAATGCATTGTACCTTACAATTCAAAGAATTGATTTGGATGATTTTTTCGACCAATTCAATTAAATTTTTTGCAAAATATCTTGAATCAGGGATGATTATCAAAGCAGGAAGAACTTCTGGAGATTTAAAATAATTTACTAATTGTCTAAAATTAGCTTGTTCAAAATCATTGGTGATTTCTATGTGATTTTTAGTTGAGATAAAATTTTTTTTTATATTATGATCTTCTTCATTAGAAAATTTTTGTACAGATTTTAACCAATTATCTAAATAGTCATATAGATCAGTACTGGATTCTATTTTAAAATCTATAAAACTAACTAGTCTCATCAGATTATCACCAAAATTCTCCCACAATTATCACAAAAAACAATTTCTTTTCCCAACATTAATTCTTTTTCAGTACTCAACGGAAATTTAACATGACAAACAGAACATGTTCCTGCAGAAACCTTTGAAACAGCAATATTATCTTTTGCTTTCAATAAACGCTGATAGATCATTGATAAATCATCAGGAATAGAATTGAAGAGAATATCTCTATTTGACATATTTTCCTTAATAGAAATTTCCAGGTCTTCAGATCTTTTTTCTAATTCAGGAAAATTTTTATTCCAATTCTCTTTTAAAATATCAACTTCTTGAGTTATTTTGTCTAAATTTTCTTCCATTAAAGACAATTTAGAAAAAAATTTATTAGCATAATTATTTAATTCATTAATGTCTTTTTCTAATTGGTCATCCTCATTTTTCAAAGCTTGTAATTCTCTGACATTGCTAACAAGTCCACCATATATTTTTTTCTGTATATCGGTTTTTTTGTTTTGTAATTCTTGAATTTTACTTTCTATCTTATTAATTTGAACTTGATACTTTGTTATTGCGTTTTTAATTTCATTCAATAATGATTCTTTAGCTTTTTTCCCATCTTCCAATAATATTTTTTCGTTTAAATCATCTTTATCCTTCAAATTAATTTGAATTTTAGTATCTACTTCTTGAAGCGAAAACAACTTGTCCCACATTTATTACTCCCATGAAAATCACTAAAAAAACATCATTACCTTGTTATTATATGAAGATAAAAAATATAATCTATAAGAAAGCTATAAACTTATTATATATACTATACATTAGTGAGAGAAAATATTGACAAGTTCTAAAACATCTTTTTATAAAATACCTAAATTCTTGATATCAAAACCAAAAACAAGAATTATCTGTACTATTGGTCCTTCAAGTTCTAGTAAAAAACAAATTAAAGAAATGATATTAGAAGGTATGTCGGTAGCAAGGCTCAATCTATCCCATGGTAATGCCCAATTCCATAAAATGTGTATAGAAAACATATTAGAAATGTCAAAACAATTAGATGCCCCGGTAGGCATATTAGCTGATGTCCCAGGACCGAAATTCAGAATAGGAAAAATTGAAACTGATATTCTAAAATTAACTAAAAATGACAATATAATCATAGATTTATCATCAGAAAATAATAAGAATGACTCTTCTTCTAACCTTCAACCTTCTTTAAAAGTATGGCCCCCAGGAATAGAAAACGAAATTCAAATAGGATCAGAATTATTACTTGATGATGGGTCCATAAAAATAAAAGTATCTTCAATAAATAAAGAAAAAATAAATTGTATAGTTGAAAACTCAGGTATTTTGAAATCCAATAAATCTTTAGTTATTCCAGGAAAAGGTTCAAAGTTAAATTATTTCACACCTGAAACAAAAGAATCTTTAGAATTCATTGCAAATAATGAAATTGATTTCGTTGGACTATCTTATGTAAGGTCAGAAAATGACGTTGAAAGAGTAAAAGATTTTTTTTCTAATAAAACAAATAAGCCAAAATTAATTTCTAAAATTGAACTTCCTTTAGATTTAATCACATTAGAAAAAATCATCAAATCCTCAGATGGTGTGATGGTAGCTAGAGGAGATTTAGGAGTTCAAATACCTATATCTAAAGTTCCAAGTTTCCAAAAGAAAATTATTAAATTATCTAACAAAATTGGAAAACCAGTAATTACTGCTACACAAATGCTTGAATCAATGATTGAATCTCCAAATCCTACAAGAGCTGAAGCAACAGATATTTATAACGCAGTTAATGATGGAACAGATGCTTTAATGTTATCTGCAGAAACATCTATTGGAAAATTCCCAATAGAATCTTTAAAAAAAATGTCAGAAATAGCATTAGAAGCTGAAAAAGATTTTGACCATATTAATTTTATGGAAAATAGAAATAATGAAGATTTAACTACTTTAGTAGATGAAGCTATATCTTATGGAGCCTGTAAAACAGCTCATTCAGTACAAGCTAAACTTATTATTGCATTCACAGAATCTGGAAGCACAGCAGGTAGAATAGCCTCTTTTAGACCAGAAAAACCAATTCTTGCTTTAGTGGCAAACAAATCAGTAACTAAAAAACTTTCTATTAATTGGGGGGTAATTCCACTACCAGCACCAAAATTTTTCAAAGTTCAAGAAATGTTTTCGGCTGGATCTAAGGCAGCCTTAGAAACTAAATTAGCTGAAAATGGAGACATGGCTGTCCTTGTTGTAGGAATGCCTATAGGAGTACCCGGTAACACAAATTTAATGAGAATCATGAAAATTCCTGAGCCTGAATTAAATAATTAACTCTATTAAATATGGAAATAGTAGATTTTCAAATTACAAAGAATATTTCCATAAAGGGGTTTTCATTAATTCGCTCTAATAATGATCGATTATTACTTTTTGTCCACGGTCTTGCATCAAATTCTACCTTATTTTTACCACTTGCGAATAAGTTATTTAAATTAGGATATTCTTCAATAGGAATAGACCTAAGAGGTCATGGAAACTCATCTAAACCTTCAAATGGTTACACACTAGAAACTTTTTCAGAAGATATCTCGATTATAATTAGAAGACACTTAAAAGTTAAACCAATTTTCATAGGTCAATCTATGGGGGCAAATCTCGGAGTTATGCTAGCTAAAGAGAAAAAACCTATTATTCAAGGATGCATATGCATAGATGGAGGATTTATAAATCTAAAGAATAAATTCCCAAATTGGAAAGAATGTGAAAAACAATTAACACCTCCAAATCTTGACCATTTGCAATTACCAAAATTAAAAGAACTTATTGAAATCAACCACTCTGATTGGCCAAATTTATCAATTCAAGGAACATTAAATAATTGGAAAATATTCAATAATTTAAAGATAAAAAAGAAATTGTCTATAAAGAAACATCTTTTACTACTAAAATCTCTTTGGAACCAAGAACCTAATAATATTAATCAACTAAATGTTTCAACACTTTTAATTAATTCTACTATTAAACAAAATTTTGAAAATCTTCCATCAAACACAAAAATGATCAATTTAGAAGGTGATCATGATATTCATGCACAGAAACCAGATTTGATATCTAAAATTATCAATGATGAAATATCAAAAGGATTTTTTAGATGAACACAGAAATTAACATTTTGACTATTTTCGGATCTGGAGAAACATCTCCTTATATGGCAAAAACTTATCGTTCTATTTTCAATAGCTACCCTAACTTAAAAATAAAGAATCCTGTAATACTTAATACTCCATTTGAATTTCAAGAAAATTCTAATATACTATCCCAAAAAATTTTCGATTACTTCGAAAAAAGATTAAATCTAAAACCAACTATTTCTTCCCTAAGACAAAATTCTCCTAAATCTATAGATATAGAAAATATCACTACTGAAATAAAAAAATCTGATTTTCTTTTCTCTGGGCCAGGAAGTCCAACATATGCTTTGGACTTATGGAAGAAAACAAAAATTGATAAAATCATTAAATCAAAGATTTATGAACCGGGCATAATTGCATTCTCAAGTGCAGCAGCTTTAACTTTAGGTACTTATACTCTACCAGTTTATGAAATTTATAAAGCTGGCATTAAGCCATATTGGGAAAAAGGATTAGATTTATTAAATTTTTTAGGAACAAAAACTATTATTGTCCCTCATTATAATAATCAAGAAGGAAGAGATCATGATACTTCACATTGTTTCATAGGTGAAAATAGATTTAAAAAATTATTAGATAATTTACAAGAAGATTTTATATATATTGGAATTGATGAACATACTGCATGTATATTCAATATTAATGAATCAAAGCTTCAAGTTATGGGCAAAGGTCAAGTACATTTTGGTTCAAAATCAAAAATATTCTCTATAAATAATGGAGATTCCCTAAATTTTGAAGATATATTATACAAACAAAAAATTACACCTAATTTAAACAAAATTCCTAAAGAAAACTTCAAGAATCATCATTCTGATCCTACTGCAAAAGATTCATCAAATGAAGTTTCAATAGAAATTGAAGAATTAATAAAAATTAGAGAAATTGCCAGATCAAACAACAATTGGGATCTGTCTGATAAAATTCGTTCAATTTTAGAATCTAAGGGTATAAAAATTAAAGACACTCAAGAAAAAACATCTTGGGAGAAAAATAATTAGACTTTAACAATCTTATTAGTTAATGTCCCAATCTTTTCTATATTAATCTTAACGATATCATCTTCTTTCAAAGTAAAATCTTGAGGAGGAATAATGCCAGTTCCAGTCATTAAAACAGCAACTTCTGGAAGATCATTACTCTTCTTTAGCCATTCTACTAATTCATGAACATTTCTTTTCATCTGGGATGTAGAAGATTTACCTTCAAAAACAATATCTTTACCTCTAGATATTTCTAATCCCACTTCTAAGTTTTGAGGATCGATTCCTTCAGCACTAATAATACATGGACCTAATGAAAATGATTTATTATAAACCTTTGCTTGAGGAAGATATAAAGGATTTTCTCCTTCGATTGACCTACTACTCATATCATTACCAATTGTATAACCAGCTATATCTCCATTAATAATTATTACAGCTAATTCTGATTCTGGCACATCCCATCCAGAATCTTTTCTAATACCTAATTCTTGCCCAGGACCTTGCATTCTTCCTCCAGTGCCTTTAAAAAATATTTCTGGTCTATCGGCAGAATATACTTTTGCATAAACATCAGGTGTTTCACTTTCTGCTTGACGTTCTCTCATACTATCACTATAAGTTACTCCAGCAGCCCATACTTCTTCTGGAAATATTGGAGATTTCACATTATTACCATCAATTCCAGACCAATCAAAATCCATTCTAGGCGTACTATCATTAATTAATGTCTCCACATATGAATCTAAGGAAAAATTAGTATTTTCTTTCTCAGAAGTCTCTTTGACAATATGATAAAGATCTTGAAATTCCATGGCTCCCAAACTAAAAACTTGATCTCCAGATTGAACAACCAATGAAGAATCCCAATAGGAGTCAGGAGCCCCCTCATAAGATCCAACATAGAAATTATTTAATCTAAAATATTTCATAACTATACTTCCTTATATTCTCCTTCTACAGGTTCATCTTTAGATCCATCATCTCCAGAATCTTGACCAGCATCATCATTCTCAGATTGAGAGTAAATTGATTCACCTAATTTTTGCATAGATGTTTGAAGATTGTTAGTAGCTTCAGTCAATTTAGCCACATCAGGATCTTCTTCAGCAAGAATTTCCTTTAATTCACTTGTACTAGTTTCTATCTCTTTTTTCATTTCTTCTGGAACTTTATCACCTTGTTCATTTAAAAGTTTCTCAGCAGCATAAACAGTACTTTCTCCTAAATTTCTAGCTTCTATACCTTCTCTCTTAGTTTTATCTTTTTCTGAGTTTTCTTCAGCTTCATTAATTAACCTATCTATTTCAGAATCATCTAAACCAGACCTTCCTGTAATAGTAATATGTTGTTCCTTATTAGTTCCCTTATCTCTAGCACTAACTTTTAAAATTCCATCAGCATCTATATCAAAAGTAACTTCTACTTGGGGAACTCCCCTAGCTGCTGGAGGTATCCCATCTAAATTAAATCTTCCAATAGAAACATTGTCTGAGGCCATCTCTCTCTCACCTTGTAACACATGTATCTCTACACTAGGTTGATTATCAGCAGCAGTTGTAAATGTTTCACTTTTAGTAGTAGGAATCGTAGTATTTCTCTCTATTAAAGTTGTTTTAACACCTCCTAAAGTTTCTATTCCTAAAGTAAGAGGAGAAACATCAAGCAATAAAACATCTTTAACATCACCTTCCAAAACACCACCTTGAATAGCTGCTCCTAATGCTACTACTTCATCTGGATTTATCCCTACATTAGGTTCTTTCCCAAAAATTTCTTTCACTTTCTCTACTACAGCAGGCATCCTTGTCATTCCACCTACTAAAATTAACTCTCCTATTTGTGAATTATTCAAATCAGCATCTTTTATTGCTTGTTTACATGGCTTTACTGTCCTCTCAATTAAACTAGATGTGATTTGTTCAAATTTAGCTCTAGTTAAAGAGAAAACTAAATGTTTTGGCCCATTAGCATCAGCAGTAATAAAGGGTAAATTAATCTCAGTTTGATTAACACTTGAAAGTTCAATTTTCGCTCTTTCAGATTCTACTCTCAATCTTTGTAATGCAGCAGGATCATCTCTGAGATCAATACCATTTTCAGATTTAAACTCTTCAGCTACATAATCTAACAAAATATTATCAAAATCATCTCCACCTAAATGAGTATCACCATTAGTTGATTTTACTTCAAAAACACCCTCTCCCAATTGAAGAATTGTTATATCAAAAGTTCCACCACCCAAATCATAAACTGCTATAGTTTGATCTCCTTTAGATTCTAGACCGTAAGCAAGAGCTGCTGCAGTTGGTTCATTAATTATTCTTAATACTTCTAATCCAGCAATCTTTCCTGCTACCTTTGTAGCTTCTCTCTGACTATCACTAAAATAAGCGGGAACGGTAACTACTGCTTTAGATATTTTTTCTCCAACTTTTTGTTCTACATCTTCCTTAATCTTCTGTAGAACCATGGAAGATATTTCTGGTGGAGAGTGATCTTCACCGTTCATTTTGACTGAGACATCTCCATTTTTAGCTTTTGAGATTTTGTAAGATACTTTCTTGCCATCAGATTTAACTGATGAATCGTCAAATCTTCCACCCATAAATCTTTTTACAGAATATATCGTGTTTTCAGAATTTGTTACAGACTGTCTTCTTGCCAGTTCTCCTATAAACCTTTCATTAGTTTTGGGATTTACAGCAACTACAGATGGTGTAGTTCTTCTTCCTTCCTTATTTTCAACTATTGTAGGTTCCCCAGCTTCCATTATTGCTACAGCCGAATTGGTTGTTCCTAAATCTATACCTAATACTTTAGCCATTTTTTTCCCTCAATTTTCTAACTATTTATTTTTTTGTATTTCATCATTTTTCAAAGATTCATTGTTAATAATTTCTACTTTAGCTGGTCTAATTACTTCGTCTTTCAATTTATAACCAGAACTAAAAACCTTGGAAATTTCTCCAGAATCTCTATTTTCGTCAGAAGATATCAAAACCGCATCATGCAATCTAGGATCAAAATCCTTTAGATCATCTATTACAGATACACCTATATTTTCTAATATATTCACAAATTTAGATTGTATAGCTCTAATACCTTCAGTCCATCCATTGTCATCTTCCATAGAAGATAAAGCTAACTCTAAATCATCTAATAAAGGCAAAAATTCTAAAATATTTTTTTTTATATTTCTGTTTTTTGCATCTTCAATATCTTTCAACATCCTTTTTCTAGAATTTATTAAATCAGCTTGAGTTCTCTGAGCTAAAATTTTGTAATCATCTCTTTCTTTCTCAAGTTCTTCTAATTTATTATTTTTTTTCTTAGATCTTGAAATGTTCTTTTTCTTTTTTTCAGTCATTATAAATCTTCTTAAATATATGAAATTTCTTTCAAAGCCATATTAATCATTTTTTCTATCTTGTCATTTTTTTCAATCCAATTTATTTCATTTTGTTCTTCTGTATGTTGTAAGATTTTCGTTAATATCTCTATAAGATCCAAAATCAAACTTACTCCTGCAAGATTTATACCATAATTTTCAACTAACCTTTTGATTATTCTCAATTTAATTAAATCTGCATCAGAATATAATCTCAACATGCCTACAGTTCTTGAAGGACTAACTAAACCAGCTCTATCATACTTTCTTAAGGTCTGTGGATGCATTTCCATTAAACGTGCTGCTACACTGATGATATATACTCCTACAATATCTCCTTCAGTCCTATTAAGTTTAAGATCATCATCAAAATTCATAATTTTTTTATGCATGAAATTTAATACTAACAACATACTAAACATTTATACGATGCGTGTCAACTTAATATTAATAAACTAATTAAAAAAAAAATCAATATTGCATCTGTTAAACCTCTACAATAAAATCACAATTCAGGAGATAGTTTGCAAAAAATAAAAAGAAAATTCAAAAATGAAAGCAAATTACTAAATTTGGTTTCAAAAAAACCAAAGTCTGAACTTTTGCAGAAAAAACAGCCTAACTCCAAAATTAGACAAGATGATTCATATAGAAAAATTGTTTATCCTGCTGTTTTATTTAATAACGTTCCTGAAATAGTAATACAAAGACTTCCTATCTACATAAGAATTCTCTCAAAAATACAAAAACAAGGAGAACCTAAAATTAGTTCTAAGATTCTAGGAGAATTATCAGGAATATCTCCAGGAATCATTAGAAAAGATTTAAACTATTTTGGAAGATTTGGAAAACAAGGGAGTGGTTATCAAGTTAAAGAACTTAAAGAAACACTTAAGACTATTTTAGGTTTAGATGGAACATGGAATGTAGCTGTAATTGGTTTAGGGAAATTGGGAAATGCTATTGCTTCTTACCCTGGTTTTGAAAAAGCAGGATTCAGAATTGTAGCTCTTTTTGATACCAATAAAACATTACATGGTAAAAAAATTGGCAGAATCACAATACAATCTTTAAATGAATTAAAAAGATCTGTAAAAACACGAAATATAAAAATTGCAATAATATCCACTCCATCAAATCAAAGCCAGAATGTGGTTAACAAATTAGTAGACTCAGGCATAAAATGCATACTCAACTACACTCAATCTTCTTTAAAAGTACCAAAAGAGATTATCATGAAGCCTGTAGACCCTATATCCACTTTACAATCAATGGCCTTCTATTTAAAAAATGATCATTTAAATAAGTAAACTTACTACCAATAAAGTTAATATTTATAGACTTTTAGTAGATCTTCTTCTATTGGCTACCCTTAATTGTGCCTTAGAAGCCCTTATAACAAAAAGTGCTTTCTGAATATCAATATCAGAACCCTTTGATTCAACTATTTTCTCAGCTTTTTCAATAGCTTCTTTAGTTTTTTCAATATCTATTTCGTTAGTCCTTTCAGCAGCATCTGCCAAAATAGTTACTTTATCATTAAAAACTTCTACAAATCCTCCAGATAGAACTAAACTCAACACTTCTTTTTCATTTTTTATTAATACTTCACCTGGGTCCAACTCAGTAATAATTGGAGCATGGGAAGGAAGAATTCCTAGTTCTCCTTCTATTCCAGGTATTTGAATAAGACTTGCTTGACCTGAAAATATAGTTTTTTCAGCTGTAACTATTTCAATATCAAGTAATTTCATCATTCACCTTAAGATTTAGCTAAATCCTTTGCTTTTTCAACTACTTCTTCAATAGTACCTACCATATAAAATGCTTGCTCTGGTAATTCATCATGTTTTCCAGACAAAATTTCTTGGAATCCTTTAACAGTATCTGCAGTTTTGACATATTTTCCTGGAATACCTGTAAAAACTTCTACAACATGGAAAGGTTGAGTAAGAAATCTTTGAATTTTTCTTGCCCTTGCAACAGTTAATTTATCATCGTCAGATAGTTCTTCTACTCCAAGAATAGCAATTACATCCTGTAAATCTCTATATCTTTGTAAAACTCTCTGCACTTCCCTAGCAACGTTATAATGTTCTTCTCCTACAATTGCTGGTTCAAGAATTCTAGAACTAGAAGCAAGAGGATCAACTGCAGGATAAAGACCTTGTTCCGATAAAGATCTTTCCAATGAAATTGATGCATCCAAATGTCCAAAAGTAGTAACTATTCCAGGGTCCGTATAATCATCAGCAGGCACATAAACAGCCTGGAAAGAAGTGATTGAACCATCAGTAGTAGAAGTAATTCTTTCTTGTAAATCTCCCATTTCTGTTGATAGGGTTGGTTGATATCCTACAGCAGATGGCATTCTACCTAAAAGAGCAGAAACTTCCATTCCAGCTAAAATATACCTATAAACATTATCTACAAAGAATAATACATCTTGTTTACCTTTTTCACGGAAATACTCCGCCATAGTCAATCCAGTAAGAGCTATTCTAGCTCTAGTTCCAGGAGGTTCATTCATTTGACCAAAAACTAATGCCGTATTATCTAAAACACCATAATCTTGCATTTCATGCCATAAATCATTTCCTTCTCTTGATCTTTCTCCAACACCTGCAAATACAGATACTCCACTATGTTCTTGAGCTATGTTTCTAATCAATTCTGTAATAATTACAGTTTTTCCTACTCCTGCACCTCCATAAGCACCTACTTTTCCTCCTTTAGAAAATGGAGTTATAAGATCGAAAACTTTAATACCAGTTTCCAAAATATCTGTAGATCCGCTTTGTTGTTCAAAAGAAGGAGGAGGACGATGAATAGGCCATTTTTCTTCTGCATTTACATCACCTAGGTTATCCAATGCTTCACCTAAAACATTAAATATTCTCCCTAATGATGCTTTTCCTACAGGAACAGTTACTGGGCCTCCTGAATCAACAACTTTTGCTCCTCTTGGAATGCCCTCTGTAGGCCCTAAGGCTAAACATCTAGCCCAATTATTACCAATATGTTGCTCCACTTCAAGCACAAGCTTACCATCATCATATTCTACTTCCAAAGCATTATAGATAGATGGCAAATTATCAGATTCAAATTCAACATCAACAACCGTTCCAATAATTTGAATAACTTTTCCAACATTTTTTTCAGACATTATTTTTCTCCCTTTTTAAATTTTATCCTTCTTGAGCAATCATTCCACCTACTAAGTCTAGTAATTCTGAAGTGATCACTTGTTGTCTAGCTTTGTTTAATTCAAGAGTTAAATCATCTAAAAGTTCATTTGCATTATCGGTAGCATTTTGCATAGATACCATTCTTGCTGAATGTTCACTAGCAGTAGCTTCCAGAACTCCATGATAAATCTCCATTTCTATATACCTTGGAATCAAAGTATTTAATAATTTTTCAATATCAGGTTCAAAAATATAATCAAGAGGAATTTGTTCTTCATCGTCAGAAATTTCAACTGGAATCAAAGTCTTCTTTACAGGCTTTTGTATAGCAGTTGTAACAAATTCAGAATAAATCATAGATACAGATTTGTATTGTCCCGTTTTCAATTCATCCATTACCAGTTTAGAAACTGCTAAAGTCTCTTGAATTTCAGGCATATCTGAAACTCCAAATTGTGCTTTAAGATCTTTACCTAACCTTACAATTAAAGAACTAGCTTTTTTACCTATAGTAATAAAAACAACTTCTTCTTCAATATTTTCAGAATTAGTTAAAGCAACCTTAGTAATATTAGAAACTAAAGCTCCGCATAAACCTCTATCAGGGGTAATCATTAAACATAATTCTTTAGTCCCAGTTAAATTTTCATGAATACTTAATTCAAAATCTTCATCATCATAGTTAACTAAATTTAAATGACTTAAAATACTATGAATTTTTTCTGAATATGGCCTACCATCTACAACTTTTTGTTGTGCTCTTCTCATTTTAGCAGCAGCAATCATCTGCATAGCCTTTGTTACCCTAGCTGTACTAGAAACACTTTTAATTCTTCTCCTTAATTCTTTTAGATTAGCCATATATAAATCTTATCCAGCTGTAAACATTTTTTTGCAATCAGAAATCACTTTATCTATTTCTTTTTCATTTTCTCCAGACAATTCTCCAGTTTCTGAAATACCTTTCATTACTCCTGGAATATTATTTGAAGCATATTCAACCCAAACTTTTTCAAATTCTAAGATTTTTTCTAAATCTATATCATCTAAATAACCTTTTGACGCTAAATAAAGCATACTTACTTGATTTTCAACTGTTACAGGAGAATATTGAGGTTGTTTTAATATTTCCTGTAACCTTTGACCTCTTTGAAGTTGTCGCTTGGTTACTTCATCTAGATCATCAGAACCAAATTGAGCAAATGAAGCTAATTCTCTAAACTGTGCTAATTCAATTTTTAAACTTCCAGCTACTTTCTTCATGGCTTTAGTTTGAGCTGAACTACCTACTCTACTTACAGATAGACCAGTATTCAATGCTGGTCTTATCCCTGAGTTAAACAAATCACTTTCGAGATAAATTTGTCCGTCAGTAATAGAAATAACATTAGTAGGAACATAAGCAGAAACATCTCCTGCCTGTGTTTCAATAATAGGTAATGCAGTTATAGAACCTCCACCAGCACTCTCATCTAATCTAGCAGCTCTCTCCAATAATCTAGAGTGTAAATAAAAAACATCTCCAGGATAAGCTTCTCTACCTGCCGGTCTACGTAATAATAAAGACATTTGTCTGTAAGCCCAGGCATGTTTACTTAAATCATCATAAACTATTAATACATCTTTTCCCTGATCCATAAAAAATTCAGCCATAGCAACGCCTGAATATGGAGCTAGATACTGTAAAGAAGATGCATCAGAAGCATTTGCTGCAACAACAAATGTATGATCCATCGCACCATGTTCTTTTAGGGTATCAACTACAGCTGCTACTTTAGAAGATTTTTGCCCTATAGCAACATAAACACATATTAAATCTCCACCTTTCTGGTTAATAATACAATCCATTGCAACAGTAGTCTTTCCTGTATTCCTGTCTCCAATAATTAACTCTCTCTGACCTCTTCCTACTGGAACTAAAGCATCAACTACTTTTACTCCAAACTGAACAGGTTGATCTACAGATTTTCTTGAGACAACATTGGGAGCTATTTTTTCTACAGGATTAGTAGAATCTGATTGGATTGGACCTTGTCCATCTAAAGGTCTTCCTAAAGGATCTACTACTCTTCCAATTAAACTCTCTCCTACAGGAACTTCAACAATCCTTCCAGTAGCTTTTACTTCATCTCCTTCTTTTATATGAGTAAATTCACCAAGAATTACTGCTCCTACACTATCTTCTTCTAAGTTCAATGCCAAACCAAGTGTATCATTTGGGAATTGGAGTAATTCACTATACTTTACATTAGACAATCCGTGAATTCTAGCATTTCCATCTCCTGCTTCCACAACTGTCCCTACATCAATAAGTGATAATTCACTTCCATAATCTTCAATTTGTCTTTTAATAATTGATGCTATATCTTGACCTCTTAATGCCATTTTTATCTCCCATTTAATTTACTAAATATTACTTTTAGAAAAAGAATCTCTCATTTTAAGAAATTCACCTTTTATACTCATATCTAAAACTTGGTCAGAAAATCTTACAACTATACCACCTACTATAGATTCATCTATTTCATTAACTCCAATAACTTTTGAATTAGTTAAATCTCCAAGTTTTTTTTCAATTTTCTCCATAAAATCTTTTTTCAACTCTACTGCCGAAATAATTTTAGCTCTTTTGATTCCTTCAATGTCATCAGTCATTTCTGACAATCTATCACTAATATCTATAACTAAATCAAATTGTCCACGTTCAAGTAATAAGAAAACAAAATTAAGTTGCTTTTTAGTAAAACCTGAACATAGTTTTTTAATACCATCTTTTTTGATATTTAATGGAACATGAGGTTCGTTCATCAAACTTAAAACGTCATTATTACAAGCTAACTCTGTCAAAAATTTCAATTTTTGACTCCAATTATCTTTATTAAGATCAACATTATCTATCTGAAAAATAGCTTCAGCATATCTTCTTGCACTTGGTTCTTTGGCCATAATTATTACTTAACATTTTCTTTTAAAACTTTCTCTATTAATTTATTGTGAGTGTTGTCATCAATTTCTTTATTTACAACTTTCTCAGCTGCTTCTAAGACTAAAGATGAAAAATTCTTCCTAAGCTCATTAATAGCTACACGAGTTTCTTTTTCTAAATCAATCTTAGATTTTTCAATTAGATTTTCAATTTCTTCTAGAGCTTTACTTCTCTCTTTTTCTTTAAAATCTTCACTGAATTGTTTTGCTTGATCTATAATTTTCTGACCTTCTTGTCTAGCAGAAATTAATTCTTTTTCAATTTTCTCCGCAGATGAAGCAGCATCTTCTTTTGCCTTTTCAGCAGCAGAAAGACTTTCCTTAATTCTATCTGCTCTATCATCAAGCATTTTTATTACCGGTTTATAAAGTAATTTACTCAACACAAACAAAAGTATTAAAAAACTTATTACCTGAGTAATAAGACCGGGTAAATTTATCCCCAGATCTTCCATTTAATATTCCTCTCTATGAGTAATTAAAAGTAATCTTTTAACTCTCTAATTTTTTGTTAAACAGTAGGAATTTTTGAATCCGCTACGAATATAATTATTATTGCAACAACTAAAGCATAAATAGCGATAGCTTCAGCAAATGCAATAGCTAGGATCATATTTTGTTGAATAGGTCCTCTTGCTTCTGGGTTTCTACCTAAAGCTTCCATAGCTTTACCAGCAAGCATACCTATTCCTAATCCAGGTCCTATTGAACCTATGGCTATGGCTAAAGCAGCAGCTAAAGCCGATATATTTCCATAAACTAAATCACCCAAGGAAATCCTCCTTAATCATTAATTGAATTGTTTATAATATGTTTTTAGCATATTTCTTTTTACTTTTAAACTAGTGTTCATTATGATCCGCAATTGCAGAAACTCCAAACACTAAAGTTAACATTGCAAATATGAAAGCTTGAATAAGCCCTACGAACAATTCAAGACCCATAAAAGGAATTATTCCTATCAAAGGAATTAGGAAAGCCATAGCAACTAATAATACTTCCCCCGCGAACATATTTCCAAATAAACGGAATGTAAAACTAATTATTCTAGCTATTTCAGCTATTAACTCTAATAGTCCAACGAAAAACATTATTGGACTTTTAAAACTAATAAATTTAGATCCATATCCTTTAATTCCTAAAGCTTGAAAACCCCAAATTTGAACAAATATCATAGCTACAATTCCTATAGCCAATGATGTATTTAAATCAGTACTAGCACCTCTGATAATTGGAAGTAACCTTCCTGTATTACTATCTCCAACAACTGTAGATAATTTTTTAGTTTCTTCATCTTTAGTACCTGGAACAATTATCTTTAAGAACCCTGTACCTTGAAATGGAGTTAATTTTTCATCACCTATCTCCTTAAGCACATCATCAGTACATTTTGAAGAATGATGACTATCATGATGATCGTCAGAATGATGATCATCAGAGTGATGTAAATGATGTGATTTGTGCTCACATAAAACTTCTGCAGTTTCAACTAAACCAACTGTTCCAACACCTGGTAAAATACCCAACCAATTAGAAGTTATCACACATAAAAATATAGTCATTACTACAGGGAGAAATTTTCTTCCTGCTTTACTTCCAGATACCGACTCAACAAGATTAAGAAAAAACTCAACGATTATTTCTAAAAAATTTTGTAATCTTCCAGGTACATCTTTTCTATTTCTAGTACCCAAAAAACTAATCAAAATTAACAATAAAATAGCTATCCATAAAGAAATAGAAGTATTAGTCACTGAATAATCAGTAAAAAAGAAAGGTAACTTAAAAACAGTTTCTGCTGGTAATTGAATATGAGCTACGGGAGATTGAAAAAACCCTCCACCGGGTATTATAGAACCCAAAGGACCTGCTGCTAAAGCAACAATAAAAAATATTCCTAAAATAACAAGAATGAAAATTCTTTTCATATTATATTTAATTACACTTTACTTAGTCATTTAATATTCTTTTTATCATTTTAAAACTTCCAAATCCAGCCAATATTATTCCTAGAAGCATTCCTACGATCACACCAATTGGTTTTAAGCCTATCAAACTATCAATCCAAACTCCTAAAAAAGCAAAACCTGCTATAGAAATCGCAATAAACCACCCAATCCCTGATAATTGAACTAATAGTTCTATAGTTTTATTTTGACCTTTAAACACAAACCTAGAATTTCTAAAATATTTTATTTTTAACAAATATAGAAAAAATTATTTTTTTTCTACAGTACCTTTTCCTAAATCATCCAAATCCAAACTGTCTATAAAATCAGTGAATGCTGATAATTTATCTAACTCTTTTTGATCTACAGGAACAGTTTTCTCAAGATTTTGGTTTTCTTTATCAGATCCTATAATTATACCTTTTTCATTATCAATTCTTACTCCTGCTTTTTCTAAAACTTCAGGTTTAACAAAAACAGGAACATTTGATCTCACAGCTACAGCTATTGCATCAGATGGCCTAGAATCAATAGAGAAAAAATCAGATCCTTTTTTCAAAACAATTTTGGAGAAGAAAGTATCATTATCAAGTCCAGAAATCACTATGTGGTCTATAGATGCTCCCAGTTCTTTGATAACTGTAATCAATAAATCATGAGTAAGAGGCCTAGGAACAGAAACATCTTGAAGCCTAACTGCAATAGAATCAGCCTCTGCTGGTCCAATCCAAATAGGTAAATATCTATCATTTTCTTTCTGTTTAAGAATTACCACTCTTTGGTAATTAGAAAGACTAACCCTAATACTGTCTATGACCATCTCAATCATTCTAGCCTCTTATTAATATAAAACTAAAAATATTTTAAAGCATAAACAATAAATTTGAAATCTTAAGAAGAAATATAAGACCTCATTTTATTACAGAAAAGATCAGCTTTTTTATTAACTGAACTTAAATAATCTTCGAAATTAGTTTTAGAAGAATTAGGAAAAATTATACCCCTAGAAATGGGGAAAATACATCTTCCATTATGTTTTTTGCTGAGACTAATTGGAACAACATCTTCAATAACTCCACCTTGTGCACCTATACCAGGAATAAGTAGAGGAATATCATCATTCAATAATCTAATTCTCCTTAATGGCTCTAAGTTAGTAGATCCCATTACCAACCCTGCATTATTTTTCTGATCATAATTTTCAATTAAATGATATACATGTTGATACAATTCTATATCTGAATTTTTAGATTTAACTAAAATATCTTGAATTTGAGATGCAGAGTTATTAGAACTTCTACAAACTACAAAAGCTCCTTTATCTTCTCTATCTATGAAAGGTTTTATAGAATCAAAACCTAGATAAGGATTAACAGTAACAACATCAAACTTCCAAGTATCAAACAAAGCTTTAGCATAGGCTTCGGCAGTATTTCCTATGTCACCTCTTTTTGCATCTCCAATTAAAAGTACCCCCGAAGATTTAGCATATTCTATGGTTTTCTCCATATCTCGAATGCCTTTAGAACCCAAAGATTCATAAAATGCTAATTGGAATTTATAAGCACATACAAAGTCTTTAGTAGCATCTATAATAGCTGCGCCCCATTGATATAAACTATCAAACCCTAGTTTTTTTACCAGAGAATCTTGGGGATCTAAACCTACACATAAAACAGTTTTTCTTTCTTTTATAATAGAATCTAATTTTGAAACCCAATTTAACACAATTTACTCATTATACTTTTTTTGAAAGAATCAGTTTGTTTATTGTAATTGATATTACCCCTAGTGTGACAGAAATAATTATTAAATTTAATGCTCCACTATCATCACCAGATGATATACGTGTAAATATAGCAAGAGGTAGAGTCTGAGAAATTCCAGGGATATTACCTGCAACAATAATAGTAGCTCCAAATTCAGCTAAACTTCTAAAAAAACCAAGCATAATTCCGGCAATCAATCCCTTCTTAGCCACTGGGATAATGATAAACAAAAAAATCTGAATATTTGAAAGTCCTAAAGTTTTTGCAGAGTTCTCCAACTCAGGTCCAATATTTAAAAGAGAAACTCTAAACATATTAACTACTAAAGGAAGTGAAACTATAGCTGCAGCTAAAGACGCTGCTACCCAAGTAAAAACTATAGAATTTCCAAATAAATTTTCTATTACTGTTCCTATAGGAGATAAAGGACTAAATATCCATAAAAGAGCATATCCAATTATTACTGGAGGCATTAAAAGTGGAAGAGAAACTAAGACATCAACTAAAAAAGATATCCAAGATTGAGATTTTTCTAAATAAAAAGCTATTAAAAATCCAAAAATAGTTGTAATTAAAGTTGAAAAAAAAGCAATCTTTAATGAAAGTAAAATGATATTTATTTCGATTATTCCCAAACTCATTCCTGTCACTCCAAAGAACTAAATCCAAATTTTGAAAAAATTTCTGCCGACTCATTAGATTGTAAATATCTAAGAAATTTTAAAGCTTTTTCTTCATTTTTAGTTCTATCAATTATTGCTACAGGATATTCAATCTTTAAAGATTTAAATTCCAAATCTAAGATTACTTCAACTAAATCCGAAGTTAAAGCATCAGAAGAATATACAATTCCTAAAGGAACATTACCCGATTCTACAGATGCTATAGTAGCTTGTGCATCTAGGTTATATACCAATTGTTTCTCAACTCTTTCCCATAGTTCATTTTCTTCTAAAAAAATCTTTGAATACTTACCTAAAGGAGCTAATTTAGGATCTGCAACAGCTATTTTGAAACTACGATTTTCAAATACATTTTTAGTCTCAGGACATTGTATTTTTTTCGAGCAAATCAAAGTCAATTGATTTTTCAACAAAATACTTACAGAATTTTCTTTAATATATTTTTCTTTTACTAAATCTTCTAAAGGATCAATTCCAGCAAATATTACAATATCTGCATTTGAACCCATCCTAATCTTATTACTTAAAGTGTAAGAACCAGCAAAATCAAAATACACATTACTAACTTGATATTTTTCAGATATTTCAGAAAGAGGATCAGATAATGAAGCTGCTGCAAGAACAATAATATCATCTTCAAAAGAAATTTTTTTACAAGATATTAAAAGTATAGATAAAACTAATACTAGAAAAAATATTATATTCCTTCTTTTAGCAATACGTGACATAATAAAAATTATATTAAAAAAAATCACTTTAATAAGAAATGGGAAAAGTAAAATACGACTTCTCTTCTTTTTCAGAATTAGATTTCTATAGAAAAGTAAATACTAGACTAATAGAATTAGCTGAAGTAGACAAACTAGCAAAAATCATAGAATTAGGTTGTGGCACTGGAGGAGTGACAGAATTAATTTTAGACAGAGTAAATTCTGCTAAGAATACTGTAATTTATGCAATTGACAGTTCTGCTAGTGCTATTTCTGCATCCTTATCCAGACTAGAATCTCGAAAAGAAGCTATTTTGAAATTTATTCAAACTGAAGCTCAAAATTTACAAACAACTGTAAAAGATCAAGTGGACTCTGTGATTTATTGTAATTCCATACATTATATAAATAATAAAATGGATATGGTTAATCAAATAGGTAATAGTTTAAAAAAAGGTGGCACATTTGCCTTCAACACATCTTTTTATTCTGGATCTCATCCGCCAGAAACAGAGATATTTCTTCGAAAATGGATGTTCAAGACTATTAAGCTCCTGAAAAAAAGATATGGAATAATGCCTGTAAAAATGGAAAAAGTAGAATCTAGAGTACAATTGACACCTGATAACTATACTGAACTTATTCTCTCAAATGGATTTTACATTAAAGAAAAAGAAGTCATTGAAGTTGATGTTCCATTGGATGGCTGGTATCACATCTGTTCATTTAAAGATTGGATTGAAGGTGTTCTTCCAGGAGTGCCTTTATCAAAAGGAAAAGAAATTCTTCAAGAAACAGTTAAAGAACTTTTTGATGAAATGAATATCAATACATTACAAAGAAATTGGTTATCAGTAGTAGCTGTAAAAAAATAATTAATAAGACACAAACTTTTCTAAAGATTTAACCTTTAAATCAATTCCTATAGAACTTGAATCTATTGCAGCATAAGCAGTATCTAATGAAGTGAAACAAGGAATCTTCCTTTCAGTAGATATTCTTCTTATTTGGAAACCGTCCTGTAATGTTTTCCTATCTCCAGTAACTGTATTTATTACTCCAATAATAGATTTGTCTTCTATCAAATCCACTGCATTAGGATGACGACTCAAAACTTTTTCAATTCTTTCAGAAGTAAACCCTAAGGATTCTATTAAATCTGCAGTACCAGGAGTCGCTGCAAACTTATAACCTTTAGAATTTATTAATTTTATCAATTTTTTACTATTCATTTTATCTCTATCAGCAATACTAAGAAGAAGTTTTCCTTCTGGAGGTAATTGTAATTGAGAAGAAATTAAAGCTTTAGATAACGCAGATTGAAAACTATTATCGATACCCATCACTTCTCCTGTTGACTTCATTTCAGGGCCCAAAAAAGTATCAACTCCAGTAAGTTTAGACATAGAAAAAACAGGTGCTTTAACCGCATAAAAATTCTTATTAGGAATCAGTTGATTTTCATAACCTAAATCCTTAAGAGCAGAGCCATTCATAATTTTTACAGCAATATCTATCATAGGGATTCCCGTAATTTTAGAGATAAATGGAATAGTTCTGCTAGATCTTGGATTTAATTCCAATATATATACTTTACTTTTTTGACCTTTCTCTTCCTTTACTACAGATCTCTTAATAACAAACTGTATATTCATTAATCCTTTTATTCCGAGAGCAACCCCTATATCTTTAGTATGTTGAACTATTATATCTACTTCTTCTTTTGTTAAATTGATAGGAGTATAGACTGCAATTGAATCTCCACTATGTACACCTGCACGCTCTATATGCTCCATAATTCCAGGAATAAGAATATTTTGACCATCACAAACAGCATCAACTTCAACTTCAATACCTTCAATATATCTATCAATTAACAAAGATCCACGAAAGTCTTGAAATAGTGAAGAATGAGAATCAAAATACTGCTCTAATTCCTTTACATTCTGAAGTATTTCCATAGACATTCCACCTAGAACATAACTAGGCCTTACAACCACAGGAAATCCTACAGAATTTGCAACATCTATGGCTTCATTTATATTCGAAACTTCTCCTCCAGGAGGTTGAGGTATTTTTAAACTTTCAGTTATTTTTTCAAAAGGAACTCTATCTGATGCATTATCAATTGTTTTAGCACTAGAACCCATTATAGGATTACTTGAATCATCTAGAGATGTTGCTAAATTTACTGCAGTTTGACCACCAAACTGTACAATAGATTTTGGCTTCTTAGATCCATATATCTCATTATCAATAATATTCCTTATAGATTCTTCATCTAAGGGCTCAAAATATAATCTTTCAGAAGTATCAAAATCAGTAGAAACCGTTTCAGGATTCGAGTTAATCATTATAGATTTTTTATTAATCTTATTTAAAGCCCAGGCAGCATGAACAGAGCAATAATCAAATTCAATTCCTTGTCCAATCCTTATAGGGCCACTACCTAGTACTATTACTTTGTCTTTATGAATAGGCAAGGCTTCATTTTCGGTTTCATAAGTACTATAAAAGTATGGAGTGAATGCTTCAAACTCTGCAGCGCACGTATCTACCATTTTATAAGTTGGAATTATGCCAAATTCTATTCTCTTATTTCTTACTTCTTCAGTAGAAATTTTTAATATTCTAGATATATCAGAATCAGAAAATCCCATCCTTTTTGCTTTTAGTAATATACTAGAATCAATAACATTTGAAGATAATTCTTTTTCCATTTTAATAATTTTTAAGAATGAATTAGAAAACCATGGATCAAACCCAGTTTTTCTAGATAAATCAATAGGATCCATACCCTTCCTTAACGCCGTCATAACTCTCCAGATTCTAGAATCTGAAGGATTTAAATCTATAGTTGGGCCTACTTCATCAAGTTCAGATAATTGAGATTGATTTTTAATATCTAGAGAACGTAGAGCTTTCAAAAATGCTGCTTCAAATGTTCTATCTATTGCCATTACTTCACCTGTGGCCTTCATTTGAGTCCCTATAGTACGATCTCCTAACTCAAATTTATCAAATGGCCATCTTGGAATTTTTACTACACAATAATCTAATGCTGGCTCAAATGCTGCAGTAGTTTTTTGAGTAACAACATTTGTCATCTCATCCAATTTTTTTCCTAAAGCTATTTTTGCTGCAATTCTAGCAATAGGATACCCAGTAGCTTTTGAAGCAAGAGCAGAGGATCTACTGACTCTAGGATTAACTTCAATTACATAATATCTTTGTTTTCTAATTAGCTCTCCTCTATTAGGATCTGATATCCAATAAGGCTCTAAAGCAAATTGAATATTACATCCTCCTTCAATAGACAGAGCACGGATGATTTTAAGTGACGCTGATCTAAGAAGTTGATAATCTTTATCTGTTAAAGTTTGACTTGGAGCAACAACTATTGAATCCCCAGTATGTACACCTAATGGATCTATATTTTCCATGTTACATATAGTAATTGCATTATCAAAAGAATCTCTTATAACTTCATATTCAACTTCCTTCCATCCTACTAATGATTCTTCTATCAATACCTGGTTAACTCTGCTAGCTTTCAATCCAGAATCGGCAATAGTTTTAAGCATTTCTTCATTTTCTGCTACTCCTCCACCACTTCCACCTAGAGTATATGCTGGACGTACAACTACTGGATATCCAATTTGATCTGCAGCATCCAATGATTCTTGTATTGAAGAACAAGCAAAACTTTTTGGTACAGGTTCATTAAGACTATTCATTAAAATTCTGAATTCATCTCTATCTTCAGCCATTTTGATAGAACTAATTGAAGTACCTAACACTTTTACATTATATTTATTTAAAATACCCAATTCATCTAGTTCCATAACCAAATTCAATCCGGTTTGCCCCCCTAATGTACCCAAAATGCCATCTGGGTTTTCTTCAATAATTATTTTCTCTATTATTTCAGGTATTAAAGGCTCTATATAAACCTTATCGGCGACATCCAAATCAGTCATTATAGTAGCAGGATTGGAATTTACTAAAACTACTTCTATACCTTCTTCTCTTAATGATTTGCATGCTTGTGTGCCAGCATAATCAAATTCAGCAGCCTGGCCTATTACTATTGGACCAGAACCTATTATTAAAACTTTTGATATTTCTTGAGTCATGTTAATTTTTTATTTTTTATTGAATTTTTTCATAATAGTTATAAAGTCATCGAATAAATATTCTGAATCTTGAGGACCAGGAGATGCTTCTGAATGATACTGAAGTGTTATTACCGAATCTTTTTTATTTATCAAACCAGAGATTGTTTGATCATTTAAATTAATATGGCTTACTTCAATTTCATCATTTGAAATATCAGATTTAACAGCATATCCATGGTTCTGTGCAGTGGGATAAACTTTTCCTTTATTCAAATCTTTTACCGGTTGATTTCCTCCTCTATGACCAAAATGTAACTTAAAAGTATCAAATCCAAAAGCTCTTGCTATAATCTGGTGACCTAAACAAATACCCATCATTGGAACTGAACCAATAATATCTTTCACAACATTCACTATATTATCTAAACGAGAAGGATCTCCTGGGCCAGGAGAAAAAACAATTCCATCAGGGTTAAATCCTAAAATTGTTTCAGCATTAGAATTCCATGGTAATACTGTAATTTTACATCCTTTAGAATCAAGAATTCTTAAAATATTCCTTTTCACACCAAGATCCACTAAAACAATATTAAATTCTCTATTAATATGATTTTCTTTTTGGCCAATATATTCATAGGATGTTTTAGTTGAAACACTAGATACAAGATCTTTTTGATCATAATCTTCAGTAGATTTTAAAATCTTTAAAGCCCTTTTTTTATCACTATTTAAAGTAATTAAACCTTTCATTACTCCTTTACTACGTATTTTTTTAGTAATCGATCTTGTGTCTATATCAGAAATAGCAGGAATATTATTTTGAATCAAAAAATCTCCTAAAGATAAAGTAGACAAATTATGAAAAGGAAAATCACATAATGATCTAACTATAAACCCACTAACTTGAACATTGTTTGATTCATTAAAATATGGGTTAATTCCATAGTTACCAATTAATGGATAAGTAGCTATTAATATCTGACCCCCATATGAAGGATCCGTCAACATTTCTTGATATCCAGTCATCGAAGTATTAAAAACCACTTCACCATTGGATTCTTTTTCAGATCCTATACTTATACCACTATATATAGATCCATCATCTAAATATAAATAAGCTTTTTTATTATGATTATTCATTATTTATCAACTTACCTTCAAAAATTGTAATAATAGGTTTTCCTTTTAAAAAATCATTTTTATCATTCATTACATAATTTTTACTTTTTGATTTGATATTCGCCAAATCCAATATCCAATTTTCATCACTTATAATTGTAAGATCAGCAATATATCCTCTTCTAATTTCACCAATTTTTAATCCTGAGATTTTTTTAATTATACTTCCAGGATTTTCAGCCATTTTTTCTATTGCTTTCCCTATACCTATATTGGATGCTACTAAACCAAAAGCATTTTCCAAACCATTAATACCTGAAGGTGCATCACTAAAAATTTCTCTCTTTTCTATATATGAATGAGGAGCATGATCAGTCGCCACAACATCTATAATTCCGTTTTCAAGACCTTCTAAACATTTCACCCTGTCTATTTCTGTTCTTAATGGAGGATTAACTTTAAATTGAGTATCAAATTTATTTATTTCTATTTGATTTTCTGTGTAAGAAATATGATGAGGTGTAACTTCAGAAGTTACGTTTACTCCATTAATTTTTGCTTCATTTACCAAATCAACTGACTCCCCACATGACAAATGTTGAAGATGAATCCATCCCCCTGTTTTCTTAGCAATATTTAAATTTTGTTCTACAGATCTAATTTCAGCTTCTTTTGGTCTTCCAATAAGACCCAGTCTTGTAGAAACAACACCCTCATTCATTACACCATCATCTAAAAATAAATGATCTTCAGGATGATCCATCAAGGGCACTCTACCTGAGAAAACCTTTAAAGCATCTTCTATCATAATAGATTTTTTTAAATGATCTCCATCATCTGAAAAGCCCACAGAACCTTTTTCAATCATAGAATTAAAATCTTTAGAATCTAAAAGAACTTCTCCTTTTCTTTGTTTAGTTAAACAACCTGTATGAAGTAATCTAACAGATAAATCCTTTGATCTGTCTAATTGATCATCAAAGATATCAGGATTATCAATAGGAGGTTCTGTATTTGGCATTAGCACTACTGTAGTAAACCCTCCATTAACAGCAGCATTGGATCCTGATTTTAAATCCTCTTTGTATGTAAAACCTGGATCTCTAAAATGAGCATGTAGATCTACTAATCCAGGAGACATAATATTACCTTTCCCATCTACTTCTAAATAATCTTCATACCGAGAATCAATTTTACTTTTTATTACGTCTTCAATTAAGGAGTTTTTAATAAAAACATCAAAAAAATTATTACTTATTTTAGAATCATCATCTTTTAATCTAATATTTCTTATTACCATTGGAGTTGATTTATTCATTTTGATCACCCAAATATTCTTGAAGAATTGCCATTTTCATAAATAACCCATTATTAACCTGTAATCCAATTAATGATCTAGAATCATTGATCAAACCGATTTCTATTTCTACTCCTTGATTTACAGGACCAGGATGCATTAATTTTGCTTTACCTAAATTTTCCTTATTTATTTGATAATCAGAAATATATCTATTTAAATTCATTTTTTCAGATTCATGCAATCTCTCATTTTGTATCCTTAGAGTCATAATCACATCTGCATTTTTTAATGCTTCATCCAAATTCTCAGTAACTATTTCTCCATAATTAAAATTAAACTTTGGAAGAAATTCTAAAGGTCCACATATGGTTATTTCACATCCCATTTCCAGATAAGATTTTATAGATGATCTAGCAACTCTACTATGCAAAACATCTCCAACAATTGTGATTTTTAAACCTTTAACTTTCCCTAAAGTTTCATTTAAGGTAAACAAATCACCTAATGCTTGAGTAGGATGTTCAAAACTTCCATCTCCAGCATTTATCACAGGAANATCAAGGTTTTTATCAGCAAAATATGAGGCACCACTCTTAGGGTGTCTTAATATTATTCCATCAATAGGCATAGAGTTTAAAGTTTTAATAGTATCCAAAAATGACTCACCTTTCTTAACGGCAGAATAATCTACTTGGATATTGATAATTTGAGCTCCTAATATTTTTCCTGCAATATCAAATGATGTCCTAGTCCTAGTACTGGGTTCAAAAAAAAGAGTAGTAATAATTTTTCCTTCTAAATACTTTGGTATTTGTTTTGTATCTAAGAATGTTTTCTTAAAAAATCCAGCTTTATCGATTAACCTTTGAATATCTTTATTATTTAGATTATCTGTATCTATAAAACTCATTGTGTAACACTACTTTCTTGATTAATAATTACTACTTCATCTACTAAATCTTCCTCTTCCAACAAAACTCTTACCACTTCATCTCTACTTGTAGGAATGTTTTTACCAATAAAATCAGGTCTTATTGGTAATTCTCTATGTCCTCTATCTATTAATACCGCCAATTGTACAGATCTAGGTCTTCCAAAATCCAAAATAGCATTTAAACACGCTCTTGTTGTCCTTCCTGTAAACAGAACATCATCTACCAAAATTATAATTTTATTTTCTAAATTCTCAGATATTTTTGAAAACTTTAAACCTTTTTTATCATNGTAAGAAATATCATCTCGATAATATTTGGGGTCCAGAATTTCGGACTTAACGTTTACAGAATAAAGTTGACTTAAAATTTTTACAATTCTATTAGAAATATGGACTCCACGAGTTGGAATCCCAAGAATTACTAAATTCTCAAAATCATTATTTTTCTCATATATTTCATGAGAAATTCTTATTAAAGCTTTTCTGACTTGATTAGATGTCATTAAAACTTTGGGGAGCAATTCTTTATCTAGAAAAGAATCCATTAAAAAACCTTGCATGGAGCAAGGGAAATTAAAAGTCTATGTTTCAAAACAATCATATTTTATCCTTGCCAGCCTCACTGGACTGGATTAAAGGTTCAAATTAATTCTCAAGAACTCTAGCATCAATCTTATCGTTTAGCAAGATTACGAAATCTATTGAGTGAAAAAGGTGAAACATCTAATTGCAAATCTTTACCCAAAATAATTCTTGAAGCTAAATTACCAATCGCAGGACCCAATTTTATTCCTTTCCTTCCAGCACCTGTGCCAATATATAAATTAGCAATATCAGTTTCTCCTATTATAGGCAAATTATCTGGGGTTACAGGTCTAAGNCAAGCCGTCTGTTTTAAGATTTTCAATTTTCTAATATCAGGGAAAAATTTTTCGACCGTATTCAATATCACTTCTTTACCTTCAGATGTAATTTTATCATCAAAACCAACCTTCTCTTCAGTAGTCCCTACCCATAGTAATCCATCTTCTTTTTGAGTTAAATAATCTTTTCCCCANGAAAANGCCACTTGGAAATCTAAACCTGGGTTTTCAAGCCTTAANATCTGTCCTTTAAGAGGAAATAGAGGAAGGTGAATATCATTTTTCTCTAAAAGAGTAGTACACCATGGACCTGAAGATATTAAAACCACATCAAAATATTGTTTTTCACCATTTACTTCCAATCCCACAACCGATCCATTTTTTACTAAAATATTATCTACTTCTCCTAAAACATATTCTGCTCCCATTTCTTGAGAAGCTTTTAATAAAAGTTCTGATAATTTTAAAGCATTAACTTCCATATAATCTTCATAGTAAACACCACCCAATATTTCATTAGAAACCCTAGAATCAATATTTTGAATTTCTTTAGGTTCTAACCATCTAGTAGAACTAGAAGTAGTATTTGTAAATATTTTTAGTAATGATTTGAAAGATAATTGTTCTTTACGATTGGTAGTCAATAGTACAATGCTTTTCTTTACATATTGAGGATCTAGCAAATTTTTCAAATATGAATCAGCTTTTATTTCTTTATGTAAATTAAATGCAAGTTTATGCAACTTAAAATCAATTGAGAAAGGATTAACATTTGGGTTTAATCCACCTTGTGCAAATCCAGATGCATGTGCAGCTACCCCATCTTTTTCAAATACAACAGGTTTATATCCAAATTTAGATAAATAATAGGCCGCTGAGGACCCTACAATCCCTCCACCAATTACACCTATTTTCATACTTAACTTGACCTTTTAGAGTTATAAAACNTTTCTTTTCCATTAGGATNTTCAGATCTCAAAGTAACACTATTAGTCANTCTTATAGAAAGTTGTTTCATAATTATAAATTCTTATAAATTTTTGAATACATTTTATTCTAACAAATAATACTGATTGTAATATTGTAATAAAATTCAAAGATTTTGCTTGTGTTTTTATCTATAGGAAAACATAATAAACATATAAATTAATTCCAATAAATCGGAGGAAAAATGAAAGAAAAAATAGGTTTTGTTGGACTGGGTATTATGGGAAAGCCAATGGCATCGAATTTATTAGACGCAGAATACTCTGTTAATGCATATGATTTAATTAGCAAAAATCTTGATTCCTTATTAGAGAAAGGCATAGATAGTTCTGCTAGTCCGAAAGAAGTTGCTGAAAATAGTGATGTGATAATAGTTATGGTTCAAAATTCTCCTCAATCTGAGAATGCAATTCTTGGTGAGAACGGAATACTGAATGGTGCTTCTAAAGGGAATTTAATAATTGATATGAGTTCAATTTCTCCTCTTGTTTCACAAAAAATTTCTAATGAATGTGAAAAGAAAGGAGTAGATTTCATTGATGCTCCTGTTTCAGGAGGAGAGCCTGGAGCAATCGAAGGNACTCTAGCTATTATGGTAGGAGGAAACTCTTCTTCTTTCGAAAGAGCTAAACCAGTTTTCGAAATTTTAGGATCCTCTTCAGTNCTCTGTGGAGATATAGGGGCTGGAAATTTTACAAAATTAGCTAATCAAATAATAGTTGGCGCAAATATACATGCTTTATCAGAAGCATTGGTTCTAACAACTAAAGCCGGATTAGATCCTGAAACAGTGTTCAATGCTATTAAAGGAGGTCTTGCAGGTAGTAATGTGATGAATACAAAAGCCCCTATGATGTTCAATAGAAATTTTGATCCGGGTTTTAGGATAGAGTTACACTTAAAAGATATTACTAATGCAATGCAAACGGCTAATGAATTAAATATTCCTTTGCAAGTAACTGCTAACCTTCATCAAGTTCTGACATCATTGGTTTTACATGGAAAGGGAAAGCTTGATCATTCAGGAATATTACAGTTTGTTGAAGATCAATCTAATATTGAAGTCAAAAAATAATAATTAATAATCTAAAGGAATAAAAATGCTTGAAAGATTTCATGTGCCTGATGATATTGCGGTTCGTGTTGATGATAAAAAATTAAAAGTAGTAGTAGAAAAAATTTTCCAAAGTAGAGGAATATCTGAAAAAGATTCTCAAATTGCTTCAGANGTTCTTCTATCTGCTGATATCAAAGGTGTTGATACTCATGGGGTTTCTAACATGTTAAGAAGATATTTACAGTATTTTGATGATGGAATAGCCAAGCCTGACGCAAATTGGAAGATTATTAGAGAAACTGCTTCTTGTGCTACTGTTGATTGTGATAGAGGATTAGGTCTAATTGTAGCTCCTCAATGTATGGATATAGCTATTGAAAAGGCAAAAGATACAGGAGTTGGAATGGTATCTATGGGTAACGGAAGACATTTAGGAATGGCAGGATATCACGCGGCTAAAGCACTTGACCATGACATGATTGGAGTATGCATGACTTCTTCTTCTAGTGGTGTTGTTCCAACATTTGCTTCTAAAGCAGTGCTAGGAACAAACCCTATTGCTTTGGCAGCTCCTGCAAAACATGAAATTCCATTTATATTTGATGCTGCTACTAGTACCATTGCAACCAACAAAATTCGATTAGCACAAAGATTAGGTGTTCAATTAGCACCAGGTTGGGTAGCTGATAAAAATGGAAATCCAGTTATGGAAAATTTTTCCTTAAAAACTACTAATGATCCTGATGAAGAAAGACTACTTCAATTACCATTAGGNGCAACTAGGGAATTAGGCTCTCATAAAGGCTACTCTTTAGGAGTTGTTGTAGACATTTTAGGGTCGATTTTAAATGGAAATTTAGCAGGCCCTCTTAGTAATAATGTTCTTCATCAAAATCATTTCGTTGCAGCATATTCAATTGAAGCATTTATAGACACAAAAACATTTAAAGAACTAATGGATAAATATTTAAAATCTTTGAGAGAATTGCCTCCAGCACCTGGACATGACAGAGTATTATATGCAGGTTTGCCTGAACATGAAGAATCTGAAAAAAGATTGAAAGATGGAATTCCCTTACATCCCGAAGTAATAAGTTGGTTTGAAAATATATGTTCAGAATTAGGAATAGAATTTGATATTATTAAATGATTTTTAAATCCTTTCTTTAAAACTATAAAAAATAATATGGAAAGACATTTTACTTCTACAGTTTTTGTAGTTGATTTACTCAAAAAAGCTATACTTCTACACTGGCATGAAAAAGTTGGTGCATGGCTACCTCCTGGAGGTCATGTAGAAAAAAACGAAGATCCTATACAGACAGCTAAGCGTGAAGTTTTAGAAGAAACAGGATTAAACATAAAAATTGTAGAGAAAAAAAATAAACTCAAATTTAAAGAAGTTACACAATTAGAGCCACCTCATACCATTCTGTTAGAAAAAATTGATGACCCTAAATCAGGTATACATGAACATATAGATATGATTTATATTGGAATAAACATTCAAGATTTAGATACACCCCGAAATTGGCAATGGGTTACAAAAAAACAACTTGAAAAATCTCTTCCTCTTACAAAAACAGATGGTTTGAAACTATCACCTCCTGATGATGTGAAAATATTAGGTATAGAAGCAATAAATTATGTACTAAAAAATCATAATAAAATAACGTAAAATGAATTCATAAAATATTTCTAAGGAGAATTTAATGAGTAATTCTAAAGCACCTAAAAGAGAATTAGGAAAACACAGGAGTTGGGAAACTACTGAAGGAGCAGCAAGAGCTCCACATAGATCTATGATGAAAGCAATGGGTCTTACAGATAAAGACATCAATGCCCCTTTTGTAGGTATTGCATCTACTCATAATGAAGTGACTCCATGTAATGCTGGCATAGGACCATTAGCAGAAGAAGCAAAAAAAGGAGTTTTTGCTGCTAGAGGAACTCCTTTTGTATTTGGAACTATTACCGTTAGTGATGCTATTTCAATGAATACAGTAGGAATGAAAGGTTCATTAGTTAGTAGAGAAGTAATAGCAGATTCTATTGAAACTGTAGTTTTTGCAGAAAGATTCGACGGATTAATTGCAATTGCAGGATGTGACAAAAGCTTGCCAGGATCTATGATGGCTATAGCAAGACTTAATGTCCCTTCTGTTTTTGTTTATGGAGGCTCAATTCTTCCAGGTAGTTACAAAGGAGAAAACATTCAAATCCAGGATGTCTTTGAAGCAGTAGGAAAACATCAAAAAGGTGATATTGATGATGATGAATTATATCAAATTGAATCAAGAGCTTGCCCTGGACCAGGATCTTGTGGAGGAATGTTTACCGCAAATACTATGTCATCAGTTGGGGAAGCTCTAGGTTTGAGTTTACCAGGGTCAGCATCAGAAGCTGCAGTAGATCAAAGGAAATCTGCTTCAAGTCGTGCTGCTGGAGAAGCAGTTCTACATTTACTCAGAGAAAATATAAAACCATCGGACATTCTTACCAAAAAAGCTTTTGAAAATGCTGTAACTGTAGTCACATCTATGGGAGGTTCAACAAATAGTGCTCTCCATCTGCCTGCAATTGCTCAAGAAATGGGTGTAGATTTAACTCTAGATGATATACATGAAATTTCAATGAGAACACCTCATTTAGCTGATATGAAACCTGCTGGAAAATTTTTAATGTATGATTTAGATAAAGTTGGCGGAGTACCATTAGTAATGAAAAGGCTTCTTAACTTAGGATTAATTCATGGAGATTGTATGACAGTAACTGGGAAAACAGTAGCGGAAAATCTAAGTAATATTCCAGACAATGAAGAAGAAAACACCGTTGTCGTAAAAACAGATTCTCCTATTAGTAAAACAGGTGGATTAGTGGTACTGCATGGTAACCTTGCTCCTGATGGTGCTGTATTAAAAGTTGCTGGTCATAATTATGGAAAAAAATGGGCTGGCCCAGCTAGAGTTTTCAATCAAGAAGAAGAATGTATGGAAGCATTAAAAAAACACTCTGTAAAATCTGGAGATTTCGTAGTAATACGGTATGAAGGTCCCAAAGGAGGACCTGGAATGAGAGAAATGCTTTCAGTCACAAGTGCAATAGTAGGACAAGGTTTAGGGGATAAAATCTTTCTTATGACTGATGGAAGATTTTCTGGAGCATCGCATGGACCAATGATAGGTCATGTAGGACCTGAAGCAGCAATTGGAGGACCTATTGCTGCAGTAGAAGATGGTGATCTAATAGAAATAGATCTAGAAAAATTTGAATTAAACATCAAAATAAGTAATGAAGAAATGAAATCTAGATTAAATAATATTGTATTACCAAAACCTCCTTACACTAGTGGTGTATTAGGAAAATATATAAAACTTGTTCAACCAGCATCTAAAGGAGCTTTCACTGGATAGTGATATTTTTTAATCCAATTAAAAATATTATCCAAGTGAAAAAAATTATAGTTGCTGAAATAATAAAAATTACTTGAAATCCAGAAACTCCTAAAATAACAAATCCTATAAAAGGACCAATAGCTGAACCAAAATCAGCCCAAGTATTAAATTTTGATAATTCAATAGATCTAGAAGAATCACCACTTAAGTGTCCAGTAATGGATTCTAGAGATACGTCTGTTCCAACACTGAAGAAAAACAACAATAAAAAAGATAAAATCATCAACTCTAAACTTGAAGTTGAATAAATCAATAGAATACAACCAATAATCATAAAGATCACACACAAATTCACAACAAAATTTCTACCTATTTTGTCAGAAATTTCACCATATATAAAAGACAAAAATAAATCAGCAAACCATCTAAGACCTAAAACGAAACTTCCTAAAGTAATTGCAGTTAACTGGAAACCTATCAAAGTATTATCATTCTCTAATACTTTAGAAACAAATACAGAAGCAGTAGCTAATAATATTCCATTAGCAGTAAATGCAGAAGAAAATCGTAACAATCCTGTTGAAATCAAGTTAAATCTATTATTTTTATTTAAATCTTTTTCATGATTTGTTTTAGATATACTGCTTATCGAAAAATCAGGAATTAAAATTGCTATTAACATCATAAATAATCCAAATAATCCAAAAATAATAAAAGTTATTTCTATATTTGTTATTTGGATTAGTAGCGAACCTAACACAACAGATAATAAACTTCCTCCTCTCAATGAAGCATTTGCAAATCCCAAATAACGAGCCTTTTGATGGTCTGAACCAAACTCAAAAGCTGATAATTGAACCCCCAATCTTTGAAATGAAAAACATACACCCCAAAACAATCTAGCAATTAAAAAAATTATTATATTTTCATTAATTCCATAAGAAATAGTTGTTAAAGATCCAATAAAAATTGAAATAATAAATGGAAATTTGAATCCAAATTTCAAATAATATTTTGATGCTAAAAAGTTAGTAAAAATTCTAACAAATCTGTTAATACTTAATGCTATTCCTATCCAAAATGCTAATTTGAGTCCCCAATAATCTTTAATTCCAAATTCCTCAGGACTTAAAGGAAGTATTAAGTAAATTAATGAATCTCCCAAAACCACACAAGCAAATGGAATGACAGTATATAAAAATTGCTTAGGAAACATTTATATCAGCCAATTAAAGTTTAAAAATTAATTGGAATTCTTTTTTAACCAAGAAAATATTTTAATCTTAGCTTTTTCTTTCTCTTTTGATTTATAGTTTCCATTCCTAAGTTCAGGAGGACTAGAAACATGAGAGTTTTTACCATTAGAATAACCAGAACTAACTAACCTTTTATTCTTAAATTCCTCTCTATTAGGTTTTGGATCAATCCTGTTTCTATTAGAAGATTTAGAAATATTATTGCCGTTCATACTCCTAATAGAAGGCCTTCTAACAGGAGGTTTTTTAGAAGATTTAGAATTAGCATTTTTCGATGTATTTCTGGATACTTTATTTTCTCCTTCTGGCGAAGAATCTTCATCCATAATTTCTTTCTTAGAAAATGATTCCTTAATCTTCTTTATTTCTGTTTTTGTCATCCATAAATTATTGAAATATGATTTATTAAATTTAATTACTAAATCAGAAATTTTTGAAGACTCNGGAGAAATATTCGTGTCAAAACCAGCTATCTCAACATGTTTCCCCAAATCTTTAACAGCTTGTATTGCTGGGTAAAAATCTCCATCTCCACTTACAAGTATTGCAGTATCATATAGATCTTCATAAGCACACTTNAGAAGATCTATGGCTATCATCACATCTACACCTTTTTCAACCATAGCTTGACCTCTTTNCTTGACAATACCTAACCTAACTTCCATATAAGGGGTATCGTAAAGAGAATTCAAGAATCTTTCTTGTTCATCTGATCTGATGTTCTGGCGAATATTATAATAATAAGTTCTAACTAAGCTTCTAGTGCCAGCTAATTTTTCAGAAAATTTCCCGAATCTTAAATCATGTCTAGTTAAATTCTGAGTCATAACATGATAGAGATTACTACCATCTATGAATACCATCACACGATCTTTAGTCTTTTCTTTAGTCTTTTCTTTAGTTTTAACTTTAGTCTTTTCTTGGTTTTTTATTTCTCCACTTTTTCTCACCATATTTTCTCCCCACTACTTCTAGGTTATCAATCATTTTTTCTAGATTTATTAATTTTTTATCATGTAACTCGTAATTACAATTGAATAAGGAAACCTTTTAGTACCAATATTGATTTTATATTATAATAACCCCACTATTTAAAAAATTTTAAGGAAATAAAATGAAATTATCAGTAAATTTTAAACCACCTTGCGCTATGCCAAATGGTCTCCAATGCATCGACAATGAAATTTTCATTATGGATCAACTAACTGATAATGTATTCGTGATTGACCAAAAAGGCAAGATTATTAGGGTAATTAATACAATAACAGAGAATGGATCCGGAATTACTATAGGTGGAGGTTTTCTATGGACAGCATCTAATGGAAGAACAAAGGCACGTGAATATAGGTCAACAGATACTCACATCAGCTGGATTTATAAACTTGACCTTGATTCTGGTGAAATGATAGATAGATTTCCAACACCTGATGGTGGCGGAATTCATGGAATAGAATGGGATGACGGAAAGATATGGATTACTGCTTTTAATCCCAAAGCATTAATACTAGTAGATGCAAATAATTTTAAAGAAATAAAAAAAATCCCAATTAATCAAGAGGTAGCCCATGGTTTAGCTAGAGTAGAAGATGGGATTTGGTGTGCTGATAGGAGAGCGAAAGAAATAATCAAATATGATGTGGATAACGGAGATGAACTAGAAAAAATCAAATTTCCTAAAGATGGACCAGATCCACATGGATTATCTATAGATAACAATGGAACTCTTTGGTATTGCGATGCGGTACATCCTCCTCCAACAACAAGAGATTTCCCTGAAATCGGAACTATACAAAAGTGAAACCTTATTTCATCTATGATACTCATCAACATTTTTGGGATTTTAAACTTAGAGATTATGATTGGATTGAAAAAGGTAGCATNTTAGANAAAAACTATCTCCCAGAAAATTTAAAACCTAACATAGATCAAGTAGAAATAGATAAAGTAGTATCTGTTCAAGCACATCAATCATTAGAAGATACTTTTTGGTTACTTGATTTAGCTGAGAAAAATGATTTCATTGCTGGTGTAGTAGGTTGGGTTGATCTAACAAGCAAAGATCTAAATAAACATTTAGATAAACTTCAAAAAAATTCTTTTTTTAAAGGTGTAAGACATGTGTGGCATGATGAAACTGAAGAAAACTGGATAGTTCAAGAATCCGTTTTAAATGGAATAAAAGAATTATCAAATAGAGGGATTCCCTTCGATTTTTTAGCTAGACCAAATCATTTACCTTATATACCTAAGGTTTTTGAAAANGCTCCAAATTTAAAAGGNNTCCTAGACCATATAGGNAAACCTTTGATTGCAGAAGGAATATTCNANCCTTGGNNNAAACTAATTTCAGAAATATCNACAATTCCTAATTTATTCTGCAAAATATCAGGAATGATNACTGAGGCAAGTGAGAAATGGGAAGNTAATGATTTCAACAAATATGTCTATCATGTTTTTAAAGAATTTGGAGAGGATAGAGTCATGTTTGGTAGTGACTGGCCTGTTTGTCTTTTAGCAGGAGAATATAAACAAGTCTTTGAATTACCACAAAAAGTATTAGAAAAAGATCTTAATGAAAACGTAAAGAGAAAGTTCCTCTCTGATAATGCGAAAAAATTCTATTCTTTGTAGTAGTTAAATCAAATATCTGTTCTGCTATCCACGACCTATATAAGGCATCTTTGTAGCCATAATAGTTACGAATTGAACATTAGTATCTAAAGGTAAATTAGACATATAAAGCACTGTTTCCCCTACATGTTTTACGTCATAAGTAGGTTCTACTTTCATTGAACCATCAGCTTGAGCTGTACCTGAAGACATCCTTTCTGTCATATTAGTAGAAGCATTACCAATATCAATTTGACCACANGCNATATTNTATTTTCTACCATCTAAAGAAATAGATTTAGTTAANCCTGAAACTCCATGTTTAGTTGCAGTATAAGGTGCAGAATCTGGTCTAGGAGTATAAGCAGAAATTGAACCATTGTTAATAATTCTACCTCCCATAGGATCTTGAGATTTCATAATCTTAATAGCTTCCTGAGAACATAAAAACGTACCTGTAAGGTTAGAATCNACAACAGTTTGCCATTGNTCATAAGTAAGATCTTCAATAAGAATTTTNGGAGCNCCACCTCCAGCATTATTAAAAAGTACATCTAGCCTACCAAACTCCTCAAGAGTTTTAGAAAAAAGATTTTTTACAGATTCAGGATTACCGACATCGGTTTGTACTCCCAACATTTTCAAGCCTTCATTAGTTGCTTCTTTTACTGTTTCATTTAAAACTTCTTCTCTTCTTCCAGCTATGGCAACAGAATAACCATCTTTAGCTAGAGCAAAAGCAGATTCTTTACCAATTCCAGATCCTCCTCCTGTTACTATTGCAACTCTTCCTTCTGATTTAGCCATCTTAACTCTCCTCTAATACTATTTAATTATCCCTATTAGAAATATTTCACAATTTTATATATGCAATTAAATCAATGTTTGACAAAAAATACTATTGATAATTTTTTAAAAGTTCATAAAAAGCTATACCTGCAGCCACTGAAGCATTAAGAGAATCTACAGGACCTTTTATAGGTATTTTGGCAGTGGTATCACAATTTTTCAATACCAATTCTGATATTCCTTTACCTTCAGAACCTACAACAATTACAGATGGAAAATTTACCTTAACTGAATTTATTTCATTATTAGAATTATGATCCAACCCTATTACCCAAAAACCCAGTTCTTTAAATTTTGATAATGAAGAATTTATATTAGAAACTCTTACAATTTTTAAATGTTCAATTGCACCTGCAGATGATCTAAGTGATCCGGGAGAAATTCCAGCACTATTTCTTTTAGGTAACACTAATGCAAAAACTCCCATTGCAAGGGCAGTTCTTGATATAGCTCCAATATTGTGAGGATCTTGTATCCCATCTAAAACAACTACAATTCTTTGATTATTCTCTTCAAGATCATCCCAAAGTTTTTTTTCAGTATAGTAACCAGGAGAAGTTGTAGTTGCTATTACACCTTGATGCTTTTTAGTGTGACTGACCTTATCAAGTTGATTTTTCGTAACAAAATCTACATTTATATCTAATTTTTTCGCAATTTTTAAGATTTTTTCTATTTGAGAGCCTATTTTTTCATAATCTGAAATAAGAAGTTTTTCAATCCTTGAAGGATTTTTCAATGCTTCTAAAACGGAACGTCTTCCCTCTATTTGAAAATCTCTATTTATTTTTTTATTACGACTAGGCATATATTCATATTAAAAAGTATAATCAAAGAATTATCAAAATATATCTACATTACAAGAAAAATGAACTCAGAAGAAAAAGCTTTAATTGTTCAAGAGGCAATAGAAAACAGAAGAACTTATAGAAAATTCTTAGATGAAATAGTCCCATCTAAATTAATGAGTACTATTTTAGAATCTGCAAAATGGTCTCCAAATCATAGAAAAACTGAACCTTGGAGATTTATATCAATAAGTAAATCCTCAAAAAAAAGAATTTTGATTTCTGATGCAGTTAAAAAACTTTCAATAGAAACTTCAAAAAACCCAAACCCTAAAACTAAATTAAATTCAGCAGAAAAATCAAAGCTAGAAATCTTAGAAAGTCCTGAATTAATTTATGCTTTTTCTTTACCCGGGGATTCAAATGAAATTACTCAAGAAAATTATGCTTCTACATGTATCTCAATTCAAAACATGGCTCTAGTCAGTTACTTTTTTGATATTTCTATAAGTTGGTCAACTGGCAAGCCTACAAAAATCTCAAATCTCAACAAAATACTTGAAGTTCCTAATGAATGGAATATTGTTGGTGCTCTTTATATTGGGTTTTCAGAAAAACCTATGAATCAAATAAAAGTTTCACGTGAAAATCATTCTGAATATACAACATGGTATTAAAATTAATCAGTAACTACTACTTCGGAATAATCATGCCTCTTAGAGATCGTTTTATTGAAACTGAAAACATCTAAACTAGCTTCATATGTTTCTCTAGAAATATTTGTCTCTAAAGACCAACAACCAAGATCTCTATAAGTTTGCAATGTGGTTTTGATTACTTCAAATGAAATTTCATCAAAAAATGAACTTATTTTTTTTGCTACTAAATCTAAATTCTCTGTAAGTACCCATTTTTTAGCTTTTTTAAATGCGTCTAAAAATATTAAGTATTCATTTTTATCTCTAAATTCTTTGGTACAACATATGCTACTAAATGCTACAGGACCTATAGTTTCACCTACTGAAAAAACAATTTCCCCATATCCCTCTAAAGCTAATTGCTGTGGATATGGACCTTGAAGATGAATAAAATCAGCATTACCTTGTTTGAATAATTCAATACTTGAATCTAAAGATTCTGCTTGAATCCAATTAATTTTATCTATATCAACATCTTCCTTATTCAAAGCAAATCTCAGCATGTCAAAAGGTTGTGCTCCTAATTGAGCAATCAAAGAACAGTTTTCTAAATTTTTCCAAGATGTTATACCAGATACTTCTTTAGATAATATAAAAAATCCATCTCTCTGATTAATTTCTGCAAAATGAATGATATTTGTATTTTTATTCTGTTCCATAAAAGACCAATTTGCAGATACTGCAGCTTGTGCTACATCTACTTCTCCAGATAGAAGATAAGTAGAAACTGTTTGGTTTTCAGGAACAATAGAATAATTTGCTTCATATCCATGTTCTTTCAAAAAACCTCCAGCAATAACCCCAATAAGTGGAGAATAAAAAACTGAATGTTTAGATACCATAATATTTAAATGTTTCATTTCATTCCCCTAATCCCCTAACAAACATATTAATTCTTTACATGTAAATTAGTCTTATGATCATCCTCAAATGGATTGTTACCTTTTCCTGAAGCATTGGATAATTTTCCATCTTTAAAATCTTGTTTAGTACGATCCCAAGCATTTTTTAAATCTTTTGTGTGTCCTCTAAAATGAGGCATAACATATCTAGCAAATAACTCTGCGGAATATTTACTCTTTTTATCACTTGCCCATTCATGAGTAGTAATCATCATTCCTCCTATCCCTCCAGCTTCTTGGTCAAGTTTTTCTATCGCTTCAATAGCATCATCAGGAGTTCCTATAATCCAAGATCTCTGATTAGCGACGGAAGCTACTGTTATATCTTGTTCTTCTTGATCAGGAAATGATTTATAACCTTCTCTAGCAGTTTCTGAAATATTAAAAAAATACTCGTGAATATCTCTATAAGCTCCTGATTCTATATCAGCCCATGCTTGTTCTTTTGAATCAGATAAATAAACATAAGTAACCAATTCCCAATTTTTTCTATCAATCTTTTTTCCTGATTTTTTTGCTGCTTCAGACATTACTTTCCATTGATTAGAAATAGGCACAGAATATGGACCTGGAGGGTGAGCCAAAGAAAGTGGCACTAAACCTTTTCTTCCTGCAAATTCTAACGAACTTTTTGATCCAGAACATGCTATAGCTATAGGTATTTTTGGTTGATATGATTTTAATTGTAAGTACATATCATTAATATCCCAATATTTCCCTTCATAACTTACAGGTTCATCATTTTCTAGTAATTTTGTGATAATTTCCAAAGATTCTTCCATCATAGGTTGCAAATCTTGATATGGAATCTGAAAAAGTTTAATGTCTGTTGGTAAACTACATCTTCCTATTCCAAAAATTGCTCTACCTTCTGTTAAATGATCGAGAAACGCAATTCTTTCAGCTACATGAAAAGGATGGTGGAAAGGAAGACTTATCATTGAAGTTCCTAATTTTATTCTAGATGTTCTTTGACTTGCAGCTGCCAAAAACATTTCGGGGGATGGAATTGTTTCCCATCCTGCAGAATGATGTTCTCCAACCCAAAATTCATCGAAACCTAAATCTTCTGCATAACTAATCCAATCTAAATCTCTTTTAAAAGATAGAGAAGGATTTTCTATAGGAATATGCAAAGGCATCATAAAAAATGAAAATTTCAACTTATCTCCAGGTATTGAATAACATAATTGAAAAGTATATATCTGTTGGAAAAAGAAATCACTATGGCACAGATAATTGGAAAAATTACACCTAATTATATTAAAATTTAATTGAGATACTGATAGGATAATTTTGTATCAACTTTTAAAAGATCCATGTTAATTAAAAGAAAAATAAAAATAAATTACTACTTATACATTTTTTTATCTACTGTAATCTTTTTGCTTATTTTTTCTGGATGCAGTACTACAGCAGGAACTCAAAAAGATCCAATTTATATACTTAATGAAGATGGGAATGCTGAAATTTATATTTCTTCAACTGATGGAGAATCAGAAAAAAGACTTACTAATTCAGATGGAAATGAATATTCTCCTAAATGGTCACCAGATGGAAAAAAAATAGCATTTATTTCTGATCGTAATGAAAAGCTTCAATTATGGGTAATGGATCCAAAAGGTGAAAACGAACAATTACTAGTTGATCTTATAGGAGAAAATGAACAATCTTTAGTCGATCTACAAAACCCTGATAAATCAATTATTAAAAAGCCCCCTGATTTCTTTTGGGCTCCAGACTCTGAAAGAATTTCCTATGTTTCTTTTTTTAATAATCAAATTGACTTAAGAGTGATTGATCTTACGACTAAAACAGTTCTCCCAGTAACAAAAAGTATTGCAACTGAAGAATTAGGCAATTGGTCTTCTGACGGAGAGTGGATAGTTTTCACAGTAAAATCAGGTGGTGAAAAACTTGGTATTTTTAAGAAAAACCCTCTAGGAGTTGATGAGATAGAATTATCAACTGATATTGGTTCTCAACCAAGATGGTGCCCTAAAGGAATTAAAATCGCATTTATATCTAAAAGAGATGGTCATGAAGAAATATACACCATGGATAAAAATGGAGAAAATGAAGAAAACATCTCTACAAATGATTCAATAGACATTGACTTTAGTTGGTCTCCTGATGGAAAAAGATTAACTTTTATTTCTGAAAGAGATGATAATCCCGAAGTTTATATCACTACAGTAGATGGTTTAGAAAAAGTTAGATTAACAAGTAATTCTGCTTCAGAATCAAATCCTGTATGGTCTGGTGATAGAATACTATTTCTTTCTAATTCAGATGGAGATAATGACTTGTATTCTATGAAACCAGATGGAACAGATCAATTAAGAATCACCTCAACTGATGGGGAAGAATCAGAACCTAATTGGTAGTATTTTAATCAAGAAAAATTTCATCTAATTCATTAGAAAATGTTATTTTACCGGGAAAAATTTTCTTCATTTCTTTCAAACTTTTTCTTTGCTCTGATTTCTGATTAATATTTGGGCCCATATGAGTTAGAACTAGATGTTTCACATTTGCTTTAGAAGCCATCATAGCTGCACCTAAAGTTCCACACTGTCCTTCATTTTCACCTATTTCATTCATTATTTCTTGATCATCCCAACACATACATATCATTACGTCTGCCTTATAAGATAATTCAATTACATCTTCACATGGAGAAGTGTCTCCAGTATATACAACACTGCTGTTTTTATAATCCAGTCTATATGCTAATGAATCTAAATATGGCTGTACATGTTTCCCTTCACGAGAATGAACCTCGAATTTATCAAATACTTGAGTAGATCCTGGTTTAATATCTTTAGATAAAATACTTGGGGGAGTTCTTGGAAGAACTCCTCCCCTATTTTCATAAACTTTTTGGCTCAAAGGGTGATTAACTCTTGCTTTCCAATCATAGGAAAACACTCCATCTGGCCCTATCAATTGTTCAGTTATTTTTTCTGTAAGATTTGGGCCAAACACTTTAAGTTTTTCTTCTTTTCCAGCTCCTTGATCCCATCTTGAAAGTAGAAAACAAGGATAATCAACATTGTGATCGAAATGATGGTGAGAAAAGAATAATGAGTTTACTTGAGTAGGTAAAATTCCTTTCTTAATTAGTTTATGAGTAGTAGCTGGACCACAATCAAACATTACAAGTTCATTTTCTATTGATAAAACAATTGAAGATCCAAACCTTTCTTTTGTAGGAGTAGGTGTACCTGCTCCTAATACAAATAATTTATTCATTTTAACCTCATGATATAAATAATTTAAAATCCCTATTACACTAGAATATAAGAAAACTATACTTTTTATTATTTATAGAATGTCAAAAAATTTACTTGAAATAAAAAACCTTCAAATCTCATTTAGAACCTCTTCTGAAAAAAACAATATTATTAAAGCTGTATCTAAAATAAATTTAGATATTCCATCAGGAAAAACTATAGGGTTAGTTGGTGAGAGTGGATCTGGAAAAAGTGTAACTGCATTAGCAATAATGGGTTTATTGCCTAAAGATATTTGCGAAATATCAGGGGAAATAAATTACTTGGGGAGAAATCTATTAAAACTAACAAATTCTGAATTAAGTATTCTCAGAGGAAAAGAGATATCTATGGTATTTCAAGAACCTATGACTTCCTTAAACCCAGTTTTGAATATTGGGAAACAAATAGAAGAAATATTAGAAAAACATCTTTCTCTAACAAATAATCAACTAAAAAATAAAACTGTTTCCCTTTTAGAAATGGTTAGAATAGCTGATCCTGAATCAAGAACTAAGAACTATCCACATCAATTTAGTGGAGGACAAAGACAAAGAATCATGATAGCTATGGCTTTAGCTTGTAACCCTAAGTTACTTATTGCTGATGAAGCCACAACTGCTCTTGATGTAACTATTCAATTACAAATACTTGAGTTAATCAAAGATCTAACAACTTCAATGGGGACTACATTACTTATGATTACACACAATCTAGGGATAATTGCTAGATATGCTAACCAAGTCAATGTCATGAAAGAAGGGAAAATAGTAGAAAAAGGATCAGCATTAGAAATATATTCTTCTCCAAGTCATTTTTATACAAAAAATCTACTTAACTCAGTTCCAATCATTGATGTTAAAAACAAAAATATAAATAGCAAAACCATAGATAATTCTAATAAAAACCCTCTGATTTCAATAAAAAATTTAAATGTGGAATTCCAATTAAAAAATAATCATTTCTTTTCTAAATCATCAAGCACTATAAAAGCAGTAAAAGATGTTTCATTAGAAATATTCAAAGGAGAAACATTTGGACTAGTAGGTGAATCTGGGTCAGGAAAAACTACCATAGGAAAATCTATAGTCAATCTGGTTCAACCTAAATCAGGAATGATATTGTTAAAAGAAAATAAAAGTGAAAAATTTTCTCAAAATATAAAAACTATAAGAAAAAACGTTGGAATGGTCTTTCAAGATCCTTATGGATCTTTAAATCCTAGAATGAGAATAAAAGAGATTATTCTCGAACCAATTAGAGTTCATAATCCTAAATCCGATAATGAAAACAACGTTGTAATATCTTTGCTACAAAAAGTAGGGTTACATAGTTCAATGATGTATAGATATCCTCACGAGTTTAGTGGAGGACAGAGACAAAGAATATGTATTGCAAGAGCGTTAGCTCATAATCCTTCTCTATTAATTTTAGATGAGCCATTATCAGCACTAGATGTATCTATACAATCTCAAATAGTTGATTTATTAAAAAATTTACAAAAAGAATCAGATATATCTTATCTTTTCATATCACATGATCTTGCTACCGTTCAAAATTTAAGTCATAGAGTAGCAGTAATGTACTTAGGAAAATTAATCGAATATGGATCAAAAGATTCAATTTATTCGAATCCATTACATCCTTATACTCAAGCACTCTTAGATTCTGTTCCAATTCCAGACCCATCTATAGAAACAAAAACAAATAGAACAATTATTCAAGGTGAGATTCCAAGTGCTACAAATCCTCCATCTGGATGTGTATTCAGAACCAGATGTCCTAAGCCCACTGATGATTGCAAAGAAGGAACTTCAGAAATGGGTTTGATTGAAATAGAAAATGAACATTGGGTAGATCAGTGTTGTGTAAATTGTAAATAATTAACTATCCGTAATATTTTTTATTTCTTCAACACAAATTTTTTCTACAATTTCAGCTGATCCCGCTGCAAAAGGAGTATTATTTGGCTCATAACCTCCTTCCTCATAAGCATCTATAAGAGGTAAATATCCAAATGATCCATTAGAATATCCTGAAAATAATATTTGTATCCCATTTACATTAGTACCTTTAATGCCAATTCCTGTTTCTGCAAAAGGTTCAACAGGAATACTTTGCAAAATCACATCTCCTACTCTAAAAGTTTGAATCCATAATTCAATTTTTCCTGATTGAGCAATATTGGAAAGATTTTTTATAAAATTAGCCCTCTTTGTTTCAGAGACTATAGATTTTACAAGAGATTCATCTCCTGATTCTCTAGCATTATAAAGTTTTTCTAGAGATTTTTGATATAACTCTTCAGCTTTTATTACATCTGGAAACTCAAGAGAATCTAAATGAATTTTTTTATTCCTAATATTTATAACATCACTAGGTTCACCTAATGATACGTCTTCATACATTCCGAGATCTGCACCTGAAGGTACTATATCAATCAATTTTTCTTCTCTCTTAAATGGATCCAATTGAGTTCGAAGCTTAGAAGCCTCTAATCCCAAAATCTTCCCAGCTTTTCTAGCAATTTCAACATCTCCTAAAAATGTATGCACTGGGCCTTGATTACCAGCAGCTCCTTGAAGAAATAAACATAAACCACCAATATTTTGTTCTACTGAAAATCGCATATGACCAGGGTAATCAGGAGAGATTAATTTATTTTCTGGACCTAAAATTGTAGGGTGGCAAGCATAATCTACGATAGTAGCTATAGGTTTACCATCTACGTCATCAAATCCTATTACAATTACTTCTCTATCTACTACACCTTCCCAATTTCTCCCAGTAAAAAAATTCCCTTTATTATCTGCAGGTCTTCTATTGATATTTATATCACAATGACCTTTTTTAACTCCTATTCTAGCGGGAATAGCATTTTTCACAGAATCATTTACTGATCTTAATATCAACTCGGGTAAAAGAATTTTATAAGATTCAAGATATTCTTTTCCTCCCTCAAGCCATACTCCATCTCCTAAAGCAGGACCTGCATGTGTATGAGAAACTGAAATTCTAATATTTTCCTTCTTTATTGGAAAAAAACTAGTAATCTTATTTCTTATTTGATTATCAAGATCACTAGTAAGGATACATAAGTCTAAATCAATAATTATTATTTCTTCTTCAGTGCTCTCTGATTTCAAATATAAAGAAGTACTATATAAAGGCATATCTATTCCCTCCGCCTTTTCATGTAGAGCAGCACCCCAGCCCGCATGTGATATTCCAATAGGTGGAGTAATATCTACTCTTGCTACACCTGTGAGAATCATAATAACCTTTCTTACTATATTATTTTTAATATCTAGTAATATTAAACATATTTATTTTTAAATGAATCATACAAAGTATATGTAATTACTATAAATAACCCCAATAAAGATAATGATACAGTAAAAAATATTAACCCATCAAACCCCCATCTATCGAAAAAAAGTCCTGCTAAAACAGGAGCGATTGCTCCAGCAATAGAACCTCCTGTAAACAAAAATGCTATAGAACTCCCTTCATTCATTTTTCCTGCAGTATCCATTGCATAAGCTGAAATAATCGGCACAATTGAAAAAAGAACTGAACCTAAAATAAATAGCATAACTATTAAAGAAATCCCTGAATTTAAAAATAAAATCATAGCTATCAATAAACTTGTCATTGCAAAACCAAAAATTATTATCGGTAATCTCCCAATTTTGTCAGAAAGAAAACCAAGTACTGGAGTAAAAACTATTCCAGCTATAGTCAATAATGCAAGATGAATTCCAATTAAAAATGAAGAATATGACAAATATTCTTTCAAGTATATAGCTAAATACACTAAAAATGACTGATGTGTTGCTCCCCTAAGAGCATGTAGTAAAACCATAACTAGAACACCTGTCTTTTTTAAAGAACCTAATACATTTTGAAAATAATTTGAAAAATTTACATTTTCAATTTCAGGATTCATTAGTTTTTTACTCTTTAATAATAAGAATAAAGAAATTAAGAAACATGGAATAAAATTAATAAAACATATACTTTTCCAACCTAAACCACCCCAATTAAATGCTCCTAAACTTATTCCTCCTAATAATAAACCTCCTAATAATGGACCCAAACTATTACCAGCAGATGCGCCTGAAATATGTACGCCTAAAGCATAAGCTTTTCTGTCTGGATATCTATTTGAAAGTATAGAAAATGCAGGTGCATGCCATAAAGAAGCTCCAATAGACATTAAAGAAGCTCCTAAAAGAATAAAAATATAATAATTAGCAATACTTAAAAAAAGAAACCCTATAGAAACAAAAAACATACTCGCAGCTAGCATCAGACCTAGTGTTTTTCTAAAAGTATCTGTAATAATTCCCGCAGGAATATTTGAAAGTCCAGAAAACACTTGCTGTACTCCGACTAATATGCCTACTTGAATATTGCTTAAAAACATACCCTCCTTAATATAAGGAATAAGTATTGAGAAGGAACTATTAAAAATATGTTTTAAAGAATGAGATAAAGATAAAGTGTAAATCAATAAATCAGACTTAGGAAATGATTTTGAAAAAACTTTTAAAAACAAAATTCTTTAGTCTGGGAGTAGACCTCTTAATTCATTTGCAACTGGAGAAGGATCACTTATCTCTTCCATTTTAATAGTCATCCTAGCTCCTATACCACTTGATACAACAACACTACCTCTTCCAGTAATTATTTCGAAAAAGCTTCTAGCTTCCTGAATTGAAATAATTCTTCCTACAGGTATTTCATTTGTGTATAACCATAAGAATTTATACATATGAATTATTCTTCTATCAGTGACCAAATAAGTAATACATAAATTTCTCAAATATCTTGTAACACCTTTGAAAAATAACCATAACCCAATTAATCCAACTACAAATGCATAAACATAAGGTGATTGAGTTCCTAACGCTAGATATGCTGCGGCTCCAAAGAATGGAACAGAAATAGCCATTCTGGTGTAAGCAGGCCTCATAGTAGGATGACGTAATATTAATTCTTTTTCACCTTCAACTAACATTGGCATAGGGAATGAAGCCACGAAACTTAAAAGAAAACCTACAGTTAAAAGAAATCCACCAATTCCTAGACAGATTCCAGAAGCATATACTGGAATTGCATCAGGATTAAGTAAAAATCCGTATATACCGAAACCTAGAAAAGGCAATGAAACAACAAGGTTAATAAGAAGTTTTCTAATAAATGTAAGAATACCTTTAAGTTCAGTCATTTCTATTTAACCTCTTCGTATTATTTATTTCTTTTAATATAACAATCATAATGCTTGTTGCCAAGCTTACATTTTAATTATTTACCTCTAGCCATCTGCAATAGAGTAGCTCCTACTGTAACAACTAAACCAGCCATAGCTAACATAGTAGGATCCTGCATCATTTCTTCAGGACCACCAGTCTTAAGGGCTCCCACTTTAGGNTTACCAAAGAATCCTCTTTCATCATCTCCATATACTTCTTGACCAAATAACTCTGGTACGCCTTCACAACCATTGTTGGTCAATCTTTCATATTCTTCTGACCTTGGATCTCTAAAATTAAATTGCTCTACTACAGGCTGACCAAGAGTTTTAACCATACAATTATACTGTTCTTCAGAAGCTCCTCTAACATAAAAATCCGGACCACTTGGACCATCAGGACCAGGGCCAGTACCACCTCTAGCTGCAGCTTCTTCTCTCATCATTCTCCTCTGCTCTTCCATCATCCTAGCCTGCTGCTCCATCCTTTCTTGCTCATCTTCCCTTTCTCTCTCTCTCCTCTCTTCTTCCATACGAATCTGCTCTTCTCTCATCTCTCGCTCCATCTCCATCTCTTCCCTTCTTTGCTCTAANTCTCGCATCCTTCTTTCATCTTCCATAGANANTCTATCCTGTTCAGATTTAAGCTCTAATGCTCTCCTCTCTTCTTCCATTTTGAAACGCTGTTCGTCTTCTTGCTGTCTTCTTTCTCTTTCTTGATCCTGTCTTCTTCGATCTTCTTCTTCTCTTTGTCTGTCACGCTCACGCTGTTCTTCTTCCATTTTTCTCTGTTCATCCATCATCCTACGCTGCATTTCTTCCTGTTCCTGCATCATCTTTCTACCTTCGTCCATCATCCTATTGTCCATATTGTTTCCACCACCTCTGTTATTACCACCAGGAACCATATCTCTCATCCTATCCATCATGCCTCCACCACCACCAGGTGGTCGGTTACCTCCTCCTCCCATTCCCATGAAACCACCACCAGGTCCTCCATGACTACCCCATGGACCCCAATCCATATCTTTTATTCTACCCCTATGTTCACGAACATCAATCATGCTGGGGTTATCTCTATCATAAAAATTAAAAGCCATTATTTCGCCTTTCTTAGTAACAAATCCTATTGTCTCAGGTGATAATCCAAAACTAGCACTAATTACAGNAATATTTCTAGGATTCTGATCTTTAGTTTTAAGTAAAGGCCCTCTATTTCCACCATCTAAACCTGACCACATTAGTCCCGGTTTGTTTTTCTCTTTATAAATTAAAGCAGGCCCTCTACTGTTAGGAAAAATATCGTCTCCTGGATACCACAAAGGCATTACTTGTTCTCCACCGCCTGAAGCAGGAGTTCTAAATTCCTGTCCCATATTATCATCAAAAGCCCATATGTCCCCATCTCTAACATAAGCTATCATGCTTGCATAATTGTATCTTCCCCAAGCTGGATTTGTTTCATTTTGAGGTGAGTTGGTAATTTCCATATCTGGAGATGTGCCTCCGTCCCATTCAGGTCCAAATGCATCTTTCCACATAATATCCCAATTTCCATATTTATCGGATTGATATGCAATTCTATCCCAATCAGACCAATCAGGATTTGTTTCATTATGAGGTGAATGAGTAAGGTTCCATCGATGTTCAGTATCTATTTCCATAACAGTGATATTCCAATCACCTTCATTATTTTGAGCATACGCAACAAAATTACCATCTGGTGAAATAGAAGGATTAATTTCATCACCAGGTTCATGAGTAATTTCATGTAAATCTCCACCACCAGCATCTGCAACATACAAATTGTAATTATTACCACGAGCATTTGAAGAAAACACTATCCTACCGTCATAATTGGGCCTATTNAGGAATGCAGGTTCAAAATTAGTTAATTTATCATCGTTAGCTTTTACTACAATGGAATTGAAACTTCCATGAGAAGACAAGAAAATAAATAAAAGTACTATTAAGAAAAATTTATTTTTTAACATAACTAATAACTACAACTAATTTATCAATATTAATATCTTAACTTTTTAATTTTTTCAACTATCAATTNCTCTTCTTTGGTCCAATAAATCGAAAGCAATATCAAAATCACCAGGTAACATTCCTAATCCACCTGCTGGTAATATTCTATAAATATCTACAACTACACCTGTAACAGTAGAACCTTTTAATAACCCATCAACTCCTTCTCTTGCAGCACTAGCTGCAAACGTTCTAGCCATTTGTTTCAAAACATCTTCACTATAAACTTTATCTCCATCCTCTACTACATAAGCATACCTAGCACCAGCACCTACAACAGCTCCAATGATTATCACACCAGCTACAATTCCCAATGCAACACCTCCAACCTTATCTACCCATCCAAGCAATACTACTTTTAATCCAGCTTTAATGCCTTTAGCCAACATTCTGGCAAGTATAAATACAACTACATATATAGCTACATAAGCAATCGCTGTACTCAAAGCTTCACCTTCAACACTATTGGAAATAAGACTTACTAATCTTTCTGAAAATTGTCCACTGATTATACTCGCTACGAATAAGGCAATAACTGTAAGAACCCCTGTTATTAATCCGGATTTATAACCCCAAAATCCACCTACAGCAAATAAAATAATTAAAATCCAATCTAAACCATTCATAATCTTATTTCTCCAATTTAGGCTTTATTTGTTTAAAAGTTTACACTTTTGTTTATAAAAGAACTATATGTACATACAAAAAATAATACAAAATTCAAAAACAATTTTATTTATTTTTGAGTATATAAAACTCCCAGAATTCTAAAAAGGGGTAATTTTGATGGTCGGGGCGAGAGGATTCGAACCTCTGACCTCCTGCTCCCAAAGCAGGCGCGCTGCCAAGCTGCGCCACGCCCCGATGAATCTAAATAATAATCAACAATACTATTGATTGTCTATCTATTTTCTTAGATCATTAACAATTTTTTCACATGACTGCATGTAAATAGTGGCGTCTGTATTTATTGATAAATACTGAACTCCAATATCTATTAACCATTTACCCATTTCTACATCTTTGGCATAAGAACCAACATATCTACCCAAAGATCTAGCTTTGTCTGTTGCCTCTCTTATAGCTTTTTCAACTTTGGGATCTGTTACTTGGCCAGGAATTCCAAGACTTTGAGATATATCATAAGGGCCTAAAAATAAAACATCAATTCCATCTACTGACATTATTTCATCTAGATTGTTTAAACCTCTTTGTCCTTCAATGTGAACTATTACTAGAGTATTATCATTCTGGTTATCTGTATGATCTTTGCCAGCATGTTTAAAGTATTCACCAGCTCTAGTAAAAATAGATAAGCCTCTATGTCCTATCGGAGAATATTTTGCAGATTGAACTACATCCTCAGCATCAGATTTTTGATTTATTTGAGGTACCTGAACTCCTGATGANCCTACATCNAATGCTCTTAAAATTAACCTTTCATTATTTTCTCCTACTCTTACGATAGGAGATACTNCTGTTCCATCTGCAGCAATACATAAATCTGTAATCGTTTGCATATCCATAGGACCATGCTCTGTATCCAATATACAAAAATCCATTCCAGAGTAACCTAAGGTATCTATCATTGTCATAGATGGAACAATACAAAAAGGACCTATAACAGTTTCTCCACTTTCTAATTTTCCCTTAAGCAAGTTTTGCTTAACCATTTTGCCTCCAATTATTAAAAACAGATTACGAATATAGATATAAAGTAATAAAATACAACTTTAACGATTATATATGTTTAAACAAACAACAATCAAAAAATATATTAGAAATTGAAGATGAAGGCGAATAATAAAATAGTGTTTTTGGGCACAGGCTCTTCTGATGGAATTCCCAGAGTAAGTTGTCTAACAAAAACAAATGATATTTGTGAAACATGTGTTTCTTCCATAAAACCTAACTCTTTAAATAGAAGAAGAAATACTTCTCTACTAATTCAAAATTATTTCCAAAATAAAATTCATAACACCGTTATAGATATTGGAAAAACTTTTTGGGAAGGTGCAATCCAATGGTTCCCAAAACACAATGTAAGAAAATTAGATGGAGTAATTATAACTCACTCACATGCTGATGCAGTGGGAGGATTCGATCATCTTAGAGACTGGACCAATTGGATTCAAGATCAAGTAAAAATTTTTATTAGAAAAGATGATTTAGAAATGGTTAAAAAGATGTTCTTTTATATCTTCGACAATAATCCTCCTTCCAAATATGCAATTCCACAACTAGATTTCGAATTAATTGATAAAAATAACTCATTTACTATAAGTAATATTANCTACGAACCAATTCCTGTTTTTCACGGTAATAACTATATTACTTTTGGCTATAAGTTTTGGAATATTGCTTATATTCCTGACATTTCTGGTATACCTGAAGAATCTGAAAAATTATTTAAAAATTTAGATATNCTCATCATTGATGCCCTTAGACCTCAAGGTTTNCACAGGTCTCATTTCACACTAGAACAATCATTAGAAGTAGTAAGAAAATATAAACCTAAAAAAACTTTTCTTACTGATATTACCTGCAATATTGAGCATCAAACATTAAATAACTATCTAAAAANNTTAAATCTTAATGTTGAATTAGCTTATGATGGCTTATCNATTGAAGTATAAAAATTATTTTGTCCTTCTAAANTCCTCGAAGGTTTCTTCATTAGGGGGATAATATTTTCCTGGAGACAAATTTTCCTCAGAGAGTTTTTTCTTGATCCATCCTTCTAATTCTGTATATTCTAAAGCTTGTTCTGCAACTAATTTCGCAACAGTTCTAGGGATAACAACTACACCATCATCATCTGCCACCATATAGTCTCCAGGCCTTACAAGGACTCCATCAATTCTCACTGGTTCATTAGTAGAATAAGGAGTTCCTACTCTAGTTCCTAAATTAGAAGTTCTTCCATATCCCCATATTCTTATTCCATATTTATCAACTGATTTCATATCTCTCACCCCTCCATCACAAATCAAACCATCAATATTTCTCTGTTTCAATCTTAAAAACTTTATATCTCCACCTATACTCATTAGTTTTGTACTCATAGATTCCATCACAATCACATCACCAGGTCCTGCTGCTTCAAAAGCAGCATATTCAGGAGATTTTTCACCTGAAGGTTTTTCGGAGTCAGCATCAGGACGAGAAGGCAGATATCTTACAGTAATTGCTCTAGATACTAATCTTCTTCCTTCATTCAAAGGAAAAATGTTATCCATTAATATGTGTCTAGCGTCATAACCGTTCCTAGAAAGGACATCTACAAAAGCAGAAGTATTAACCTCTTTTAATTTTTCTAGTGTATCTGCACTCAATACATGTTCCGGTGCTTCAAAAAATATNTCTTTTTTCATTATTCCTCATTATAAAATTTATTTAATCACTTGGTCTTCCTGCTAAACTACCAGTCGCAATCATTCCACCATCTACTAACAAAGTTTCTCCATTCACATATTCACCCATTTTTGAAGAAAGAAAAACAACTGCATTAGCTATATCACTAGGCAACCCTTGTCTTCCTGTAGGAACCCATGGNGCACTAAAAGAGTCTGGCTCAACTTGGTCATCGTTAGGAGGAATAGTATTATTTATCCAACCTGGAGCTATACAATTAGAGTTGATACCTGTATTTACTAAATCTGCAGCCAGACCTTTCACCATCCTCCTTAAACCCATTTTTGCTATACCATAAGGGGTCCAGTTTTCTGATGCTCTATATGAATGGACACTAGAAATACAAATTATAGAGCCTGAAATTTTTCTTTTTACCATTTCTTTTGAAACTTTTTGTGCAGCAAAAAAATAACCTTTCAATGACAAATCCATCATATAATCCCACCATTCTTCGTCTATTTCAAAAAATGGTTTATTTTGAGGTTGCATAATTGCATTATTTACCAATATATCTATCTTTCCATGTTCACTTATAAAATCATCCACCATTTTGTCTATATTTTCTTTTTTACTTACATCTTGGATATGTATAGAAGATTTCATTCCTAAGGATTTTACTAAACCAGCAGTTTTCTGAGTCTCTTCATCATCTATATAATCATTAATTCCTACATCAGCTCCTTGTTCTGCTAACCTGTAAGCTATTCCTCTTCCTATACCTTTTCTAGCACCTGTAATCAATGCCTTCTTTCCATCTAACAATTTCATTATTTCTCCTTTAAATTTAGCCATCTCCATAAGGGCAAATATTCCAAAAAGAACACCATTTTTCAGAACAATACCAAGAGCCTTCTGGAGCCGGTAAAAATACCTTCTTTTTTATCCCGTTTCTTACTGATTTTATTCTTTCCCTTACAAGACTCTTTGAAGAATCTGATATTTGAGCTGTATAAATTTCAGCTTTCGGGTTTTTATTATCAGTTACTAAAGCAATACCAACTTTACTAAAATTTCCTACGTCAGCATANGTTACTAGTTGAATATCTTTGGTTAAATCATTAACTCTATTTTGCTTTCTAACTTTATTGTCAATTACAACACCATCTTTTGTAATTAAATCTGCAAATCCTAATACTGGAATATCTAAACCAATATCTCCATTAATTTTTAATTGAACAGCATTTTTTGATAATGGAGTTAATTTTTGAGCATGTGTAACATGATACTTTTTAGAAATCTCTGCCAATCTATCCCTACTGGTTTGCTTNGTAATATCCATTTCTGCAANCTCAGCATTATTATCATGTTCACTAACAGCAAGATCAACAAAATCATTCCTTTTCAAACCTACGCCATTATCCGCCTTGATATCAAAATGATCATTAGCTGCCTTATCTACAGAAGATCCACGAATCATTGGTCCTGTAGGAAAAGTTTTGATTTTTTCAAAATATTGAAAATAATACTTCATTCCACATAGAAGATATGTTCTAACCTGAGAAACAGATATATATGGAGGTGGTTTTTTATCTTCTTTTTTCTTCATGTATCTTAGTTAAGATAACATAATTTTGATCATTTTGAGAAAATAATTTGAGAAAATAAAGTTTATCTCAAACCTGATTTATCAGATTTAAAAGCAGGAGAAAGTAGAATAGGAGCAATTATCGTTGTGATAATTGTCATAAAAATAGTTACACCAAAAACTTGTTTATCTATTACTCCTGACACAAGACCTATTCCTGCAATAATTAAAGCCACTTCACCTCTAGGTAACATTCCTACTGCAATACGCCATGATCCAACTCTGTTAAAACCAAAAAGTAAGGCTGGAATTCCACAACCTACAAATTTACTTATAATAGCAAAAATAGTTAAAATCACTACAAAAGAAATAGTTAAAATCAAACTTGCATCACCTGAAAATATAGCACCAAGATCAACTTGCATTCCTATAACACAAAAGAAAACAGGAACTAGAAAATAATTTATTTTTTGCAAAGATTCTTCTATTTCTTCTTTCAAGTTAGTCGAAGACAAAGCTAAACCTAAAGAATACGATCCTATAATCATGGCTAACCCAAAATAAAGCTCAGCTATTCCTGCAGCAAGAAATGCTAAAGATAAGCTCAAACATACTCTTACACCAGATCCTTTAAACAAGAAAAGTATTCTTGAAATCCAAGGAGCAACCAAACTTTCAAAAAATGTTAATACAAACCAAAAAGATATGGCTTTAACAGCAATCAAAGTTATTCCTCCTATTGAAACTACTCCTGTAGTTTCAATAGCCACGATAATAGCCAAAATTAAAATCCCTAATACATCATCTACTACTGCTCCTGCTAAAATTGTTACTCCTTCTTCAGAATCAAGTTTTCCCATATCTCCTAAAACTCTTGCTGTTATTCCTACAGATGTAGCAGTCATTATAGAACCAACAAATAAAGCAGGAATTAATTCAGAGAGTGAATTGAAACTAGCAAATCCCGTCAATACCGTAGCTATAACACCTAATAAGAAAGGTAATGAGACTCCGCCAATTGCCACAGCAGTTGCAGGTTTAAGATATTGAAAAAACCGTTTTTTATTAGTTTCTAAACCAGCCTCAAAAAGTAGTATCACCGCTCCAAGTTGGGCTAAAAAATACAATGATGAATCAACAGGTATCATTGATTCTTTACCAGAATGAGTATCTAATGGAATTTCAAATAATGGTCCAATACTACCTAGTATAATTCCACCAAGTGCAAATGGACTTATTATTATTCCCATAATTAATTCCCCCAATACAGGAGGCATTTTCAGAATCCTTTCAAAGAATTCTCCTCCTAATTTCGCAAAAATCAATATTATAGAAAGAGATAATATTAAACTGGCTACTAAATGTAATGGTGAATCATGCATTTGAAAATATTTTATTTATTTTAATTAGTAATACTAATATAAATAAACCCCAATTATTTATTCAACATTATTGAATATCATTCTTGAAAGTTTTTAGAAATTCAATTAAATAATCTCTTTGATCATCATTTAAATTTTTATAATTATTCTTTGATTCTTCAGCATCACCAGAGTGCATTAAAATTGCTTCAGATAAAAGCGTAGCTCTTCCATGATGAAGAAAAGGAGGTTCATCATAAAAACCCCAAAGTTTTTTTGTAATCCAAACATCCGTGGGAATACCTTTCTGTTTCAACCTCTCATTGTCTAATTCAAATCCCATTTTATGTCTTTTAAGATCAGAGTATAAAGGGACTAAATATTGTCCTTTTTCATTCTTTTTTAATTTCCCTACATAGTCTAAAAGGTCAAATATTAAAATTTCATTAGCTTCAGATAATTTCATAGTATTTTCTGGATTAAAAGGCCCAGGCTCATAAAACATTGTGCTTTCCAAAGGTAAATTTGGAATATGACAACTTGTACATCCTATTTGATCAAAAATTTGTTCTCCTTCATTAATAACTGATTTTAAATAGTCATCTTTTGGGATTACTCTTTCTGGTAATGGCAAAGTTGCTTGAAAAACTGTTAAAGCAGTTATATCTCCTGAGGTTAATTCATTCACTATACCATCTTTATCAAAATCAGAATTTTCTCCGAAAAGTTCATCAGATTGAATCCCATGGTGATGATTCAATGCAGTATTAGAAAATTCTCTTAGTGACACTATTATTCCTTTCTGGATAAAAGGCTTGACTATAAAGTCTGTATCAACTCCATTAACTCCTGAAACATCCAAAAATCCATCAGCAGTCACTCTGATAGTTCCAAAGTCTATTCCTTTAGAAGATAGAGATTCAATAACATCTTTTTGTGATTCATTTGCATTTTTTTTGGTTTTTTGAACAATTTCAAGTAAATCTCTAGATATTTCTCTTGCAAGTAATTCTACTAAACCGGAACCAAACATTCCTAAAGTATTTCTTTCATTAGTAACATCAATCAAACTAGGCTCATTTTCTTGACTTCCAACATTTCCTTCCAGAGTAGCAAAGGACACATCAGTTACAAGACCAAAAACATTTGCAGCATTATCACCACCTCCACCAATCTTAGGTAGATTATGACAACCAGAACAAGCATTGGCATCTGGACCTGAAATTCTATTAAAATTATGAGGACTTTCTCTTCTTAGTCTTTTTTTATTTGAACCTGTTGCCTCAGGTCTACCTGCACCATCTAAGGTATTAAAAGAAATCACAAAAAGTTCTTTTCCATGTTGAATAATTTCTTCTAAAGATAATTCTCCTTGATCGATAGAAGATTGATCTAAATGATTTGTAACTGCAGGTAATTCCCCTATTTTTTGAACATCAGATGTTTCACAACTTAGACAAACAAAAAACACAATAATCATTAAGTAAATTTGAATATTTAAAAAGATTTTAGTTTTCATGAAAAACTTTTTCAGGTTTTAGAAATTTTCCATCTTCAGAAACTCTCAGGATAGCAAAAAATCTTCCCTGACTATCATATGCTTTAATTAAATCAGAATATTTATCTGAACACGGTTGATAAAAAAAATTAGAATCTTGAATATCAATTTTAATTCCATTTTTTAATTTCATAGACTCATCTAAATTCATATCTATTCTTTGAATATTTTTCAAAACATAATCAAGAGAAAATATATGAGATTCCAATTTTTCTTTTTTCATTAAATCACTTAATTGATTTAATTTTATAGCTTTACTTAAATGAAATTCTCCAACTGAAGTTCTTTCTAAGCCTATCATATGAGATGGACAATCCAAATTTTCACCTAAGTTATGTATTAAAGATCTAGCATAAAAACCACTAGAAACTAAAATATCTAACTCATACATTGGAAATTCAAATTTAATAAGACTTATGTCAAGAACTTTTACTTTTCTTTTTGGAGGAATATAATTCCCTCCTTTTCTCGCAATATTATAAAGACGTTCACCTTTAAATTTAAGAGCACTAAACAAGGGAGGTCTTTGATTTATTTCTCCTTTAAAACTTTCTAATGCTTTTTCCAATTCATCTCTTTTTACATTTTTATTTGAATGATCAATTGTTTTACCTGTTGAATCATAAGTGTCAGTTGAAAATCCAAATTTTCCTCTAACTTTATAACCTTTATTTTCTAAAAGAAGAAATTCACTTAGTCTTGTTGCTCGCCCGATACAAATAGGTAGTACACCAGAAGCAAGAGGATCTAAAGTTCCACAATGTCCAACTTTTAACTTAGGTTGAATCATTTTTTTTATAGATGAAACTACAAAAGAAGATGTGGGGCCTGATTCTTTGTTTAAATTTATAAAACCATGGAAATTTCTTTTTATAGACATTATCAAGGATTAAAAAAATTATTTTTGAGAAATTTCTAAGTTTTCAAACAATTTATTCATTTTTTCTACTTTATCTAAAGTATCATCAATAACAAAAATTAATTTAGGCACTTTTTTCAAATAAATTTTCTCTGACAATTCCTTCCTAAGAACCTTAGAATTATTTTTTAAAGACTCTAAACTCAGTTTTACAGAATTTTCGTCTCCCATTATAGAAACAAATATTTTTGCTATAGCAAAATCAGGACTTATCTTTACTTGTGTGACAGAAACTATTGGAGATAACTCTTCTCCTTGATTTTTAATGTTGATTAAAGATCCTAAAATACGTTGAATATTTACATTCACTTTTTCAAGTCTTCTATTAGTCATAATTATCCAATAAAATTTAAGATCTTTTTAACTCGTAGCAATATATAACATCATTTTCTTGAAAGTCTTTAAAGTTTTCTAGAGTCACTCCGCCTTCCATTCCATTTCTAATTTCTCTAACATTTTCTTTGAAATGTCTTAAGGAACCAACTTGTCCATTAAATAATTCTTTATCATCTCTAAGAATTTTCATATATCCATTTCTTCTTATCACACCAGAATTTACTCTAAACCCTGCAGCTTTTCCTTTTTTATCTATTTCAAAAACTTCTAAAATTGTAGCTTCTCCTAACTTGCTTTCTACAACAATATCTTCTCCCAGTTTTGATACAATTTCTTCGATTTCTTCAATCATTTCATAAACAATATCATATCTTTTTACTAGAATATTATTTGCTTGAGCTTGTTTCAATGCTCCAGGTTCTACATCAGATTGAAATGCAACAACAGTAGAAAAAGAAGCAGTTGCAAGCATAATGTCTGATTCATTAACTGAACCAATATCGGAATGTATAATTTTGATATTTTTTTTATCAATAGCCATGTTTTCTAAAACTTTTTTTACTGGCTCCATAGTACCTTGAGAGCCTGTTTTAACAATTAAATTAAAAGTTTCAGAGGAATCTGAATTCATATTTGATGAAAGGAAATTATTACTGTTTAAAGGTTGATTTTTCTTCTTCTTTCCAAGAAGTTGTTTTGAGTCTTTCTCTTTCTCAAAAACCTTGAAAATATCTCCGGGTTTAGGAGCTGGATTAATACCTAAAATTTGTGCTGGAGCTCCTGGTTCAATGAATTCTACAGGATTTCCAAATCCATCAATCATAGATTTTATTCTCCCAGAAGAACCTCCTGCTACCAAATAATTACCTAGAAAAACTTTCCCATTTTGAACTAAAATTGTAGCTAAATTACCTTTCAACTTGTCTGTTTGTCCTTCTAAAATTACTCCAACACCCAAATCATTAGGATTAGACTTTAACTCCGAAATTTCAGCAACTAAAGAAATAGATTCAAGAAGATCATCTATTCCTTCTTTTTTAATAGCAGAAACATTTACGCATAAAATATCTCCACCTAATTCTTCTGGAATTACTTCATGTTCAACTAATTGTCCTTTTAATCTATTGATATCAACACCAGGAACATCTACTTTATTAATAGCAATAATCATTGGTACATCCGCAGCTTTAATATGATTTATTGCTTCAACTGTCTGTGGCATTACACCATCATCCGCAGCTACTACTAATACAGCAATATCAGTTACCTGTGCGCCTCTAGCCCTCATATTCGTAAAAGCTTCATGTCCTGGAGTATCAATAAAAGTAATCAAATTATTATTATGACTTACTTGATAAGCTCCAATTCCTTGAGTAATACCTCCGTGCTCTGAGTCTACGACTTTAGTTCCCCTAATTGAGTCTAAAAGAGTAGTTTTACCATGATCAACATGACCCAATATAGTTACAATTGGAGGCCTTACCACAACCTCAGAATCAGAAAGAGTTGGCTTTGCAATTGAATCTGACTGATTGTCCTTGGGTTTTAAAACCGGAACACCAAAAGTAGTTGATATTATAGCTGCCATTTCAAAATTGATAGTTTCATTAATATTTGCCATGACTCCTCTTCTCATTAATTCCTTAATGATTTCAGAGGGGCTTATATCAATTATTTGAGATAAATCTCCTACCGTAATCACTGGAGGCAAATTAACTGCTTGAGCAGTGCTTTCTATTTTTTCAATTTTTTCATTAACCATTTATAGAAAAAAATATTATTTATTATCTTGATTTATTAGAATTACCTTTACGATTCTTTGCTTTAGTTCTTTCTTTCTTACCTTTCTTAGTAGAGGATTCATTAGAACTTCGAATCCCCTCAATATCTTCAGCAAATCTTAATGTTTGAGAACTATCAGAAGATTTTCTTCTAGAAATTTTCCCAATATTCCAAATATCATCTTGAGGTACAGTCTCTTGTACAGTATCAATTTTATTTTCTGAAATTTTCTCTTGAGATTTCTCTAAATTTTCTAATTCTAATATTTCATCTTCTGGATTCAATTCATCAATTGATTCTTCTTTGATATTTTCTGTTTCTCCTTCCAAAACAGTATCTTGAACATTTTGATTTGGCTTTTCATCCTTTTTAGTATCAACTTTAATTTTTTCGGGAGTACCTTTAAAAGATTTTAAAACAGAATTCACTTCTTCAAGAGATTTAGGACCCAAACCTTTAACATCTAATAAAGATTCTCTTTTCAATGCTAAATCACCTAATGTCTTTATACCTTCTGCAACTATTAATTTTTCAGTCCTAGATGCAAAACCAAGATCAGAAACAGATGTTGAGTTTTCAAGTTTTAACTCAACAAAATCTTGATCAGAAGAAATACTACCCTGATGTTGAATATCTAATTTCCATTCAGTTAATTTTGCTGCTAATCTCACGTTTTGACCATCTTTTCCAATTGCTAATGACAATTGATCTTCAGGGACTATTACTAAAGAAGACCCAGTTATTTCATTTAAAACAACTTTTTGAACTTCAGCAGGGCTTAGAGATTTTTTGATGAATTCAGCATCATCTTCATTCCATTCAACCACATCAATTTTCTCTCCCAAAAGTTCATTTACAACATTCTGAATTCTAAGACCTCTTAAACCTACACATGCCCCTACTGCATCAACACCCTCTTGGTTAGAAAAAACTGCAATTTTACTTCTGGAGCCAGCTTCTCTAGATAAAGCTTTAATTTCAATAACACCATTAAAAATTTCTGGAACTTCTGTTTTAAACAATTCTCTTAATAACCCTGGATCATTTCTAGACAATATAATTTCAGGACCTCTAACAGAATTTTCAACTCTTTGAACTAAAAATTTTAATTGTTGACCTACTCTATATCTTTCACCATTAATCTGTTCAGTTATTGGCATAATACCTTCACCTTTACCTAAAGATATTACAACATGTTTAGGGTCTACACGTTGAATTGTGCCATTTAAAATTTGTCCAGTTTTATCAGAAAATTCCTTTAGAACTAATTCTCTTTCCGCTTCTCTTAATTTTTGAATAACAATTTGTTTTGCAGTCTGAGCAGCAATTCTTCCTGGATTGTGTTCTATAAAACCAGTTGTGATTTCATCTCCAACTTTCACTTCTTTAAACTGTTTTTGAGCCTCAGAAAGTGCAATTTCTTCATCAATGTTTTCTATAACTTCTACTACTCTTCTAACAGTTCTTACAACAGTTTCTCCTGTGGTGGGATTTAAATCCACTTTCACATCTTGACCTTTCGCAAGTTCATCTCTTTTATATGCATTTTCAAGTGCAGATTTTATTGCAGACACAACTACAGAATGAGATAAATTCCTCTCTGCTGCTAATTGCGTAACAGCTAATAACATTTCATTTTTCATAATTAATCCTTTTCCAAATTGTAGACAAGAAAAAAAGTGGGCACTGCCCACTTCTCCCTTTACTTATTCCAGATTATACTTGGTTTATTCTAACATTTTCGAGGTTAAGTATCAATCGAGTTATAGAATCTATCAACTTCTTGAAAAATCTCTTCAATACTAATTAATTTGGATTGTTCAGCATCTCTAGGTTTAAATTCTACAGACTGTTCACTCAAAGTTCTTTTACTAACTAATAATCTCAGAGGAATTCCAAGTAAATCAGAATCATTTAACTTAACTCCTGGAGTTTCATTACGATCATCAAATAAAACATCATAATTAAGCTTTTTAAGATTTTCATACAAATAATTCGATTTATCCAAGACTTCTTGAGATTCATTGTTTAGATTTATTAAATAAATTTGAAAAGGTGCAATTGTTTTAGGGAAAATTATACCTTTTTTATCATGTCTTGCTTCAATAACTGCAGCTAATAATCTTCCTACACCTATACCATAACAACCCATTACAGAAGGCAGAGAATTACCTTTTTGATCTATAAAATAAGCACCTAATTTTTCACTATAGCCTGTGCCTAATTTGAATACATGACCTACCTCAATGCCTCTTTTCTCATTTAAAAAACCTTTGCATCTTATACAATTAAATCCTTTTTGAGCCAAAGAAACATCAATAATTTCATCATAATTCAAATCTCTTTTAGGAATAACATTTTTTAAATGATAGTTTTCCTTATTCGACCCTGTCACATACGATGAATCAATATCAATAGAATCATCTAAAATACTAGAAATTTTGATATTTCTTGCTGAGAGATACCCTTCTATAAGACCATGATTTTCTAAATCTTTTTTAGTTGCTGGTTTAGGGTCTTCATTCAAATAATTTCTAAGTTTTGTTTCATTAATATCTAAATCTCCTCTAATAGATACGGAAATTAGACCTTTACTGAATTTATAAACTACCGTTTTAATAATTTTATCTTTACTTAAATTTAAGAATTTTGATAACCCTTTAATAGTTGTAATATTTGGCGTTTCAATATCTTTAATATCTTCATTTCCAGATAATTTGTCAGCATCTAATTTAAAAAATTCTGCTTTTTCTGAATTTGCAGCATAATCACATGAATCACAAGAAAATATCGTATCTTCTCCACTAGAAGCAATGGAAATAAATTCAGAGGAATCCTTTCCTCCTATAGGACCACTATCTGCTTCAACTTTAATAACATCTAATCCACATCTTCTAAAAATATTTTCATAAGTCTTTATCATAGTTCTATAACTATCATCCAAACCTTCTTCATCTTTATCAAAACTATAAGCATCTTTCATTTCAAATTCTCTTACTCTCAATAATCCTGCTCTAGGCCTAGTTTCATCTCTAAACTTAGTCTGAATATGATAAATAATAAATGGAAGATCCCTGTAACTATCTAAATATGAAGCAGCTAAAAAAGTTGCTGTTTCTTCGTGAGTAGGAGCAATAACCATTTCATTACCTCTTCGATCCTCAAATGAAGCAAGAGGAGGAACAAAAGTTTTAGATCTTCCACTTTTTTCCCATAAATCTATAGGCTGATTAACAGGCAAATTTACTTCAAAGGCACCAGCTAAATTCATCTCCTGAAAAATAACTTCTTTTATCTTAGAGATAGCCTTCCAACCAATAGGAGTATAATTAAATATTCCAGATGTAACCTGCTGAATAAAACCAGCTTTTAGTAACAGTTTATGGCTTTCCATTTCTGCATCTGAAGATATTTCTCTGAGAGTTTTCCAAAAATATTTACTTAAACGCATATCTAAAATTAAGTTTTAACTTTCTTCCCCCATCTTTTTTGAACATAATTATTTACTAAATCAATAAAATCTTTTGCAATATTTGGTCCTTCTAGAAACATCTCTCTTTCACCATCAATAAATACTGGTGCTTTAGGTGACTCTCCTGAACCAGGTAAAGAAATCCCTATATCTGCATATTTTGATTCACCTGGCCCGTTAACTACACAACCCATAACAGCAACTTTCAATTCTGAGGAACCAGGATATTCGACATTCCAAATTTTAGAATATTTTTCTAAATATATTTCTATTTCTTCACTTAATTCTCTAAAAAAAGATGAAGTAGTTCGACCACATCCTGGGCAAGATGTGACTGATGGCCTAAAACTTCTTAAATCTAAAGATTGTAATATTTCTTGACATAATTTCACTTCCTTAGCTCTATCTCCTTTAGGTTCTGGTGTTAAACTAGCCCTTATAGTATCGCCAATACCTTGAGATAATAATAATCCTAATGCTATTGAAGTTGAGGTAGACCCTCTAGAGCCCATTCCAGCTTCTGTTAATCCTAGATGTAAGGGGAAATCACATGAAGATGAAAGTATTTTATATGATTCAACCATTTGAGAGATACGTGAAACTTTACATGATAAAACTATATTATTTTCAGGCAGCCCTATACTTAATGCACGATCAGCACTAAGAAGAGCACTATCTACTAAAGCTTCTCTTTCCACTAACTCAGAATCACGGGGTTCAGATAATCTTGCATTTTCATCCATCTTCAATTGCATTAATTCAGGGTCTAGGCTTCCCGAATTAACACCAATTCTTATTGGCTTATCTAAATCTCTTGCAACTTTAATAAAGGTTTCAAAATTTAAATCACGTCTAGATCCTCTTCCTACATTTCCAGGATTAATACGAAATTTATCTAGTGATTCTGCGCAATCAGAGTATTTAGTTAGTAACCTATGTCCAATAAAATGAAAATCTCCTATTATAGGAATATTTATTCCTCTATCAATTAATTTTTTCTTGATATCAAAAACAGATTTTGCAGCAAGATCGTTATTTACAGTAATCCTAACCATCTCACTACCAGCCAGCACCAAATGTTCAATCTGAGAAACAGTGGCTTCTACATCTGTAGTGTCTGTATCAGTCATTGATTGCACCACAATAGGGTTAAGATCTCCTATCGTTAAATTTCCTATTTTTACAGATAATGTTTTATTTCTCATTTTTTATCCTATACATGATTATATTCAATCAAAAATAGAACCTCCATCAAATATCCTAGCAACATCAAAGAAGGAAATAAATAATGCTAAAGAAATAAGAAACACAAATCCTGCAGCATGAACCATTCCTTCTTTCTGAGGTGAAATTTTTTTTCCGTTTCTCAAAATTTCTATAAATACAAATAAAATTCTTCCTCCATCAAGCGCTGGAATTGGAAGAATATTTATAATTGCTAAGCTAAGACTTAAAATACTAGCAAGATTAACAAAAGTAATTAATTTATCAGAAATACTCACATTCGCTGTTGCTATAGTTCCAGTAATTTGTCCTATTCCAATAGGACCTACAGTTAATGGACCTTGAAATTGAGGATGAGTACTGCCTGAGAAATATCCCCAAAACGCATTCTTGCTTATTAAAAGAGTCTGCCATAAATAATCAACCGATCTTTTAAATGAAGATAATAAATTTATCTCATTCTGAACTAATCTATCATTAGTTATTGAGACTATTATGCCAACAGCTCCTTCAGTAAAAGTATCATGAGTTCCAGATAAAGGATTCAAAGCTCTAGCTTGTTCAAGAGAGATTTCATTTTTGCTAATATTAACTTTGTTAACAATTTTTAACTTATCACCTATCGAAATTTGTGGATAATTTTCTTTGATACTCTCGAATTTTATTTGATCATCTTTGATTATTGTTTCAACTACTTCAAATTGATCAAATGTTCCTACGTATGGATCATATAATCTAGCTTTACTTATTGATATTTCATTAGGTCCAGAGGAACTTTGAACTACTTTTAAAGATGGAGGATTCCATCTAGGAATTAAATTAACACTTGAAGACTCTTTATATTGATATTGTGGTTCATTTAATTTAGCAAAAGGATCTGGAATACCTTTTTTCAGTTCCCAAATAGTATCTTCACCAAGATTCGAAGTTAACTCTTGATGAAGATCATTAATTGATGTAATAACTTTCCCATTTATGGAAACAATTTTATCTCCAGATGATAATCCAGATTTTTCAGCAGGCGAATTAGGCATAACTGTTTTTACTATCAAATCACTTTGCACCACATCATGAGGGTATAAAAATAAAAAAAACAATAAAATTATTGGAAAAATTGCATTAATAAATGCCCCTGAAAATAATATTAATAATCTAGAAAATGGATTTTTCGCTGAGAATGATTCTGGATCATCATTATCTTGTTCTCCAAATAATCTTACAAATCCACCCAATGGTAAAAGATTAAATGACCATTGCATGTCTCTGAGTATAATATGATCATTTTCAAAATGTGCTATTTTACCAGTTAATAATTTGTCTTGATCTTGATTTTTTTTAGAATCTTTTAATGCTTTTTGATAATTGATTTTCCTAGCATAGATATCTTTAGACATTCTTTTGAAACTTATTTCAACTATTGTGTTTTTTGATAGCAGTAAAGTTTTTTCATCTTGAAAATTTGTGTTTTCATCAATAAAAACCTTAGTTTTACCAGTCCAAAGTGAATATAACTTTGGAGGAAAACCAAAACCAAATTCTAAAACCTTAACTTTCATTAGCTTAGCAGTAAAAAAGTGACCCAATTCATGTACCACTACTAATGGAAACAACAAAGCTAGAAATGTAATAACACTTATAAAAAAAGAATTCATGTTAAATATCAATTAACTGATGGACATTTTTAAAACCCCACTCTGAAGCTATTTTTATATCTTCTAAAGAAGGGTTTTCTATAGATTTATGGGATTGAATAGTTTTTTCTATTAAATAATTCATATCTAAAAATTCTATTTTACCATTAATAAAGAGATCCACTACAGCTTCATCAGCTCCTACTAAGACTGACATAAGTGAATTATTATTATGTGCAATTGACATAGCCATATCAAAAAGAGGATATTTTCCTGAAATTACTGGACTAAAATTCAATGATCCAACTTCAGCTAAATTACATTCTGGTAATTCAATATTAGCCTTCCTTTCAGGAAAAAACATAGCATATTGAATTGGAAATCTCATATCAGGTATACTTAATAATGCTTTCAAATTTCCATCTATAAACTCAACTAAAGAATGAACTATACTTTCAGGATGGATCAAAACATCAATATTATTTAAAGGAATCGAAAATAAGTTACTTGCTTCTACGACTTCAAATGCTTTATTCAATAAAGTAGCAGAATCAATTGTAATTTTAGCACCCATATTCCATGTAGGATGTTGTAAAACTAATTCAGGGGATATATTTTTTAATTCATCAACAGAATAATTTCTTAACGAACCTCCAGAAGCTGTCAAGATTAATTTAGAAATATTTTTTCCTTCTCCCAACATACATTGCCAAATAGCAGATGGTTCAGAGTCTACAGGTAAAATTGTAGCTCCAGTTAATTTTGCTTTATCAACAAGTAATTTTCCTGCCATTACAATAGATTCTTTATTAGCTAAAATGATATTTTTTCCAGAATTTACTGCTTCATACATAGGAAGCAAACCTATAGATCCTGACAATGCCATAACCACTAAATCAGCATCTTCCAAGGAAGCCATCTCTTCAAGACTAATTTTTTTTGATTCTTCAATCTTTTGCTCATAATTGTCAATAAAAAAATATTCAGGTGTGAACTCTTGAATTTGTTCTTTTAATAATTTGAAATTTTTTCCTGCTGATAATCCTAAAACAGAAAAATCATCAGGGAATTTCCTAATTATTTCAAGGCATTGTGTGCCTACTGATCCAGTAGAACCTAAAATTACAATTTTTTTACTCACTATATAAATACCAATATCCAATAATATGAAGCAACAGATAATCCTAAAGAATCAATCCTATCCAAAAAACCTCCATGACCTGGCAATGACTCTCCTGAATCTTTCACTCCAAAATATCTTTTTAATGCTGATTGTAAAAAATCTCCTATTACAGCGAAAAATGGTATCAAGAAAGAAATAATAAATAAAGAACCCCAATCACCATTAATATCCAAAATTCTACTCAAGAGTATTGAAAATAAAAATCCTACAAAAAATCCCCCTAAAGTACCTTCTATAGTTTTATTAGGACTTATTAAAGATAAAAAATTGTCTCTTTTTTTACCTATTAATGATCCTATAAAATAAGAAAAAGAATCAACTGAAAAAGTAATTATTAAAACAAAAATCAAAAATCTAAAACCTTGTTCTTCATTTCTTAAAAACACTAAATGAATCAAGATTAATGAGAAATAAAGGATAGAGATAAAAAAAATATAAAAGGTATTATTTTTTGAAGATGAAGACTCTAATTCAGATTTTCTAAATTTCCAGTTTGTACAGACAAGATATATTAAATAAAAAAAGGATAATAAAGAAAATGTTCCTACAATATAAACTGTAAATGACCAATCAATCCACACAGTTAATGTAAAGATTATAATTATTATGAGAATAGAAGAAATTAAATATTTTTGTTTTTTCAAATTACTCATTTGAAATATCTCATATGATGACAAAATCATTAAAATAAAAACCAAAATTTTCAAAAAAACAAAAGAAAGTAAAAAACTGAATATTATAGGAACGCCAATTAAAGATGTAATAATTCTTGATTTCACATTACCTCAATGAAACATCAAACATTTCCAAATTTCCTTTCTCTTTTAGAATAGTTAAAAATAGCCTTATCTATTTCATCTTCACCAAAATCAGGCCAAAAAGTTTTTGTAGAATAAAATTCACTATATGCTGTTTGCCATAATAAAAAATTACTAATCCTAAATTCTCCAGCTGTACGAATAACTAAATCAGGATCCGGAACTTGATCAGTAAAAAGAAATTCAGAAAAAGATTTTTCATTAATTTTCTCTAAAGAAATCCCTGAACTCAATAGTTTTTTAGTTGCATGAATTATCTCTTGTCTTCCTCCATAATCAAAAGCTACTTGTAAAGTGATATTCTTATTGTTTTCGGTAAGCTTGATACCATCATTGATTTTAGACTTTAATTTATTATTAAGGTTGTCTTGATTTCATAAATGAAGAATTTTCACTCCCGCATTATTCAATTTTTCTATATTAGATGTGATTGATTTTGCTAGAAGTTGACCAGTTAAAAACTCTACTTCTTTGAAAGGCCTAGTCCAATTTTCAGTTGAAAAAGCAAACAAAGTTAGAAATTTAATTTCTTTTTTTATCATTATTTCAACAACTTTGCTTATATTCTCAACCCCAGCTTGATGACCTTCTGCTCTAGGTTTTTTTCTCTGAGAAGCCCATCTTCCGTTTCCATCCATAATTATTGCAATATGTTTAGGAATCAATATTAAACCTATAAAATTTCATAAAATGACAAGATATAAAATTAATCATTCAAAACTTCTTTTTCTTTATTCAAAGAGTTTTCTTCAATAATTTTTATATTATCATCAGTTATTTCTTGAATCTTAGACTGAGCTCTCCTACTCTCATCTTGAGATAATCCTGAATTTTTCTCTAAATTCCTTATTTCCTCTATAGAGCTTCTTCTTACATTTCTAACAGAAATTTTCCCTTCTTCAGTTCTTTTTCTTACTAACTTTACAATTTCATTACGTCTTTCCTGAGTTAATGCTGGAACAGTTAGTCTTATTAAATCTCCATCTACGTTAGGTTGCATACCTATATCTGAAGTAGATATCGCACGAGCAATTGTTTCAGAAATAGATTTATCCCAAGGTTGGATTATCAACATCTGACCATCGCTAACACTCACTTGAGCTAGTTGAGAGATAGGCATCTCCATGCCTTGATAGTCAACAATTATATTTTCCACTAGACCCGTATGAGCTCTGTTAGTCCTCATAGAAGATAAAGCTTTATCTAATGATAATATAGCTCCATCCATTCTCTTTTTCATTTCACTTAAAATGGTTTCTGGATTCATAATAAGCCTCTATTTATTAAAAACTATTTGGAGTTAGAAATTAAAGTGCCTACTTTTTCACCAAGCAAAATTTTCTCTAAGCTTCCATTATTAAATATATCAAAGACTATTATCGGTAAATCGTTATCCATACACAAGGATAGAGCTGTACTGTCTAAAGCTTGAATCCTTTTTGCTAAAGCTTCTATAGGAGTAAGATGATCAAATTTTTTAGCATCATCATTTTTATTTGGGTCAGAAGTATATACTCCATCTACATTGTTTTTTGACATTATCAATAATTCTGAATTCAATTCTAATGATCTCTGAGCAGCAGCAGTATCTGTAGTCATATATGGATTCCCTGTACCACCTGCAAGAATAACAACTCTACCTTTATCTAAATGTCTTAATGCTCTTCTGCGTATAAATGGTTCTGCTACAGAAGGTGTTGATAATGCTGAAAGAGTTCTTACAGGAACTCCTCTTCTCTCTAAACTATCTTGAATAGCCAATCCGTTTATCATAGTTCCTAACATACCAGCAGAATCAGCAACTGAACGATCCATACCTTGTTCTTCATAATCTG
>PAOU01000002.1 GCA_002708085.1 Dehalococcoidia bacterium
ATTAATTAAAGTAGGCATTTTAGCAACTGCCCTAGTGACTAAAAAATCGTAATTGCAATCTAAATCTTCAGCTCTTGCCCTTTCCAACTCTGCTTCCCATTCCATTTCAGCTCTTTCTATTTCCATTTGAATTTGCTGCATTGTATTATCGTAATCATATTTAGCACTTTCCAATTCCATTTGCTTATTATTTTCAAAACCTCTCTTGTTACTCTCCCATCTATCTTCTAACTGTTGTAGTGAGCTTTCATATTCTCGTTTCCTATTTTGAACGTCTCTCACTCTATCTTCCCTTTGAGAATTCCAATAATAAAGAAATTCTTCCATCTCTCTTTCTTTTCCAAATTTATCATTTTCAATATCTCTGTTTAAAGTTTCTAATCGACTTGAATCTTCAAATTCCCAATTCATCTGTACATCTTTCAATTCTCTTTCTTTATCTGCAGCATGATTATTTATTTCTTCTTGTTTTTCGAATTCAATATCCTGTTTCCTAAACTCTCTATGCTGAATAAGATCCTCTATATCTTCTCCATTAGCGATTCTCCAATTAATCTCATCTTGAATTTCAAGTATTTCACGATCAAGTTCTTGGTCATACCATCTAGTCATATCTTCAAGTTCTCTTTCTTTTCTTATATTAAATTCTGCTAACCAGACATCACGATCAAATTTTATTCTTTCAGTATCGGAATCATATTGAATTTGCCATTGAGCTAACCCAAAAGCATGCTGTTCTTCAAGATTTTTCTTTTCTCTCTCAAAATCTTCATCATGTCTCAATAAGTTATTTTCAACCTCTTTCATTTGCATACCCATGTTTCGTTCCAACTGTTCACGATCCATTTCTTCAGCTCTTTCAAAATCTTCAGTTGCTTGATCTCCCCATCCTTCTGTTCTCTGTTGGTAAACATATTCAACATCCATCTTCTGCATTTCTATCTGTCCATAAAATTGTTCTCTTTCAAATTCTATTCTTCTTTCCTCCATCGCTACTGAATTAGCAGCATCTGCTTTGTAGGCTTCTAACCTTCGTATTTCCAATTCTATTTCCCTGTCTATACGATCAAATTCCTGTTGATTTCGATCTTCTCCAGAACCGAATAGTTCTCCTGTATCAAGTTCTACTGAACCACCAAAAACATTTACTGATACATCTGGATCATCTTCTTCCTCTCTTCCTAAATCTAATTCTCCCGATGAGTTAGACCATGAAAAGCCTTCCATTACTGTGTCAGACCAAACTCTATTATTGTCTCCTGAAGGACCAGTTTTTATGAAAATTGAAGCTTGATCATCAGTGAAAAAAGCTAAAGAATTCGAACCAGGCAATAATTTGGGATGCCATCCGTTATAATCTCCGTTGTCATCACCACTAAGCCAATTACCAAAGATAAAGTTATCATCATCACCACTTATACAAGCAGCTACTAATTTTTGACCTCCCTCACCATTCATACGATTATCAAGAACCCCATTAGTAGAATAGAAAATTAACGGACTATCTTGATTACAATTTAACTCAAATTCTCCATAATCTCTGTTAAAAACTGCTAATTCGGGATTTACATTATTGTCCGAATTTGCAGTTAAATGATTGCTTACCCTTATCTCTTCAATACCTCCCAATCCAGGATCATCACCTTCTATTCCTATACCCAACAAAAGATAAATTTGAGATCTTTCATCTCTATCGCTAGTGTAAGCTATTGAATCAGCAGATTCATGACTCCATGAAGGTTCCCAATTTGATATCCCATCTTCTATTACTGTAAGACTGACTTGTACAGGAGACTCTGTATTCCATCTATCAAAGTCTGTTTCTTCAGGACCATCGTACCAAGATATTGTTTCATAGAAGTCACGGTAATATATATCTGTTTCGCCACTCCATTTATGATCATTCCACTTTCCATCAATATTATAAGCAGTATAGGCGATTTTTCCTCCACTAGGATCCCATGTAGGATGAAATTCATCTTTTTCTATTCCATTCCATTGCATTGTAGTAATAGGATAAAAACTTCCAGCAGAACTACCTTCCAACATAAAAACTAAAATGTTAAAAGAATCATCATTGGGGAACAAATCATTATTATTAGTGGAGAATGCAATCATTTTTCCATCTCTTGAAAGAGAAGGATGAATTTCATCAGAATCGTTTGANCCTGGAAATTCAATAGGAAAAGCTTCACCTGTATTCAGATCGCTAACAACAATATCTAAGCTGTTATTTTGTACAACTAAAGCTAACCTACCTGAATTTTCATCTGCAAATACTTTTTTAGAATCAAACATCAAAGCTGAAGAAAGAATTATCAGGGAAAAAATTAATGAAACATTAAAACTAAAATTAGTTTTGAAAACTTTAAACAATTTTATCTCCAATCAGACAATAATTATAAAATTTAACATATATCGTATTATAACTTATAAATCATATGATTAAAGAAAAATTTGGAGATTATGATGAAAAAGTTTGATAACTCAGTATGTTTAGTTACAGGTGGAAGTTCAGGTATAGGAAGAGGAATAGCAATAGAATTTGCTAAAGAGGGTGCATTTGTTGTTGTAACAGATATTCAGGAAAAACCAAAAACTGGAAAATATCATGATACCGACTTGTCGACAACTACATTGGAAGAAATACAAAATATTGGAGGAAAAGGAATTTTCATTAAAACTGATGTATCAAATGATAATGAAATTATAAATTTAGTAGAAAAAATTAAAACAGATTTTGAAAAGCTGGACATATTAGTTAATAACGCTGGAATACATATTCCTGGTTCCATAGAAGATTTATCTATTCAAGATTGGGATATAGTTACAGGAGTTAATATTAGAGGTGTATTTCTTCTATCTAAAAATTGTATTGAANTATTAAAAACATCAGATAGAGGAAGGATAATTCACATTGCATCAGTACATGCTTTTGGAGGAGGAAATGGCCCTGCTTATGCTTCATCAAAAGCAGGGATTATCAATCTAACTAAAGATATGTCACTCTCACTTGGACAATATGGAATTACTGTAAATACTATCTGCCCAGGATATATTGAAACTCCGATACAAGATTATTTGAAACCTGAAGAAATAGAATCNTTTAAAGAAACTTTATCNATAAAACGATTAGGAAAACCTAAGGATATTGCTAATGCAGCACTATTCCTTGCATCAGAGGAATCAGAATGGATTACTGGAACTTCTATAGTAGTAGATGGAGGAGGCATTGCAGCAATTTAATTTTTCAAAAATTAACCCTGAATTTCACCCAGTTGTAATCATTGGAGCAGGAGTAGCTGGATTATGCTCTAGCCTTCATTTAACCAAAAAAAATATTCCTCATATTATTATTGAAAAAGGAGAAATAGCTAACACTTGGGAAGATGAAAGATGGGATAATTTTTTTTTAGTTAATCCTAACTGGGCAATTAAAATTCCTGAATTTGGATTTGGCAGTAAATCATTTCCTTCAAAAAACCCAGATGGATTTTTAAACAAATCTGAGATAATTAATCTTCTTAAAAACTTTGCATCCCACATAGGTTCTAAAATATTCACCCATGAAAATGTGATTTCGTTATCAAGAAAAAAAAATNATATATATGAAATAAAAACTAATAAGAGAAAAATTCACTCCAATGTAGTGATTATAGCTTCAGGTGCATTTGGAGACCCTCATATCCCAAAACTCTCATCAAAACCTCAAAATAAAATATTTGAAATTCATTCATCTCAATACAAAAATTCAAAAATTTTACCTGAAGGAGCAGCTTTAGTTGTTGGCTCTGGACAATCAGGTGCTCAAATTACTGAAGATTTAATTGAATCTGGAAGAAAAATTTGGCTTTCAGTAAGTAAGTGCGGTAGAAGATTACGTAATTACAGAGGACATGATTCTTCATGGTGGAACAATGAAATGGGTTTGTTTGATAAAACAGTAAAAGATGTTCCATTTAATGAAAGATGGAAATGTAGTTCTCACACATCAGGTTCAAAAGGTGGCCATGAAATAAATTTAATGGATTTACATGAAAAAGGTTTAAATCTCTGTGGCTCAGTTTCAAATTATTCATCTGAAAAAATTTTCTTTGATAACAACTTATTTGAAAATCTTAAATTCTCAGATAATTCTGCATTACAATGGTCAAAAAATGTAGACAACTACATTAAAAAACATAATCTGATATTGCCTGATCAAAACATTTATCATGATCCAAGAATTATTAAAGAGAAACTAATTTCACCGAAATATATTTCTTTTAATTCATCAAAAATTTCTACAATTATTTGGGCTACTGGATTTAGATTTAATTTTGATTGGATCAAATTAGATATAACTCAAAAAAATGGACACCCTATTCAAGAAAGAGGAATAACTAATTTCAAAGGGCTTTACTTTATGGGATTACAATGGATGCATTCTTCTAAATCTGCTCAATTTATAGGCGTGGGAGAAGATGCTGAATATGTGACTAATGATATTGAAGAAAAATTTAATTTTTAATTAATCTATTCCAGGAACTTCAACTTCAACAACTCTAACTCTTCCATCACCTTTATCTCGTGGTTGACCTAGTATTGAAGCTTCTAAAAGAAATAAATGTTTTTTTTCTGGTCCACCTAACTGACAATCAAAAGCTCCATGAGTGTTCGTAACTACTTCATCTAAAATTTCTCCACCATCTTTTACTCTTACCCAGCCTCCATGTCCTCCAAATTTATATGATGGTAATGCAACCCAAACACATCCTTCTTCATCCATCGAAATTCCATCAGTAGGAGCTCCAATATCAGCAAAAATTCTCTTATTTTTTAGAGATCCATCAGAATTTATGTCAAATGAAGTTAATCTGTTAGCAAATGTTTCTGCAACTACTAAAGTTTTTCCATCAGGAGAAATAGCCATTCCATTAGGGAAAGTCATTCTATCTGAAGCAATTTTTACAGTTCCGTCTGGATTTACTAATAAAATATAACTAAAACTTGGTTTATTATGGGGTCCAATAGGTTCATTTTCATCAAAATCTACAGCATCAATACCTATGTAAGCCTGACCATCATTATTAACAATCATGTCATTGACAATATATTCTGGCGAATAACTAGACAATATTTTTGAAAAATCACAAAATGTTGATATTTTCCCTGTTTCAGGATCTCCTAAAAGTACTTTCTTGCCAAACAGTGAATTTATCAACATTTTCCCATTGGGCAACAGTCCTACTCCAACAGGGTAATCATCTTGTAAGGAAAAAACAGTTTCTCTTTTACCTTCTAAAGATAAACTAACAACTTCATGAGAAAAAATATCTGAAAAATACAATAAACCATTATTCCATATAGATCCTTCAGGAAAAATNAAATCACNTAAAATTAAAATTGGTTTTTTCATATTGTTGTAGATTTATATATCAATTTCTCTATAAAATATCAGAAATATGATTTATAAAAAAGATTAAAATATAGATAATTTGTTTTTTCATTTAATCATTGATAAGTTATTGAAAAATAAATAGGTAGGCAATATGAAAAATCTAGCTCTGATAATAATACTAATATCTTCATTAATTATAATTTCAGGATGTTCTGGTGATGAATCAACTGCAAGTGACTCAGAAACTCAGTCTAGTGGTGACACTAATTATATCATCACACTACCAAACTATATCTTTACTTTAGACCATGCAAAAGAAACAGGATGGAAGTCTTCAAAAACATTCGACCCTGCAGCTGTTGATGATGAAGGTAATCTCTATACTCCCGGTGCAACTGAAATTCATTATGGATTCAGACAAAGAAAAGACATAGAAGTGAGATTTTATGAATCTCATGAAGATGCACTTAATTTAGGTGCTCCAGTTGCTGCTACTGCTACAGAAAACCTCCAGGAAACAGGTGGTGCACAATCTGTTACTACTTTAGCTGATGCAGGAGTAGGTGTACGTGGAGGAACAAAGTATGCTGCTTATGCTGTAATAGGAAACTTGGTAGCTTTATGTGAATTGAGTGTCGAAACTTGTGAAAGTTTTTCTGATGCGCTACTAATAGCAAACCCTTCCCCATTCACATCTGGAGAGGGCGAAGCAAAAGGATTAAAAGGTAGTGGGAATTAGCTACTTAAAAAAGTTAATATTAACTTGATAATCAAAAAATTATTTTTATTTTTATTAATGGTTACAATTGCCTGGACATTAATGTTCAGCAATATTATTCATCAAAAATCATTATTGCTTTTATCAATAGTTTTGTTTTCAACTTTCCTAGGAATTTTTATGATAGTAAGTGGTATAAAGGCAGAAAAAAAGAAATCTGAAAAATCAGTAGAAGAGTCAGAAATTTATGATGAAAGTTAAAATGGGATCTTATTTGTAATTTTAGCATCTTTACAAGGATCATGTCCTTCTGGATGTAAATCTTTTAGCATATTATTAAATTCTTCAGAAGTTACATGACATAAAAGATGAATCCCTGATTCTTCTAGAAATTTCATTACATCATGATGAATATCTCTTTCATTAGGATTTTTTGCTAATTCAAAAATCCCTTCTCTACTATAATAGTTATCTCTTGGAGTAGGTCCTCCAGTATAAGAAAAATCCTTTATATTTCTTTTTTCAAGTTCAATCACCAAGCTATTCCAATATGAGAAAGTAATTTTTTCAATATCATACATAAGAGCATTTCTGATAGGAAACATTATAGCCATAACTTTATGAAAAGATTTCTCATCTTTAGTCATATCTCCTAATGAGGATTCAATCAAAAAATCCCNATCTGAAGCTGGTTTACCAGATGGTTTTAATACTTCAGAAGAAGAATTTACAGCAATTGCATTATTAACTGAGAACAAAAAATCTCCTTTCCTATTTACTATTTCTTCTGAATTAGGATTTAATCCATTTGGATGAGGTGTACCAGTAAAAACACAGAAACCTTGAACATTAATTTCACAAGAATATTTATCAATTGGCCTATTCAAATTTCTATCTGGTGGTGGACCTCTTCTTTCGCCACCTGGTGGTGGGCCTCTTCTTTCGCCACCTGGTGGTGGNCCTCTTCTTTCGCCANCTNGTGGTGGACCTCTTCTTTCGCCATCTGGTGGTGGACCTATTCTATTCATTTCCGATTTTTGAATATTATTTTTTTCTTCAACTTGCTCGAGTTGAGAATCTGAAGAACAACTTAAAGATGTGAAAATAAAAATAATAAATATTAAAAAAACAAATCTTTTCATAAGTACATTTTACATAAAGAAATAAAGTAAATGAAAATTAGAATATTGGATTTATTATATCTAATCCAAATAATCAACTTCAGTTATTTCACAGTTTTTATGCCTATCTGCTAAAGTCCTTGACCATAAATTCATTCTTAATTGACACAACAATGTAGCAAACAAACCATTAGTTATAGTAAGAATTAAAGCCGATCGAGCTTCAGTGAGAAAAAAAGAATTTGTAATAAGAAATATTAAAGCAACAAGTAGCAGAAAATATAAATTCTTTTTTCTAAAATATACCTTCAACATATTATTCCTCCATTTTTATAAAAAACACTTTTTAAATTATATGGTGGGCCCTCAGGGATTCGAACCCTGGACCTACTGATTAAAAGTCAGTTGCTCTGCCGGGCTGAGCTAAGGGCCCTCTAAAAAATGAAAAGTGCTTTAGCAAGTCTAATAAATCTACTCTTGCGTTTCAACTAAAAAATCAATTAGCCAAAAATTCTGAATTCTGAAAAAGGCCAATAAGTAACCCATACTCTTCCAATAATTTCATCAGAAGACACAAAACCAAATAACCTTGAATCATTAGAGTAATTTCTATTATCTCCCAACACAAAATACATTGATTCTGGGACTTTCATTTTTTCATCAAAAGAAATAGAAGAAGTAAAACCAAAATTCTCTGAAGTTGGTTTACTATTAACCAATACTATTCCGTTTTTTATTTCAATCCAATCTCCAGGAAGACCAATAATTCTTTTTACTATCGCTTCTTTTTGAAAAAGTTGAGGAGATTTAAAAACTACTACTTCATCTCTTTTAGGCCCTCCAAAAATAAATTTATCCCCTATCACAATCTTAGAATTATCTAAAGAAAAAATACGAAAATAAATAAATTTATTAACTAACACTCTTTGGCCATCATCTAAGTTAGGAAACATACTTTTTCCTTTAACTACATAATTTTGGGTAAGGATTATTAAAATTATATAAATTAAGGAAGCAACAATAATACTTCTTCCTATTTCTCTTAAATCTTCTATCATAGATTTATATTATCTTTAACTTACAGAATAAAAAATAAGTTAATAAATAATTTATTGTAATATTCACTGATAATTCATTATAAAATATTATTCAATAATAAAAGTTATAGAAAAGGAACGTAAAATGGTCTTGAGTGATAAAACTATCAAAGAATACTTGGATAATGGTGCTTTAATTATCGATCCTTTAGATCCTAAAGATATACAACCAGCAAGTGTAGATCTTCATTTAGATAACAAAATTCTAGTTTTTAGAAATTCTACTGAACCATTTATTGATTTAAAAAAAGATTTACCAGACTTAACTGAAGAACACATAATTAAAAAAAATCAGCCTTTCATTTTGCATCCAGGTGAATTTATTTTAGCTTCTACAATAGAGAGGATAAAAATTCCCACAGACATTGTTGCAAGACTTGAAGGAAAAAGTTCTTTAGGAAGAGTTGGATTATTGATTCATTCTACAGCTGGTTATGTAGACCCAGGTTGGGATGGAAAATTAACATTAGAGCTTACTAATGTATCTAGATTACCTATAACCTTGTATTACGGAATGAGGATAGGACAAATAAGTTTCCTCAAACTAACTACTCATGTGATAAGAGAGTATGGATCTCCAGAGCTAGGAAGCAGATATAAAGGACAAAAAGATCCTACAGCTAGCAAAGCACATTTAGATTTTGATAAACAAATAAAACATACTGAATAATAATGACATTTTTTAAAGAAGCTCTTTCTTTAGCTGAATCCGTTAAAGGAAATGTTTCACCAAGACCTCCTGTTGGAGCAGTAATAGTAAAAAACTCAAAAATTGTAGGAAGAGGTCGTACAACTTCTAAACCTATAAAACATGCTGAAATTATGGCTATGGAAGAAGCTGGAGAAAATTGTCAAGGTAGCGTTCTCTACACAACATTAGAGCCTTGTTATCATCATGGAAGTACTCCTCCTTGTGTAGATTCAATCATAAAGTCTGGAATACATAAAGTAATTACTCCTTTGAAAGATCCTAATCCAGAAGTGAATGGAAAAAGTATCGAAAAACTCATAAATTCTGGTATTGAAGTTTCTACAAATTTAAATAATGATGAAATTCATCAAGCTGAAGAATTAATAGAAGGTTTTAAACATTTTTTAATTACGAAAAAACCCTTTGTTACCGTAAAATATGCAATGACTTTAGATGGTAAAATTTCTTCTAAAATTGGAGATTCTACTTGGATTTCTAATGATCAATCAAGGAAAATTGTTCATAAATTAAGATCTCAATCAGATGCTGTACTTATTGGAGTAAACACTTTATTAGTTGACAATCCTAAATTAAACGCCCGATATGGCTTTAGTGGTCCAAAATATAGAGTTGTATTAGATTCAAATTATAAAGCACCTAAAAATTCAAATTTATTCAAATCTCCAGGAAAAATTTTAATTTACTCAACTAAAGTAACTTCTCAAAAACAAATTAGTAATGTAGAGCATATAAAAACTAATTCTAGTAATGAGGGCGTAGATATAACTAGTGTATTAGAAGATTTGGGGAAAAAAGGTTGTGTAAATATCTTAGTTGAAGGTGGAAAAGATATTCTAGGAAGTTTTTTTGACTTAAAACTAGTAAATAAAGTAATCATTTTCATTTCTCCAAAAATTTTAGGAGGAAAAAATGCTATTACTGCTGTAGGAGGTAATGGTTATAGTTATATTGATGAATCTCCAGAATTAAAAAAAGTAAATATTTCAAAAATTGAAAATGATATTATGATATCAGGGTACTTAAATTAATATGTTCACAGGAATAATTCAATCTATAGGTGAAGTAATAGAAATATCTAATGAATCTTTAACAGTTTCTTGTAAAGATGTTATAAATGAACTGAATATCTCAGATAGTATTTCTATATCTGGTACCTGTCTTACTATAATTGAAAAAAATCTTGAAAAATCCACTTTCAAAGTTAATGTAATTCCTGAAACTTTACAAAGAACAAATTTAGGACACCTAAGTAATAAATCTAAAGTAAATCTTGAAACATCAGCAAAATTAGGGGGAGTTATAGGAGGACACCTTGTTCAAGGTCATATAGATTGCACTAGTGAAATCATAAATATAAAAAATGAAGGGAATTCTTATGTAGTTTCTATTAAAACTCCAAAAAATATAGCAAGATATTTAGTTGAAAAAGGTTATATTGCTTTAGATGGAACTAGTCTTACCATTGTTGAAGTAAATGATGAAAATTTTATTGTATCAATCATCCCTTATACTTGGGAAAACACAATTTTTAAGTATTCTGAATCTTCTAAACTAGTTAATATAGAAGTAGACTTAACAGCAAAATATTTAGAAAACTTCTACAAATTCTATAAATAAAAAATATTCACATATTATTAACATCAAAAGACTTAATAATTATAAAATTAACTTTGCAGTTATAATATATAGATTTTCAAAAACTAAATTCTTATAAAATGAAAAAATAAAAACAATGAAATTAAATACTATAGAAGAAGGAATATCTAGCTTCAGTAATGGAAAACCCGTAATAATAGTAGATGATGAAGATAGAGAGAACGAAGGTGATTTAACAATTCCAGCTGAATCAATAACACCTGAAATCATAAATTTCATGGCAACAAATGCCAGAGGACTAATTTGTGTAGCAATAGATAAACAATATCTTGATAATTTAAAGATTCCTCCTATGGTAAACGGTATAACTTCTAACAACCACACAGCTTTTACTGTTTCAGTGGATTCTTCACAAGGGATTACTACAGGTATTTCATCATTTGATAGAGCAAAAACTATTAAAGACTTAATTGATGAAAAATCCACAGCAGAAAGCTTTGTGAAGCCAGGTCACATATTCCCTATTCAATATAGACCAGGAGGAGTATTAGTCAGAGCTGGACATACAGAAGCTTCTGTAGACCTGTCTATATTAGCAGGCAAACAAAAAGCTGCAGTAATGTGTGAAATATTGAATGACGATGGTTCTATGGCAAGAAGAGATGACCTAGAAAAATTTGCAAAAAAACATGATATAAAAATTATTTCCATTGAAGACTTAATTTCTTATAGATTTAGTCATGATAAATTAATAGATAGAATAGCTGAAACTACCCTTCCTACCAAATATGGAAAATTTAAAGCTATAGGCTACAAATCTTCTCATGAATTAGAAGAACATTTAGCTTTAGTTTCAGGAAACATTTCTAAAGATGAACCTGTTTTAGTTAGAGTACACAGTGAATGTTTGACTGGAGATTTTTTTGATAGTTTAAGATGTGATTGTGGAGATCAATCTAAAGATTCACTAAAAAAAATAGGTTCCGAAGGCGGAATATTTGTCTATATGAGACAAGAAGGTAGAGGAATTGGGCTTCATAACAAATTAAAGGCTTATGAGCTACAAGATTCAGGAAAAGACACTGTGGAAGCTAATAAAACTTTAGGCTTTCCACCCGACTTAAGGCATTATGGTGTTGGAGCTCAAATCTTAGTCGACTTGGGAGTAAAGAAAATAAAACTACTTACTAATAACCCTAAAAAAGTGGTAGGTCTTGATGGTTTCGGACTCGAAATTGTTGAAGTAATCCCTATCTTAGGTAATGAAAACGAACATAATAAAACTTATCTCAAAACTAAAAAACAAAAACTAGGCCACTCTTTCTAAGGAAAATTTTTTGAAACCTCCTTCATCCAACAAAAGTAATTTCGACAATCTTGTTAACAACAACTTTGACTTCTCCAAAATTAAAATAGGATTAATAATTTCTACTTTTAATAAAGAAATTTCTGAAAATCTTAGAACTAATATATTAAAAGAATTAAAAAATCATAAAATCCAAATCAAGAATTCAAATTATTTTATAGAGAAATTTGTACCTGGAGTTTTTGAACTTTCCCAAACAGCATATCATCTAGCAAAAACATCAAAATTTGATGTGATCATTTGTATTGGATCAGTAATAAAAGGTGAAACTAAGCATGATGAGTACATTTCAATGTCTACAGCACAAGGTCTAACCAATGCAAGTATTTTAACAGACACTCCTATAATATTTGGAGTTCTAACTACTCAAAATATTCAACAAGCTGAAGAAAGAATTTCTAATGGCACTTATTATGCTAGATCAGCATTAGAAATGGCAGTTTTAAATTCTTCTTAGTTGAAAAAATTAATCACATCTATTCTAGTTAATCTCCTTCTGCTAGAATTTCGCTATTGTATGGCGATTCGTCTAGCGGTAGGACACCAGACTCTGAATCTGGTAGCCCAGGTTCGATCCCTGGATCGCCAGCCAATATAAAATTTAATATGAGCCCCGTTGGTGTAGTGGCCTAACACGATGCCCTCTCAAGGCATAGATCACGAGTTCGAATCTCGTACGGGGTACCAAAATAGGAGGAAAAATGTCTAAATTTAAAGTTGCTTTCATAGGATCTTCAGAAATAAATTTAGAACCACATAACAGAGCCATAAAATTAGCAGGTGGAGTTTTAGAAAGAGTTGATGATTCAAAAAAAGAAAAAGCATTCAATGAATTAAAAAATTACAATGTGATAATTGTTGAGCAATCACAACTTCCATTAAATTCTGATTTTTTTTCTAACTTACAAAATAGTTCCTGTAAAGGAGTAGTTTGTTTTGGTCATGGGTATGACTCAGTAGATATGAAAGCTGCTACAGATAACAAAATAATCTTTGTTAATGGAGCTTCTTTCGGAACTGAAGAAGTATCAAATCAAACTATGATGCTTTTATTAGTTTGTGCAAGAAAATTTGTTCTTCATGACAAATTAATGAAAAGTGGTACTTGGACCAGAGAGTATCTCTCACCAATGGGACATATATCCGGAGAAACTCTTGGGTTAATTGGAATTGGAGATATAGGAAGAGCAGTTTCAAGAAAAGCAAAAGCTTTTGGAATGAATGTAATAGGCTATGATCCTTATCTATCTTCTTGGAATTTCAAAGAATATGGAATTGAAATAGCTACAAGCATTGAGGAAGTTTGCGAAAAATCTGATTATGTTTCATTACATACAAATTTAACTGATGAAACATATCAACTTGTAGGAGAAAAACATTTTAAATTAATGAAAAAAACAGCATATTTAATCAACTGCAGTCGAGGACCTGTTGTTGATGAACTAGCATTAATAGATGCTTTAAAATCACAAGAAATTGCTGGGGCAGGATTAGATGTGTTTGAACAAGAACCTATTGATCCCGAGAATCCTCTTCTTTCTATGGATAATGTAGCAACAACAAATCATTATGCTAGTTATTCAGAATTAGCATGGGAAAGAGCTCAAACACAATTGGGTGAAGAAGCAGTAAGGATTGCTACTGGTACATTACCTATGTCTTTCATCAATAAAGAATTAATCTCAGAAATTCCTGAAATGAAACAGGCACAAGTATGGGAAATCTATAAAAATAATTTTAATAATTCTTAAAGAAAAATAAATATAATAAATCAACTAAAATTTACAGAACTAAATTCTGGAAAATTCATGTTACATTTTTGTAACATTTTGATAAAATCCTTTTGGTAATCATATTATTCGGAAAAATATCTTAATAATTCTTATATAAATGTTGAAAGAAAACCAAAGAAATAATTTTTCAAAAATTAATGCTGGAATCATAGCAGAAATTCTTGAAAACTATTTTAACGATCCTTCTTCTATACCTGATAGTGATAAAAAAATTCTCTCAGATTATCTAAAATCTATAACTGGTCAAAACTTAACTACTGAATCAGTATTAGATAAATCAAATGATCAATCAGAATTTATTAGAAAATATGGATATATATATGCTAATACTGATCCTTTAAATATAAATAACGTAAAACTTCCAGAAAATTTTTCTAGTAATAACAGTAATGATAAATCTCCTTACATAAAATTAGAGTCTATATATTTAAAAAACATAGGATATGAATGGGAACATCTTAGATCTAGAGAAGAGAAAATATGGTTTGAAAACAAAATAGAAACTGAATCAAAAGACCTTGATACTACTAAACAAGAATTAATAGATTCAACATTTGAATTAATTAAAGCAGAAGATTTTGAAAAGTTCATCCATAGATCATTTCCTGGTTCAAGATGGTATAGCTTAGAAGGATCAGAAGCATTAATTCCTTTGATAAAAACTCTCATTACTAAAGCATCTCAAACAAATATTGAGAGAATTTTAATGGGAATGCCACACAGAGGAAGATTGAACACCTTATCACATATTTTCAACAAACCATATGAGTTGATCTTTGATGAATTTAAAGAAGAAAATCTTAAAAAAATAGTTAAAAATATTAACTCTGATGAATTTTTGCTTGATGTAAAATATCATTTGGGAGCAAAAACTTCCATAAAAAACTCAATCGGTAAAAACCTTGATTTATTTATGCTTCCAAATCCAAGTCATCTAGAAATGATCACGCCTGTAATTAGTGGTGCAACTCTAGGAATAAAAGATAAAGAAAAAATTTCTTCTGAAAAAACTCTCTCTATAATTATTCACGGAGATGCTGCTTTTGCAGGACAAGGAATTGTTGCTGAAACTTTTAATTTATCGGGAGTCGAAGGATATAATACTCAGGGAAATATACATATAATAAATAATAATCAAATAGGATTTACTACAGATCCTAAGAACGCTTTTTCAACAAAATTTTCTAGTGACTTAGCAAGAGGTTTTGATATCCCTATACTTCATGTTAATGGTGATGACATAGAATCATGTATCAAAATCGCAAAACTAGCTGTCCAATATAGAAATTCATTTTCTAAAGATATTTTGATCAATTTAGTCGGATATAGAAGATTTGGACATAATGAAATGGATGAACCTTCATTCACTCAACCTTTAATGTATAAAAAAATTAAATCTCACCCTACTGTTAGATCTATTTGGGTGAAAGAAATTCTTGAAAGAAATATGATTTCTATAGATGAAATTTCTCAATTTGAAATAGAAAATAATGAAAAATTAAGGAAAGCAAACTCCAATTTAAATACTGTAGATCACCAATCACTAGCTTGGCCAAATAATTTTCCAAATAATAAAAAATCATCTGAATTTATAAAAACAAAATTAAGTGCATCTAATCTAATTAGCACTAACAAATCATTATGGAGTGTTCCATTAGATTTCACTTTACACCCTAAATTAAAAACATTAATTGAGAAAAGAAGAAACAGTGACCTTGATTCTAAAATAGAATGGGGTCATGCAGAAATATTATCATTAGCTCTTTTGTCAGAAAAAAATATCCCAATAAGACTAACCGGACAAGACTCTTCTAGAGGAACATTTAATCAAAGACATGGAGTATTAATTGATATTGAAGATGAATCAAAACTCAATGTATTTTCAAATATCAATAAAAAAAATCTGCCTTATTTAATTAACAGCCCTCTTTCGGAAGAAGCAGCTTTAGGTTTTGAGTTTGGATATAGTTCAATGTTTTTAGATTCATTAGTTATATGGGAAGCTCAATTTGGAGATTTTGCAAATAATGCTCAATCAATTATTGATGAATTAATTTGTTCTTCTCAAGCTAAATGGGGTCAAAACACTGGGCTAACATTACTACTGCCTCATGGTTTTGAAGGAATGGGGCCTAATCATTCAAGCGGACATTTAGAAAGATTTTTAAATTTATCAAGTCAAAATAATATCACCATAGCTAATTGCACTAATACTTCTCAATATTTTCATTTACTTAGACAGCAAGGTTTAACACCTCCTAATGAGAAAAAGCCACTAGTGATAATGACTCCTAAAAGTCTTTTGAGACATCCTTTAGCTTCTAGCACTTTAAAAGAAATTCTTGAAGGACAATTTGCTCCAATATTAGAAACTAGAAAGGATAATATTGATCAAATAAACAAAGTAATTATTTGCTCAGGAAAAATATCAATAGAATTTTTATATAAAGATTCAGAAAAATTGCTTAAAAATAGTGTTTTAATAAGAGTAGAACAATTATATCCATTCCCTGAAAAGATTTTTAAGGATATCATTTCTAAATATAAAAACATTAAAAAAATTATTTGGTTACAAGAAGAACCAAAGAACAAAGGTGCATGGCAGTATATTAATGATACGATTTCACCTATGGTAAAAAAATTAAAATTTGTAGGAAGAAATTTTTCACCTAGTCCAGCTAGCGGATCTAGTACTGTTCATAAACTTCAACAACAACAAATTTTTGATGATATTATAAAAGAATAAAATGACTGAAGAGATAAAAGTTCCAGAAATGTCTGAATCTACTGTTGAAGCAACAGTAGGTATTTGGCATAAGCAAGTAGGAGATACAGTTAAAGAAGGAGATCCATTACTTGAGCTTGAAACAGATAAAGTAAATTTAGATATTAACTCTCCTGTAGATGGAACATTAACTACATTAGATAAACAAACTGGAGATACAGTTATTGAAGGTCAAATACTAGCAACTATCTCTACGGAAGAAAATTCATCTGAAAAGACTGAAGTCAATTCTCGTGAACCCGAAAAAGAAGAAAATTTAGTAAAAGAAATTGTTGATATTACTCCAATAGCAAAAACAATAGCACAAAAAAATAACATAGACATTTCAAATATTAAAGGTTCAGGAAAAGAGGGAAAAATAACAAAAGAAGATGTAGAAAACTATATAGATAAAAACAATAATTCTTCTAAAATGATTGAGCCCTCTTCTGAAAAATCTAATGAATTTGAAAGTGAAAATTCTTCAGAAACAAGAATAAAATTATCTAGAAGACGTTTAACAATTGCTAAAAGATTAACAGAAGTCCAACAAGAAACTGTTATGACTACTACTTATAATGAAGTAGATCTTTCAAAAATCATTGAAATCAGAAAAAATTTTCAAACGAAATTCTTTGAATCTTATAATGTAAAACTAGGATTTATGAGTTTCTTTGTTAAAGCGGTAATAAACAGTTTAATAAAATTCCCAGAAATTAATTCAGAACTTCAAAATCAAGAATTGATTCTTAAAAAATACTATGATATCGGAATTGCGGTTTCTACAGATGAAGGGTTAGTAGTTCCTGTGCTTCGTGATGCTATTAATAAATCCTTTTCTGAAATAGAAATATCTATTGGAGAATTAGCAACTCGAGCTAGGAAAAAACTTATATCCTTAGAAGAATTACAGGGAGGAACATTTACTATCACGAATGGCGGTATTTTTGGATCAATGATGTCTACGCCTATTTTGAATCCTCCACAAGTAGCAATACTTGGAATGCATAGAATAATTGAAAGGCCAATAGCTAAAAACAACAATATCGTAATAGCACCAATGATGTACTTAGCAGTCACTTATGACCATAGAGTAATAGATGGATCTAGTGCAGTTCAATTCTTAGGACATATAAAACAACTCATCGAAGATCCGAATGCCCTACTTATAAACCTATAAAATGCCTAAACCTACTACAATAGAAAAGATCGAAACTTACTTATGGGATAGATGGTTAATTGTAAGAGTAATATGTGAAGATGGCACAATAGGAATTGGCGAAGGTGGAGTTCATGGATGGCAATTTCCCACAGAAGCAATGATAAAAACAATAACTCCATACTTAATTGGGAAAGATCCCTCAATAATCGAGCATCATTATCAATATTTATACAGAAACTCTCATTTTATGGGTTCTATAATCAATGGAGCATTGTCAGCTATAGACATTGCATTATGGGATATTAAAGGAAAAAGACTTGGAGTCCCTATTTATGACCTAATGGGAGGCAAGACAAGAAATAAAGCACGATGCTACATACATGTCGAAGGAGAAACTATAGACGATCTAGTATCTGATTCACTTGAAAAAGTTAAAGAAGGATTTACAGCTATCAGATTTCAACCCTACTCATCGAACTTTTTTACTTATGATAGTGTGTCTGAATGGATAGATGATGCAGAAAACCGAGTATCAGCAGTAAGGGAATCTATAGGAAACAAAATTGATTTATGTATAGAAATACACAGACAAATGTCACCTTCAGAATCAATAATGTTAGGAAAAAGATTAGAAAAATTTAATCCTTTTTTTTATGAAGATCCAATGTTACCTGACAGTCCAGAAATAATGAAAGATATTCAAGAAAAATCTAACCTCCCTATTGCTACTGGAGAAAGGTTCACTACAATTTTTGAATTTCAACAATTATTACAACATAAAGCATGCTCATATGTGAGACCTGATCTTTGTCTTGCCGGAGGGCTATCTGGTTCTAAAAAAATATCTGCAATGGCAGAATCACATCATATAAAAGTGATACCTCATAATCCTTTAAGTCCAATCAGCACTGCAGCTTGTTTACAATTAGATGCATCTATACCTAATTTTGCTCTTCAAGAATATACTCCCACTGAAAAATTACCTCCAAAAAGTGAATTGTTAGAAACACCTCTTAAATTAAATAATGGTTACCTTGAAATTCCATCAGGACCTGGTTTAGGAATAGAACTCCGTACAGAAACTCTTAAAAAATATCCTCGAATAGAAAAAATTCTTGATACTCCACTGAAAAATGATGGATCAGTAGCAGATTTTTAACTATACAAGTTGTAAAGCTAGGGTAAAAAGACCAAAAACAACTCCATAAAATCCAAATAACCAGAATTTAATTTTTTGAGCCCATTTTAATGTAAAATTTATTGTAATTAGAGAAATTATCATAGAAACGAAAAATATTAAAAATAAATTGCCCCAATCCGATGATTTTACAGAAGAACTAATTATCTCTAAAAATTGAAAAATATTTGCTCCTAAAATAACAGGAATACTAAGCAAAAATGAAAACTCCACAGTCTTTTTCTTATTGATACCCATCAAGATACCTGAAGAAATAGTCATTCCTGATCTAGAAATCCCAGGAAATATAGCAAAAGCCTGAAATAAACCTATAAACATTATCTTTTTTATTCCCAATAATTTATTTTGATTTTTAATAATATAGTTTATATAACTGGAAATAATTAAGAATATCCCTGAAACAATAAAGCAAACACCTACAATTATTGAAGTTCTAGCAGTGGTTGCCAAAGTATCTTTTAATAAATACCCAATAATTCCTATAGGAATAGAAGCAATAAAAAGTTTTATAAAAATGCTTTTCATTTTTTCATACTGTAAACCTGAAATTTTAATTTCTTTAAAACTTTTAACACCAAAAAAACATATAACAGCAATCAATGAACCTAAATGAGCAACTAAATCTACACTTAAAGAAGGAGTTTTTAAGCCAAAAATATCTGAAAGCACAACCATATGTCCACTACTACTAATTGGAAGAAATTCAGTTATGCCTTGAATAAAACCTATAATTATCGAATTAAATATATTCAAAAGATTTTTCCTTTATCTTGTTATTGACTATAATTTATATTTTAGACACTTCTATTACACAAACCAATTTTTAAAAAATTATGGCTAAAATCACGAAGATTGAAACATTAACAAATTCTAAATACTCAAAAATCATTTGGGTAAAAATTTATGATGAATCTGGAGAATATGGTATAGGAGAAACTTCTTGGGGACCAGAGACAGTAGAAACACACATCCTAACAGATATTGCACCACAAATAATTGGAGAAAACCCTCTTAACATCGAAAAATTATGGGTTGATATCTGTAAACTTGGAATTACCGTGAGGCCCAATGGTGCAGAAGTTAGAGCTCTCTCAGCTATAGATATAGCATTATGGGATTTAGCAGGAAAATTAACAAACCAACCTTTATATCAAATGCTAGGAGGATTATTCAGAGAAAAAATAAAGATTTATAATACCTGTGCTGGTTATTCTTATGGCGTTAATAGACCAGGCACATATAGAAATATTCCTGGTAGCATAGACTACAAACCAGAATCTCAATATGAAGATCAGCATGCATTCATGACTGATGCAGGAAAATTAGCAGAGAGTCTTTTAGAAGAAGGTGTGTCTGCTATGAAAATTTGGCCTTTTGACCAATTTTCTGGAAAAACAAATGGTCAATTTATCTCCTCTGAAGATATTGATAAAGGCTTAGAACCTTTCCAAAAAATTCGCGATGCTGTTGGAAGAAAAATGGATATTATGGTCGAATTACATTCAATGTGGAATTTACCATCAGCAAAAAGAATAGCTAAAGCTCTTGAGCCAATAGAACCACTCTGGTATGAAGATCCTATACCAATGGATAACTTGGATGCATTAGCCGACTATAAAAGATCAACAAGAATACCTGTAACGGCCAGTGAAACACTTACGCTTAGATGGAGTTTTAGAGAACTTTTTGAGAAAAGAGCAGTAGATATATGTATGTTTGATATATGTTGGGTAGGTGGAATATCTGAAGCTAAAAAAATATCTACAATGGCTGAAGCATATCAATTACCTATAGCACCACATGACTGTGTGGGACCGATAACATTTTTGAGTGCGATTCATATGAGCCTAAACGCCCCAAATGCTATGATTCAAGAAACAGTTAGAGCATATAATAACACTTGGTACAGAGATATTATCGAGACAATGCCTAAAATAGAATCAGGGTATGTGTACCCTCCAAAAGGAATTGGTATTGGCACAATTTTTACTGAAAAATTTATAGAAAGTAAAGATACAATAATTAAAACGGTTGAATCTTGACAAAATCATATAAAAAAGAAGAACTAACTGGAAAAGCTTTAACAGTTTTAGGCCCTAAAGACACAAACCAATTAGGGAAAGTAATTTGCCATGAACATTTATTAATAGATTTTAATGTTGTATTTCAAAATCCCCCTAATCCAAAAGAGTTACATCTTAAAGATGAGAAACTAAATCTTTCAAATCTAGGTTGGATAAAAAAATTCTGGGTTTCTAACAAGGATAATTTACTTATTGATGACATTGAAATTTCTATAAATGAACTAAAACATTTTTATAAAGCTCAAGGAAATACAATAGTTGATGTTACATCTATCGGTTTATCAAGAAACCCTTCTGCTCTGAAAATCATTAGTCAGAGAACTGGAGTAAATGTAATTATGGGCTCAGGATACTACATAGAAAAAACTCATCCAAATTATTTTAAAACAGATAGCGTTTATCAAATCGCAGAAAAAATCACAAATGATATTCTTCATGGAGTAGATGGAACAGAAGTTCACAGTGGCATTATAGGTGAAATAGGTTGTGATTTTCCTTGGAGTTCTGATGAAAGAAAAAGTGTGCATGCTGGAGTACTAGCTCAAATAGAAACAGGAGCACCTATATTAATCCATCCAGGAAGAGACGAAAATGCTCCATTAGAAATCGTTAACTCTATAATGAAATGGGGTGGGAACACATCTAGAACTATTATGGGTCATATAGAAAGAACTATATATTCAAAATCAAAATTACTAGATTTAGCTAATTCAGGAGTATATATGAATTTCGATCTTTTTGGTCATGAATCATCGTACTACCCTTTGGACGATTCTACATATATGCCTAGTGACCATCAGAGAATAGAGATAATTTCAGAATTAATTGATTCAGGTTTCTCTAATAAAATCTTAGTAGGTCATGATATATGCTCTAAACATAGATTAAAAAATTTTGGTGGTCATGGATGGGATCATATTTTAAAAAAAATTATTCCCAAAATGAAAAAGTTTGGAATAAAAACAAGAGATATAGAGAATATTCTTATAAAAAACCCAAGAGAAATTCTTAAATTTTCTTAAATAATCTATCCTCTTATGAATAAAAAAACCTTAAAGTTTCTAAAGATATTAATCAGGCAAACAATTCTTTTATTAATTCTAATTTTAGTATCTTGTGGAATTGATACTAATTCTGATGAAAATAGTTTGAAAAACCAAAACTCTCTATCTGTAATAATTATTTCTTCTGACATTTCTATAGGATTAAACAAAATTAAGTTTGCAGTATTAAATCTTGAGGGCAATCCTATCTTGAATCAAGAGAAAAACTTAAAAGTATTTATTTCACCATTAGAAGACCCTCAATTTAAAAAACCAATCTCGATTGAATGGGAACCTTGGCCTATTTCTGGAGGAGTATATAAATCTAATATAGAATTAAAATCTTCAGGATTCTGGAAAATCAATGTTTTATATGAAGAAACTGAAAAATTAACTGGAGAAGCTATTATTCAAGTAAATAAAATTCCCCTGACTCCAGAAGTAGGAAAAATTCCTCCAAAAATACATACTAAAACTATTTCAACACAATTATCTTTAGAATCTATAACTTCAGATATTAATCCAAAATCAGAATTATATAGATCTGATTTTTTCGATGTTCTAGGAACTAAACCTATCGTAATAAATTTTTCCACTCCCTCTTTTTGTAAATCTGGAACTTGTTCACCAATGATAGAAAATATCAAAAAACTATCTGATATTTTTCACGAAAATATAGTATTTATACATGTGGAAATTTATGATAATCCTGAAGAAATAAGAATTTCTGGAAACCCTAATATAGGGAAAATTTCAGAACCTGTAAAAATCTGGAACCTCCCTTCAGAACCTTGGACTTTTTTTATAGATAATTCAGGAAAAATAGTTTCAAAACATGAAGGTTATGTAGAATATGAAAATTTAGAACAAATAACATCTACATTGAAATAATATTCAATGACCATTTTCATCTCCATCTTCTATAGATACTATTGATAATTGTTCACCTATTTTTTCATAGATAATAATTACAGGATGTCCTGATACCTGATGCTCTTTTAAATGATGGGATGTAAAATGAGAATAAGATTTATTATTACCATTAAATACCCAAATTTCTCTATCAAAATCCTTCAATGTCAATTTGCTTATTTTATTTAATTCACTTGATTCAATACTGATAATCTGGCCAGTCACTTCTTGAAAATTATTAGTACAAGAATTAAGAATAAGTATTAGAAATGATAAAATAAATATTTTCCGTAAAAAAAATTTCAAATTTTTCCTTTATTTTTCAAATTGTTTCAACAGTCTTTTTGCTTCCTTGTATACGGTAGGTAATCTTGGTTCTTTTGCTAAACTTTCGGCCTCTTCTAAATCAATAATGATTTTTTCCAGATCTTGATCATAATTAATTAAAATTTTAGCTCTATCTAAATACAATTTGGGATTATTAGGATCTAGAAAAATAGCTTCTTTAAAATCCTCAATAGAATCCTCTAAATTATTAAAGTTCGCTCTAAATTTTCCTCTCCACCAATAAGCTAAACTAGGATTAGAAGCTAAAGATATACTTTTAGAAAAAAGATCTTCAGCTTTTTGAAATTCTCCTCTATTTCCATAAATTCTGGCTTTAATCAAAACAGGCCATTCTGGAGAAACTAAATTGTCAAAATTTATAATTTGTTTTTCAGAATTTTCTAAATCTTCCAACTCTAAAAATATAATTGATTTTAACAAATATGCTTCTCCTAAATCATTCTTCAATTCTATAGATTTTTCTAAATCTGAAAGTGAAGATTCATACTTTTCTTGATAGAATTTTGATGTAGCTCTACCCAACCAAGCTCTAGAAAAATTAGGTTCTAATTTTATAACAGTGTCAAAAAATTTTTCTGCATTAAGAAAATTTTTCTGTTCAAGATAATTATGAGCTCTAACATAATACATTATACTTTCAGTTTCATTATTATCGTTGGTGATTTCAGTTTCTAAAGATGTAGATATACCCTCATTGTCTTCAGAATTAGGAGTTACAGTATTTTCAACAATTTTTGGAAGGTCATTATTAGAACAAGAAAGTAAAAATAAAAATAATATAAAAGTAATTAAATATTTTGAAATCACTATTTTCATATCTTATACCGAAATAGAAGAAAGTTTAACCAAAAATAGTTCAAATTCATCTTTTTCATCTACAGCTTGAGTCTTCAATTTTTTTTCAAAAACAAATAATTCTTCTAATAAAATGAACAAATTATTTGTTGTTTTTTGGAAAGCTTGTTGCATAAGTTTTTTAAAATAATAATTATTAGTCAAACCAACAGTTGAAGAAATACTTTCCCCATCTTTTATTCCTTCATCAATAAGAGATCTAATCTGTAAAATTCTATGTAAAGAAGATATTAACAAAAATACTAATTCTCCTGATGTTACTCCTTGAACATACAGTTTCCTGATGATAGGAATAGCTTTTAAATAATTTCCATTAATTATTTGATCTAGAACATTAAATATTATTTCATTCTTTGATCCTGATATAATATTTTCAATATCATCATCTTTTACATTCCTTCCTTGTGTATAAAGAGCCAATTTCTTAAGTTCTTGATCTATAGAAAAAAAATCTCTTTCTAACATATTTTCTATTTTAGATGATTGTTTAGAATTAATTTCCATACCTAATTCTTTAGAACGTAAATTGATCCAATTTAACACCTGAGCTCTACTTCCTCTTCCTTTAGGTAATAAGCTTTCATGAATTTCTGAGATATCATTAAGTTCTTTAAAAAATTTCGATTTTCTAAATTTATTAGTAAGAGTATCATCTGTAAAAAAATCACTAAATAATAACATCGAATTTCCTGGTACTTCTAATGATCCTTTTAATATAGGAATCCAATCCAATGAGTTTGATTCATCAAAAATTCTGCATAATAAATTTTTTACTAATACAACTCGTCCATCATTAATCAATGGTACATTGTAAATAATGTTTTGAAATTCTAATAAATCTATTTTTTCATTATCAATCATCAAGACTTCTTTTCCAGAATCATCAATAATTTTTTCAATGGATTTATTTATCGAAAATTCATTATTTCCAAAATATACTAAAATCATTATTTGCTTCTATAAATTGATTTAAAAAAAAATTTTATAAGTAACATTTACATCATAAAGATATATAATTCATTTAGAATACTCAAATTTAAATATTTCAAGCTTATACAATATGAAAATAGCGATTTTAGGACTACCAAAAAGTGGCAAAAGTACTATTTTCAATTGTTTAACAAATCAAATTGATCAAAAAACAAATTCTTTTGGAATTATGAAAGTTCCAGATAATAGAGTAGAAGAATTAAGCAAACTATCATCAAGTATTAAAACATCCTTTGCTGAATTGGAAATAATGGACTCTGAATCTAGTCAGATATTTAATGATTCAAGCGAATTTTTTTCAGATGAAATAGTAAATTCTTTACAAGAATTCGATGCCATTATTCTTATAATCAGATCATTTAATGACCCTTCAGTCCCTCATCCTTTTGGATTAGTGGAGCCAGAAAAAGATCTTGAGCATTTTCTTTTAGAACAAAGATTTAGAGATATAAATATGATTGAAAAAAGAATTGAGAAGATTGATTCTGAAAAAAATACTTTGAACAAAAAAAACCAAGAATTATCAAAAACACAAACAGATCTTTTAAGATCTTTAAAAAATGAATTTGAAAATGGTATTTCATTTGAAGAAATAAATAATAATAATGAATTTAAAAAAATATTCCAAGAAAGTTTTTTCTTAAGTTCAATTCCAACAACTATAGTTTTCAATATTGATGAAAATCATATTGATGAAAACTTAGAAAATTATACTAAGGACATCTTCCAAGCTAAGATATATGGGAAATTAGAAGAAGAATTATTACTTCTAGATAAAAAGGAAGCTGAAGAAATACGTCAAGATTTAAAAATCAATGATTATTCTATTCAAAATTTAGTTAATCAGATCTTAAAACAAAATCATATTATCCATTTCTTAACTACAGGAGAAAAAGACACTAAAGCATGGCAGATAAAATCTGGATCTACTGCAGTAGAATCTGCTCAAAAAATCCATTCAGATATTTCTAGAGGATTTATTAGAGCAGAAGTGATTCATTATTCAGAATTATTAAAATCAGGAAGTTTCTCAGAAGCAAAGAAAAAAGGAATATTAAGAACTGAAGGTAAAGATTACATAGTCAAAAATGGAGATGTTATAAATTTTCTATTTTCAGTTTAATATATTTTAAAATACAGTAAGGAGTTTTTATGTCAGCAGAAGAATTAGGAAAAATAAATAAACCTAAAGCAGATCATGCTCAAAAAAGTAAGAAAATTTATCTAGTACCTTTAATAATAAACTATTTTCCAGATATAGAAGAATTCACATCACTTTTAACAGAATACTGGAAAGCATGTGATAATCAAATAAATAAATTAGAAACTCAAGCTGGGACGGTTTCAAAAATTTTCCATGAAGGCGTATGGTCAGATGGGAAAGAAGGTTTAAATCAAATAGGTAGTTTAAATAAATTCTGTCTAGATTTAGTTAATTCTAGAATTAATACTGGTTCAAATCTTGTTCCAATAGAATCCGAAGAAAACTATAAAAAACTTATGGATTTAACTCGGATAGTTCAATTAGGTTTTGCTAGCGAACAAATAAGAGATCTTATATTAAATGAATACAATCAAGTTGTAGAAACTAGAAATACATTCATAACAAATCAGTTAAAAAAAATTGGTGATACTGAAGCCGGACTATTAATTGGTTCAGTACAAAATTTTAAGATTCCTGATGAAATAGAATTATTTAATATCATTCCTCCCGAGCATGATAAAATTTTCAGATGGCTCTCTGAAAAAGAAAAATCTTTAAGATCTCAAGTAAACCCAGAAAATAGTCAGGAAAATGTTCAAACAGAAGATTCTTCTAAAGATAGCGGATTATGGACTCCTTAGAAATTAACAATACCATTTCTTTTTATATTCATATTCCTTTTTGCCAGATCAAATGCCCTTATTGTGATTTCAATACATATGAAAATATAGAAAATTTTATTCCAAATTATATGAAAGCTATAAATATAGAGATCAATAATTGGAAGAAGATATTATTACCATATACCATCAATAGCATATATTTTGGTGGAGGAACTCCTTCTTATATAAGCAATTCATACATCAAAGAAATAATAAATTTACTAAAATCTAAATTTTCTATAAATAAAAACTCTGAAATTACATTAGAAGCTAATCCCGTAGACTTAAACCTTAATAAACTTTCTTCATATTTAGATATTGGAGTAAACCGTTTAAGTATAGGAATTCAGAGCTTTAGTAATTCTTTATTAAAAAAATTGGGCAGAAATCATGATCAAAAAAGTGCAATAAAATCTATAGAAAACACATTTAAAGCAGGATTCAAAAATTTTAATGTAGATTTAATGTATGGAATACCTGATCAATCAATTAATCAATGGAGAAGCTCATTAATAAAGATAAAAACATATGAGATTAATCATTTATCTACCTATAACTTAACTTTTGAACAAGGAACACCATTCTACAATTGGAAAAAACAAGGAAAACTAATTGCCCCTAAAGATAAAAAAGTTGAAGACATGTATTTATTGCAAAAAGAGTTGTTATCTGAAATGGGATATATTCATTATGAAATTTCAAATTGGTCTAAACCAAAAATGCAAAGTAACCATAATTTAAGATATTGGTCAGGCAACAATTATATAGGTGTAGGGGCAGGAGCACACTCATATTTTAATAACAGAAGATTTTCAAATATAAAGTCCCCTAAAAAATATATTGAAAAAATGATATCTCGAAATATTAGTCAGTCGAATAATTTTTTCAAAGAAATGTCAAATATTGGAATAATTCATGAACAAGAAATTCTATCATCTAAAGATATTCTTTTTGACAGAATAATGCTAAATCTCAGATTAATTAAAGGAATTAAACACAAAGATATCAATAAAGAATTTAATATAAATTTTTCTAGAAAATTTAAATATTTATTATCTGAACTCGTTGATTTAGAATTAATAGAAGAAAATTCTAAAATAACTAAATTAACTGATAAAGGTATCCTTCTTAGTAATGAAATAATTTTAAAGTTTTTTCAAGAAATTTCTAAACCCCTACCTCTAAAGATAATGTAATGAATAAAATAGGAATATTAATTTTTATCATTAAAGAATCCAATTTTTCTTTATCTAATCTGTCTAATTTTCTTAGATTATTACAAGCTAAAATTCGAGAAGATTCTATAAAATCAGATTTTGGGGGAAAGTTTTTTGAAAATTCCAGCAAACCCACATTAAAATTATATATAAAAAAAGAAACCACAAAGTCAGAAAAAATATCATTTGAGATATTTTTTTCAAAGGATAATACTGGAATACACTTAACAGAATTGTCTGAATATGCATTCAATCATTTCTTTGAAGAAATGATTGTAATGTTGAAATCAGACCCTTTACAAAGCACACTATGGGGAATTTCATCTAAATCAATTTTAAAAACTATTAAAGAAGAGTCTAATTCTAGACTAATAAAAATCTGGGAAAGTATTATTCGTTTAAATGTTGAACAAATAATCTTTAGCAATTCTATTATTGAAATAAATGGTGATTCTATAAAAATCACTAGAAAATAACTTCTATTTTTTCCTAAATCCTTCTTCCCAAAATACAAGAAATTGAGCAGCTATAAAGATAGAACTATAAGTTCCAATTATTACTCCTAGTAATAATACAATTAGGAAATCTCTAAGTGAGTCTCCTCCAAAAAGCAACATAGCTAAAATCACTAAAGATGTAGTCACGCTAGTATTCAATGACCTTCCTATTGATTCATTGATTGCAAGATTTACAGTTTCAGAAAAAGCCCTGTTTGGCAGACGTAGTTGATTTTCACGGATACGATCAAAAACCACAATAGTATCATTCACACTATATCCAATTACTGTAAGGATCCCTACAATGAAAATAGCATTTACTTGAATTCCAAATATAAGACCTAATATAGCAAACAACCCTAAAATTATAAAAACATCATGTAACAAAGCTATTATCGCACCAAGGGCATACCTGAAAGAATTCCCTACAGCCCTAAATGCATACATTATATAAGCCATAACAAATATTGATGCTACCGCAACAGCAATTATAGAGTTCTGTATAGTTCCGTCAGCAATCTTCTTGCCCACTGTCTCAACGCTAAGAATTTCAAAATTTTCATTAATATTCGAAAAACTCTTTTCTAAATCATCTCTTGAAAGAAGAGATCCATCTTTATTATTAGAAGAATCTCCAGAATCTTTCAATTCCTGAAGTCTTATAAAATAAGCACCTTCTCCCATTGATTGTACTGAAAAATTATTAGCACCTATATTTGACAAAGAATTTTCTATTTTTTGCGAGCCTGGATCATCATAAAAATCAACAGTTACTGTAGATCCAGAAGTAAAATCAATACCTAAATTCAAATGAGGGGGTATAGCAATTACTATCAATCCTACCAAAAGTACGCTCAAAGAAATTCCCAAAAACCAAAGTCTTTTTCCTACAATATTAATCATTTGATTTTCCTCGTTCCGGATTATTAATTTTGCCTGTAGGCACAAACAATGACAACCATCTTCCTAAAGGACTCATACCTATGACTCTCATCAGCACTCTACTAACGAAATAAGCAGTGAACATACTTAAAATCACTCCTATTCCTAGAGTTAAGGCAAATCCTTGAATTACACTAGTGCCAAATCTGTCACCAAACCAATATAAAACCATACAAGTAATAATTGTAGAAATATTACTATCTCTTATTGATGGCCATGCTCTTTGAAACCCTTCTCTTATTGAAGACAATAACATTCTGCCAGACCTTATTTCTTCTTTTATTCTTTCAGAAATTAAAATGTTAGCATCAACAGCTACACCTATTGATAAAATAACTGCAGCTGCCCCTGAAAGTGTCAATGTAACAGGAACAATTTTAAAAATTGATAAAAGGAGTATTCCATATAAGATTAGTGCAGTAGAAGCGACAATTCCCGGAGCTTTATAATAAGAAACCATAAAGATAAGAACTAAAACTAATCCAATTCCTCCTGCTATAACACTTTTCTGTAAAGAATCTTCTCCAAGAGTAGCATTTACATTTCTTTCCTGGATTAATTTCAGTCCAACAGGAAGAGCACCAGATTTTAATTGAATCGCAATAGTTCTTACTCTCTCTGAAGTAAAAGTAGGACCATCAATAAATGCTCTACCTCCAGATATTCCAGAACTTGCTGTAGGGGCAATCAATTCTTCCCCATCTAAGAAGATAGCTAAGGCATCTTGATTATTTGCTATTCTACTAGTAATACTAAAGAAATCATCTCCACCTTGTTCATCAAATACTACACTTACAATAGGTTTTGATAATCCTGGCTGAACATCTGGATATGCATCAATTAGATTTTTCCCACTCAAATTCACTGCCTTATCTTCAAAATATTTAGGATTTAGACATCTTTGGTTTATCCAATCATTCTTAGATAAACCATCTGGAGGCCAATCAGTAACTGTAAGATTATCTACAGGTAAACAATCTCTTTCTTTAAATTCTAGCAGTGCTGTTTCTCCAATAAGCTTCTTTGCTTCTTCAACACCACCAGTAATACTAAACTTAACTACTCCTCCAGTTAATGATGCTTGATATATTGAACCCAAAGAAAAGAAAGGATTCACAATATTTTGAAGATCTTGGGAATCAAATTCTCTGAAGTTTTTAGAATCAAAATTATGTTTAAATTCTGTTAATGTTATTTGATATACGCCTTGTCTTAAATCTTCAATTTCAAAAGATCCTACTCCTAAAGACTCTACAATGCTTTCAATTTGTGAAATATCTGGCAAATCTTCTTCTTGAGTTTCTTCTTCCGATTCATTTTCACCAGGAGAAAAAGCTAAAACTAGCTTTACTGGAAATTCTTTATCAAATACATTCAAAATATCAACAATAGCAGGATCAGCTAATTTTTCCACCTGATTATTTGAATTTCCCGAAGAACTCAAATCATCAATCAAAATAGAAAATGTTCCATCTTCTAATTTAGAAACCTTTGCTTTTTCATATCCTGGAAATTCTGATTTTAATAAACCTTCTACTTTTTCTACTGATACATCAGATGCAATAAATAATTTTATATTTGTTTTATCTAAACCTGGTAATTGTATAAGAATACGATCAGGAGTAGATCCAGATGCACCTAATAATTGAACTGATGGTTCACTAATACCAAAACTATTGACTCTTTTCTCAAGGATTTTTCTTACTCCCTCCATATCATCAGCAGTAATTTTTTCTCCTTCTTTTGGTTGTGCTTCATATACTAGATGAGTACCACCTTTCAAATCTAAACCTAAAGATAAACCTAAAAAGCTTCCTTCTTCTCCCCTTTTGAAATCATATCCCCAAAGATTAAAGTTAATTTGGGGGATAGATATAGCCATCACAGCCATTACAAAGATCAACAGAATGAATATTATTCCTCTAAATCTCAACATTATAAATTACCTACCAATTTTTCATCTTCTTTTTCTTGTTTCAAAGAAGATAAATCAACTAATAAATTTCCTTTTTCCAAAGCTTCTAACATTTTTTCTACTTTTATTTCAGAATATAATTTCTCATTATATTTGTTCTGGTTTTCATTTAAATCTTCATCTTTTATAACTTCTACTTCAACTTTCAAATCATGCTGATGAGTCTCTTTAGGATATTCAAACTTCCTAGCATGTAATTTCTCATGTTTTTTTAAATGATCAATAAATAATATTCCATTTAAATGATCTATTTCATGTTCTAAAACTTGAGCAAATAACTCCTCACTATCAAAATACAACCTACCTCCATGTTCATCAAGTGCTTTTGCTTTAATTTTTAGAGATCTTTCTACTACTCCAGTATGATTGGGAAAGCTTAAACATCCCTCCTCTACTGTTCTTTTACCCATTTTTTTTGTCACCTCTGGATTAATTAAAGCTATCGGTTTCTTCTCAGGAAAATTAAGAACTACTATTCTCTTTAAAACTCCTACTTGATTCGCAGCCAATCCAAGACCTTTAGCTTCAATAAGAGTTTCAATCATATCAGAGGTTAAATTCTTGATATCACTGTTAATTTCAGAAACCTGCTTAGCTCTAGATCTTAAAATAGGATCTGGAAATGTTCTTATTTGTAAAATTGACATATTTTATTACTACCTTAAATAGAAGAAATAAAAAGTTTTGAATTATCTACGCTCTTTTATTCTTGCACTCTTTCCAGTTCTTCCTCGTAAATAGTAAAGTTTACCTTGTCTAACTTTACCTTTTCTAGTAACTTTCAATGAATCAATTATTGAAGAAAAATAAGGAAAAATTCTTTCTACTCCAATTCCACTAGAAATTCTTCTTACAGTAAAAGTACTTTCTACAGAAGGAGGACTAAGTTTATTAAATCTACCTTTGATTACATTACCCTGAAAAGCCTGAATTCGTTCTCTATCTCCCTCTTTTATTTTTATATTTACAACTACAGTATCACCTGGTCTAAATTCATCTAACTTATTAGATAAATAATCAACGACAGGTTCTTCTTCCTTTGGAGTCTCTGCTACAGGTTCTTCTTCCTTTGGAGCCTCTGCTACAGGCTCTTCTTCCTTTGGAGCCTCTGCTACAGGTTCTTCTTCCTTTGGAGCCTCTGCTACAGGTTCTTCTTCCTTTGGAG
>PAOU01000003.1 GCA_002708085.1 Dehalococcoidia bacterium
CTAAAAAGGTATCTACTGCTAAAAAGGTATCTACTGCTAAAAAGGTATCTACTGCTAAAAAGGTATCTACTGCTAAAAAGGATGAATCTATTATTTCCTCTAGATTGAAAGGAAGATTAGAGAAATTTTATGATAATGATGTTGCTCCTGTTTTGTCTAAAGAATTTGGTTACAAAAACAGTATGCAAATTCCTACTTTATCTCAAGTAACATTGAATATAGGTTTGGGGGAAGCGATAACTGATAAAAATGCTATTGATTCAGCAACAAAAGATCTTCAACTTATTAGTGGTCAGAAACCTGTAGTAACTAAGTCTAAGAAATCAATTGCTAATTTTAACCTAAGAGAAGGGATGAGAGTAGGTATGAAAGTTACTTTAAGGAAAAGTAGAATGTGGGATTTTGTCGATAGACTGTTAAATATTGCATTACCTAGAGTTAGAGACTTTAGAGGAGTTAGCAAGAATTCATTTGATGGAAGAGGTAATTATACTCTTGGTATTACTGAACAAGTAATCTTTCCAGAAATTGAGTATAATCAGATAGATAAAATTCGTGGATTCCAAGTAACTATAGGCACCACATCTATCAATGACGAAGAAGCTAGAAGATTACTTGAACTTTTGGGTATGCCTTTTTTTAGGTCAAATAATTGAATTAGGGAGAATAAATGGCTAGAAAATCTAAAGTTGAAAGAGAAAAGAAAATAATAAGGACTATAGAGAAATATAATTCTCATAGAGATGAATTGTTAAATCAATGGAATGATACTTCTCTGACATTACAAAAAAGGAGAGAAGCTAGAAGAGCTTTAGGTAAATTACCTAGAAATTCTAATCCTAATAGACTTACAAATAGATGTTCAATTACTGGAAGACCCAGAGGTTATATAAGATTTGTAGGGTTATCTAGAATTGTTTTTAGAGATAAAGCTCTTTTGGGAGAATTTCCTGGAATAAGAAAAGCGAGTTTATAGGAAGTTGGTATGACAGATCCAATATCAGATATGTTAACAAGAATAAGAAATGGTCATCACGCAAAAAAGATGTTTGTGGAGGTACCTTCATCTAAAATAAAAACCAACATTTTAAAAATTTTTCTTGATGAAGGATTTATAAATGGTTATGAACAAAATGAAATAGATAATAAAGGTGTCACAAAAATTAACTTGAAATATGGTAAAGATGAAGAACCTATGATTTTAGGTTTAAAGAGGGTTAGTAGACCTGGATTAAGAAATTATGTTAAAAAGGGAGAAATTCCTATCTATTTAGGCGGAATGGCTGTTTCTTTAGTTTCTACTTCTAGAGGTATAATGACAGGCAAAGAAGCTTTCAAAAATAAATTAGGTGGAGAGCTAATTTGTTACCTATGGTAATTTAAGGAGAATATTTATGTCTAGAATAGGAAAAAAACCGATATTAATTCCCTCTGGTGTTCAAGTGGACATTGAAGGTAATAATATTAAAGCAAAAGGCCCACTTGGAGAGCTTAGTTTAGAATTTCAGGATATGATAAATGTAACAATAGAATCAGACAACATTATTTGTAAAAGAAAAAATGATGCACCTGAATCTAGATCTATGCATGGATTATACAGAAGCTTGATATCAAATATTATTGAAGGGATAACTTCAGGTTTTGAAATAAAATTAGAAGTTGTTGGAACGGGTTATAGAATTGAAAAGAAAGGAAATAATTTAGTTTTTAATTTAGGCTATAGTCATCCTGTAAATGTGGAGCCATTAGGTACAAATAAATTAGATGTAGAAGGGCAAAACTTGGCTATAGTTAAAGGGATAGACAGACAATTAGTAGGTCAACAAGCATCTGATATTAGGAAACTTAGAAAACCTAATCCTTACACTGGAAAAGGTGTGAAATATCAAGGAGAAATAATAACCAGAAAAGCAGGTAAAGCTGCTGTGACAACAGCTTAATTTATATTATGAGTAGTAAAAAATATTCAAATAACAAAAGAATAGTTAGGCATTTAAGGCTTCGTAAAAAAATTTCAGGAACTTCTTTTGCTCCAAGATTAGCTGTATTTAGAAGTAATAGAAAGATTTATGCTCAAGTAATTAATGATGATCAGAATAAGACATTAATTTCTTCATCAAGTTTGGAAATTAATTCTAAAAATAAACAAGATAATGTTGATTATGCAGGAAAATGTTTTGAAGCTTATCAGGTAGGAGTAAGTTTAGCAGAAAAATGTAATAAGTCAGGCATAAGTAAACTGGTTTTTGATCGTGGTGGATATAAATTTCATGGTCGTATAAAAGCTTTAGCAGAGGGTGTTAGAAAAGGAGGAGTGAGTTTCTAATGACAACTAATTCAAATGAACGAAATAATTCTAGAAATTCTAGAAATTCTAGAAATAATCCTAGAGATAATGATGGTATTGTTGAAAAAGTAGTGCAAGTAAGAAGGGTAACAAAAGTAGTTAAAGGGGGAAGAAACCTTAGGTTTTCAGCTATGGTTGTTGCCGGTGACAGAAAAGGCAAAGTAGGAGTGGCCTCAGGAAAAGGTGCAGCTGTCCCTGATGCTGTTAGAAAAGCATCTACCAACGCTAGAAAGAATATGGTAAGTGTACAAATGAAAGGTACTACTTTACCTTATGAGGTGAATGCAAAATATGGAGCAGCAAAAATAATGTTAAAGCCTGCTTCTCCAGGAACAGGAGTAATAGCTGGAGGAGGAATAAGAGCTGTTATGGAAGCAGTAGGAGTTCAGGATGTGTTATCTAAAAATTTTGGTTCTAATAATCCTGTTAATACTGTGAAAGCTACTGTGAAAGCATTAGTTAGTCTAAAAGATCCAGATCACCATATATCTTTAAGAAAAAATAATCCTGAAGATAAAGAGGTAGATCATGAGTAACATTATGATTGTTCAAACAAAGAGTTATATAGGTTCTAATAAGAAACAAAGAGATACTTTAAAAGCATTGGGTCTAGGTAAAATAGGAGATTCTGTAGTTAAAGAAAACTCGAAAGTTATATTGGGTATGGTTTCAAAAGTTTCTCATTTATTGAAGATAGAAAATATTAAATAGGTATTCCAGATGGTTGAATTACATAAATTGAAGCCACCAGTTGGTTCAAAATCTAATAGAAAAAGAAGAGGTAGAGGAGATGGAAGCAATAAAGGTTCTTATTCAGGTAGAGGTTTAAAAGGTCAAAAAGCTAGGTCAGGAGGATCTTTACCATTATTTTTTGAAGGTGGACAGTTGCCGTTAGTAAAGAAATTACCTTTTATGAGAGGTTTTCATAACCGGTTTCGTAAATCTTATGTTCCGATTAATTTGGATAAATTAGAACTTTTATTTGAATCTGGAGATAAAGTGAATCCAGAAATACTATATGAGAAAAATGTAATATCTAAGAATAATTCTTTAGTGAAAATTCTTGGGGAAGGAGATTTAACTAAAGCTCTTGTTGTTTCTGCTCATGGATTTAGTAAAAGTGCTAAGAAAAAAATAGAAAAAGTAGGCGGTTCAATAGAGAAAATAGATTCTCAAGATGGAGTGATTGATGAATAGTTCTTCATCTTATCAAGGTAAAAAAAATACATCTAATAAGCCAGCTTTATTACAGGCTATGATTGATGCATTTAGAGTTCCAGATCTTCGATTTAGAATTCTATTTACCTTAGGAATTTTAGTTATCTTTAGATTTTTTGCTCATGTTCCAGTTCCTGGTGTTAATAGAGATGCTTTAGCCTCTGCTTTCCAAAGTAATCCTCTTTTGGGATTCTTAGATCTTTTTTCTGGAGGAGCATTAAGAAATTTAAGTATAGCAGCTTTAGGTGTTTACCCTTATATTACTTCATCAATAATTATGCAGATTCTTACTCCTGTAATTCCTACTCTAAAAGAAATGTCTCAGGAAGGAGAATCTGGTAGGCAAAAAATTAATCAATATACTCATTATTTAATGATTCCTATTGCTTTTGTTCAAGGATGGGGTCAATTAACGGTTTTGCAAAATTCCTTTGGTGGCGTTCCAGTGATTTCTGGAATAGGGTTTACTGGAGGTAACGCTATTAGCACATTATCAATATTATTGGCGATGACTGCTGGAACAGCGATACTTGTTTGGATGGGAGAACTTGTAACTGAAAAAGGTATTGGAAATGGTGTTTCGTTAATAATATTTGCTGGAATTGTTTCTTCTATCCCTCAGCTTTTAGGTCAAGGTTTGTTGTTAAGAAATCAAACCTTTCAATTAATTCTTTTAGTGGTAATTGGATTAATAATAGTATATTTAATTGTTGTTTTTACTGAGGCTCAAAGAAGAATTCCTGTTCAATATGGAAAAAGTATTTTTAGAGGTGGGAAGATGTATAGACAATCGGGTGCATCTTTTATTCCTTTGAGAGTAAATTCTGCAGGTATGATACCTTTGATTTTTGCTTTTTCTTTATTAATACTCCCTGCTACTGTTGCTAGTTATTTTGTTAATCCTTCTAGCGATTCGTTTGGTTCTAGAATTGCAGAAACTTTAACAAACTTTTTAGGTCCCGCAAGTACAGGGTATTGGATTTTGGTTTTTATAATGGTGATGGCATTCACTTTTTTCTATGCATTAGTAATGTTTAATCAACAAAATATTGCTGATAATTTACAGAAAAACGGAGGTTTTGTTCCAGGAATTAGGCCTGGAAACCCAACTCATGAATATCTTTTGAAGGTTATGGTAAGGATTACATGGGCTGGTGCTATTTTTCTTGCATTTGTTGCTGTAATGCCATTTTTAGCAGGATTAATTACTAATCTTGGTGCAGCAGCTAGTATTATGAGTAGTACTAGTTTGTTGATAATGGTAGGTGTAGCATTAGACACATTACGTCAGTTAGAATCACAGCTTCTGATGAGAAATTATGAAGGGTTTTTGGATTAATATTTGTGGGGTTAATGTTGTGATTGTAATTTTTTTAGGCCCCCCAGGAGCAGGTAAAGGTACCAAAGCTAAGAAATTATCTGATTATTTTGAGTGGAGACATTTATCTACAGGGGATTTGTTACGTAATGAAGTAAAAAATGAAACTGAATTAGGATTATTGGCTAACGAATTTATGAAAAAAGGAGATTTAGTTCCAGATAAGATCATCATAAATATGATTTCTAATATCTTAGTAAATCAAAATGCTGGTATTGTATTAGATGGTTTTCCTCGTACTATAGATCAAGCTAGATCTTTGAGGCATTCTCTAGAAGATATAAGTAAAAAGATTGATAAGGTGTTGTTTTTAGATGTAGAAGAATCAAAGATAATTTCTAGATTGACTAATAGAGGAAGGAAGGATGATGATCCAAAAGTAATTGTGAATAGATTGAAAACTTATGGTGATTTGACTCAACCATTAATTTCTTTTTATGAGAAAGAAGGATTAATAGAAAAAATTGATGGAAATGGAACTGAAGAAAATGTTTTTAACAATTTATTAAAAGTTATGGCATGAATTTTTATGGATTTTATCTAAAGGAATATATATAATTTTGCATCGCACAAAAACTAAAATTGAAAATATAGGAATGGTAGTGAATAATTCAATATCTTTGAAATCAAATAAAGAATTAGCTTTTATGAAAGAAGCTGGTGCTATAGTTGCAGATGTTATGCAGACAGTAGTATCAAAAATTGATCCAGGGGTAACTACTAAGGAATTAGATGTTATTGCTTCTAAAGAGATATCTGCTTCAGGGGCTAAACCTGCATTCTTAGGATATTTAGGTTTTCCTGCTTGTTTTTGTATTTCTGTGAACGATGAAATTGTCCATGGTATTCCTAGTGACAGAAAATTATCTGAAGGAGATATAGTTAGTATTGATGGAGGAGTAATTGTAAATGGATATTATAGTGATCATGCAGTTACTGTTCCAGTAGGAAAAGTAACTAAGGAACTCGATAAATTAATTTTTGACACTAGAAATTCTCTTTATAAAGGAATTGAAATGTGTAAAGAGAATAATATGATTGGAGATATTGGAAATGCTATAGAATCTTATATAATGCCCAAGAAATATGGTTTAGTAAGAGAATATGTAGGCCACGGAATTGGTAGAAATCTACATGAAGGTCCCCAAATACCTAATTATGGTAAAAAAGGAACAGGAATAAAATTAAATAATGGGATGGTAGTTGCTATAGAACCTATGATTAATATTGGTGGTGAAAAAACAGTATTATCAGATGATGGTTGGACTGTTAAAACAGCTGATGGTTCTCAATCTGCTCATTTTGAACATACAGTTGCAATTACAGAAGAAGGACCAATAATTTTAACTGAAAATGGAGAAAAAAATGGCTAAAAAAGAAGCCATAGAAGTAGAAGGAAAAGTGACTGAAGCTTTGCCAAATGCAAATTTTAGGATAGAGTTGGCAAACGGACATAAGGTTTTGGCTCATGTTTCTGGAAAAATAAGGATGCATTTTATAAGGGTAATTCCTGGTGATCGTGTTTTGGTAGAGTTGTCGCCATATGATTTAACTAGAGGTAGAATTACTTATAGATTTAAATAGAAGATCATTAATATATTAGGTGATTAAGTGAAAGTAAAAGCTTCAATAAAAAAAAGATGTAATAATTGTAAGATTATTAAGAGAAGAGGTTCTCTAATGGAGATTTGTAAAAACCCAAAATGTAAACAAAAACAAGGATAGAAATGGCTATAGTATTAGGTGTAAATATTCCCGATAATAAAAGAATTGAAAATGCTTTGACTAAAATTCAAGGAATTGGCCCAACGATATCTAAAAATATTCTTAATAATGCTGGAATAATCAACAATCCTAGAGTTCATGAATTAGCTGAAGAAGATTTAGCGAGAATCAGATCTTCCATTGATGGCTTGAAGCTTAATCTTGAAGGAGATTTGAAAAGAGAGATTAGAGATAATATTAGAAGATTAGTCGATATTAAAAGTTATAAAGGTTCAAGACACAGGAAAGGTCTTCCTGTAAATGGTCAGAGAACTAAAACAAATGCTAGAACTAAAAGAGGCAGAAAAACAGCTGTAGCTGGTAATAAACAAGCGCCCAAACATTAATTAATATGGAGAAAGATATTTATGGCTAGAAAACCTAGAGATAGGAAAAAAGAAAAAAGATTTATTCCAAGGTGTAAAGCTTACATTTATGCTACTTTCAATAATACTATTGTAACTATAACTGATCCTGGTGGGAGCGTACTTGCAACTTCTAGTGCCGGAGCAGTTGGTTTTTCTGGATCTAGAAAATCTAGTGCATTTGCTGCTCAAAGAACTGCAGAAGCTGTGGTTAAAAAAGCAGAAGGATTCGGTGTTAAATCTATTAATATCATCGTGAAAGGTCCTGGTGCAGGTAGGGAAGCAGCAATAAGGGCATTACAAGCAAATGGAATGCATGTGGTTAGTATTAAAGATGTTACTCCTATACCACATAATGGTTGTAGGCCTCCAAAGAAGAGAAGAGTTTAACCAAAATATATAAGGAACTTAAATGTCAAGAGATATATCACCAAAATGTAAATCATGTAGAAAATTTGGAATGAAAATGTGTTCTAAGCCTCCAGGTAAATGTGCATTTGAAAAGAGAAGAGGAAATAGGAACACTTTCACTAGAAGACTTTCCGATCATGGAACTCAACTTAAAGAGAAACAGAAAGCCAGAGTCACTTATGGTATTCAAGAACGACAATTCCGAAGATATATGAATTTGGCTGGAAGAGCAGAAGGTATTACAGGTGATAATTTAATACAAATACTAGAAAGCAGATTAGATAATGTTGCTTTTAGATTAGGTTTTGGTGAATCAAGGCAACAAATTAGGCAATGGATTAATCATGGACATATTACTGTTAATGAAAAAAAAGTTAATATTCCGAGTTATCAGATCAAACCAGGAGATAAGGTATCCTTTAAGGAAAGTTCTAAAAAGAAAACTTTCTTTGATACAGTGACTCAAACAATGGGTTCCCGTACAGTTCCTGATTGGCTTCAGTGTGATAATGGTGATATTTCGGGCGTTGTTTTAAAAATGCCTGAGGTTACAGGAACAGATATAGGAATAGACACTAGACTTATAGTTGAATATTATTCAAGGAGATAGATGTAATAATGCAAGAAGAAATAGAAAAACTTTATGGATTAAATACTGTAGAAGATACTACAGAAGAAGAAAAAGAAGAACTTAGTATTTCCTTTAAGATAATTGAAGAGAATGAAAAATATGGAAAGTTTGTTCTTGAGCCATTGTCAAAAGGTTGGGGTGATACTTTAGGTAATCCTTTAAGAAGAACATTGTTAAATTCACTTCCTGGAGCTGCAATTACATGGGCACGTATAGGTGGTGTTGATCATGAATACTCTTCACTTGATGGCATTAAGGAAGAAGTACTGGAATTATTATTAAATTTAAAAAATGTTAGAGTAAAAGCTTTATCCGAAAGGTCAGGAAGACTTAGGCTAGAGGCTAGTGGTGTAGGTGAGGTTACAGGAGCTGATATTATGTCTAGTTCTGATTTTGAAATTATTAATGGAGATGTACATTTAGCTTCTTTGGATTCTGCAGACTCTATATTAGAGGTAGAATTGAATGTAGAGACAGGAACAGGTTATATTCCTGCGGACAAGGAAGCTCAAGAAGGATTACCTATAGGAGTTTTACCTGTAGATGCAATTTTTACTCCTATTAGAAAAGTTAATGTTGATGTAGAAAATACTAGAGTAGGAAAACGATCTGATCTAGAAAAATTGACTCTTGAAGTTTGGACAGATGGTACTATTGATCCTTTGAATGCGGTTAAAAATTCATCAGATCTACTCATGGATAGATTTTTTCAAATAAAAGAAGCTAAAGATAGAACTGAAGAGATTCCGACTGCTGTTTCAACAGGAGTAACACCTGAAATTTATAATACTTTAGTTGAGAACTTAGATTTATCTGCTAGAACGTTGAATTGTCTAAAAAGAGCTAATTTAAATAGAGTTGGAGATGTGATTGCTGTACCAAGATCTGAATTATTGAAAATAAGAAATTTTGGTCAGAGATCAATTACAGAGTTATTTGAGAAACTTGAAGGTCATGGTGTTACTGCCGAAGGTTCAGAAAAAAAATCGGAAGATGAAAATTAATATGATTGGAGAAATAAAATGAGACATAGAGTTTCAGGTTTTAAATTAGGAAGAAAATCTTCTTCAAGAAAAGCATTATATAAAAATCTAGTAACAGATTTTATTAAATATGGTTCTATTAAAACAACTTATGCAAAAGCAAAAGCTATTCAACCTATAATAGAGAAAATTATTACTCTAGGTAAAAAAGGTACATATCAAGATAAAAGAATAGTATCTCGATTTATTATTGATCCTCAAGTCCAAGAGAAAGTTTTTGGAGAAATAAGTGTAAATCTAAAAGATCGTACGAGTGGTTTTACAAGAATAACTAAATTGGGTTTACGTAAAGGAGATACAGCTCTTATGGTAGAGTTAAGCCTTGTGGATTCTTTAGAGGGATAAATTATTATGTTTTTTGCATCTGTTTTAGAATATGATGGTACTAATTTTTCTGGTTCACAATATCAGAAAGGATCTCGAACAGTTCAAGGAGAATTAGAATTAATTCTTAAGAAAACATTTAACATTTCTAATAGAGTAAAATTCGCTAGTAGAACTGATTCAGGAGTACATTCATTAGGTCAAATAGTTTTGATTAATACTGAAAATGAGATTCCCGTTGAAAAAACTTCTAAAGTTATTAATGATAATTTACCAATAGATATAAGAATAAAAGAATGTAAATTGGTTAATAAGACTTTTAATCCAAGAAGAGATGCTTTAGCTAGAGAATATATTTATAAAATATCTTTAAAAAAATATCTATCTCCATTTGAATCAAGGTTTGTGTCTAATTATGGATCAAATATAGATTTTTCACTTTTGAAGGAAGCATCCTCATTATTTGAAGGAGAACATGATTTTAAATCTTTTTCTGGAAGTGCTCTGCCTAAGAATGGAGAATCTTCAGTTAGAAGAATATTAAATATTACTTGTGTAAAAAAGGAAACATTGATANAAATAAGGGTTTTAGGAAACTCTTTTATTCATCAACAAATAAGAAGGATGGTTGGTTTAATGGTGAAAATTAGTCAGGGAGAATTTGCCCTTTCTAAAATACAAGATATGCTTTTTTCAAATGAAAGAAAAACTTTGTCATTAATTGCTCCATCTAATGGTCTATATCTGAGTAAAATTTTATATCCTGATGGACTACTTGATATTGATTATAATAACCAATTCACTGAGGTAAAAAATGTCAATTCATTTAAATAGAATAAATTTAAAAGGCAAAGATNTTTCATCTAAATGGCATTTAATTAATGCTGATGGAAAAATTTTAGGTCGATTAGCATCTGAAATAGCAAGATTGTTGATGGGTAAAGATAAACCAACTTATTCTACAAATTTATTATCTGGAGATTTTGTTGTAGTTATAAATTCTCAAGGAATTCGTTTAACAGGTAATAAATCTGAAACAAAAAAATATTGGAGACATAGTGGATATCCGGGTGGATTGAGGGAAATTTCTTTTAAAGAGATGAAAGAAANAGATCAACAGTTTATTATCAAAAATGCAGTTAAAGGAATGTTGCCTAAGAATAAAAAGGGAGATAAAATTCTATCTCGTCTTAAAGTTTATGGAGGGAATGATCACCCTCATGAATCTCAGATTATTGCATCTGATAAATCACAAGAAGAAAAAAATACACAATAAAACAGATAGTTGTAAAAAGGTGCTGAAGTGACACAAGGAAAATATTATTACGGAACAGGAAGGAGAAAAAGTGCTATTGCTAGAGTGAGAGTATTTAATACTCCAGGATCTGTTACTGTTAATGGAAAATCTTTAGAGAATTTTATTACTGTAGATGCATGGAAACAACATGCTATTAGACCTCTTGTAGTTACTGATATGGAAGGTTCTTTGACTGTGAGCATTAAAAGTCATGGGGGAGGAATATCTGGTCAAGCTGGAGCTATCTCTTTAGGAATAGCTAGAGCTATTATCAATTTAGATCCTAATCTAAGAAAAGCACTAAAATCTGCAGGTTTGTTGACTCGTGATTCTAGAGTTAAAGAAAGTAAAAAATATGGTCTTAAGAGAGCTAGAAAGGCTCCTCAATATACTAAGAGATAGTTTCTTATTTGATGTTGGATATTTCTACTATTCTGTCTTTTCCTGAAAGATCTTTTAAAGAAAGTATTTTTGCTGATTTTAAATAAATATTGATGATATTTTTTACATATTTTAATTGAGTACTATCTATTTCAAGGATTACTTTACTATCGGTTCCTTTAACAATTTTCGGNAGTAACTTTATTAAATCTGTGATTAATTCTATTCCGTTTTCGCCTCCATCAAGAGCCAATCTGGGTTCGAATTTTAATTCAGGCGGTAAACTAGGAAACCTATTTTTAGGAATATACGGAAGATTAGCTAAAATAAAATCATATTTCATCGATAAATGATCACGAAAATCTTCATTAAAAAGATTTATTTTCCCATNTAAATTATGTAATTCAATATTTTTTTTAGTTAAATTAATTGCTTCTTTAGAGATATCTAAAGCATTTACAGTCAGTAAAGGTGACATTAACTTGAGAATTATAGCTATTATCCCACTCCCAGTACCTATATCTAAAACAGATAATTTAATGTTTGAAGATTTTGGAATATTGTATAAACATCTATCTATCAATAACTCTGTCTCAGGTCTAGGTATCAAAATGCCAGAATAAATATGAAATTTTTTCCCATAAAAATAACAATTTTCAGTAATGTAAGGGAGAGGGATTCTTTGTTTTCTTTTTTTTAATACTTTAATTATATTTTTATATTCTTTTTCAGAACATTGTTTATTTATATTTGAATATAATTTTTCTGTAGAAATACCAAGTACATTTTCAATAATTATTTCAGACTCGATTTGGGATTCAGAGATATTTTTTTTGAATAATTCATCTCTTATTTCTTTAAGTATCTCTCCAATAGTTGGCATAAATACTAAGAGTTAATTAATTTTCTAGCTTGAAATTCTTGAATAAGAGGATTAATAATTTCATCTAGATTGCCATCTAGAATTGATGGTAAATTATGAGATGTGAAATTAATTCTATGATCAGTAACTCTTCCTTGTGGAAAGTTATAAGTTCTAATTTTTTCTGATCTATCACCTGTTCCTACTTGTATTCTTCTATCTTTTTCTAATTGTTCTTGTTGTTTTTTATATTCTATATCCCATATTTTAGCTTTCAATAAGTCCATTGCTATTAGGCGGTTTTGACTTTGAGATCTTTCTCTTTGGCATGTAACTATTATTCCAGTTGGATTATGTGTTAATCGTACTGCGGTAGCAACCTTATTAACATTTTGTCCCCCTGCTCCACCAGAATGGAATATATCAGTTCTTATATCTTCTAGATTTATTTCTATATCTATCTCTTCTAATTTTGGCAGTATTGCAACTGTAATAGCAGAAGTATGGATTCTACCTTGTGATTCTGTTGAAGGAACTCTTTGGACTCTGTGCGTTCCAGCTTCGTGTTTTAATCTACTAAATACTCCTTTACCTTTTATTTCAAAAGTAACTTCTTTTAAGCCTCCTAGTCCTGTATCATTTATATTAACAATTTGAGTCTTCCAACTATTTAATTCTGAGTATCTTTGATACATTCTGTATATTTCAGCAGCGAAAAGGCCTGCTTCATCTCCGCCTGTTCCTGCTCTAATTTCAACTATAGCATCNGCTTCATCTCTTATATCTTTGGGTATGAGTTCTTTCTTTAAGTTTTCTGAAATCAATTTAATTTTTTCGGAGATTTCTTTTTGTTCTATTTTTGCAAGTTCTATAATTTCAGGATCTGAATCTGTTTCTTCAATATTTTTTGAATTGATAAACTCTTTCTCAAAATTATTATATTGATCAAATAATGAGACAATATTTTTTAATTGATTATGCTCTTTGGCTAATTTAGTGATAGTGTCTGGGTTTGAAGCATTTTTAGGATTAGCCATTAATTCTTCTATCTCTATAAAACGAGTTTTAATATTTTTTAATTTTTCAATGGTTTGTTCATTCATAATAGATTTGTAGTGGAGGAGTTTACTTTTCTTTTAAGATCTTAAGTATGTTTTTTGATGATAACTCTACTGTTTTTTCTGACGAATCATTTAAGTTTTTTATAGAAGCANATTTTTTTTCTAATTCGTTTTTTCCTATTATCAAAACATTTTTAGAATCACATGAGTTAGCATATCTCATTTGACCTTTAATGCTTCTATTTTTGGGAGCTAATATTACTGAGATATTATTTTTTCGTAGAAAAGTAGCTATTTCTATGGAAGTATCAGTAATATGTTGACCTCCAACACTAATAATCATTAATTCTGGGCCTTTATTGTCATAAGAATCAGGGAGAAGAATCTTTTGATTTTTTAGATTTAGAATAATTCTTTCTATGCCGCTCCCAAAACCTACTCCTGGTACATCTGGACCTCCCAGTAAACTCATCAAACCATCATATCTTCCTCCGGACAATATACTGCTTTGAGATTTTTCCTCATTAGGATGTATTTCAAAAACAGTTCTATTATAATAATCTAGGCCTCTCACTAATTTGTGATCTATTTCTATATCAAATTCATTATAAGTTTTTGTTAATTTTTGAATGTTATTTAGTACTGAATTCCAGTGTGTTTCACTTTCTTCATCTAAATAATCTATTGATTTTGGGGAATTTTCTTTTAAAGTTAGTAATTTTTCATCTTTTGAGTCTAATAATCTTATTGGATTTGTTTCAAGTCTTTTTTTATCTACGGAATTCATTTGAGATTTATAAGGGNCAAAAAATAGTTTTAAGTCTTCGGAAAACTTAGATCTTGTAGTTACATCTCCTATACTATTAATCTTAATTTTAAGATTTTTTAAACCTAAAGAATTAAGATAATGTAGTGCTAGTTCTATTAACTCTGAATCAATTTCTGGAGATTCATCTCCAAAAATTTCTGCTCCAAATTGGTGATGTTGCCTTAAACGTCCTGATTGAGGTCTTTCATGTCTATACATTGAACTTATATAAAATAACCTTACAGGTTTTGAAAGGTTATTCATTCCATTCTCTATAAATGATCTACAAGTAGCAGCTGTTCCTTCTGGTTTTAGTGTAAAACTTTTTTCACTTGAATCTGTGAAAGAGTACATTTCTTTTTGAACTATGTCAGAATCTGATCCTACTCCCCTCTTAAAGAGTTCGGTTTCTTCAAAAGTAGGTGTGGCTATTTCTTTAAAGCCAAAAGTTTCAGAAGATTTTTTTGCTATATCTTTAACAAAATTCCAATTATTTTGTTGATCTGGCAAAATATCTGATGTTCCTCTGGGTGCTTGATACATATTAACCTTATCTTTGCTGGAATATTTTACCCTCAGTTTTGATAGAGGGAGCTAGTACAAGTTCAGAATTGTGCATTTGTTTTATGTTTTTAGCTCCAAGCATTCCCATAGATACTTTTAGCGCTCCTACTAAATTCAAGGTACCATCTGTTGATGACGATGGGCCAAATAAAAGAGTTTTTAATTTTGTTTTTCTTCCAACATTAATTCTAGTTCCCCTAGGAAGAGAATCGTGAGGTGTTGCCATTCCCCAGTTATATCCTAACCCAGGAGCTTCTAGTGTTTGAGCAAATGGGGTTCCTATCATTACCGCATCTGCTCCTGAGGCGATAGCTTTACATACATCTCCTCCTGTTCTAATGCCTCCATCAGTAATAATTGGAACATATCTTCCTGTTTCATCAAAATAATTATCTCTTGCTAATGAACAATCTAATGTTGCAGTTACTTGAGGTACTCCTATTCCAAGTACCTCTCTACTGGTACAAGCGGCACCTGGTCCTACCCCTACTAAAATGCCATCTATATTTTCTTCCATTAAGGCTTTTGTCACACTATAGCTTACAGTGTTCCCTACTAAAACAGGCATTTTAAGATTTTTCTTAATTTCAGAAAATATTAAACCTACTGGACTGTTGGAACGATGTTGTGCAGTAGTGACAGTACTTTGCACTATCAATATATCTGCACCTGCGTCTTTAATAATTTTTAGAGTTTTTTTTGTATTTGCAGGAATGATAGAAACTGCACACTTAGAACCAGAATCTTTTATTTGTAAAATTCTTTTTTCTATCAGGGAATTTTTTACTGGTTCAGAGTAGATTTTTTGCATTAATTCCGTGGCTTTTTCTTCCTTAGCTTTAGAAATATCTTGAAAAATTTCTTCCGTATTTTCATACCTACAATAAATTCCATCTAAGTTTAAAACAGCTAATCCTCCTAATTTATCAAGTTGTTTAATAAATTTTGGAGACGAAATAGCATCCATGGCAGAAGCAAAAAAGGGTATTTTAAGAGAAATATCTTGAATTTCTATTGATGTGTCTGTTAGTTCTGGGTTAATAGTTATCTCGCCAGGGCTTATTGACACATCATCAAAACCATAAGCTTTTTTCATTTTTCTTGAATTATTTTTCATGTTAATAATTAATTTATTTTAGTATGAATAAAACATAATGAAATAGATTTGTAAACATATCTCAATAAAATTTGTGATAATCTTTCTTGGCTATTGAATATTATAGAGTTCTTAGAAATTTAAAATAAGGGTTTAAAAATGAGTGGNAAAATTAGAAGGTTTTCTTCGATAGGCATTATAGGTGCTGGTCGTTTAGGATGTAGTTTGGCTTTAGGTCTAATTGAAGAAAAATATAATTTGACGGCCGTATCTTCTAGTAATTCAAAAGTTAAAAAAATCTTAGAAAAAGTTTCTACTTCTACTGTTGTTTTTTCAGATCCTCAAGAAGTGATAGATGCTTCAGAAATAATTTTTTTTACTACTAAAGATGACAGTATATCTTTACTCATTAACTCATTATCTATTCCTAGAGAAAAATTTTTGATCCATTGTTCAGGATCTCTAAGCTTGAATGTATTAGAGAAAAATAAATCAGGATTTAAAATAGGCAATTTTCATCCTATTCAAACATTTCCTAACATTACTTCTCAGAAGAATCTTAGAAATATATATTTTTCTATTGATTCATCGGATTCAGATTTAGAGAATTGGTTAAAAAAGGTAGCTATTAGTTTTAATAGTGATGTGATCAAAATTCCNCATCAAAATAAAGATTTATATCATGCTATTTGTGTTTTGAATTGTGCTCTTTTAGTTTCATTAATAGGACATTCTTCGAAATTGTGGTCAAATATAGGAATAAATTCTGAAACAGGAATTAAGATTACACTTCCAATGATAAAAACAACGCTTCAATCAATATTGGATTTTGGTTCTTTTGAGGCTCTTTCTGGACCTCTAATAAGAGGTGATTTAGAAACTATAAAAAGAAATATTACCGTTTTAGGTGAACATTCTGAATATAGTAAGAAAATTTATATTCTCTTATCATCTATGGCTCTTGATATGGATAGTAGTAAATTTAATCTTTCAAAAGAAAAATTTGGACAAATTAAACAAATTTTACAATTAAATGATTAAAATATATGAAATCTTAATTTTTATGAGGAAATAAGTGGAAATATTAAGGANCATAAAAGAGTTAAAATCAAAATTAATTTTGACTGATGGATCAATAGGTTTAGTTCCTACTATGGGGAGTTTGCATAAAGGTCATTTATCTTTATTGGATTATGCAAGAAAAGAGAATGAAATTTTAGTTGCATCTCTATTTGTTAACCCTAAGCAATTTAGTCCACAGGAAGATTTTCAAAATTATCCTAGAGATGTTCAAAAAGATATTTCAATATTTTCAGATTCAAGTGTTGATTTTGTTTTTATCCCTGATGAGNATCAAATATATCCTAAAAATTTTTCTACATATATTAATAATCATTTTGAAGGTGAAACATTTGAAGGAGAATTTCGTGATAGTCATTTTGAAGGTGTTTTAACTGTAGTAGCAAAATTGATCAACATTGTTAATCCAAAAAGAATATATTTTGGAGAAAAAGATGCTCAACAATTATTTTTAGTTAAAAAGATGGTTTCAGATCTAAATTTTGATGTGATTATAAGATCTGTAGAAACAATTAGAGAATCTAATGGTCTTGCTTGTAGTAGTAGAAATTCTTATCTTTCGAGAGAAGATTTCATTGGTGCAGGAAATATATATAAATCTTTATTAAAAGTGTCTACTTCATGGAAAGAAGGAGAAAATAATTTTTCTATACTTAAAAAAAGTTTTTTAAAGAACTTGGAAAATATGGATGGTATGGTAATTCAGTATGCTGAAATTTTAGATCCAAATACTTTTAAATCTATAGATTCTATAAATGAAATTAAGGAAGCTATTTTTATTGTTGCAGTTATTTTCAAGGGAATAAGGTTAATTGATAATATAACTTTAGATTAAGTTTTCTTATATTGTTCTACTTTATCTACATAAATGTTAAAAGATAATTTTATTAATTCTACGTGTCTTTCAGTCAATTTACCTCTAATCCTTGCTGGGGTACCAGTAATTAAAGAATTGGACGGTATTTTCATGTTTTCTAGTACTGTAGATCCTGCTGCTACTAAGCAAAAATCTCCTATTTCTACTCCTTCATTCAAAATACTTCCGTTTCCTAAAAGACAATTGTCAGAAATTTTTGTAGCGTGACAAATTACTCCATGTCCAATAGTCACGTTATTTCCTATTTTAGAGTTTCCATCCGAATGAATTACAGAGTTATCTTGGATATTTGTTCTTTCTCCTATAGTGATTTTTCCATTATCAGCTCTAATTACTGCACCAGGCCAAACACTTGATTCTGCTCCAATCTTTACATCTCCTAACAATATAGATGTTTCATGAACATATGCTTGTGAATCTATTTGTGGATATTTTCCATTGACTTTAAATAACATTTTTAGTTGTTTCCTCTAATTAGCAATTTATAAAATTATGATTTCTTACGATAGATCCAAAGATTTATTTTATTATATTGTTACTAAAAAAAAACCTTTTTTCTTATTTTAAATATCTTCCCAATAAATAAGAAATTCAACAATAAAAANGGTTTATTATGGAAGTTCNGGGAAATTCAAATCAAACTTGATTGATATAGGTGTATCAGACTCCAACATCTTGTATTTTTCTTTTGCTTGTACTGATTTTGTATCAGGAGAACCTATGTGAAAAGTGATAAATTTTCCATAATCAGAATTTTTTTTCGCTCCAATCACTACGTTCATATAAGTTCCAGATTGTGTCTCTGCAATTAAAGATCTATGATCGCCTAATTTTGCATATATTGGTACTCCCGCAGGTATATCATTCCCATCAACTCTTGCAAAACCTTGAAAAATCACAGGCCATCCTGGTTTAGAAAGTTCATTTTCAATGGTTTGAGAATTGTCTTGGTTATCACTACATGAGAGAGAAATTAGAAATAATATACTTGTTAATAAAATTTTTTTATACATATTGTTTAAATTTTTGGTTTTTGTTTATGCCAGTTAGAAATTTTTTGTATTGAATTTCCAACATTCATAATTTTTGATTCTGAGAAATGTGGACCCATTATTTGTAGCCCTACAGGGAGATTATCTGAAAAATTACAAGGAATTGAAATAGCAGGAATTCCAGCTATATTTGCAGGTATTGTACATATATCATTCAAGTACATTGCTAAAGGGTTATCTACTTTTGATTTTAAGTCAAAAGCTACGCATGGGGATGTAGGAGAAATAAGAACATCATATTTTTTAAATTCATTAAGTATGGATTCAGTTAGAAGTGTTCTTACCTGTTGAGCCTTCTTGTAATATGCATCGTAATATCCTGATGAAAGAGCATATGTGCCTATTAATATTCTCCTTTTGACCTCATCGCCAAATCCTTCTCCTCTAGTAAATTCGATAGTTTCCCAAATGGTTTTTGATGATTTATTAGAAAATCCGTATTTAAAACCATCATATCTTGCTAGATTTGATGAAGCCTCTGAAGGAGCTATTAAATAATAAATTGATACAGCTTGTTCCAATAAAGGTATTCTTGTTTTTGATACAGTAGCTCCGAGATCTTTAAGTATAGAAATACTTTCATTTACAGAAGTGTTTACTCCTTCCTCAACACCTTCCCCAAAAAGATTTTCAATTATTCCTATTTTCATACCTTTGATTTCTTTATTAATTTCTTTAGAGTATTTTGGGATTTCAATTTTTGAAGAAGTAGAATCTGCATTATCATAGCCGGCAATTACTTCAAGTATTTCAGCACAATCTTCCACATTCTTAGTCATTGGCCCTATTTGATCTAGAGAACTTCCAAATGCAATTAATCCAAACCTACTTACTAATCCATATGTAGGTTTTAGTCCTACAATTCCACATAATGCAGCTGGTTGTCTAATACTTCCACCTGTATCAGATCCTAGAGACCCAATACACAATCTAGATGCAACAGATGCTGCTGGCCCGCCACTACTTCCACCTGGAACTTTTTTCAGATTCCATGGGTTTTTTACTGGTCCAAATGCTGAGTTTTCATTAGATGAACCCATTGCAAATTCATCCATATTAGCTTTTCCAATTATTATTGCTCCTGCATCTATCAATTTTGTAATTACAGTCGCGTTAAAAGTAGGTTTATAGTTGGATAAAATTTTTGATGCTGCTGTAGTAGTGATATCTTTAGTAGAAATATTGTCTTTGATTATCAAAGGAACACCTAGTAATGGGAATTTATCTAGATCTTTATTGTTATTGACAATAAATTCTATCTCTTCAGCTCGTTTTAGAGATTTTTCTTTTTCAATGGTTATGACGCTATTGATTTTAGAGTCAATATTTTTTATTCGTTCAATAAAATATGTTGTTAAATCTGTTGCTTTTATTTGGCGAGTTTTTACTTTGTTTACAACATCTTTAATAGTGGTTTCTAGAATTTCATCTCTCTCTTGTAACATTGCAGTATTATTTATCTAGAACTTTTTTAATTTTGAAGAACTTTTTTAATTTTGAAGGAGCATTTTTTAATACTTCTTCAGTATTCATTGATTTTGAAGTTATATCTTCTCTTTGACTATTAATAATATTCAAAGGATGTCCAGTCATTTTTATGCTTTCTGTATTTATGTCCTCTAATGAAGAAAAATATTCCAAAACTTTTGATAAATCTAATGCTAACTTGTCTAATTCATCTTCATCCAATTGTAAATGAGATAACTTTGCAAGATTTTGTAATTCTTTCTTTGATAATAGTTCCATAGGACCCTCTTTAAAATACTAAATTTAACATTAATTTTCCCTTTAGTAAAAATGGTTATAGTTAAAAAAAGTTATTTATTTGACTAAAACTATTCAGGTTCCTAGAATTGTTTAATTGATTTATTGTTTGTTTCAATAAATGAAATTAAAAACTGATTTAAGAGTACTTAATATAGTATGAGTAAATACATCTTTGTGACGGGTGGAGTAGTTAGTTCTCTTGGTAAAGGGATTGTTTCAGCATCTATTGGAAGGATATTAAAAAGCAGAGGATTCTCAGTTACTATTCTTAAATTAGACCCCTATTTGAACATTGATCCTGGTACGATGTCACCTTATCAACACGGAGAAGTTTTTGTTACTCGAGATGGTTCTGAAACAGACTTGGATTTAGGTCATTATGAAAGATTTATTGATGAAGAATTAACGAAAAACTCCAATGTCACTGCAGGTCAAATTTATAGTGAAGTGATTAAGGAAGAGAGACAAGGGACTTACTTAGGTGGTACTATCCAAACAGTTCCCCATGTTACTGATGTTATAAAAAATAAGATTTCTCAAATATCTAATAAAGGAAATGTAGACGTTGTAATTCTAGAAATCGGAGGGACTGTTGGAGATATAGAAGGGCAACCTTTTCTTGAGTCAATCCGACAAATAAGAAATGATATAGGTTCTACAAATACGTTTAGCCTTCATTTGACATTACTTCCTTACTTAGGCGCTACAAAAGAATTAAAAACTAAACCTACTCAACATAGTGTTAATACTTTAAGAGGTACAGGTATTCAACCTGATGCAATAATTTGTAGGAGTGATTTTCCAGTAGAATCTGATGTTAAGAAAAAGATTTCTCTTTATTGTGATGTTCCTGAAGAAAATGTTTTTTCTCTTGAAACGTTAGATACCATTTATGCTGTTCCTCTTGTTTTAGAAGAACAATTTATGGGAGATATATTAGTTAATAAACTGAATCTAAAAAAGGCTGAATCAAGTCAAGGTCTTTTAAAAGATTGGAACAATATAGTTGATTTAATTAGGAAACCCAAGGATTCTGTAAAAATTGCTGTTGTTGGTAAGTATGCAGATTTACCTGATTCATATCTTTCTGTTAAAGAAGCATTAATTCATGCTGGGATACATAATGGATATGATGTGGAAATAGAATGGGTAACCTCAGAAAGGCTTGAAGTGGAAGATCCGGAAAAGTTGTTATCTTTGATTTCTGGCATTGTAATACCTGGAGGATTTGGGCCTAGAGGAATTGAAGGTATGATAAGAGCTGCTAATTATTCTAGGGTTAAAGGAATTCCTTATTTAGGCTTATGTTTGGGAATGCAAATCATGGTTGTCGAATTTTGTAGATCAAAACTGGGTTTGGATTTAGCGCATTCTATAGAATTCGATGAAGATACGCCTCATCCTGTTATTTCTTTTTTACCAGGTCAAGAAGATATATCTCAAAAAGGTGGAACTATGAGGTTAGGAATATATCCATGTAAGTTGCAAAAAGGCTCTATTGCAATGAAGGCTTATAAAAAAGATTTTATTGAAGAAAGGCATAGGCATAGGTATGAGGTAAACAATGAATATAGATCATCTATGGAAAAATCTGGATTATTAGCTAGTGGAGTATCGCCTGATAATAAATTAGTAGAAATTTCTGAGATAGTTGATCATCCATTCATGATTGGGAGTCAATTTCACCCTGAGTTTCTATCTAGGCCTAATAACCCCCACCCTTTATTTAGAGAGTTTGTTAATGTTGCTAAAGGGATTATAAGAGAGGGTTCACAGCATAAATTAGTATAATTTTTATTATTTCAGAAAATTGTATTTATTTAATGTTGCAGTAATTGATCTAATCAGTGTATGATAGTGATGTTTTCAAATACACTGTCCAATTTAGGGCAAATTCCAATAGTAATTCTCATAGTGTAGAAATTCTCTTATTAACTTAATTTTGGTTAATTAGATTTAGAGGGTTATTTTTATAATGAAATTAAAACCTAGAAAAATTCAATTTTAAGATATATTCATGGAGGTATTGGCTTGGCTGATACAATTGATAAACCTATTAAAAAACCAACTACTAGAACCAGGAAAGTAACTCCTAGGAGAAAACCTGTTTCAAAACCTAGTATTGTGAATTTGGATAATTTGGATAATGGTACAAGCTCCATAAAACCTAGAAATGGAAAAGTTCCAAAACCTGAAGTTGAGCAAGAAGAGAATCAATTTTCTGGTTTATTTACTAAGTCCCCAGAAGAATTAATGCAATTGGCTACAGAATTAGGAGTTGATCCTGCAAAGATTTCTAGAAAGATAGACTTACTTATTTCATTAATGTCAGTTATAGCTGAAAGATCAGATGTTTTAATAGGAGCCGGTGTTTTAGATGTTCTCCATGATGGTTTTGGATTTTTAAGAAACCCAGAAGGGTCTGATAAAAAAGAAGATATTTATGTTTCTCAAACTCAAATTAGACGTTTTGGTTTGAGAAAAGGAGATTTTGTTGCAGGTCAAGTAAGACCACCTAAAGATAATGAGAAATATTATGGATTAATAAGGGTGGAAATGGTTAATGGTGATGGACCAGACTCTTCTAAGAATAGAGGTAGATTTGAAAAATATACTTCTATATATCCTAATGAAAAATTAGTTTTAGAAACCGCAGTTCAACCTTTTTCTACTCGTTTAATTGATATTATTTCTCCAATAGGTAAAGGTCAGAGAGCATTAATAGTTGCTCCACCAAAAGCTGGGAAAACAGTTCTTCTCAAAGAAATTGCCTCTGGTATTTCAGAAAATTACCCTGAAGTAGTATTAATAGTTGCTCTTATTGGTGAAAGACCTGAAGAGGTAACTGATATGAGGCGATCTGTTAAAGGGGAAGTCTATAGTTCAACTTTTGATGAACCTGTGGAAGATCATTGTAGAATGGCTGAACTGGCTCTTAATAGGGCATATCGTTTAGTAGAATCCGGACAAGATGTAACTATATTGTTAGATAGTTTAACTAGATTAGCTAGAGCATATAATTTGAAAATCCCTAGTAGTGGAAGAACACTTTCTGGTGGAATGGATCCTCTGGCTTTATACCCTCCTAAGAAATTTTTTGGTGCAGCAAGAAATTGTGAGGAAAGTGGAAGCCTTACAATTATTGCTAGTTGTTTAGTTGATACTGGAAGCAGATTAGATGATTTAATTTATGAAGAATTTAAGGGTACAGGTAATATGGAATTACATTTAGATAGAAGATTAGCAGAACAAAGAGTTTTCCCTTCTATTGAAATGTCAAAGAGTGGAACTAGACACGAGGAACTACTTTTGGATGAGTATACTTTAAAGCAGTCTACTTTGCTTAGAAGGATGATGGCTTTATCTAACTCACATTCTGATGCCACATCTGACCCTTCAGATTTTGCTAAAAGAATTTTAAGAGAAATGGGGAAAACAAAATCTAACGAAGAGTTCTTGAAGTTTGATTTCTTGAAAAAGAAAAATGGTTATTGAGTAAAAATTTACTAATAATCACTGTTTTTTTGTTAATTTAGAGTAAATTTTGTTGTTTTTAAGCACTTTTATTAAAAAAAAGACTCGAAATGACGTTGACAGTTATAGCCTCTTTAACTTATATTCTGATTCAAGTCTAAATACAAATAGGTCAAAATTCTAATTTGAAAATTGATTTTAGTTGTAAAATAGGCAAATTAAATAGAAAAACTGCAAATAACATCTTGACATCGTGTGTTTAGAATGAAAAAATTTGGTAGTTAGTATAAATATAACTGGATAAAACTATGGTCTGTTTTATCTTGTTGTGCTAATCTTACATAAAGGTTTTTCTTGAAAACTAAATATAAGACCATTTAAAATTAATTAATTACAAAATTAATAAATTGAAAAAGTATAAAAAAATTAAGACCGTACCGCTGTCCGAATTCGAGGCAGCAGAGGTTCGAATGCCTTCAAGCATTCGAATTCGGGATAAAAGGGGGATACACGCAGTGAAAACATTAGTATCTGCGAAGACCCTAACAGCCTTAGCAGCAGGAATGTTGCTTATTGTTGGTTTGTTGGGGATCCAGAATTCAACCGATACGGCTCAGGCTGCTGCAACAGGATCAGTCAACCTTACTAATGGTTGGTCGAACCTAAGCACTGCTGCGAGCCCAGCTAAATTAGCTGCCGGAACTACTCCTACATATGTTGGATCAGGGAAGAGTTTGTATGTTACATTCACTTCTTCGGGAAGACTTATACAAAGTGGTTCTAACCAGTTAATTGTTTCAGTAGTAGACTCAGACTTAAATGCTTCTATTACTAAAAGTACAGTTGTGGTCCTACATGCTGACCACAGTTCATCTTCTACACTTATAGCAGCCACCATTGGTGGAACTGGTACAGGTGACTCAAAGATGATTCCTATTATTGATAGTTCCGGTAACGGATCTGTTGGTGGAGAGGATATAACTACTGCATGTAAGTGGATTGGACATGGTTCATATAATAACCTTGGTGCAGCCGCTACAACTGCTACTACAAAATTAATGAATATAGGTAGTGATGGTGACTTCAACCTGAAACTTGACAACACAGCCTACGATGCAGCTTCAGCAGGTCAATTTAATGATTTGCCAGACTGTAGTACTGCAACTGCTGGATTTATTTCAGTAGATGTTAATAATGCAGGTGATGTTGCTAATAACCAGGCTGCGAAGATCACAGTCTCAACTGCCAACAACAAATTGAACGTTGTTAACCCACCTGTGGCTGTGGACAATGCAGAAGGAACTAATGCAGAGTATCCAGTTGTTTTGATGTCTCTATCATGGAGCACAAGTCAGGTGAACACTACTTCTGTAACTGCATGGAGTGGTGTAGTGACTTCAAGTAATGCTATATCTATAGTTCTTGAAGAAACTGGTAGAAATACCGGAGTTTTCGAACAGTTATTTACAGTGTTCGATAACCAAAATACAGAAATGCCTCTAGGAATGATCCAGAGCGTAGCTGATGGAACAGGAATTGTTTTAACAGCAACCGGTGATCAGACTACATACCCTGTAGGATCTTTTGGGCATGATATTCCAGCAACTTGTGCTAATGATTGTGCAACTCCTACTGGAAGAAGCGTCACTTCTGCTACAAGTACATTAGCAGTTAAAGATGGCGGAACAGTATATGTTAAATACATAGATGCTGCTACTAAAGATTCTACTAACGTGTCAACTACAGTTTCGGCTAAAGTTGATGCTACGATTCCTACAGTAGCTGTTAATAGCCCAGCTCATTCTTCTGAGAATCAGACTAGAGTACCTACTATTAGTTTGACTGCTACAGATGCAGGTGCAGGACTTGATGTGTCACAGGCTATACTGTTATTAGATGAAGAAAATGATGATACTGAAGACAAAGCATACTCAGATGATAACGATGGAACCTCAAATGGTGCTGACGTTATAACTTCTGACAGTGCAGCAAGTATCAATAGTAATGCTACTGGAGTAACTGGAGTAAATGCGAGCCAGGCTGAACTTCTTGTTCTTTATGGATTCTCTACTGCGGGTGCTCTTAATGGTGGAAGCCACGACAGCTACACTGTAGCTACTGGTGGTGTAACAGTTGATAGAGGAACTTCAACAGATGGTTCAAGTTCAATGACTTACACTCATACTCCATCAGCTAGTTTACCTATAGATGGAAACAGTAACTTGACTCTTCCAGTGAACCACTGGGTAGATTTCATTGGTGTTGCTTCTGACTTAGCAGGTAACGTTGGATTCTCTGACTCTGACTCAACTGCTAGTGTTGGTATATTAGGTAAATACGCTCCTCACCACATTAAGATTGACCAGAAATTGCCTTCTATAAGTAGTGCAAATACCGGTTGGTGGTGGGACACAAGTCTTGACGTAAGAGACAAGACTCACAAGAACACAACAACTAAAGCTACGGCTGTTGTTGTAAACTTTGACGGAAACGTTACAGATGTTGATGCAACTGACTTCCTAATCACTTATGATGACGGAACAACGCATACTCCATCTTCAGCTGTAGTTTATGACTTTATTCCAGATGCTGGTGACAGTTCAGTAAGTGAAGGAACTCAAAGAGTATTCCTTACTTTAGACTCGTCAATGGCTGCTAATGATACTCCAAAAGTTGCATTAGCTGGTTCAGTGTCTGATAAAGCAGGAAATGCTACGGCAACAGGTTCATTAGGAAACGCTACTGATACCATTGATCCTACTATCACGGCTATATTGTCTGGTGGTTCAGGAACTGGTACTGGCGCGGAAGGTGCATCTGGTCTAACTAAGAATACAGTTACATTAACAGTAACAACTGATGAAGAGTTAATCTCTAACCCAACTGTTACTGTACATGACCTTGGAATGGCCAAGGCTGGTGGTGGAGATACAGCAACAACTGCTGGTAATGCATACTTGGGTCCTTGTGGTGCTGTTAGCACTTGTGGATTCGGAGCATCTAGAGTTGAAATAACAGCTTATGGTTCAAGTGCAGGAGCTACTGACTCAGCAGACTGGGTTGGTGCTTCAACTACAGCACAAGGCGCTAAGAGCTTCACTCTATCAATAGCTAAGGGAACTCCAGGTTATGATGGTACTAAGACTGTAATAGTCTCAGCTACCGACAAAGCTACTGCTGGAAATACTAAAACTTCTGGTACAGCTTCAAGTTCAACTGATCAAATTAAGTTCGTGTTTGACACAACTGCTGCAACTCTAGTGATTTCGCCAGCGGCGGCATCAACTACAACGCAGAGAAGGCCATACATTGTTCTTGATTACAGTGATGACTTAAGTAAAGTAACAATTAGTAAAGCTACTTTGGACGGAGTAGACATTAGTGGTGATCTATCTACTACTGATAACAAGAAATTCTACTACGTACCATCTGCAGACCTTACAGCTGCTAGCCATACAGTTATTGCTAAAATGACTGACTATGCTGGTAATGCAACGTCTGAAGAATCTAAATCCTTTACTGTGGCTGCTAGAAAAGACTTCAAAATCACATTGTTAGCTGGTTGGAACGCAGTTTCTATACCTTCTAATCCTGTAACTAGTGATATAGATACAGTATTCAGCAATGCTGGTGTTGACCAAGTCTTGGCTTATCAGAACCACGCATGGCATATTGCCACCAAAGATGCATCATCAGGAACATTTGCTAGTACGAGCGAGTCTCCACTAACTAGTGTTTCTCAGGGTGTTGGTTATTGGGTACACAACAACAACTTTGAAAGTCAAGCTGTGGCTCTAGTAGGTCCAGTAGAACCTTCAGCTGGTACCCCTCCAGCGGTGGTCACTATACCTACAGTTGCTGGTTGGAACTTCGTAGGTGTTGTAGATGTGTCTAGAGCTAATACTGAAGGTGCTGATGGTACTACTATCACTACTTCCAACTTATACTTCGGTGACTTGGTTGATGGAAATGCTGGTGGACATGATATTGTCTACAAGTATGACACAACTAACTTGAAGTTCGTTGAAGTAGCTGAAGGTACTAACGTAACAACTGGACAAGGATTGTGGATATACGTGAAACCTCAATCTGATGGATCAGTGTTAGCAATCGTACCACCTAGTCCATAAACAGAATTAGGTAAAAACGAGTAAAAATAATATGGCCTCCTGTAGAAATGCAGGAGGCCATTTTTATATACTTTAGGGGAATTGTTATTATATGAATATTATGTTTATGAATTTTAAAACATTATTAATAGGAGTTGTGACATCTTTTCTGCTTACTGCAGGACTATTTGTTACTTCAGATTTTGTGAAAGCTGATAGTCACGGGGAATTTAATTTTATACCTCGGATTATTGTATTTCAGGGAAATGTATTTATTAATGGTAAAAGAATCAATGAGTATGAAACTGATATAACTGATGGCATTACATTAATTGCTAAATCAGGTGATATTGAACTTACAACTGAAGTAGGTTCATTTACTGCTGGCAGATATCATATCCAACTTGGGCCTAATTTAGATGAAAATTCAACTTTTGAAATTTGGCTTGAAAATCAAGTTAAAGCTGAGGAATCATTATTTTATGGTGCTGATTCTAATGGCAAATGGAGTTTATCTGTAATACAAGATCTTCATTTTTCAGAAATGCCAGTCGCTACTCCTACTCCTACACCTATACCTCCAACCCCAACCCCAACACCAGTTGTTGTGCAGCCTTCATTTTTAAGTGGTCAAATAGTATCTGGTAGTTCAGGTGAAAATGCAGGTGCAGGTTTAAAATTATATGCAGTTATTAATGATTACACTTCTGAAACTGTTGAAATAGAAGATGGTTTTTTTAAAATTGTTGTTGACCCTAAATATGATTATTATGTAGGGGAAGATATTGTATTTATACTAGAAGGCATAAAAGCTTTAACCACTCATAAGTTTTTAGCAGGTGAATTTAATAAGGAAGTTAATTTAATTTTCCCAAATATTCCAGCTACACCTGTCCCACCAACCCCAACACCAATTCCTCCAACACCAAAACCTAGTGTTCCTGAACCAACAAGGACACCTGTTCCTGCAGTAATAGAAAAAATTATTGTAGAAGTTACTTCTACACCTACTCCTACACCTTTACCAGTCATAGAACCTAAAGAGGAGAAAGTTGAGGAACAAAAAAGTGAAATTGTAGTTGTAGAAGAAGAATCTAGTGGAGGAGCATGTGGTGCTAATATCGATCCCAATGCACCAATATCTTCAGGTCATATTGCAATGTTATTATCTCCACTGATATTTATTGGTTTTAGAAGAATTTTTGGAAGAAACTAATTATTTACTGAACTACACAGGCTTAAGGTAAATTACTTTTAATCCATCAGAGCTGTTAAGGTTAGATCTCGTCAAAGAGGCCTTAGTAATGCTTTCTTCTATCTCTACACCTAGTTCAGATGAAAAAAGCTTCTGTGTGGGCGTTGTTTGTTCAGAGAATTTGTAATTCATTGGGATCACTACTCTAGGATCAATAGATCTAATTAAATTCGTTAACTCATCCATATTAAAAGAGGAAGTGTTTAGTGGAATGAAAAGAATATCTACTCCTGAAATATTTTGAGCAATTAATGATGTGGATAACATCAAATTAAGATTTCCTAAATGACATATAGATAAATTTTCACATTCGGCTACTATAATGTTATTTATTGTAGATTCATCCTTAGTTTCTGGATTTCCATGAGCTACACCTTTTAATCCTATCTTGCCAAATTCATATTCTCCAGGTCCGAAGATTGTTTTAGATTCTTTGGCAATTTTTCCTTTTGTAGATTCATAAAGTGATTCAGAACTAAATGTAAGTACAGTATTTGGATCTTTTTGATCATCTGTAGATAAATTATCTATTTTAGGATCAAATATAATTTTTCCAGAATTTGTATCTGTTACTATAGTGTTGCCACTTTTCCAGCTTATTTTCATGATCACCTCATTATTTGATCATTGGTACTTTTTTAGATTTTTTATAGAATTACCAATATAAATAATTTTAATATATTTACTTTAACATTGCGTATAATGGTAACAAAATTTATTAGATATTTTTTTAAGAATTAATTTTTAATATGGACTCATTAAATACAAGAACAAAAGAAATTTTGAATATATTGATTGATGAATATGTCAATACTGGTTTTCCAGTGGGCTCTGAAACAATTGTTCAAAATAGTGAAATAGAAGTTAGTCCTGCTACTGTAAGAAGTGAAATGGGATTATTAACTAGAGAAGGATATATTTCTAAATTACATCAATTTTCTGGGAGCATTCCATCTCATAAAGGATATCAATTGTTTATTGAAATGATACCTGATGATGAACCTCCAGAAATAAATGATTTTGTTACTTTGAAAGGGAAATTAAATGTTTTACCAAAGACGTTTGAACATGTTTGTGAAAATGCTATGGCTGTTATTTCTGATTTAACAGGAGGAGTAGCTTTTAGTAAGGTGTACTCTTCTAGATCAATCTTAATTGATTTTAATTTTTTTCAAATAGATAACGAACTTGTAATTAGCTCTAAATTATCTAGTGGTACTGTTTTAGAAATCAAACTTCCTCTTATTAGAGAATTGAATTCTAATGAAATACAATTTTTAGATAATTTTATTAAGTCAGAAATATTTGGAAGAACAATTGATCAAATAGAACAATCTAAATACTCTGTATTTTCAACCGATTCGTTGTTACAACAAATTTGTTTGGAGATTTTTGAAATTTTTCTAGTTCGCATTAGAAGATCTGAAGAAGGAAAATTCAAGGGAGCTAATAGAGTTTTTGAACATCCAGATGTGATTTCTCAACCTATAATTGCTAAATCTTTGTTGGAGATGATTGATGATCCTTTGTTATTTGAAGATTTGATAGATTTATCTAATTATGAAAGTAATTTTAGAGTAATAATAGGAGAAGATAATATAGAGAACAATTTGAAATGGTTCTCTATAATTATTGCCCCATTTGGACTTAGTGATAGTTTAGGTGGATCTATTGGCTTGATAGTGCCAAAAAGAATTCCTTATAAAAGAATATTACCAATTGTAAAATATGCATCCATCTGGATAGATGGATTAATTAAGAGAAATATGGGAGAAAAATCACTGATTTTAGAATAGAATGTGATTGTATTTCCATATTTATATATCTAAGTTAATTGTGTATGAGTTCAAAGAAAGATTATTATGAAATATTAGGTGTTAATAAAAATTCATCTATTGAAGAAATTAAGAAGAAATTTCGTAAACTTGCTTTAGAATTTCATCCTGATAGAAATAAAGCCCCTGATGCATCAGAAAAATTTAAAGAAATAAATGAAGCATATCAAGTATTGGTAGACCCTGAGAAAAAGAAAATTTATGATCAATTTGGGCATTCTGGTTTAGACGGAAAATTTGGAGGATTTCAGCAAGGTGGCTTTGAAGATTTAGGTGGTTTTGGGGATATTTTTGAAACTTTTTTTGGAGGATCTTTTGGTTCTTCTAGATCTTCTTCGAATCAAACTTCACAAGGTAGAAGTCTAGAATATAGAGTTAAAATAAATTTTTATGAATCAGCATCAGGAAAAGATGAACCTTTAAAAATTGAAAGATTAGAGCAATGTATAACCTGTAAAGGTTCTAGAGCAAAACCAGGAACTGAAGTAGATTCTTGCTCTTCTTGTAATGGTTCTGGTCAAGTTAGAAGAATTCAAAGGACTATTTTTGGTCAATTTGAACAGAGAACTACATGTTCATCTTGTAATGGTTCTGGACAATTAATTAAAGTTTTGTGTTCAGATTGTAGAGGGAAGGGCCTATCGAAAGTTATGAAAGATTTGATAGTAAAAATACCTCCTGGGATTTCTGATGGTGATATAGTAAAGCTGACAAATCAAGGAGATCCTGGAATAAATGGAGGTCCGAATGGTGATATTTTAGTACATATTAATGTTGATCCACATGAGGTATTTGTAAGAAAAAACATCAACATTTTGTTAGGAGTAGATGTAGATATAGTTCAAGCATCATTGGGTAGAGAAATTACTATTCCTACAATTGAAGGTGAGACAATTATACAAGTTAAACCAGGTACTCAAAGTGGAGATCAGTTGAAGTTGTCAGGATTAGGATTTCCTGAAATAAATAATCCTCGTAAAAAAGGAGATATGATTGTTATTTTAAGAGTAATTACTCCTACTAAATTATCAAAAGAACAAAAATCACTTTTTGAAAGTTTAGAAAAATCTTTTGGTCATCAATCTAATGGAAAACTAAAAGAAACAGACCGTAAAAGTATATTTAGAAGAATAAAAGATGGTTTTCTTCAGGATGAATAAGAATAACTAAAGAATAGGATTTGAGATGAGTGAAAGAGGAAGTAAATGGGTAGAGTTGAAGATCAGAGTGAACTCAGAATATGTAGAACCTATTGTAAGGTTGTTTAATAAATATCTATCTGGAAAAGTTTATACTCAGATTATTGATTTTCAAGAAGAAGAAGAACATGCTAACTCCAGAGATTTAGATGTTGAGATAATAGGATATATTATTTCTAATGATAATATTTCAGAATATTTAACTAATATTGAGGTAGGGTTAAAGCTTTTTGAGAAAATTTTTAAAATTTCTGATTTAAAAAAGAGAGAAGTTTTTTCTGATACTTGGGAAAAACAAAAATTTCCTCCAATCAGTTTAGGAAAGGATATTGTAATAGTACCAAAAGAAAAAGACAAAATTAATTTTCTCCATAAAAAAACATTAGTTATTGAACCTTCTATGGCATTTGGTACTGGCCATCATGTAACAACAAAAATGTGTATAGAATTATTAGAAGATTTTATTGAAGGTGAAGAATCTGTAATTGATTTTGGCACAGGTACTGGGATATTAGCTCTTTGTTCTCTCTTGTTGGGGGCTAAAAGTGTTTTTTGTGTTGATAATGATATTGAATCTATATATTCATCTAAAAAGAATTTTGAAAAATCAGGTTTTATTTCAAAGGCTGAGTTCTTTCATGGAGATTTATCTACTATTCCAGAAAAAAATAAAAAATTTGATATTGTTTTAGCTAATTTGACTTCTCATATATTAATTGAAAATTTTGAGCATATATTTAGAAAAGTAGATCAAAATGGATTTATAATTATGTCAGGAATTTTAGAAACTCGAATAAATGAAGTTATAGAAACATTTCTTAATAAAAAATTGAAATTATTGAAAAGGTTACAATATGATAATTGGGTTTCTTTAGTTTTTCAGAGAATATAAAATGCATAGATTTTTTGTTAATCACATAAAAGAAAAAAAAGGTGAAGATGTTTCTTTAGATTCTTTAAGGCATCAATTGAAGAATGTTCTTAGATTTCGAAAAGATGATTTTATCGAGATATTTGATGATACTTCTTTTGAATATTCTATAAGAATATTAGATGATAATTGTGATTTTGGGGAAATAATATCTAAGAGAATTAGAAAAATAGAAATGTATCCTGAAATTATTTTATGTCAATCTTTTATAAAAAATGATCGGTTTGAATTAATTCTTGAAAAATCATCTGAACTTGGTGTTACGCAAATAATTCCAATGATTACAGAGAGAGTTCAATCAGGTAGCAAACTAAAAAATTTTGATTCTAAGCATTCCAGGTGGAGAAAAATTATTCAAGAGGCTGTGGAACAATCAGGAGGCAATGTTATCCCTACTATTGAATCATTTCATACATTTAAAGATTTATTGAATTTATTTGATGATCAATATGAGAAAATTTTATTTTGGGAAAAATTTGAAAATTCTATAGATTTAAAAACCTGTTTAAATTCTTATCAAAATAATATCAAAAAATTAATTATATTTATTGGTCCTGTAGGTGGTTTCTCAGAATCAGAAGTTTCAATAGCTAGAGAAAATAGATGTAAGATAGTTACTCTTGGTGATAGAGTTTTAAAATCTGAGACAGTCGCAATTTCCTCACTTTCAATAATTAGATATCATTTTCAAGGTCTTGTTAGTGGAAAATATAAAAATTAATTCATTATCTCTTCTTCGGATAAATTTCTAGTCATTAATTCTTTTATAGCTGAATCTATAGATATTTCATTATTTAATACTTTTGCAGTAGTTGTTGTGATAGGCATAGATACGTTAAGTTTTTGGCTTAATTTTTCTGCTTGAAAAGTTGTTTGAATTCCTTCTAAAGTAATTTTTGATTTATTTGAAAATTCTTTCGCTGATATTCCTTGAGATAAAGCTATTCCTAGTTTCCAGTTTCTACTAGAGTTCCCGAAACAACTTGTAATTAAATCACCCATTCCTGATAAACCAGCGAATGTAGATTTTTCTGCTCCTAGTTTAAGTCCGAGTTTTGTAATTTCATGTAGTCCTCTAGTTACGAATGCAGATTTTGCATTAGTGCCTAATTTCAGTCCATCTATAATTCCTGCTCCAATAGCTATGATATTTTTTAATGCTCCTCCTAATTCTGTTCCTATGACATCAGTTCCGCTGTAAATTCTGAAACTATCAGATGAAAAAAAATCTCGAAAATCATTCGATTTATTAATATCTCTGAAGGCAATAGTTGAAACTGCAGGTTTACCTTCTGATATCTCTGAAGCAAGATTAGGGCCTGATAATGCTCCTATAGTATTTATAGATGATTTAGTTAAATAAGAATTTATTACTTCAGACATTCTTTCTCCTTTAACTGAAATGCCTTTAGTCGCACTAATGATCATTTTATCCGGAGTAACATATTCTCTAATTTTCATTAGATTTTCATTTAGTGTATGAGAAGGAACAGCTATTATAATTGTATTAGATTCCTTAATAGTTTTTTGAATATTTGATTCTATTTCAATTGTTCTAGGTAATTTCATTTTATTTGATAAGTTTTTATGAATCCTAGATTTATCAAGTATTTTTTTTTCTTCCTCAGATCTAGTTAATATAGAAATATTACTAACTTTTTTAGATATTAAAAAAGTTAGAGTAAACCCCCATGTAGTGTTGCCGATGACAGTAATTTTTTTCATATTTTATTAAAGACTATTAAGGTTTTTTCTTATTTTCTATTTTATTTTCTTCACCTTTAATTAATCTTTGGATATTTTCTTTGTGCCGATAGAATATCACACAAAAAATAAATAAAGTAAACAATATATCTGTAAGTGATGAGTTTCCTATAGAGGTAAAAAAAGAAACTACTACATATATTAATGCTACTGATGCTCCCATAAGAGAACCTAGAGAAACATATTTAGAAATTGTTGCTATTATGATGAATGTAGTTAATGCAATTAGACATGCTATAGGACTCACAAGTAAATATACGCCTAAACTTGTTAAAACACCCTTTCCCCCCTTGAATTTATAATATACTGGCCAACAATGTCCCAAGATAGCCATAGATCCTATTATAATTATGCTGTAAGAAGAAATTTCAGCATCAAAAAATTTAAGTAAATTAGCAAATAAGAAAACAATTAGAAATCCTTTTGCTATGTCTATTATCGCTACGCCTGTAGCTATTTTAACACCTAGTGTTCTTCCAACATTTGTCGCGCCTGTACTTCCACTTCCGTGTTCTCTAATATCTATTCCTTTGATCAATTTTCCAGATATTAATCCAAATTGTATAGAACCTAATAAGTAGGCGAGTATTCCAGTAAATATATTTAAACTTAATTGTAAAATCATTATTTAATATCTAATTTTATCGGAACCCCATTTAATCCGAATTTTTTTCTTAATCCATTTTCTAAATATCTTTTATAAGTAAAATGTAATAGTTTTCCATTTTGGAATTTAATTTCGAATGTTGGTGGTTTAGTTGATTTTTGAAAAGCATTTTTGATAATAATTTTTGATCTTCCTTTTGATGGAGGTGGATGTTTAGATATTGTATCTATAATATTAGTCCAAATTTTATCATCATGAATAGTTTTATTATATTCTTCATACACTTCAAGGATTTTGTCAAAAATAGTTTCAATTCCTATTTTTGTTACATTAGAAGTAAAAATTATAGGAGATCCATTTAAGAATTTTAATTTATCCATCGTAACATTAGATATATCATCTTGTGTTAATGATAATTCTTCATTAAGATCCCACTTATTTGCAATTACTATACATCCTTTTCCAGCATCTTTTATCATTCCTGCTATATGTGAATCTTGAGAACTTATTTTTTCAGTTATATCAGTCACTAATAACGATATATCAGATCTTGAAATAGATTTGATACTTCTTATAACACTATATTTTTCTATTCCTGGTTCTATGCTTCCCCTTCTTCTTAAACCAGCAGTATCTATAAAGTTAATTTTTTTATTTTCAAAAACAATTTCTGTGTCTATAGAATCTCTAGTAGTTCCTGCTATAGGATTAACAATTGATCTATCTTCACCAATTATTGAGTTAAATAAAGAAGATTTTCCTACATTCGGTTTTCCTACAATTGCGACATTTATAGAATCTGATTTTTCAGGTTTCTCATTAAATAAGGGTAATTGTTTAGAAATTTCATCCATAACATCTGAGACACCGTTACCATGATATGCGCTTAAGGTAACTACTTTTTTCAATCCTAATTTATAGAATTCTGAAATTCCTAACATTCTATTAGGATTATCAACTTTATTGATTGCTAAAACACAGGGTTTATTAGATTTTCTAGCTAATTGAGCAGCATAGGAATCTAGTACATTTAAACCTTCTTTGGAATCCACTACTAAAATAATTGCATCAGATTCTTTTAAAACTTGTTTGGTAACTTCAGAAACTTCATTTGAAATTTCTTCCTGAGGAGTTTCATCTATTCCTCCTGTGTCAATTAGTATAAATCTGTTATCATCTGACTCCACATTTAGAGATATCCAGTCTCTCGTAGTGCCTGGAACGTTGCTAACTATTGAAATACGTGTTCCCGCTATTCTATTGAAAAGCGTGGATTTTCCTACATTAGGTCTTCCGAAAATTGCAATTACTGGGATACTCATAATAAATATTGAGAAAAGTTGATATTTTTATAAAAACAATTGATCTAATAGAGAGACTTGGGACCAAACTCTATTTTCTGCTTGGTCAAAAACTATTGATTGTGGATGCTCTAGTAAGTTTTCTGAGATCTCTTCTCCAGGATGAGCAGGTAAGTCATGCATAAATAGAGCTTCAGGAGATATAGAAAGTAATTTTTCATTTACTTGAAAATTTTTAAAAATTATTTTCCTTTTAGATATTTCTTTTTCCTGGCCCATACTAGCCCAAACATCTGTATAGATAATATTAGAATTCTCAACAGCTTTTTCAGGAGAAGACTCTATATGGAATGATCCTCCATATTTCTTAACTAATTGTTCTGTTTTAGTAATATCGGTTTTTCCAAATCCGAATTCTTTAGGAGTGCAAATCACGAATTTTCCCCCTAAAGATAGAATAGCATGAGATAAACTGAGCGCTACATTATTTCCGTCTCCAATGAAAGTAATTTTGATATCTTTAAAATTCAAAGACGTTGATTCATATATTGTTAAGAGGTCTCCTAAAGCTTGACATGGATGTTCTACATCACTTAAAGCATTTATTACTGGAATATTAGAATAATTAGAGAATTCTTCAATAGTGGAATGTGAAAAGGTTCTTAGAATAGCTATATCAGCCATTCTTGAAACTACTTTAGAGATGTCTTTAATAGGCTCTCTTTTTCCCATACCAATTTCTTCAGGACCAAAATATATAGGGGAACCTCCAAGTATATTAATAGCCTTGAAGAATCCAAGTTTTGTTCTTAGAGAAGGTTTTTCAAATAATAAAACTACATTCTTCCCTTTTAGTGATTCTGTCCTTAACCCTTTTTTAAATTCTAAAGATTTTTCTACAATCTTTCTTATTTGTTTTGGTTCTAAGTCAGTGATATTCAATAAATTCATGATTTTTAATCCAAGTTGTTCTATAAATGTATATTAAATCAAAATATTCTTTAAAAGAAATAATTGATATCTACATCTTGTTTGGCGATTCCATTCCCATGATAGATAATGCTTCAGAAAGAATTAATTTAGAAGCTTTAATTAAATATAATCTACTATTTGAGATTGGATAATCTTTTTGTTTTTCAGGCAACACTCTGCATTTTTCGTAGAATTTTTGAAGCAATTGAGATAATTCCAAAGTATATTGAGGCAACCTATGAACTTCCAATTTTTCTGATGAGAATCTTAGAATTTCGGGAAATTCTGAAAGTTTTTTCATTACTTCTATTTCTGTATAGTGTGTTAATAGGTTTAGGTTAGAAGTTGATTTTGAAAGATTTAAATCTCTACTTTTTTCTATTATTGAATTCATTCTCGCATGAGCATATTGGACATAATAAACTGGATTTTCACTAGAACTTTTTTTTGAAACATCTATGTCAAATTCCATTTGACTGTCTGGAGATTTGCTTAAGAAGTTATATCTACAAGCATCTTTTCCTACTTCTTCTATTAAGTCTTTTAATGGAATTGATGTGCCTTTTCTTTTACTAAATTTTGTCATTGAAGATTTAGTTTTTAAAGAAACAATTTGGTTTAAAATTACTACAAATCTATTTCTTTCTACACCCAGTGCTTTTAATGCATCTGATAATCTTTTTATATGTCCATGGTGATCAGCACCCCAAATATCTATTACCATGTCGAAATTTCTCGTAAGGAATTTATTTTTGTGATAAGCAATATCAGTAGCAAAATATGTAGGTGCACCTCCTTCACTTTTAATTAGAACATTATTTTTATTATCTCCAAGTTTTTTTGAATCAAGCCATGTAGCTCCATCTTCTTCAAATACTAAATCTTTCTTTTTTAAAATATTAATTGTTTCTGTAAATTCACCATTTTTAATTAGAGATTTTTCACTAAACCATGAATTGTACTCAACTCCTAGTTTGATTAGATCATCCTTGATATTATTTAATATTTGTTTGATGCCTATTTCTTTGAGATGTATTAGAGCCTCTTTTTTAGAGATTTTGGTGAATTTTTCATAGTTTTCTGATTTTATTTGTTCTGCTATTTCCTCTAATTCTTTTCCTTCATATCCGTTTTCAGGTATAGGTAAATTATTATTAAATAAGTTCATATATCTTACATATAAAGATTCAGTGAAAAGGTCTATTTGATTTCCAGCATCATTAATGTAATATTCTCTGTTTACTTGAAATCCTTGTGTCTCTAATAAATTAGATAAAGTACTTCCAATTACTGCACCTCTTGCATGTCCAATGTGTAAATTTCCTGTAGGATTTACACTAACAAATTCAACTTGAATTTTTTTATTGAAATTCTCTTTTTTAGAATAATTATTTTCTTTATTTAGGATAGATTTTAAATTTTCTTGTAACCACTGATCTGACAAAAAGAAATTTATAAATCCAGGTTTTTTGAAAGATACATTTTTTATAAAATCAGGAAGTTCTAGATTTTTTATAATTATTTTCGCTATTTCTTCAGGATTTTGATTTAATTCTCGGGAAACTTGCAGTGCAATATTTGATGAATAGTCTCCATGTTCTTTTATTTGAGGTTTTTCTACTACAAAATCAATTTTCTTGCTCTTTTTAAAGTATTCTCCATTGAATGATGAAAGAGCTTCATTTAAATATTTTTTCAGAACAAATGAAATTTCCATAGGCTTAGATTAGCATAAAAATCATCTATATTAACTATAGTGAAGGATAAATAAAATTCATGTATTCTTATTCATAAGTCGTAATAATATATGGGATCTTTATGGACAAGTTAAAAACAGATTTTTTTAAAAAGTTATTTAAGGATTTTAATTTGTCTTCCTCAGAAATTCATAATCTTGAAAATAATATCAATGTAATAAAGTCACATTTAGAGATATTAAAAAAAATAGATATAAATCAAAGATAAAAAGGAAAACATAAATAACCAAGAATTAACTCTATATACTATAAAAGATTTATCACAAAAAATTCATGATAAATCTATATCTCCTGTTGAATTAACTAATGCTTATTTGGATAAAATTGAATTACTTGATAAAGAATTAAATTCTTTCATGGAAGTTTATAAAGATTCTGCTTTAAAAACAGCAATTAGACTTGAGAAAGAACTATTATCTGGAAATACAAGGGGCCCTCTTCATGGAATTCCAATAGGATTGAAAGATATTTTTGATATTAAAAATAAAATTACAACTGTAGGATCAAAGATTTTAAGGAATAATTTTGCCTCTTCTAATGCTACTGTTGTAGATAAATTAGAATCATCAGGTGCCATAATTATAGGAAAAACTTCTTTAGTAGAATTTGCATTTGGAGCTACAGGTTTGAATCCACATTATCCTCAAACTGTAAATCCTTGGAATAAAGAAAAAATTCCTGGAGGATCAAGTAGTGGATCCGGGGTAGCAGTTTCTTCAAAATTATGTGCTGGAGCATTGGGTACAGATACTGGAGGATCTGTAAGAATGCCAGCTTCTTTGTGTGGTATTTCTGGCTTAAAACCATCTTATGGATTAGTTTCACGAACTGGTGTATTTCCATTAAGTTGGACTTTAGATCATGTAGGTCCTTTAGCAAGTACTCCTTACGATTGTGGTTTGATAATGAATAGTATTTCAGGTTATGATTCGACTGATAAAGACTCTGTTTTTTTGGAAAATTTTGATTTTAATGGAAGAATTGGAAAATCTATCAAAGGAATTAAGATTGGTGTTCCACAAGAATATTTTTTTGATGATTTAGATTCAGAAGTTGAAGAAAAAATTAATAATTCTATTAGCTATCTTGAAGATAATGGAGCAATAATCCGAAAAATTTCCTGTCCTTGGGTAAAATTTGGAAGATCTATAAATTTAATTATTAGTTCTTCAGAAGGATTATCTATACATGAAGATTGGTTGAAAAATTATAGAGATCAATATGATCCTAAAGTGAAATCTAGATTTCTATCAGCTATGTCTATTAGTTCAAATGATTATATAAAAGCACTAAAATCTAAAGAATGGTTTACTGGAAAAATGAATGAAATTTTCCAAGAAGTAGATTTAATTATTTCTCCCACTATACCTATTTTGGCGACAAATATTGAAGACGATTCTAATGTTGGAAATATAAAAAACCCATTATTTACTGGTGTTTTCAATGTAACTGGGCATCCATCATTAAGTGTTAATGCTGGTTTTTCAAAAAATAAACTTCCTATTGGATTAATGATAAGTGGTAGACATAAGGAAGATGATTTAGTTTTACAAATAGGTGAGATTATTGGAGGAACTGAATCAGAATACTTTAGAAAGAATAATATTCGAATTCAGGAAATAATATGAAACAGATTTTAGGATTATTTGAAATTTTTCGTTTGAGACAGCAAATAAAAAATTTTCTTGTAATTGTTCCATTTTTATTTTCCTTGAACTTATGGTATTCCAACAATGAATTAGGACAATATTTGTTGATTTTTTCTTCTGTAGTAGGAGGAGTTTTGATTTTTTCTTTAGCTTCTTGGGCTGTATATCTTTTGAATGATGTAATAGATGCTGATATGGATTTAATTCATGAATCTAAGAAAAATAGGCCAATAGCTAGAGGTACAGTATCAAAAAATTATGCGTTAGTAATGTCTTTATTTCTTATAATAGGTGTCCCTATATTAGCATTTTTTCTTAGTACAGGTTTTTGTGTATGTATCGCTATATATTTATTGATGAATATTTTTTATTCTCTTTTATTAAAACAAATAGTTATTATTGATGTTATTACTGTAGCTTTAGGGTTTGTTATTAGAGCTCTCTCAGGCGTATTTATACTTAGAGATAGTGGTGTAGAAGTATTATCTAATCTTCAAGTATCTCCTTGGTTTTATTTATGTACAGGATTCGCAGCCCTATTCATTGTTTTGATGAAAAGACACGGAGAATTAGAAGGTTCAGAACAAACATTTGTTACTAGGCCAACTTTAAGAATGTATTCTTCAAATTTGCTTTTAAGTTTAATTAATATATCTTGTTCTGCTACTATAATCACATATTCTCTATATACTGTTAGTGGGAAATTTGGATGGGAAGTTAATGTTCCTTCTGATAACTCAATGATTATTACTGTCCCGTTAGTGATTATAGGTATTTTCCGATATATGTATCTTTGTTTTGAAGAAAAAAAAGGAGAAAGTCCAGAAAAAATTATCACTTCTGATATATTTTTAATTATTGTAATTTTAATCTGGTTAATTACTAGTATTTTTATATTGTTATTAAGGTGATAAATGAATTATAGGAATTATCTAGAGATTGTTTACCCCATAGAGAAAAGAAAAATAGAAATATATATGCCTTGGGTAATTATTCAGAGAATAATTTCATTACCTTTTTTGGGATTGAGTATATTTTTAAAAATTTCTCCTAATTTTATTTCCTTGATTTCTATTTTTCTTATTCTTATAGCTTCATTCTTGATTGTCTTAAATTTTTTGGTTTTTGGAATATTAGCATTAACTTTAGCAGTGATATTTGACTGTGTTGATGGAGAATTAGCAAGAGTTTCAAAAAAAACAAGTATATTAGGTGAAAGATTGGAGTTTCTAGGGGCAGATTTTTTTACTATGATTGGAATTCCATCAATAGCAATTTGGTTGTTTGTTTACAATGATTTATCAACTTTTATTTTATTTTTATGTTTTTTATCAGCTAGTTTGTCTGTTTTTGCAAGAAACTATTTTGAATTTGATTGTAATTTTGATTTGAAAAAATTAAATTTTACGGAAAAAATTATTATTTCTTGGTCTAAAAATCAAATAAATATTAACCACACATCTTTATTAGTATCAATTATGTTTTTTTTAAGGATGAATTTGACTACTCAAGATGGAATTTTGTTTTTAGTAATTGTTTTATCTGGATTTTTTTATCCACAAAATATTTTTTATTTAGTAATTTTTGTAAGTATTTCGCAAATAGTATTTGTGTCTCTAATAATATTTGCAGATATCTTAAAAAATAAAATCACTACTAATTAATGATCAATTTTTTAGCATCTTCGTAATCTTTAGGGAAATCTATTTCTATCCATTTTTTTTCTTTTATAGAAATGAATCCTATATCAATGAATTTGACTAATTTGTCCAGGAGGTCTTCGTATCCAATAGTCTTGGAATTCAATAAAATATCTTCTTCAATAACTTCAAAGAATTTCATCATAGATTTTCTATTTAATCTCATGAATCCTATTGATTCTCCGAAATTTTTGAATTCTCCAGTAAGTCCACGTTTTATAGAAATGATTTTTTTTGTAGAAGCTCCAACTAAAATTTCTTCTCCAGTATTACTTGATTTTGGATCAATTAAAATTGTATTTTCATTTAAAGAATTGAAGATTAGAGAAATAATACTTGATTCACAAAAAACATCTCCATCCATAATTATGTTGTGATCATTAATGTGATTTCTAGTTAAATTTAAACTAAATATACTTCCAAGCTCGTAATCTTTATTAAATATAAAATCACAATATGAAAAAAGTTTATGTTTGGAAATATGGGTTTTAATTTTTTCAGATTTATATCCTGTTACAAAAATAATTTTATTAATTTGTTTTTCATAATCAGATATTTGATCTAGAGTTCTATCTATTAGAGTTTTACCTTGAATTTTTAATAGGCATTTGGGGTCTTTTGTTACTTCTTCTAACCTAGAACCTCTTCCAGCTACTAGAATTATGATGTTTAAGTTTTTATTATTTTTATACATTAATTTTCCGAATTTCCTTTTGGTTTTTTGGCACGTTCAACCATTTCAATTACGTTACCATCAGGATCTTGTATATATATTGCATATCTAGCCCAAGGATAAGGTTTATCTCTTAATGTTGGTTCTCCATTACTGAGAATTTTTACATTATTTTCTTTTAATTTCTTAAACCAACTTCTTATATCATCTACTATGAAAGCACAATGAGCAGAACCTGGAAGGAACACTTTATCCATATCTTCTCGTTTTTTACCTGTAGGGTTAAGGTATTCAAATAATTCTATAGAATGCCCATCTCCAGTTCCAACAAAAGCCATTTTAAGTTCTATATTTTTTAATCCAACAACATCTGATATCCATTCTCCAGATTGAGTTGCAGGTTCTCTTTCTATTTTTAATCCTAAAATGTCAATATAAAAATGTAATGATGCCTCTAGGTTTTCTACGACAAAACCAGTATGATATTGTCCAAGTATATTCATGATTAACCTCCTTAGTTTATTTTAATCAAATCAATAATAATTGTTAATAAATAATTAGTTCATTTAAAGACAGATATTTTTATGAAAGACAAAGTACTATTTACACCAGGTCCTTTAACAACAAGTTTAGATGTTAAAAGATCAGGATTGAGGGATATTGGATCTAGAGATGAAGAATTTATTCAATTATGTAGAGACTTAAGAAAAAATTTATTATTGTTAGCTAACCTTAGTCATGATGAATATGAAGTGATTCTTCTTCAAGGTTCAGGCACTTATGGTTTGGAGGCTGTATTATCTTCATTCACTCCACCAAATGGAAAATGGTTAATAGTTTCAAATGGTGATTATGGCCATAGATTAACTTTGATAGCTAAAATCCTTAATATTGATTTTATAGAAGCTTCTTTTCCTTGCCAAAATATTCCAGATAAAGAAGTGATAAATTATCATTTAGAGAATGATGAGAAAATTACTCATGTTTCACTTACCCATTGTGAAACCACTACAGGAATTTTAAATCCAATTGAAGATCTTCTAGAGCTTCCTTCAATGTCAGATAAGAAAATTTTTATTGATGCTATAAGTTCTTTAGGGTTGTATGAAATTTCTAATCAAAATTCTGTTATTGATTTTTTAATAGGTTCTCCAAATAAATCTTTAGAGGGTATTCCTGGGTTTTCTTTTGTATTTGTAAAAAAAGAAATTCTAAATAAATATAATTATCCACCTAGAAGTTTTTCTTTAGATTTATTGGGACAGTATAGAGAATCAGTGAAAAGCGGACAATTCAGATTTACTCCTCCTGTTCAATCTATATTGGTTTTGAAAAAAGCTTTACAAATATATTTTGAAGAAGGGGGATTAAAATCGAGATTTAAAAGGTATAAAAATATTCAATATTCTATAATTAATGGAATGAAAAAAATGGGATTTGAAACGATAGTTGCAAGTAAGGATCAAAGTGTTTTAATAACTAGTTTTAAAATTCCTAATTTAAAAAGTTTTGTTTTTGAGAAATTTTACAAATTTCTAAGTGATCATGGACTAGTTATTTATCCGGGGAAAATTGAGGGAATTAATTCATTTAGAATTGGTCATATGGGACAAATAAAGGAAAAAGATGTTGATAACCTTCTCAAAAAAATTAATCTTTATTTAAAAAAATGTGAAAGTGATAATGAAATCTAAAAATTTTGATATAAATACGATTCTTTCAGAAACTGGATCTTCTTTATTAACAATAATTTATAAATCTCTATTAAAAAGAGAAAAACAGATAATTTTAGAATGTGGAGTAAACAAAGGTTATTCAACTTCGATGTTTTCCTATTATTCAGAGAAAAGTGATAGTTATTGTTTTTCTATAGATATAAATGATTGCAAAGATGTTGTGACCTCTGAACGTTGGACTTTTATTCATAATGATGACTCTAAAGTATTAGAAATTATTAATGATTATCCAGTACTTCAAGATCAAGGAATAGATATTTTATTTATAGATAGTTTTCATCGTGCAGATCATGTAGAGAAAGTGTTATATGGTTGGTATCCCTACTTAAATAAGGATTCATTGATATTTATTGATGATATTGATGGAAGAAATTATAGAAAAGGAAAAGAGAAAGATAGTTATTATAATGAATTGAATTGGGAAGAAATTAATAGGTTTACTAGGGATTTCTCTGAAAACAATTCTTCTGACACAATTCTAACTCAATATTTCGGTAAAACTGGATTAGCAAAGATAGTTAAAGTATCTGAAAAAGGCTCACTTCCTAATCGTATAGTAAATAGGGAAAGATCTTTATTGTTAAAATTAATTACTTTATTTAATAGAAATTTAAAAAATTTATTTAGAAGTAGGTGAAAATGAAGAATAATGAAAAATATGAAGTTTTATTTAAATCTGCTTCAGAACTTAGACAATTAATTTGTTCAAAAAAAATATCTCCTGTTGAGATTACTAATTTAGCACTTGAAAGAATTGAACAAATTAATCCTAAGACTAATGCATTCTTAACAGTTACTGCTGATAGTGCTTTAGAAAAAGCAAAAGAAGTAGAAAAGAAAATTTTAAATCAAGAACCATTGGGTTTATTAGCTGGAATTCCTACATCTATAAAGGATTTAGAGCCTATGAAAGGCGTAAGACAAACTAAAGGTTCACTTATTTTTAAGGATTTTATTGCAGATGTAGATCAGATATCTGTAGAACGTATTAAAAATCAAGATGGAATAATTTTAGGAAAAACAAATACTCCGGAATTTGGACAAAGTGGTACCACTGAAAATAAATTAGGGGATCATTGTCGTAATCCTTGGAATCTTGAATATGTTGCAGGTGGATCTAGTGGAGGAACTGGCTCTTCTGTTGCTTCAGGAATAACACCTGTTGCTCAAGGATCAGATGGTGGTGGTTCTATAAGGATTCCTGCGGCTTTTTGTGGAATATATGGAATCAAGGCTACCCAAGGAAGAGTTCCAAGAAGAAATATAAGTAATTTAAGTTGGCATCCAGTTAATTATTCTAGTATGGGTCCTATTAGCAGATATGTAGTTGATAGCGCTTTATTTCTTCAAGCTTTATCAGGACCTCATCCTGAATCTGAATTTGGAACTTTAACTAATTCTCCGCCGAATTTTTTGATTGATATAGAGAAAGGTGTATCAGGAAAATTGATAGGTTGGTCTCCTGATTTAGGTTCTAGAATTGTAGACGATGAAGTGAAAAATGTTACAGAAAATGCAGTAAAAATTTTTGAAGACTTAGGCGCAAATGTAGAAGAGTTGAATTTTGATATTGATCTTGATGAATTAGAACATCCATTACATAATGTTCTGTCTTTTGCACTTGCATATGCCACTAATGGATATTTACTTGAGGAAAATTCTGATTTTCTTATGCACTATGTAAGAAATACTATTGAAAAAGGCAAAAATATTTCTGCAGATGAATATCTTCAATCTTTGACAAAATTATATGAATTTAGAAGTAAGATCGAACGAATTTTTGATAGATATGATTTTATTTCAACTCCTACTATGGCTATTCCTGCATTCAAATGTAATGAAAGACCATTTTTTGAAAATGGGAAAATTAAGTTCAAAGATTTAGATGATGGGTATTATGACTATTCTAATTGGAATATTCATTTGACTCAATTTACAGCATTGTTTAATTGGAGTGGAAATCCTGCGGCGGCATTACCATGTGGGTTTTCATCATCTGGACTTCCTGTATCGTTACAAATTATTGGGAAAAAAGAAGATGAGGTAGGAGTTTTACAAGCCTCTAGGGCTTTTGAGAAGGTAAAGCCTTGGCATGATTATTATCCACATATATAAAATATCGAAATTTGATATTAAATATTTTTAGAAAACCATATAATAATTAATACGTTCCTGATATTTTTTTAAATGATATATTTTTTTAATCAATATGAATGCTAAATTACATGTTTTGGGTTCTGGTACTCCGACTCCTACAAAAGAAAGATGGGGATCTTGCTTTGTTCTTGAAATTCCAGGAGAACAAATCATGTTTGATTGTGGTCCAGCATCAACTTATAAGATGATTTTGATGGATTTGGATCCCAAAAAAGTTAATAATTTATTTTTTACTCATCATCATTCTGATCATGATTTGGATTATCCTTGTTTTCTCCTCACAAGATGGGAAACTAGTATAGGAAATGAAGAAAATTTGAATATTTATGGTCCTCCACCTACTGAATTATTGACTACTAGATTGATAGATTTGGATATTGGAGCATTTGCTCATGATCTTATAGCTAGAACAAATCATCCTTTAAGTTTAAACGCTTATCAAATTAGAGGTGGAGTTTTACCTAGACAGTTACCCAAGTATATAGCTAGAGATATATCACCAGGTGAAGTTATAAATACGAAGAATGCTAAAGTGACTTCTACTTTAGCTGAACATGTAGAACCTTATTTGGATTCTTTGGCCTACAAAGTTGAAACGGAAGGTTTAAGTATTGTATTTACTGGTGATACAAGACCTTGCAAAACTGTAGTAGAATTAGCTAGAGATGCTGATTATTTAGTTTGTATATGTTCTGGCTTACAGAGTGATATTGAAGGTACACCAGAAGATGATTATATGAGTGGTAGTATTGATGCAGGAATGATGGCAAAAGAGGCAAATGTATCTAATTTGATGTTAGTTCATGAGGGTTATAATTTATCAGATCCTAAAAACCTAAAAGATGCTATAGATGGAATAAAGAATATTTATGATGGTAATGTTATTCAAACTAATGAGTTAAAAACATATGATTTACAAGTAGGTAAATAAGTGAGTAAAGAATTAATAATTATGATTGTTGTGATGTTATTAGTAATAGGTTTGGGTATTTTTTATATGGGCTTTGCTCGACCATATTAGTATTATTTTTTATAGATTCCACAGTATTCTATAGCAGTTAATGCATATATTTTTGAAGCTTTATATAGGCTGTCTATAGAAATTTTTTCATGATCTGAGTGTGCAGTTTTATATTGTGGACCATATCCAATTGTTGGGATTTTTGTGTGATAAGAATAAAGATTTGCATCAGTTGATAAAGCCATACCAATAATTTCTGGTGACTTTTCAATTATTTTTTCACCAGAATTTTTTAATGAATTTATAATTGGATCATCTAATGATGTTTGAAAAGGTTGTTTTGTTGCATTTTCTTCTATAGAAAAATTAGTTTTTAAATTTGATTTTTTAGATATTTTAGAACAAATATTTTGTAATTTTGAAAGCATATCTTTCATTTTATAATTTGGATTCCATCTTAAAGTCCCATTTATAGTTACCTCTGAAGGTAAGCGGTTGAAATAATCCCCTCCATTAAGTTTTCCAATATTTAACTGGTTTCTTCCACATAATTTATGATATTCAGAATTTTCAAATTCAACTTCCAAGTTTTGTAACTCAAGAAGTGTTTTTCCTGCCCAGTAAATTGGATTTTCTAAAAAAGTCGTATTGATTGTATGCATAGAACCTTTTTCACTATGAATAGTAATAGTGAAATTTATAAATCCCATACCTGCTGTCCATATAGCGTTTGGCCCTTCGGTTATTACTATTGCATCTGGAGTCATTTTTTTTAATTTTAATAACTCTATTAATCTTTTTGGCCCCTCTTTTTGTCCTATGGGTGTTTCATGTCCTATTACAGAAGTCAACGAAAGATCTCCTGATAAATTAATCTTTGACTTTTTAATAGCTGAAATAGCATGTACTACTGAAATCAATCCACCCTTCATATCTTCAGCTCCCCTTCCAATAATAGTATTGTTTTTTATCTCAGGGGGATCACTTATTCCAATGGGAATAGTATCTATATGACCATTAAACATTAAAGATTTTCCAACTTTCGGATTACTGCCAGAAAGTAAGGTGTAAACATTAGGTCTTTTATCAATAAATTCATCTACTAGAACATCTAAGTTTTCACGTTGAAGAATATTAACTAAGAAATCACATCCTTTTTTTTCATCTCCAGTTTCACTTTTTACTTTGAGAAAATTCAAGGTATCTTCAGCTATTTTTTCTTCATCAATTGAATCTAAAATTGTTTGTATATAATTTTGCATATTTCTACATTAGTTTATTGATAATTATAATCATACTCTCTATAGTCTAAAACAATGAACAAATTAATTATTATATTTTTAGGATTACTTTTTATTTCTGTAGGATTATTATTGTATCAATCTAGATTAGAAAATGATTTTCAAGTTCAATCTGATGAAAACAGACACACTAATATTAGTTATTTAAAAGTAATGAAAGAAGTTGAAAAAGAGTTGTTTGATTGATAGGATATCTAGTTAATTTTAGGAAAAAATCATAATTTTATGGCTACTTTAACACTAGAACATAAACAACATTTTGAAGAATTTGGTTTTGTGAAAATTCAGGGATTGCTTGATCCTAAAGAAGTGATTGATCCAGTAATATCTGAGTATAAAATTGTTTTAGATAATTTAGCAGATCAATTATTTGATAATGGAAAAATACAATCCAAATATGAAGATTTAGAATTTGGTGAAAGAGTAACTAAAATTTATTCAGAAAGTGGAGAAGTACATAATCAATTTTTTGATTTTTCTTTACCCCAATCTAATATAAAAAATGATACGCCATTTTGGACTGGACCTGCTGTTTTCAATGCAATTAGAAATCCTGAATTATTGGATATTGTTGAAGGTTTTATTGGTTCAGAAATTTATTCCAATCCAATCCAGCATGTAAGAATTAAAGTTCCTGAAAAAGATTGTCCTAGAGATAAGAATGGAAATGTAATTTTTGGTGCTACACCATGGCATCAAGATGCTGGTGTAGCTACTGAGGAAATTGATAATACTGATATGCTTACAGTCTGGTTTCCACTGACAGATGCAACAGAAGATAATGGTTGTTTACAGATTGTTCCTGGAAGTCATAAAGGAAAGGTTTTGACTCATTGCCCTGGTTTTGATTTAAAGACTAAGAAAAAAATTTCTAAATTGGGTCCAGGGGGTTTGCAAATCCCAGAAAAATTATTTAAATCAGAACATGCTATGCCTATACCTATGAAAAAAGGAGACGTGTTGTTATTTTCTAAGAAAACAGTTCATTCAGCTTTGCCAAATTTAAGTGATCAAATTAGATGGAGTTTTGATCTTAGATATCAACCTGTAGGTCAACCTACAGGAAGGGATATGTTTCCAGGTTTTATAGCTAGAAGTAAAGAAGATCCAGATGCTGTGTTAGAAGATTCTAGCACTTGGAATCAAATGTGGATAAAAGCAAGAGATTCTTTGGCAAAGACCGAACAATTTGAATTTAATCGTTGGGATGGTAATGATATTGCATGTGCTTAAATTACATTTTGACTTCTATGAAAAATGAATAAAAGATTAATTTTTGGAATATTTCTTATCATAGTAGGTTTAATTTGGCTTTTGAATATAGGTGAATCTTTTGGGCAACTTTTGATTCTTTCCATAGGGATATATTTCTGTCTTATAGGAGCTTCACAAAAAATTAGATCATCAAAGAAAAAAATACCTGAAGAAGAGGATAATCTACCAATCAAAGATGATTCGTAAAGATAAAATTAAGTTTTTAGGATATCTTTTTTTGATACTTTTGGTTTCATTTTTTTTTACTTTATTGATTAGTCCAAATACTATTCAAATAGGATTCGTTCCATCAATAATTATCTTTTCTGGAATAATATTTCTTGTTCAATGGGTTTTTTTTATTCATTCATACCTATTAAATTCAGAATATTATTTTGATCTTGTTGGATCCATGACATTTATCTCTATTATTATTTCGGCATTTTTAATTTCAGATATAAAAGATTTTAGATCAATGGTACTTTTTTTTATTGTCATTGTTTGGGCTATAAGACTGGGGTCATTTCTTTTTTTTAGAATAAGATTAAAAGGTTTTGATAATAGATTTTCTTCAATTAAGAATGATTTCTTTAAGTTATTTTTTGTTTGGAATCTTCAAGGAATGTGGATTTTATTTTCAATTTCACCTGCTCTAATTTCTTTACTTTCTGAAGCAAAAAATTCTATGGGTATTTTAGGTTATGTCGGTATTTTAGTTTGGGCTTTAGGATTTTTAATTGAAATAATTGCTGATTACCAAAAAATGATTTTTAGATCTAAAAAAGAAAATGAAAAAAATTTTATAAATTCTGGCTTTTGGGCTTGGGTTCGTCATCCAAATTATCTGGGTGAAATTATTCTTTGGTTTGGAGTAAGTATCATTAGTTTTCCTGTGTTGATAGGTTGGCAATTTTTATCTTTATTGTCTCCAATTTTTGTAGCCATATTATTAATTAAGATTAGTGGAGTGCCTATATTAGAGGAAAATAACAAGAACAGATGGGGTGATAATCCTGAATATTTAACTTATATTAAGAATACTCCTATGATTATTCCTAGAATACTAAAAATAAAAAAGTAGGGGCTTTATTGAATTTTTTTATTTTTTTATAATGTCGATATAAACAATTCGGTTTTTAATAAATCTTTTGTTTTAGTAGATTATGAAAAAGAAAATTAAATAACAGGTTTTCAAATGATTTTAATCTTTTGGATATTAGTTGCTTTTTTTCTTTCCAGTATTCCTTGGGCTATGGTTTTAGGTTTCTTATTCTTGAACCGTGATATTAGAGAAGTTGGTGATAATAATCCAGGTGGAGCTAATGCTTGGAAAATGGGAGGCTGGAAAATTGGATTGTCAGCTGTACTTCTTGATTTAGCAAAAGCTTTTGTGCCAATCTATTGTGCAATAAATTTTGCAGGAATTGAATCTTGGGGTATAAGTGCGTTAGCAGTTGCATCTTTGCTTGGTCATGCATTTACTCCTTTTCTAAAATTTAGAGGGGGTAAATCTTTAGCTGTAACTGCTGGAATATGGGCTGCAATATCAAATGGATGGTTAGTTATTCCTGTGATGATATCATTAGCAACTTTTCATTCTTTGCAGAGAACTCATGTTTGGACAATTATTTTGACTATGATTGTAATTCTTTCTTGGGTAATTTTAAGATACTTTTCTCCATCTATGATTATTCTTTGGGTGTTTAATATGAACTTAATAGTTTTAAAACATAGGAATGAAATAAGAGAAGGTGTTATTCCAAGAAATTGGTTGATCAATATTGTTAGGAAAGAAAATGATTAATTTTATATCTTTTTATTATTTGTATTTTTTAGTTGTTTTTTCTTTACTGCTTTTGTTTGTTACTTTAGTGAATATTTTATTATCGTTTCTTTTTACAAGGAAAAATAAAAGACAGGGATCAATAGATTTTTCATCTAAGAAACCTTTGATTTCAGTTCTGATCCCAGCTAGAGATGAAGAAGAAAATATTTATAGATGTATAAATTCATTGCTGAAACAAAGCTATTCTAATATAGAAGTAGTGGTTTTAGATGATGATTCTGAAGATAATACTTTTGCTTTAGCTAAAGAAATTTCTGATTTGGATTCTAGAGTAAGTGTTTATAAAGGAAATAAGGTTCCATCTGGATGGTTAGGCAAAAATTGGGCTTGTCATCAGCTTAGTGAAAAAGCAAATGGAGAATTTCTTTTATTTCTTGATTCAGATACAAAGTTAAGTCCCAATGTTCTTTCTGACTCTATGAATATGCATATAAATGAAGATTTAGATCTTCTTACTTTGTTCCCTAAAAGAAAAGCATCTACTTTTATAGATAAAATTATTTCAGTAACAATTTGATGGATGATTTTTTCATGGATTCCAATATTTTTAGCCAACACGTCAAAATTTCCATTTTTCTCTGCTGCTTTTGGTCAATTTTTATTGTTTAAGAGAGATTCTTACAATCTAATAGGGGGGCATAAAACAATTAAAGTAGAAATTCTAGATGATTTCGAATTAGGAAGGAATATAAGTAGGAATAAATTAAAATTAAAAATGATAAATGGAGTTAAAGATATAGAGACTTTTTCATATAATTCTGAAAAAGAAGCTTTAAGAGGTTTTTCAAGGACTATTTTCCCTTTCTTTTATCAGAGTTTAATAGGATTTTTAATATTATGGTTTTTATTTATTTCTATGACTTTTATACCCTTTCTTATGATATTTGTTGAATTCTTCAATATTACATTAGACGAAAATAAAAATTCTTTAATCTTGTTAATTTGGACGTTACTTTCTTGTTCTTGGGTTTTGGCTGCTTTAAGATCTAAACAGAGTATTTTTTTAGCAATCTTGTTTCCTTTTGCAATGTTAGTAACTTCAATAATAGGATTCTATTCAGTTGTTTCATTTTTGATTGATAATATACATTGGAAAAATAGAAATGTAATTTTTCAAAAAGGAAATAAAGATAAATAGATAATTAGGAGCAATATGGATATAAAGATAATTGATCAATATAGAATAACGAATAATCAGGTTTTAAATTATATTGATGATGTTACTGATGAAGAATCTAAACTTATTTTTGAACCTTTGAATTGTATTAGCTGGACTTTAGGTCATTTAGCAAGATATAACAATCTTACTTTCGCAGCTAGATCTAGAGGAGTAGAAATCCCTAATGAATTTAAAGATTTTGAAAATGGTGCACCACACTCTCAGAAAGATTTATCTTATGTTAAAGGTTTGTGGCATAAAACATTAAGTGACACAGAGAAATTTTTAGATGGACTTAATGAAAATGATTTAGTTAAAGTCTTAGATAACGATTCATATAATGTTGATAATCTTGGAACAGTAATGACTAGAATGATTTTTCACTCGTGGAACCATTTGGGAGAAATTGCATCTGTAAGACAATTGATAGGGAAAAATCCTGGAAATCCCGGATATGGAAAATGGGATTGGAAATATTAGTTTTTTTATTCTATTTACCAAAAAATTAGTTTAAAGGAAAAGATGATATCTGAAAATAATGATCATACTTCTTTAGTTCCAAAGTATATTTTTTCTGAAATAGAAGAAGAACAGTTAAAACAACTTGAGAATAATCCTTTGATGCAAAGACTTATAGTGTCTAGGGAATCATATAAAAATGATCCTCATAGGCCCATTTATCATTATGTTAATCCAGAAAGTAATCTCAATGATCCTAACGGACTTTGTTTTTGGAATCAGCGTTGGCATTTATTTTATCAAGGTTATCCACCAGAGGATCCTAGAGTACATTGGGGCCATGCTATTAGTGATGATTTAATACATTGGCGTGACTTACCTTACGCTATATACCCAGATCCAGAAGAAAGTTGTTTTTCTGGTGCAACTCTAGTAGAAAAAAATAGAGTAATAGCTATGTATCATGGAACTAAAGTTGGAAATATGATTGCTACTTCTTCCGATCCGCTTTTACTTAATTGGGAGAAATTAACTAATAAACCAGTAATTCCAATTTCTAATCCTGATGGTACACCGTTACCTTATAGGGTATTTGATCCATGTATATGGAACAAAGATGGAGTTTATTATTCTTTATCTGGTGGGACACTTCCCCATGAACCTTCTGGAAAACGTACCAGAGCTAATTTTTTATTCAAATCAAAAGATTTAATTAATTGGGAATATCTTCATCCATTTATTGAAGGAGATAGGTTTACTTTAATTGGAGATGATGGAGCATGTCCTTATTTTTGGCCAATTGGAGATCGTCACATTCTACTTTTCTTTAGTCATATGAGTGGAGGGCAAGCATTATTGGGAGACTATGATTCTTCTAGAGACAAATTCATTGTTACATCTCATCAGGATTTTAATTTTGGAGCATATGGGCCATCTGGGGTTCATGCTCCTTCAGCAACTCCTGATGGAAAAGGTGGGGTGATTGTGATTTTTAATATGAACCCAGGACTTGATACTAAAGGCTGGAATCAAATAATGAGTTTGCCTCGTAGATTATCATTATTAGGAAAAGATAAATTAGGACGAGATTTATTAGCAGTTGAACCATCAGGTGATGTTGAATCTTTAAGAATGGATCATAAGAAAATTTCTAATCTTACTTTATCGGCAAATGAAGAAGTGGTTCTTGAAAACATTAATGGCAATTCAATGGAAATTATAGCTCAAATAGAAACCAATAATTCTCCAATGATTGAATTAAATGTATTAAGATCACCTCATAAAGAAGAATTTACTCGTATTGCATTTTATAGAGCTAGAGGATTCAGAGACTGGGAAAGATATTCTATGGAAGAGATAAGAGCTGGAACTGCTACTTCTAATAGTCTTATTACAATTGATTCTTCTTATTCTTCCTTACTTCCTGATGCTCTTTCACGTGCACCAGAAACAGGTTCATTATTTATGGAGCCCAACGAATTGCTTAACCTAAGAGTTTTTCTTGATAAAAGTATTATCGAAGTTTTTGTGAATGGAAAATTATGTGTATCTACGCGTGTGTATCCTTCTCTTAAAAATAGCACTGGTATTTCTTTACGTGCTCAAGGATCAGATGCGAATCTTTTATCTTTAGATTATTGGAATATGCAAAATATTTATAAATAAAATTACTTTTATTTTTTAAATCATGGAAAATGTTAAAGAATATATTGAAGGAATAAAAACAATTCCATGGATTTCATTTGATGAATTAAATAATCAAATATTTTTTCAACAAACTTCAGTAGATTCAAAAACTAATCAAAGACTTTCTCAAATATTTAGTATCGATTTAATATCAAAAAAAATTGAAAAAGTTACTTCTGGATTTAATGATTCTATTCCGAAAATTTCTCCTGATGGAAAATTTTTAGCATTTATACGGACTAATGAAAAAACTAAAAGTAACAAGATAAATTCTATTTTTATTAAAGATTTTTATAAAAATTATGAATTCCAATTAACGGAAAATTTTAAATCTGTGAAGTCTTCTGAAGATAATTATGGATTGTTTAATTGGGACAATTCTTCTTCAAGATTAGTTTATAGTTTTAGAGCTTCAAATCTCAATAATCTTGATTTGAAACCTTTAGTTGTTAAAAAGATAAGATATAGACACGATGCTTTAGGTTGGATAGGTGATATATATAATCAGGTAGAAATTATTAATATTTTTGATAAATCTATTATTTCTGTACCAAATTCTGAATGTGACCATTTAAATCCCGTATTTTCTAACAATGATAAGTTGATAGCATTTATTACTGATGCAGGTGATGATAGGGACACTTCTTGGACTCAAAGTATAGAAATTTTCAATATTGATTCAAGTAAAATCTTAAAAATAGATCAAAGTTTTGGTGGTTTATTTTCTTTAATTTGGACAGAAGACGATTCTAAGTTGATAGTATTTGGTTCAAATGACAACAAATACTCTGATAAAAGAGTATCTTCCTTATTTTCAATAAATTTAAAAAATGGAGAAAAAGTTGATTTGAATATAAATCAAGTAGCTTTTAACTCACAGCCAAATTTGAATTTCTTATCTCATATGACACTTCCTTATACATCTAGAGGTGTATCTTTTATAGCAGATATAAGTCTTAAAAATAGTAAATTAAAAGTTTTGTACGGAAAAGAATCTAAGATAAATCAGATAGCTTACGGGAATTCTAATGAAAAAGTGTTCTTTGTTGAAAATTCAAGGAATCATCATGAAAGCATTTGTCAATATGATAGAAGTTCTAATAATTATGAACTTTTATATGATTCCAATGATGACTTATTCCAAAAAATTAAAGTTTCTAGAATGGAAAAATTTGAAATAAATAGATCAAGTTATCAAATTGAATCAAGAATATTTTTACCTAATGATATTGATAAAAACAAAAAATATCCTGTGATTATTGATATTCATGGAGGTCCTCATGGAAGGTTTGAAGATCAAATCTCTATTAGTCAGGAACTTTTTACATCAAATAATTTTATTGTACTTGCTGTAAATCCTAGAGGATCTTCTTCTTATGGGGATGATTTTTTGAACGAAGTATTAACAGATTGGGGTGGAGAAGATTATTTAGATATTTTGGATTCTATTGATGAACTTTCAAAATTTAATTTTATTGATCCTAATAGATTAGGTTTATATGGTCACAGTTATGGTGGATTTATGTCATCTTGGATTATTGGACATTCCAATAAATTCAAAGCTGCTGTAATTAGTGCCCCATGTATAAACTTGAATTCAATGTCTGGAACTTCAGATATAGGAATTAAATTTGGAGAAGAACAATGGGGAGGAATAAGGACTTTTAATGTTGAAAAACATTTATTTAATTCTCCTATTTCTTATGTGGAAAATGTGGAAACACCTGCATTGATTTTATGTGGTGAACTAGATTATAGATGTCCTATTGAACAAGCTGAACAATATTTTGTTGCATTGAAAAGGTTAAATAAAAATGTTCAATTTGTGAGATATCCTGACCAGAATCATCAGATGCTGGATCAGGGAAAACCAGATTTTGTAATAGATTATTGGACTAGAACTATAAATTTTTTTAAAGAATATCTGTGTTGATATTTTTTTGGTTCTTCAAAATCATTTACCATATATTTCTACTTTAGGAGTGAATTTACAATTCTTTTCCATTGGGAACATAGGTCTTCGGCAATTTTTATGTCCTAGGCTGGACAAATTAGCACTTGTAGCTCCCGGAGCGTCAACATTAAAGTTTTCTTTAACCCAATTGTCGTAAAATTCTGGTTCACAATGAGGAGATTTTATTATTACTGAATGAAAATCTTTGGGGTTTAATTTATTGACTAAGTATATTGATCTATCTACTTGCATAACAGGATTACTAGTTACAACTACTGTTAAATTCCCAGATTTTAGAACTGCTGTTAACCCAGGAGTTTGTAAAAACCCCCACTTTTCTAACATAAAAGGTTCATTAGAAACAGAAATTATTTTCCATTCTAAGTCTAGTGGTTTGAATCTTTGGTCGAATGCCCCTCCAAGAGGGATTTTAATTTGAGATCCTTGACCTTTTTTATGAGCGAATTGAGCAGATTTTGGGTCAAGTAAAGTAGATAATATAGAATGAGGATAATTTTGTTGGATCATTTCTGAGATAATAGCATTACTGTCTCCCAAGGCTCCAGAACTTGGTGCATCAGCTGCATCTGTATATGCTATTGTGCCTTCCATCTTTGATCCTAACTCCACAGATTTTTTAATACTTATTAAATTTGCTTGCATTTTTTTTCTATTAGGCCAAAAATCATTTGCCATATTTAAAGCTGACTTTGAAGCTAGTTGTATATCATTATCAGTAAAGACATAAGATTGACTACAAAGTTCTGGAACATCTGTAAACGGATTACCTATAAAAAAACCTGCAGATAATATTTTGTTATTAGAATTTAGAGATTTTGCATATTTTACCTGTTCACCAAAGACACCTTTTTCAGTGATTAATTCTTCTCCTCTAACTAATGTAGGGATTCTCACTCTTGCACATAATGGTTTTACTTCTTCATTCATGATCCTTTTCAACATCTTAAATGCTCTTTTTCCTGTATCAGCAAAATCAATATGTGGATAAGTATGTAAAGATGTGACACCATTACAATTTTCCAGCATTTTTGTTGTAAGTACACCATGTAAATCTAAAGAAATTACTAAAGGAATATCGTATCCAAGAATTTTTCTAATTTCTTCTAAAATAAAACCTTCTGGATCTAATTCTTCAGTAGTAGCCATAGATCCATGTAGAGAGATATATACTCCGTCTACTTTTCCTTTATGTTCCTTTATAGAATTGATAAGTTCGTTAGAGATTTTTAAAAAAGAAGTGTGTTCTAATATTCCTGCTGCATGTCCTTGAGCATTGTATGTGAACACAGGATGCATATTTTGTGTCTTCTCTATCTCTTCAATTACTCCTCCGATATAAGTATTTAACCCTTTATTGAACTTATATATTTCATTTCCTCTAGATATATCAAAAAAATCATATTTACATGTAACAGGATTGAAAGAGGAGATTTCTTGAGTGCATCCAGCAATTAAAATTTTTTTCATATTTTAATATTCAATTGTTTTTAATTATCTTTATACTAGATTGTCACACCTAGTTAATTTCTGTGCAATATTAAAAATATGATTATTGTATTTGAAAATTTTAGAAATTTTTAACTTTATCTGACAATGAATTTTCCAACTGTTCCACTAGAATAATGACCAGGAATATTACAGATAAATGCATATGTTCCAGGTTGTAAATCAGAGATTGCGCCTTTTCCATTTTGTCCTGGTTGCACATCAGATATTTCTAATAATACTTCTATTTCAGATAAATCAGCAGTTTCATCATCTAATATAGTGAAATCGTCATAACTACTCTGATTTAAAACATACATATTATGAACAAGTTTCCCTGCATTAGTTAGAGTGATTTCTATGTCACCAGGAGGAATGTGCTTTCCCATTTTATAGTTTGGAGTAGGTCTAACCTCCCATTCATTCATAATGACTGATAATCTATTCACGGATTTTTCTGATATTTCTTTGCTTGATGCTTCATCAGAACTAGCTTGACTACAAGAGATAATAGTCATTGAAATTACCAATAAAATAGTGTAAAAAATTTTCATAATCATCCCCAGTATTTAATGTTTTCCTTGATATTAATAATAATTTTTCAACAATGTGTAACAAAAGTGTAAATATGATTAAAATAGTCAAGAATTCTAAGTTTAGAAAAATTTGGTTACTTGGTTGATTTTATAAGTTTTGTATAGAATACAATTAATATGAAAATCTATTTTAAATATTTTGTTCTCCTCTTAGGTATATTTTTTATTATGCCTGTGATTGAAATTAAAGCTAATGAAATTGAAATTAAAGATGATCAAGTTCACTTTTTTGATTTACCTACTTTAGAAGGAAGAATGGTTTTTTCCGTCAAAACAGAAGGCCAATCTAACCATGACCTTTGGATAATGAATGCCGATGGAAGTGATATACGTTCCCTTACTCGAACAAATTATAATGAAATAGAACCTACAATATCACCAGATGGACGACAAGTTGCTTTTGCACATGATAGAGAAGGAGATTGGAGAATAGGAATAATGGATCTAGATAACCCCACACCTACAGATCCCTGGCCAATTACATTTTATAATGACCAAAGAAATCCAGATTGGGGAGACAATGGATTGATTGCTTTTCAGTCAAATCAAGAAGGAATGTGGAGCATATGGTCAAAAGATCCATTTATGAAAGGTGATCTTTACGGGCAAGATCTTCAAGAACAGTCTAATATTTCAAAGTGGGGTGATGTGGAAATGCAGAATGATGTAAAGCAACCCTCCTATAGTAAAGATGGTAGGTATTTAGCTTTTGCTACAAATAGAGACGGCCAAAATCCTGACAATAGAATAAATAGAATCTGGGTCTTGGACAGACAAACTCGTACATCAAAATCAATTCCTCGTAATATGGTAAAACAGGGTGATGATCCTGAATTTTATAAAGGAAGAAATTGGTATCCAGATGCTTTTGGACTTCCTGTAATTGCGTTTGTACAAATTAAAGATGGAAAACCAACTATAAGATGGTCAAATATAGATGGATCCGGAGGTGGAAAACTTACCGATAGAATGCCTGGAAATATTGCAGCAAAAAACCCTAAGTTTGGTCCCGAAAGATCACAAGAAGTATTGGCTTTCTTAACTGAGAAAAGTCCTAATGCTGGATGGAAAATTGCAGTAATGGATATTCACAGAGGTCAAAACATGCCTCCTGTTATTGTTACTCCACCTTCAATGGGAGCATCTATAGATTCTTTTGATTGGGGAATTCATCCTGGTTCTGGTGGAGGCATGATGGATAGGATGAGAGATATGATGCCTGGAGGTAATAACAGAGGTGGTGGAAACAATATGGACAATAGGATGATGGAGGAAGGTAGAAAGATGATGCAGGAACAGGAAGAAATGCAGCGTAGGATGATGGATGAACAGAGAGAAATGGAAGAAGAGAGAATGAGGATGGAACGTGAAAGAGAGGAAGAAGATAGAAGAAGACGTGATGAAGAGAATGAAAGGAGAAGACAGGAAGATCAGGAGCGTTTCAAAATGGAAGAAGAGAGGAGAGCATTAGAGCTTAAATCTGAACAGGATAGACTGTCTATGGAAGATGAAAGAAGG
>PAOU01000004.1 GCA_002708085.1 Dehalococcoidia bacterium
ATATTTAATTGCTCCATGAATATTCTGAATCCCACTCTATCAAACTATAGATTCTGCCCAATAAGTGATTGGTGGGCCCGGCAAGACTCGAACTTGCGACCAATCGGTTATGAGCCGATCGCTCTGACCACTGAGCTACGGGCCCCACATAACAATGTTACTATTTTAAGATAAACTTACGGAAATACTAGTATTTGAATAAAATAGTTACATAAGACAACAATAATAATGCGGGAGAAAAGTTTTGCAAATAACTGATATTAAATTTGAAGCTTACAGATGGCCCAGAACTAAACCTATTACAAATGGCCTTTATACCTACACCCATGCCGGGTTAAACGCAATAATAGTTGAGACCGATGAAAATGTTCAAGGGTTAGGATTAACAACTGATCTTGTATCTGCAAATATAATATCCGCAATAGTAGAAGGATTAAAACCTGCTTTAATAGGAAAGGATCCTTTTGATAATGAAAGACACTGGCATGAGATGTGGAGACCTAAACTAGTTGGAAGAAGAGGCCTTACCACCCGTGCAATCGGGGGAATAGACATTGCATTGTGGGACATCAAAGGAAAAGCATTAGGCATTCCGCTTTATAAGCTCCTTGGAGGTTTTACAAATAAAGTAGAAGCGTATGTTGCCGGCGGTTATTACGAAAAAGGAAAAGGGTTAAAAGAGTTAGCTGATGAAATGAAATCCCACCTTGATATTGGAGCAAGAGCTGTAAAGATGAAGATTGGCGGTGTTCCCATTAATGAAGATGTTGAAAGAGTAAAAGTAGTTCGTGAAGCTATAGGAAAAGACATAAAGCTCATGGTTGATGCAAATAATGCATACAGGCATTACCAGGCTATGGAAGTAGCTAGAAAGATAGAAGAATATGATGTTTTCTGGTTTGAAGAACCCGTAGAGCCAGATGACTACGAAGGCTCGGCAATAATAGCAAGATCGACATCAACACCTATTGCAGCTGGAGAAAATGAATATACCAGATATGGATTCAGAGACATGATAAACGCAAGAAGCGCTGACATTCTTCAGCCTGATGCGCTAGTTCTTGGAGGAATAACCGAATTCATGAAAATAGCTGCACTTGCACAAGCAAATGATTTAGACATTTCTCCACATGGAGCACAGGAAGTACATATTCACCTTGTAAGTGCAATTCCCAATGGATTAATTCTTGAATTTTATAACGACACACTTGATCCTATGTGGGGTAAAAGTTATACCGAAACAATAAATATTAATGATGGTTATGTTTCAGCCCCAGATCTTCCAGGATTAGGATTGGAATTAAATAAAAAAGAATTGGAAAAATACAGAGTACTCTAATAATTATGGAAGAAGTTTACGCTGCAGCAAATAAGGAATTAAAAAGTAACAATGACTTTGTTATTGCTTCTGTTGTCCGAACATCGGGATCTACTCCACAGAAACCCGGAGCTAAGCTCTTAGTAAAACTTGACGATACGTCCGTAGGAACACTCGGAGGAGGATGCGTAGAAGGAGACATATGGTTTGCCTCTAAAGAGATATTGAAAAGAGGAGGAGTATCATCAGAAAAAGAATATTATCTAAATGAAGACATAGCAGCACAAGATGGTCTGGTGTGTGGTGGAACTATGTATTTTCTGATAGACCCTGTAAGAAAAAAAGAAGAAGATTCAGTACTTTCAGAAAAAATTATAGATGAAGTCAATTCTGCATATGCCGGAGGAGAGCCAGTAGCTCTTGGTACTTTAATAAAATCTTCAAATCCTGAACAATTCCCTACTGGAAAAAAAATATTAGTAAGAAATGATGGCTCAATACTAGGAGATTTAGGAATTCAAGAATTAAATGAAAAAATAATTTCAGAATCAAAAGACATTATTCCTTTAGGTAGAAATAAATACCTAAAAACAGATGAAGGTAATGAAGTATTCATAGAAGCTTTTATTTCTCCTCCTACTCTAATTATTGCTGGAGGAGGTCATGTAGGAAAGGCTTTAGCACCTATCGCATCTTCTGCAGGATTTAGAATTTTTGTAAATGATGACAGAAAAGAATTTGCCAACAAGGAAAGATTCCCAATGGCTGAAATAATCTGCAATAAAAATTTTGAAACATGTATAGAAGAACTTCCAGTAAACACAAACACATTTATAGTAATTGCAACCAGAGGTCATAGATTTGATGATGTTGCACTAGAAGCTGCTGCAAGAACAAAAGCCAGTTATGTAGCTTTACTCGGAAGCAAAAGAAAAACCATCCTGATTTTTGAAGAATTAATTAAAAGAAACATCCCAATAGATCGTTTATCAAATATCAAGGCTCCTGCAGGATTAGATATCGGAGCTAGAACTCCGGAAGAAATAGCAATCAGTATAGTAGCTGAAATGGTAGCATTCAGGTTTGTAGGAACAGGAAAACCAATGCAATTAGATCAAAAGCTAATAGATAAAATCAAAGAAAAAACTTTAACTGTTAAAGAGAAAAATTGACCAAAGACTCCCCTATTACTTCTATATTATTGGCTGCCGGTATTTCTTCTCGTATGGGTTCTATAAAAGCTCTTCTTCCATGGGAAAACAAAACATTAATAGAATGGCAAATTGAAAAGATTCAAGAATCTGGAATTCAAGAAATCATTGTTGTGCTAGGAAGTAATGCAGAGAAAATCAAGAATAAAATCAAGAATCTAGATATATCAATAGTTTTGAACCCTGATTATGAAAAAGGGAAAACCACTACAATAAAAAAAGGTCTTAGTGGCGTAAAAAACACTGAATCTGACATTATGCTTCTTGCTGTAGACCAGCCAAGACATGGATGGATATTAAAGAAAGTCATAGATGATCACATTAAAAATCAAACATTAATTAGCTGTCCAATTAACAAAGGATCAAAAGGACATCCTATTATTTTTCAAAACCAGTTAAGAAAAGAATTATTAGAGATAGAAGAAAAAACTCAAGGTATTAGAAAAATCACCACAAAATATTCTACTTCAGTTAATACAATTGAAGTAGATAGTGATACTGTAAACATAGATATAAATACTCCTGAAGAATACCAAGAAGCAATAAAGATTTTTTCAAGAGAAATAAACTTTGAGTAGTATGAAAACAGAATTAATCAAAAAAGCTAAGAACCATTTAAGACAAAACAAATTATCTTCATGGCTAATTTATAATTATAAAGGATCAAATCCATTCTTTGAGAAAATTATAGGTAAAAAAATAGATGGTTTGACCAGACCAATATGGTTTGTCATTAAAGTTGATCAAGAGCCTCTGATAATCACCCATAAGCTTGATTCTAATTTTGTTCGTGAAGAAGGACTAATTATAGAAGAATATACTGATAGAAAATCAATGATGAACTTATTAAAAGAAAAACTTCCAACTGGCTCCAAAGTGGCAATGGAATATTCCCCTAATGGACTTATTCCTAGAACCAGCTTTGTAGACGCTGGTACTATAGATATGTGTAAAAATGAGCTAGGTCTTAATATTATTTCTTCGGCTAACATAATTCAGGATATAGCAGGAAAATGGACAGAGAAACAATTAGAATCTCATCTTATAGCTGGAGAAAAACTAAAAGAAATACTAGAAGAAACTTTTGACTTCATTGGATCAAATATACATTGGAAATTAACTGAATTTGATATCGCAGAGTTCATAAGAGGAAAATTTGATAGATACGAATTAGAAACAGATCATGGTCCTGTCGTAGCAGTAAATCAAAATTCATCCCTGCCTCATTATGAACCCAAAGAAGAAACCTCAAGCATCATCACTAGAAACAGTTGGTTGTTAATTGATCTTTGGGCAAAAACAAAAACAGAAAATTCTGTTTACTCTGATATTACTTGGGTAGCACAATTGGGTGACACAATACCCGATGAAAACCAGAAAATTTTTGAAATAGTAAAAAATACTAGAGATTTATCATTTAATTTCATTAAAGATAATTTCAAAAACAACAAACTCGTAAAAGGTTTTGAGGTAGATCAATTTGCTAGACAGCATATTTCGGATTCAGGATATGGAGAATTTTTCATACATAGATTAGGCCATAGTATTGGTACAGATGTTCATTCCGTGTCTGTAAATCTAGACAGCTTTGAAACAGTTGATGAAAGAAATATAACTGAAGGAATCGGATTCAGTATTGAACCAGGAATATATCTTGATAATTTTGGAGTTCGAAGTGAAATAAATGTTTTCATTAATGATCAAAACCCTGAAATAACCACTCCTATACAAAATGAAATTATAACTATAAATACTAAAAGCCCCAGAAAAAACAACTGATGATCGGACTTGGAGAATCTTTGGCATTATTGTCTGCCTTATTTCATGCATCAGGTGGAATTTTTATCAAATCTATAAAATCAAAAATAAGTGCTTTTCAAATAACTGCATTTCGATTTTGGATCGCAACTCCATGTTTACTTTTATTGACATTTTTCTCGGTAGAAATATCTGAATTACCCAACATTCCTTTAATACCTCTATTGTTAATAGTTTTAGCAACGATAATTAATACGGCTGGAATATTATTGTTTACAACGGCCATAATGAAAGGAAGAGTAGGAATAACCTATACTACGTCAACTAGCATGATGATTTTTTTCTCTTTATTATGGGGAATACTACTAAAAATAGACACGATTTCTCTATGGGCAATTATTGGATCAATCTTTATTTTAACAGGAGTATATCTGGTAAACAGAACTAACAATTCCAATGAACCTAAAATAGATAAGAAGATTATGTTTCTCCCAATAATGGCTGCATTATTATGGTCAGTAGGGTTGATATTAACCGATTTTTCTCTAAAAGAAATTGAACCAATGATTACCGCTACTATTAGAGCATTAATTCCAGCTGTAGGATTCACTATATGGATCTTGATTACTAAAAAAGAAATAAGCATCTCAAATTTAACATTTAAAGATAAAAGCTTTATGGGGGCTAGTAGTCTTCTTGGTCTTGGTTCTTCTTTAAGTTTTATATTTGCTCTGTCTTTAACAAGACCAAGTATTACAGTAATACTAAACAGTGTGAGTCCAATTTTCGCAGTGTTGTTAAGTTTTATTTTTCTAAAAGAAAAACTTTCTTTACATCAAATAATTGGAGTGTTAATAAGTATTTCAGGAACTATGGTGATAGTGATAATGATTTAACTTAATTCAGTTCCAATATTTTCATTATTTGCTTTTTGAAGCAATTTGAAACCTATAGCAATATCCTCCAATGCTATTCCCTGAGATTCAAATAAACTTATATTCTCATTAGATCTTTTAATCTTTCCAGAAACTATATCTTCTAACAAAACCACGTTACTCCAATCAAAGCCAACTCCAGCCTGAATTAAATCTCCACACTCAGTTTTAGCCTGATTTAAGTCATCTACTACTATCAAATCACTTTTTTCAACCACTTCAAGATCTATTTCTTTTTTCGAAGCAATATTACTGCCGGCAGCATTAATATGGGTACCCGAAGATATCCAATCACCCATTAAAACAGGTTCAGGTGAATTTGTAACAGTAACTATAACATCCTTATCAATGGCAGATTCTTTTGGATCATCAGTAGGTTCAAGAGAAAACCCAAGTTTCTCAGTCATTTTTTCACAAAATTTTTCTCTGTTATCTGAATTTCTAGAATATACAATACAAGATTTGATGTTTTTTACTCTTGAAATTGCTTCAATTTGAGTTTCAGCCTGAAAACCAGATCCGTAAACACCTAAATCAATTGAATCATTAGTAGACAAATACTTTGTAGCAATACCAGAAGCTGCACCAGTTCTCAATTGACCTAGTCTATTAGCTTCAATCATAGTTAAAAGCTGATTGTCTTCCAGACTGTAAATTAACACATGGAAACTAAGTCCTTTTGAACCAGCAACATAGGATTTATAACCAACTATACCTTTCTCTTCCCAACTAGCAGCCATAAAGTTAAAACTAGAACCTTCAATGTTAATTCGTTCTCTAGGTAAATTAATTATTCCGCCTTTGGAACTTGCTAAGAATATTTCTTCCAAAGAACCTAAAGCATCATCCATTTCAAGTAATTGATTTACATTCTCTTCTGTTAAAAACTTAGCCATCTCTCACCTTTTATAATCATTATGGAATAAATTAATATCCATAACTATAATATGATAATTAACAAAAATTAAGTAAAAAGGGTAAATTAAATTTTGTGGAATTTTGAAGAAATACTACCAGAAAATGGTGATCTTACAGAAGGACCAGCATGGACTGGAAAAAGTTTATTAATAACTGATGGAAAAAGTGACAGAATCTTGGAAATAGATCCTAAATCAAAAAAATCATCAGTATGGTTTCATGGTACTCAAGGAGTTAACGGTTTAAACTTTAACTCTAAAGGAGAATTATTTGGATGTGAGCAACGTGGAAGAAGAATTGTTCAATACCTAGAAAATAATGAAAAAAAGACTATAGCAGAAAGGCTTGATGGAAGAAAAATCAACCACCCAAATGATCTAGCTATCGATCCATCAGGAAATATTTGGTTCTCTGATCAAATATCTACAATTGATGAACTTCCTCAATTAGATCACGCTTCAATTCTAAAAGCTACTCCACAACAAGATGGTTCATATAATTGTGAAAGAATGACTTTTGATACTACGTCTCCTAACGGATTACTTTTTTCAGAAGACTATAAAACTCTATATGTAGCTCAAAGTACTTTTAACGGCTTTGAAAGAAGGCAACTAAGAGCTTATCCAGTATTAGAAAATGGGAAATTGGGTGAATACAAATTACTTCACGATTTTGGCCCCCACAGAGGAATAGACGGCATGACTCTTGATTCAGAAGGAAACATCATTGCTACATGTGGATGGGAAATTTCTGGACCGGGTGGAATGATCTGTGTATTCAGCCCTAAAGGAAGAATTATTGAATCTCATTCTGTTCCTTGCAAAAGACCTTCTAACTGTACTTTTGGAGGAGAAAATTTAGATATACTTTATGTAACAACTTTAGAAGGACACTTATTTATGGTAAAAAACACAGGTAGACAAGGATATTTGCTCTACCCTGAAAAATAAAAAGAGAGGAACTAAATGAACGAATGGAACTGGGAATTAATCGTAAAACAGGAAAGTCTTACCGAAGGACCAGCATGGAACGGAAGTGAATTATTATATTCACAATGCCCTGCTAGTCTAACTTGGTCATGGAACCCTAATAACAATAAAAATACAGTTTGGAGAGAAGAAACTAACGGCAGTAATGGAATGTTATTTGATCAAGAAGGAAATTTGTATGCATGCGAGGGAGAAGGAAGGAGATTAGTTCAGTATTCTAAAGGAAAAGAAACAGTAATAATAACTGATAATTTTGAAGGTAAAAAATACAATGAACCCAATGATCTAGCTATTTATCCTGATGGTAGAAATATCTGGTTTTCTGATCCAAACTATGGTGGAAGAAAACCTTTTCTTGAACATGAATCTGTTTATCTAGCACAAAAAACATCAAATGACTCTTGGAATATTTCAAGAGCAACATTTGATACTACTAGACCTAACGGGGTCTTATTGTCAAAAGACACAAAAACTCTTTATGTAGCAGAAAGCCCATATGGAAATGATGTAAGAAGACAATTTAGAGCTTATCCAATAAATGAAGATTACTCTTTAGGAGATCATACCGTACTACACGATTTTGGAGACGGAAGAGGTATAGATGGAATGTGCTTAGACACAGAGGGTAATATATTGGCTACTGCTGGTCATCATGAAGGAGGACCCGGACCAATGATTTATCATTTTAATACTTCGGGAAGAGTATTGAGAACTTTTGAAGCACCTGCAGACAAACCTACAAATTGCTCATTTGGAGGAGAAAACCTTGATATTCTTTTTATTACTTTTGTAGGAGGAGAAGTTTATCAGGTTAAAAACACAGGATTAAAAGGACATTTATTATTCCCTTAATCTAAATTTTCTACAAATGTTGGATCATATGCCTTACTAATATCAAGATTTTTATCTATTAAATTTTTATCAATCATCCATTGAGCAAAACCATCCCAAACACTTTTTTCTTGACTTCCAAATTTTGGTTTTGAAGCACTCCAAATGGGAATCAGTAGATCTAATCCTTTATCTTCTAATTCTGAATTCATTTCTGGATTTGCTTTAATCAAGTAATCTAATGAATCATCAGGATGATTAATAGAATCTTGATATCCATTTATAAAGGCCTTAACAAAGTTTTCAACAAGTGATTTATTATCCTCAATCATTTTTTCATTAGTAATTAAAATTAATTCATAGTAGAGAGGTACTCCCCAATCTTCTAATTTCATTATGCTTACTCCTTGTCCTTCCATCTCAATCAAAATAGATTCATGAGTCCAATAAGCACCTATAACAGCATCTACTGTTCCACTCAATAAAGCAGGAACTAAATCAAATCCTACATCAAGTAATTCAACATCAGAGATTGTTAATCCTTCACTATCCAATATAGATTCTAATATTCCTATGTTTAAAGGAATTCCAGGATAACCGATTGTTTTTCCTTTTAAATCTGAAGGGTTAGAAATATTTGATGAAGATAATGACATTATTGAATTCAATGGTATTTGAACAATTGAAGCGATCGAAACTACAGGAATACCCTGAGATCTTGCTAGTAATAAATCAGGTTGATAGCTTATTCCAAAATCATCTTGTCCAGCACCAACAGTCTGTAAAATAGTAGAAGGGTCAGAAGGAATATAAACATCCACCAACAAACCTTCATCCTCAAAATATTTTTTTTCTAATGCAGTATACACTCCTCCATGATTTGAATTAGGATACCAATCCAAAGCAAGTTTAGTTTCAGAATTTTCTTGGCACGAAATTATCAATAAAGAAAATATCAATAACATTATTATTTTTTTCATAAATTTTCTCCAAATAAATATTAATAATTTCTCAATAAAAATTTTTCCAAAAGCCAACTAAGTGAAAACAAGATTATAGCCATAAAAGATAAAATTACTATAGAAGCGAACATCCTTTCTGTGAGAAATTGTGGACTTGAAACCTTTATAAGCCAACCTAAACCCTCAGTTGACCCAACCCATTCTCCAATTACTGCTCCTATAATTGAAGATACAGAAGCAATTTTTATTCCTGAAAGTAGATAAGGTAATGCAAATGGAAAATGAATCTTTAATAAAATTTGAATTTTAGAAGCATTGAAAGTTTTCAACATTTTTTCATAATCTTTATCAGCATTTTTAAAACCATCAATTAAGTTCACTACAACAGGGAAAAATGAAATCAAAACTACAACAATTATTTTAGATAGGATACCTGGACCAACCCATATTAATAGAAGAGGAGCAATAGCAATTATTGGAATTGTCTGAGAAGCAATTATCAAAGGATAAACAGATCTTTCAGCAGTTTTAAATGAAAAAATAATTATTCCAAAAATTACTCCTAAAATTATAGCTAATAATAACCCCCAAAATGATTCGTTTAAAGTAACTAAAGAATGTTTAAAGAGAATATTCTTAGAATCAATAATTTCTTGAAAAATAGCTACTGGAGAAGGAAGCATCCAATTAGGAGTATCAAATATTAAAATTCCAATCTGCCAAATAATTAATAAAAGAAAGATTAATATCAAAGGCGAAATAATTGAAAGAAACTTTCCATATTCAAAATATTTTTTAACTGTTTTAAATATTATTTGGAACATGCTTCAATAACTCATCAGAAATATCTTTTTCATACTTCGAAAAAATTTTTTGATTATTTGGAGATTTAAACCTAGGACGATTAATATTAATTTCAAATTCCATACAAATATTTATTGGAGATCCTCCCATAATTAATACCCTGTCTGAAAGTAGAACTGCTTCATAAATATCATGAGTCACTAGAACAACAGATTTTTTATTAATCATCAAAATCGAAGAAACCCATTCATGCATCTTAGATCTAGTAATTGAATCTAAAGCACTAAATGGTTCATCAAGTAGCATTATTGGCCTTTCAAGCAAGATAGATCTCAAGAATGAAACTCTTTGTCTCATACCTCCAGACAAATGTCTTGGAAACATATTTTCACTCCCTTCAAGACCGAACTCTGGTAATAATCTTAAAGCATTTTCTCTAGATTTATTTTTGTTTAGTTTATTTATCTCAAGACCCAATATTGAATTTTCCAGAACATTTCTCCATGGAAGCAAAAGATCTTTTTGTTGCATATATGAAACTTCAGACTGATTTTTTAGAGATGAATTTTGACCTTTTATAATTACTTCACCTTGAAAATCTGACTCTACGCCTGAAATGATATTAAGAATAGTACTTTTTCCACAACCACTAGGACCTATAATAGAAATAATTTCTTGATCAAAAAGATGAAAATTTATATTGGAAAAAATAGTTTTCTCAACATTTTTACTTTTAAATGATTTACCTAACGATTTAACTTCTAACAATTTATCCATTTTAAAATTTTCGGATAAAACTGTGGCATCAAAGAAAAAATCCCTTCGCCGGAATTATCCGTATCAGGTTCAGGGGTCGGTCCTGCCCTCTCAGCCAATTATTAGCTCCCCCATCTTCATATAAAATAGTATCTTTTAAAGACAACTTTTTCAAACTTCAATTTATTACCTTTAATCTATTCAATAAATTTTATAAACTTAAATTAATATTATTAATAAATTTCTCAAAACACATGAACTATACTGAATCACAAAAAAAAATTGAACAGAATTTTATTTCTGAATTAAATCAGGATAATGAAAAATTCATACATGTGCCTCTAATGATTTTAAAATTAGAATCGATGGAACATGAAGTAGATATAATTGAAACCTTAGGAAAAATAAGCAACATAGTTAAAGAAATTAAAGACCTTAGTAGTTCTTTTGATACATTTTATGACATAATTCAGATCACTAACAATTTCCTCTTTGATGTTGTAAAAATACAAGGTAATCCTTACGACTATTATCATCCTAATAACAGTTTCTTAAACAAGGTTCTAGAAACAAAAGCTGGAAACCCTGTTTCAATTTCAATTATTTATCAGGAAATTTGCAGACAACTTGGATTTGATCTAACAGGAATAGGAATACCAGGACATTATTTATTGAAATACGGACATGGAGAATCTTTAATATTTTTAGATCCATATAACAAAGGAGTACTCTTAACTAAGAAAGAAGTTCTCCAAATTACTAATAAAAAAAATAAACAATCCAATACTAATATAAAAGTTGCTGAAGACAGTATAAAAGAATATGGACCCAGAAAAACAATCCTGAGAGTTTTAAACAATTTAAAATACAGTTATTCATCCATAAAAAATTTTGAAAAATCTTTATTGATCTCAAATATGATTTTAAAAATTCAACCTAATAACATAGAAAATTTAGTACATATGGTTAGCCTTCACAAAGAACTTAATAATGAATCTGACGCTTTAGAATTATTAGATAATTTTATAGAAAAATCACCTGAAGACAGCCCTATAACTATTAACCTACTTAATATTCGAAAAAAACTATTCAATTAAACATAATGAAACTAAATCATTGCCTAGAATCCAATTCAAATAAATGTGAATTATGTTCTGGGAAAGTATTGAATATACATTGTAAAATAATATGTCAAAAATGCGGATTCATTAGAGATTGTTCTGATCCATAATTTAAATAAATTTAATAATAGGAAAAATTTTGAAAATTTATAAAACAATAGTTCTTTTAATAGTTAATTTATTTTTATTATTATTTTTGGGATGTCAAAACAATCAAGAAATTGATGCAAATCCTCAAACAGTATTAAACGATTCAACTAACAGGATGAATGATTGGGAATCTTTCAGATTCAGATTAGAACATGAAAAAGGAACAACCACAATTTCTAATGGTATGGAACTAAGAATTATTGAAGGCGAAGTAATTCTACCAAGAAGAGTAAAGTTAACAGGAAAAGCTACTGTAGGAGGACAATTTATTGCCCTTGATATAATTCTTATAGATGAACAAAGTTATATGACTAATCCATTAACAGGAATATGGAATCATATAGATCCTGAAGATAGTCCTTTTGGAAACTTCGATGTCCGAGAAGTAATAGCTAATATTTTAAAAATGATGGAAAACCCTGAATTTATTACTCCTCCAAAAAATGAAGAAGACTTAAAAGTCAAAGGTAATGTAATATCTACAGTTTTCGAACCCTTAGTAGGATCAGTTGATGCCAACTTAAATGCTGAAGTTCATCTAGAAATAAATTTTATGAACATGGATGTGAAATCAGCGAAAATAATTGGAAGAATTAATCCTCTAGATCCGCAAGAAGTAATAAGAGTTATTAAGATTTGGGATGTAGATGGAGACATTGAAGTTAACCCACCTATTGATCCTCTAAAATAATTGTTATGAAAAAAACCTTTGAAAGCATCAAGCCTTTCCTTCTTTTTTTACCATTCTGTGCGGGCGTATTCCTGGGTGCTGATGATCAAACAAAAGTCGTCACAATATTACCTGAAATAATGATTGATTTTGAGATCCCTATCCATGAATTGGGAAAAGCATCTTGGCTAGTCACTGCTTATCTAATAGGTTATACAGCTATAATGCCATTTATTGGAAGAGTATCTGATAAGTATGGATATAGAACTACTTTTTTAGTAGCTTTAATAATATTCATGATAGGATCTGCAGCAACTGCAATTAGTCCAGAATTATCTAGAATAGGCGGAGGATCTCCAAGTATGGGCTGGATTATAGGAACCAGAGTATTACAATCTTTAGGAGGTGGTGCTTTAATTCCAATATCTATAGCTGCAGCAGGATATATAATACCACGTAATAAACATGCTATAGCTTATGGTTTGATAGGAGCTAGTGCTGAAGCAGGAGGTGTAATAGGCCCTTTATTCGGAGGAGCAGTTACAGAATTTCTCAATTGGAGATGGGCATTTTGGTTAAATATTCCATTAACACTAATAACAATTATTTTCTTGTTCAAATGTCATAAAGGTAATAAATATCCTGTTAAGCTTGATTTCTTAGGAGCAATAATTTTTGCAAGTTTTTTGGCCTTTCTAACTGCAGGATTATCTCAAATAGGTGAAAATAATAACATGGCGATAATGCTAATAATTATTTCTATAATATCCCTTATCCTAACAATCGTGAGACATAGAACAACTGAATATTCAATTATTCCAAGAAATCTTTTAAGTAAACCTGGGTTTTCAGCTTCTAATATTACTCACTTATTCATAGGAGCAGCCTTAATTATTGCAATGGTAACTGTACCTGTAATGGCACAAACTCTATTCTCTGAATCACCTCTTGAAGGAGGGTTAAAATTATTAAGGCTAACTATAGCATTGTCGATAGGAGCATTTCTTGGTGGAATATTAACTCAAAGATTTGGAACAAGAATTCCTATAATTATTGGACTTATTATGACAACAATAGGATTTTTCTTAATGTCCACCTGGGGAATAGATCCAATAATAAAAGATCCATGGGTATCAATACATTTAAGCATTACTGGATTTGGATTTGGACTTTGTATAGCCCCAATAATGGAAGCTGCTTTGGATAAAATAAGATCTTCAGAACGAGGATCAGCTTCTTCCATTTTAACAGTATCAAGAATGATGGGTCAGACATTTGGTTTAGCTATTTTAACTGCTTGGGGAACATCTAGATTTGCTAAATTAACTAAAGACATGCCTGAGTTTTCATTAGATCCATTTGGGCAGCAAGAATTTACTGAAGCAGCTCTTGCTGCAGGAGAAAAAGTATTCCAAGGTTTCTTTTTAGCAGGAGCAATTGTTTCAATAATTGGGATAATCCCTGCAATTATGATGAGTAAATCTAAGAGAAAAATGAATTAATATTACTTTTGATTTCTTTTTTTATCCGTATTTCTAGAAGATTCTAATCTAGCTAAATTATAATCATTATGATCCACAAAATTCATTAAATCAGCAATTACTCTATGGCCTGCTTTTTCTTTGATAAGTTTATGCATTTCTTGGCACACAACCCTATAATTCGGATGACCTTGTCTAGTAGTTCTTAACTCAAGAAGATGAAAGGCAGCTCTAGCGTTCAATTGAATGGTATATCTGATATTATGACCAAATAAAACAGGATATTGGGCAACTTCAGGGCCATATGAAGATAGTAAAGAAAAAAGTTGATCAGAGATTTTTTCAGCTTTATTCCAATCAGATTTCAAGTTAGTTTCAATAATTTCTTTAGGTATTTCAAATCCTAAATTAGGATTCAACAATTGCCAATCAATAGTCATAAGCCTATGCCTTTGAAGATCTCTAAATGAAGCAAAATCAGATTTAATATCAAACTTATAAAAAACTCTTTCCATCCCTCTACCCGGTTTATGTCTTCTGTTTTCTCTTTTTCCTACATAATTACGAAGAATATTCTCTATTTCTTCTTTACTCATTTTTTTAAGAAATTCCAAAATACTATTTTCAGAATAGCTAGTATAGGGATATAAACTTGCTGCGGCCACTTTTAGTTCTGCATCTTCATCCCAATCTATCAATTCGACATCCATAATTTTTTTATCTGAAGATTGGATATTATTGCTAATATTTTTCATGTTTTTATAATTATCTTCAAAATATGAACTCCATTTCAAACCTCTTTCTGGGACATCAACTCTTTTTAAGAAAGAAGGAATTATTTTTCTTAATTCAGTTAGCATCATTTCTGCACAATCTCTAACTTCTTGAAGAGGGTGAATTCGCATTCTCATTATCATAAGTTCATATGATTGACCTGTAGCAAATATCCCTACATTAGATATAGTTGAAGCAGGTAACACTCCTCTAGCGACATCACAAGCTTGAGCTCTAATAGTAGAATTATAAACAAAGTTTGAATCAGAAGATTTTTTCGGAAATAATTTCTGAAAATAAGGAATTAATTCACCTAATGATTTTTTATATATCCCAAAAAGCTCTTCCATTCCATTTAAATAAACAGCTTCATCCGGAGAATTCAAAATTTCTGATGGAATAGTATACCTATATCTATCACCTAATTTTTGATCATAAAAAATATATCTCGTACTTTGTTCTAAGTAAGATGCTAAACGACTCCACTCTAATATTTTTGTTAGAATATTTGAAGATTGTTCACATGCAATATGAGCTCCTCCCAATTGAGCTACAGAATCATCTCCGTATTCGTTAAACACACGATCATATAATTTTTCCGCCCTAGAAACATCAAGGAGTGATTCTTCTTTCCCATTTGATTCTTTTTTTTCAATATGTAAAAGAAATTCATCCAAAAACAATCTACGAAGAGATTTTGGAGATCTACTATATCTAGCGAAAAGAGCTCCTTTTACTACTTCAGGAAGATTAATCAAAGCAAAAACTGGCTTATCAATATTAGAAAAATATTTATCTAAAATGACCTGTTCTTCTTTAGAAAATTCTTCCTGGTAAAACAATTAATCCTACTTAATAAAATTAGACTTTTTTATAATGATAAATCCAATTTACTTAAGAAAACAAATTATCAGGATTCTCTAGGAAATTTTTTATTTCTCCTAAAAATAGTGCAGCTTCTGCACCATCTGCAACTCTATGATCAACAGATAAAGTAGCTTTCATTTGTTGAGAAACAACTATTTCAGATTCATTAACAACAGGCGTAGGAACTACTTTACCTGTGGCTAAAATTGCTGCTTGAGGAGGCACAATAATTGCAGTGAAATTTTCTACATCAAACATTCCCAAATTACTAATACTAAAAGTACCAGAAGTATTCTCTTCTTGAGATAATGAACCTCCATTTCCTTTTGCTCTATTAACTAAATCTTTAGCAGATGAAGAAATTTCACCAAGAGATTTATTCTGACAATCGATTAATGCTGGAACAATTAATCCTGCTTCAAGAGCCATGGCAATACCTATATTAATTTGAGAATAAACATTCAAACTATCATTTTGAAAAGATGAATTAAATTTTGGAAACTTTTTTAATGCATTTACAGAAGAAAAAATTATCAAGTCATTCACACTAACATGAACATCTGATTTATCATTGAATTCTTTTCTTTTCTCTAATGTATTAGTCATATTTACTGAAGAAGTAATATAAAAATGAGGAGCTTCTGTTTTACTCCTAACTGTTACCGATGCAATAGTTTTCCTCATACTACTTAATGGGGTCAAATTGCCTTGAACAGAAGATTCAACTTCATTATTTCCTGAACCACTTCCTGAACCTGCTGCTTCAACGTCTTCTTTAGTAATTCTGCCCCCAGGACCTGACCCAGATATTGAAGATAAATCAACACCTAATTCTTCTGCTAATTTTTTAGCTATAGGAGAAGCTTTTACTCTTCCAGTACTATTAGAAATTTTAGGGTTAGAATTTAAAGAACTATCTTGCAAAGATGAAGATTTCGAGGTTGACTCTGAAAGAGTTTCACTTTTACTAGGAGATTCATCTTTTATTTCAGGAATTTCATCATCCAATGCACCCATAAAAGCTATAACAGTCCCAACTGGAACTTTTTCACCTTCAGGAATAATTATTTTCCTTAAATATCCATCTCCATAAGCTTCCATTTCAACAACAGTCTTATCAGTTTCAATTTCAGCAATCTTATCCCCTTTTTCTATTTTTTCATCTTCTTTTTTCAACCATTTAACTATAGTGCCCTCGGTCATATCGGCACCCATACTTGGCATAGTTACTTCAGTAATCAAAATATTCCTCCAAAATTTTAAAATATGAAATATTAAATTTTATAGCCCTCTCTAAAGGACTCTATCACATTATTAACATTAGGAAGAGAAGATTCTTCTAAATTTCTATTATAAGGCCAAGGTGTATTTTCAGATCCTACTCTGACTATAGGGCCATCCAAGAAATCGACTGATTGTTCTTGAATTCTAGAAACAATTTCAGGCATTATTCCGCCTAATTTTCTAGAAGTATCCAAAAGAACAACTCTCCCAGTCTTTTCAATCGAATTATTAATTGTGAGCATATCTAAAGGATTCAACGTCCTTAAGTCGATTATTTCTGCATCAATGTTTATTTTAGTTAACTCTTCTTGTGTGTCTAGTAAAATTGGAATCCCATGCCCGTAAGACACAAAAGTAACATCTTTTCCTTCCTTAACTACAGAAGCTGAACCGATAGGAATCTCATAATATTTATCAGGAACATCCCCTTGAACTCCATATAAACCTGCTGGCTCTGCAATAATTATTGGATTAAGGTCTTTAACAGCACTTCTTAATAATCCTAAAGCATCAATCGGATTAGAAAAAGTAATTACTTTTAGTCCTGGAACCTCAGATAACCAAGTCTCAAAACTTTGAGAATGAGTAGCTCCAAGTTGCATTCCAGCACCAGTAGGAGCCCTAATAATTAACGGAACAGAAATTTGACCACCAGACATATACCTTAAATTAGCTGCCATATTCACTATTTGATCAAAAGCTACCAAAGAAAAACTCATAGACATTAATTCCACAATAGGTTTTAATCCTACTGAAGCCGCGCCAATTCCCGCGCCTATAAATGTAGCCTCAGAAATAGGTGTATCTTTGATTCTTTCAGGGCCAAATTCTTCTAAGAATCCTGATGTTATAGCATATGCTCCACCATATTCTCCTATATCTTCTCCCATCAAAAAAACAGAAGGATCATTTTGTAATGCTTCTCTCAAACCTTTTTGAATAGATTGTCTGATTGTCATTAAAGTCATAATTTCAAGCGTAAATATCTTTTTTAAGTTCTTCTAATGAAGGTTCAGGGCTTTTAATAGAAAAATCCACAGCTTTTTCTATTTCATTAATTGCTTTTTCTTTAATCTTTTTTAACTCGTCTTTAGTACAAATATTCTCTCCAATCAAATATTTTTCAAATGATTTTATAGGATCTTTTTTCAACCAATAATTCAATTCATCTTTAGATCTATATTTTGCTGGATCAGCCATAGAATGACCTGAAAAACGAAAAGTTTTTGCTTCAATTAAAATCGGTTTACTATTATTTCGTATACTTTCTAGTGATTTTTTTGTGATATCTAATACTTCCAATACATTCATTCCATCAACAATTTCTGCTTGAATACCATAAGCATCAGCTGAAGAATAAATATCTCTACCTTCAGCTCTAGTATTTTCAACATGAGAACCCATACCATAAAGATTATTCTCCAAGAAAAATAGTACCGGAAGTTCCCAAAGTGAAGCTAAGTTCAATGTTTCATGGAAAGTTCCTTGGCTTACCGCACCATCACCAAAAAATACTAAAACAACATTATTTTCTTTCTTATATTTACATGCTAATGCAATGCCTAATGCTAAGGGCAATTGAGCACCTACTATTGCATGTCCACCCATAAAATTTTTTTCAACATCAAACAAATGCATTGATCCTCCTTTCCCTTTACTTACACCAGTAGATTTCCCGAATAATTCTGCCATAACAGATTCAGTACTTAATCCACGTGCTAAAGCATGCCCATGATCTCGATAATGTGTAACAACATAATCTTCTTTTTCCAATGAAGAAATAGCACCTACTGCTATTGCTTCTTCACCTATATAAAGATGAAGAAATCCTCTAATAAAACCTTTTGCATAATTCTCACCACAAGCTTCTTCAAATTCTCTAATTAAAATCATTTTCTCTTGAAGCTTCAAAAGTTCTTTTTTACTTAAATTATCTTTACTCATATATAGAAGAATACACTGAAAATATTGTGATTTACAATTTTATTTAACTAGAAGATTTTAAAACATTTTCTAATAACATAGCTATAGTCATGGGACCTACACCACCAGGTACTGGAGTAATCATAGAAACCTTATTAATTACAGAATCGAAATTTACATCTCCAGCTATCCTGTATCCTTTTTTATTTGAAAAATCTTTTACTCTATTAATTCCTACATCTATAACTATTGACCCTTCTTTGACCATACTTTCATTAATAAATTCAGGATTACCTACTGCAACTATTAAAATATCAGCGTTTTTTGTGTGATTAATTAAATTATTGGTTTTAGAATGGCATAATGTAACTGTTGCATTAGAATGAACTTGGTCATTTGAAAATAAATTAGATAAAGGTCTTCCCACTATATTACTCCTTCCGCATATAACAATATGCTTACCTTCAATTCCAACTTTTGATTCAATTAAAAGTTTTTGTATACCTAGAGGGGTAGCAGGAATAAACTTAGGTCTATTTAAAGCCAAAAATCCTGTATTCAAGGAAGTTAACCCATCTACATCTTTAAGAGGATTTATAATATCTAATATTTCCCTTTGATGAAGATGTGATGGTAAAGGCAATTGAACTAAAATACCATCATAATCAGGATGATAATTTAATTCTTCGATTTTTCCAGTAACTTCGCTACTTTTTACATTACTGTCAAACCTGAATAATTGTGTAGATATACCTACCTTTTCACAAGTTCTAATTTTTGCTGAAACATATGTTTCAGAAGCATAATTTTCACCAATTAGAATTATTGCTAATTTAGGAGCACGAAAACCAGACTTAAGTTTTAATTCAACTTTTTTTTGAATATTTTCTATGATTTTATTAGAAATATTTTTTCCATCAATAATTTTCATTTTTTAATAGTATTGGAGTTAAATATCTAGTATGTGATTTAATTGATATGACTTCAAAATAGTAACATGTTAATTATAAGGGGGCTAATTTGATTAACGTCGGAATAGACATCATCGAAATAGAAAGAATACAAAATGTAAAAATAAGATATCCAAAAAGATTTCTGAAAAAAATTTTTACTCAAAATGAAATAAATTATTGCCGTGACAGGAGTCCCCAATTAGCTGCTAGATTTGCTGCAAAAGAAGCAATGATGAAAGCATTAGGTACAGGAATTAGAGGAGTAGGATGGAAAGATGTGGAAGTAATAAGAAATAGAGGACAAGCTCCCCAAATAAAACTATCAGGAAGAGGAAAAAAAGTTGGTGAAAGCATAGGACTCAAAAACACTTCTTTAAGCATTTCTCATTCTAAAGATTATGCAGTTGCTTGTGTTACTATTGAAACTTCTAAATAGATTTTGATCTCAATAAAATGAACAGAGTAGTTACATCAAAAGAAATGAAGCTAATAGAAGATCAAATTTTTCTTTCAGGTATCACTTCAGAGGAACTTATAGAAAAAGCTGCAAGATCAATTTCAGACTTCATAGAAAATAAAATCAAAGACTTGTCTAATAAATCTATATTAATTTTAGCAGGATCTGGAAACAATGGACTTGATGGAATTACTACAGCAAAAAATCTAAATAATAAATTAAAAAAAACAGAAATATGGGTTTTCTCAAAAAGTAAAAAAATAACGAAAAATTTAAATATTATTAAAAAAAATAACTTGAAATTTAGAATTATTGATTCTTTAGATGAAAAAAAATTATTAAAATTAAAAGAATTTGATCTGATATTGGATTCAATAATTGGAATAGGAGCCAATTTTCCCTTAAGGAAAGATACTATAGATCTCTTAGATAATATAGGAAGATCAATTAATCATAAAAAACAAATAGTAATTTCTATAGATAATCCTAGCAATTTAGACAGTGACAAAGGTAATGTTTTAACAAAATATTTCAAATCTGATTTCACTCTGATGATTGGATATCCAAAACTAGGATGCCATATAGCTTTTCAACCTGAAATAGTAGGAAATCTAATAACTTTAGATATAGGCATAGATGAAAAAACCATTAATTGGAAATTTCCTAAAAGACATTTACTTGATAAAAAATGGGCTAAAAAAATATTACCTAAGAGACCTTTAAATTCTCATAAAGGAACATCTGGAAGCACATTAATAATTGGAGGATCAATTAATTATCCTGGAGCTGCATTTTTTACTGGTTCTTCCGCAACAAAAACCGGTGTAGGATTAGTAGGATTGATGATTCCAAATAGCATCTATCATATTATTGCTAAAAAATTACCAGATGCTATTTTTTTTCCCATAGAAGAATTCAAAGAACAAGTCCCTTTAAAATTTTTATCAAAATTCACATCAATAGTTATAGGGCCAGGAATGGGACTAGAAGAAAATACAAGAAAATTTACTCTATATACATTGAAAAAACTATCTGACAATGATTTCAAATCCAAAAAAATAATCTTAGATGCCGATGCTCTTAATCAAATATCATCTGAAAAAAAATGGTGGGACAAAGTCCCTGGAGAATGTATTTTAACTCCTCATTTTGGTGAAATGTCCCGTTTAACGAAAATCTCCATACAAGAAATTCAAAAAAATAAAGTTGAAATCACACAAGAATTTAGTTCAATATGGAATCAAATAATTGTATTGAAAGGTTCAAATACAATAATATCTCATCCTAATGGAAATTTATTAATTAGTCCTTGGTCAAATAGTGGACTATCAAAAGCCGGATCAGGAGATTTATTAACAGGAATTATTAGTGGATTATCAGCACATACCCAGTTAAATTCTTTCGATTCAGCATCATTAGGTGTATATTTACATGGTTTATCAGGATATCTAGCAACAAATAACAAAGGGGTATATGGTATGACATCAACAGATATTTTAGAAAAAATCCCAGAAGCATTCACAGAAATACTACTTAATTAATTATGTTAATGACAATAGATATTGGAAACACAAATATTTCTATGGGAATATTTCAAAATGATTCTCTAATAATTAAAAGATCATTAAGAACTAATTTAAAATCATCTCAGATAGAATACCAAGATAAAATATTCGATTTCCTAAAAAAAGATCTTCAAAATTACAAAGATATTAATGGAGTAATTATTGGATCAGTAGTCCCTTCAATAACCAATCATATAAAAATTTCGATTCAAAAAATAACAAATTTAAATGTACATGTAATGAACTCCGAAACAAAAACCAATCTAGAGATACTTTATGAAATTCCATCAGATGTAGGTTCTGATCGAATATGTGATGCTGTAGCTGCAAAAACTTTATACTCCAATAATAAAATTATAGTAGATTTTGGAACAGCAACAGTTTTTGATGCAATCACAGAATCTGGAAAATATTTAGGTGGAGCAATATCACCCGGAATAGAAGTAGCATCTGAAGCTTTATATATTAACACTTCTCTATTACATAGAATTGAAGTATCTCCAACAAAAAATATTATCGGGAGAAATACTAATGATTCCTTACAATCAGGATTATTCTGGGGATATCTTTACCTTGTAGAAGGAATGATAAAAAGTTTCAAAAAAGAACTCGAAGAGTATACAAATAACAATAAAATATTTGTAATAGCTACAGGTGGTTTAGCTCCATTAATGTCTTCATATACTGACTATTTCGATAAAGTAGACCAAGATTTAACACTGAAAGGTCTAAATTTTATTTATAATTTGAATTTACGATAAAATATCATTATGAAAAAAATAAAAAGAAACCCTCTTGAAGGAAAAAATATAACAGTTGGCGTTACAGGAAGTATTGCTGCTTACAAAAGTGCAGATTTAGTTAGCAAACTTGTTCAAGTAGGAGCTAATGTATCTGTAATTATGAGTAAAAATGCGGAAAATTTTGTTGGAAAAAATACTTTCGAAGCATTAAGTCATAATCCTGTAATCACAAACTATTTTGAAAATTTTAGTGATATGAATATTGATCATGTACATCTTGCTAAAAATTCAGATTTAATAATAATTGCTCCTATAACAGCAAACTCTATAGCTAAAATTTCACATGGAATTACTGATGATCCTATAACAGGAACCATTTCTGCAAGTAAATCTCCCGTTATATTGGCACCCGCAATGGATGCAGGAATGTATGAAAATAATGTTAGTAAAAATTTAAAGTCCTTAGATAAAAATAGATTCTGTATCCTTGAACCTCAAATAGGAAGATTAGCATCTGGAATTACAGGAAAAGGTAGAATGGTTGATCCTAATTTTATTTTAGAAAATGCCATGCTATTAATGTCTAAAACTGGAGATTTAAAGACAAGAAAGATAATTATCTCAGCAGGAGGAACTAGAGAATTTATTGACCCTGTAAGATATATAGGCAACAAATCAAGCGGTAAAATGGGTTACGCAATTGCAACTGCAGCTAGAGATAGAGGAGCAAATGTTTCACTTTTTTCTGCTAAAAACATTTCTCTCCCAGTTCCATTAGGAGTAATAAATCATTATATTGAAACTTCTTCAGATTTAGAAAAAACAATTCTACCTAACGCTGAATCATCAGATATAATTTTCATGGCAGCGGCAGTTTGTGATTTTAAACCAAAAAACATAGAAATCAATAAAATTAAAAAAAATCCCAAAGAAAACAATTTTAATATTGAATTAGAAAAAACTTCAGATATTATAAAACAATTAAAAAACAAAAATATCACAAAAATAGCTTTTGCTGCTGAAACTGAAAATATTATAGAAAATGCAAAAATAAAACTGAAAGAAAAAAATCTTGATATGATTATAGCTAATGATGTGTCAAGAGAAGATATTGGATTTAATAGTGACAATAATCAAGTAACATTAATACAAAAAAATGGATCTATTACTGAATTGCCTGTAATGCCTAAAACTGAATTAGCTCATATTTTATTAGATGAAACAATTTCATTAATTAGTTAAAATCATACAAAAAGGAAAACAATGAAATTAATTTGGAAAAAAAAGAAGAATGGTCTTGACCTAGTAGTTATTGAAGATGGAAACACTATGATATTAGGCGGAGTTAGATCTACTAAAAGAGGTGTAGAAGCAATGGCTAAAGCAAGAGGATATGACCAAGGAAGATCTATAAAAGGTTTAACATCTCTAGAAGAAGGGAAAAAATTTGTAGAAGATTTTAAACCTTGGATTGAATTCTGTGGTGAAGATCTTCAATTAGAATCAGAAATACTAGAATAATCTAATCGATTATTCTAGCTTCTATTTCTTTTCCTAATTCTAAATTGAGAATTTCACATCTTGCAGCAGTAACTATATCATTCTTAGCTAGTTCTAAAAGTTTAATATCCTTTTCAGTACCAACCAATGATATAGATTTAACTTCAGCACCTAGTCTGAATCCATTTTGTGTTTTTGATCTTCTAATAGCACGAATAGCATCACATGTTGTAAGAAATAATTTTTTTTCTTCTTCTTTAAAAGAATAATTTAATATTTCTTCTTTGGTAGGCCATGTTGAAGAATGAATAGAATCAATACCAGTTTCTTTTGCAAAAACCCAACTCCATACTTCATCTGTAATTATTGGAAGAACCGGTGCAAATAATCTTAACATCACATTCAAAGTTAATCTCAATGTAGCAACTGAAGAAGTTTGTTGTTCTAAATCTTCATTTTGTCTTGCTCTATTCTTAACTAATTCTAAATAATTATCAGTAAACATATTCCAGAAAAATTTTTCTGCTACCATCATTGATTCAGCAAAATTAAATTTATTGTAATTGTTGGAGCATATATCTACATGTTCGATCAAGTTTGCTAAAAAAGATAAGTCTAAGGGATTTTTCACTTCTCCTTCCAATGCATCTTGAGACAAAACAAATTTACTGGCATTATATATTTTGGTAGATAAACGTTTACCTATTTTAAATACTTGCTCATCAAATGCAGTATCAGTTCCTAATCTTGCGCTAGCTGCCCAATATCTTACAGGATCAGTTCCATATTCTTGAATTAAGTCTGAAGGCGTTACAACATTTCCTTTACTTTTACTCATTTTTTTTCTGTCTGGATCTAAAATCCAACCACTTATAACTACATTTTTCCAGGGTATAGAATCATGGTGTAAAAGAGATTTTACGATTGTATAAAATGCCCAAGTTCTAATAATTTCATGACTTTGAGGTCTAATATTATTTGGAAAAATCTGATGCATTTTATCTTCTGATTCATCCCAATGAGCAGCTATCTGAGGCGATAAACTGCTAGTAAACCATGTATCGAAAACATCTGATTCTCCTATAAACCCATTGGGTTTGCCTCTTTGTTCTGGTTCATACCCTTTAGGTGTATCTTCCATTGGATCAACGGGCAAATCTTCCCAAGACGCAATAATAGGATTTTCATAGTCTGGATTACAATCACTATCTAACGTATACCATACAGGAAAAGGGACCCCAAAAAATCTTTGTCTACTTATACACCAATCAGCTTGCAAATTTTCTGTCCAATTTTCATATCTTTTTCTCATAAATTCAGGATGCCAAGAAATTTCTTTACCTTTTTGAATAAGATCTGATTTTTTATCCATTAACCTTACAAACCACTGTCTTGTATTCAAATATTCTAGTGGTACCTTACTTCTCTCATAAAATCTTACAGAATGAGTAATATTTTTCAGGTCACCAACTAATGCAATTTTAGAATCTTCAAAATTATTGGGATTTTTTAAATTCTCCACAACAATTTCTCTTCCCTGTTTAACTGTTCTACCTATTAAAAGTTTATAAATAGAATTTGCTTTTTCTGAATTTGAAGACTCCCATTCTTTTTCTCCAAATTCAATTTCTTTAAATCTTCCATAAAAATCTAGCAATTGTCTTAAATCTAAATTATTCTCTTTCCACCATTGAACATCGACTTGATCTCCAAAAGTACAAACCATTAATATCCCTGTCCCTTTTTCAGGATCAACTAAGTCACTAGCAAAAATTGGTACTGAAACTCCAAATAGAGGAGTAATAGCCTTTTTTCCAAAAAAACTTTTGTACCTTTTATCATCTGGATGTGCAGTAATTCCTACACAAGCAGGAAGTAATTCAGGTCTTGTAGTAGAAATAGTAAACTCCTTATCGATTTCAGGAATTGAAAATTTTATATCATGAAAAGCTCCTTCAACTTCTCTATCTTCTACCTCAGCTTGTGCAACAGCAGTTTGAAATCCTGGATCCCACATTACTGGAAAATCAGTATTATAAATATGACCTTTGTTAAAAAGATCCAAAAAGCTTTTTTGAGCTAATTTCCTTGGCAATTCTCCAATAGTTGAATATTCTTGAGTCCAATCAACAGAAAGTGCTATTTTTGTAAAAACATCTTTGAAAATCTTTTCATCTTCTTGGGTAACCAAATGACATAATTCAATAAAATTATTTCTAGAAACTTTCAAAGGAGCACTTTTTTTATCTCTAATTTTCACAACTTCTATAATGTTTTTTATAGAAGTTTGAGATGGATCACATCTCACATTAAAATAATCTTGTACTCTTCTCTCAGTAGGTAATCCATTATCATCCCACCCCATTGGATAAAAAATATTTTTCCCAATCATTCTTTGAAACCTAACTATAAAATCTTGATGAGTATAAGAGAAAATATGCCCCATATGAAGATACCCGCTAGCAGTGGGAGGAGGAGTATCCACAGAAAAAATTTCTTTTTTTGAAGTTTTAGAATCCCATTTAAAAATTCCAGAACTCTCCCATTTATTAATAATAGTTTCTTCTGATGAAGAAAAATCATGATTTTTAGGAAAATCATCCATTTTAATATTTAAAAATTTCTTTGTCACAACGATTACAAATCTAATTAATAGATATCCTCATCATATTATTCATTTTGACATTATCCAAATATTTCAATGCTTCATTAACTCTACTAGCAAAAACTTCAGGCGTAGAATTCATTAATCTATTTTTAAACAACCAGTATGTAAATTCATCAATTTGAGATTGACCAGTAGTTTTAGGTAAATAATATTTTTTATTACGATTTCCTTTTTGATCATAAAAATTAAATTTTTCCCATAAAACCTCAAAAATATCACCATAAATTTCTTTATAAATTTCATCTAAAATTTTCTCAGAAATATCAATTCCCGAAGAAAACACTTTTTTCATAAATTTTAATTTTGATAACTCAATAACACTTTCTTCTACAATTACACCGTAAAAATAATTTTGCCAACCTCTAAATTTCACATCTCCAATCTTAGATTTAAATTTATTTTCAGAAAAACCAAATGGTAGAAAACCCTTAAAAAGGAAATCATTGATTTGTTCTCTAGGTGGTTGAATATTAAAAGAACTAATTATCCTTGTTGCTAATCTAATCCAATTAAATGCTTCTCCAGAAATTAAATAAATTAATTTTTGATTTCCAAATTTTTCTTCTGGTATTTTCCAAATTTTTATAGTACCCAACACAACCTCTCTCCAATCTAAACCATCTTTCAAAGATTTTTCAACAAGTTCAAAATAAGAATCAGTAGAATAATTTTCTTTTAAGAATTCATCATGATAAATTTTTCTGTCATTCTTTAAAAATTCCTCAAAAATATCATCCATTATCTAACTTAGACTTTCGCACCACATGTTTCTGTTTCTGAACATTTTTTATATTTTTTCCCACTTCCACAAGGACACGGATCATTTCTACCAATTTTTTTCCCAATAATTCTTTTTTCTCCATGACCTGAATTAACATTATCCATCATGGAACCCTTAGAAGTTCGGAGAGAATCATTAGAATTTTTAGTAGAATTATTAGATTCAAAATTAACACCTACATTAAAAATTGTCCTTGAAATATCCCTATTAATTCTAAACATTAAATCTTCAAACATCTGAAAACCAATAGTTTTATATTGCACTAGAGGATCTCTTTGACCAGCAGCTTGTAACCCAATGCCTTGTCTCATATTATCCATGATAGTTAGATGTTCTACCCATTGAGAATCTATAGATCTTAATAAGACAAACCTTAACCAACCATTAAACTGATCAAGTTGCAAATTTTCTTTTAATAAAACAAATTGATTATCAATTATTTCATGAAGTTTTTCAGATAGAATAGAAGAGTCTCCAGTAATATTTTCTATATCTTCAAGATGAGATTTTGAAGAAGGAATGATTTTTGAAAACTCTTGAGAAAATAAATCAATATCTTCTTTATTTCTATCATTAAGTGAAAAACCGGTTACTAAGTCCTCAACTTCATTATGAATAATATCAAGAATTTTTTCTTGTAATAATTCATCACTAAATGCCTGTTTTCTTAATTGATAAATTATTTCTCTCTGTGTATTTATGACATCATCATAATCAACTAAAGTTTTTCTGATTTCAAAATGAAACCCTTCAACTTTTGACTGAGCTCCTTCAACTGCTCTAGTCAAAAGTTTATTCTCTATAGGAGTTTCTTCATCTAAACCAACCATATTCATAATAGATTGAATTCGATCTCCTCCAAATCTTTTCATCAAATCATCTTCAGCCGATATATAAAATTGTGTGCCTCCTGGATCACCTTGTCGACCTGCACGACCTCTCAACTGATTATCTATTCTTCTAGATTCATGTCTTTCAGATCCTAAAATTACTAATCCTCCTAAATTCAAAATTTTCTGATTATGAATTTCCCATTCCTTTTCTCCGACACTCTTACTGCCTCCTAATATAATATCTGTACCCCTACCAGCCATATTAGTTGCTACAGTCACAGTACCTTCTTTTCCAGCATCAGCAATAATTAAAGCTTCTTTTTCATGTTGTTTTGCATTTAAAACTTGATGATTAACATTATTTTTTCTTAACAAATTACTTAACAATTCTGATTTTTCTATGCTTGTAGTTCCAACTAGTACAGGTTGACCTAATTTTTGAAGATCTCTAATTTTTTTTACAAGCGCATTAAATTTTGATTTTTCACTATTAAATATCAAATCAGGAACATCTTCTCTAATATTTGGTTGATTAGTTGGAATCTGAACAACATCTAAGGAATAAATTTTATCAAATTCTTCAGCCTCAGTAGAAGCAGTACCCGTCATTCCTGATAATTTAGAATAGATACGAAAATAATTTTGCAAAGTAATAGTAGCGTACGTAGCAGATTCTCGTTGAATTTTTAAATTCTCTTTTGCTTCAATTGCTTGATGTAAACCATCTGAATATCTTCTCCCCTGCATCAATCTACCAGTAAATTCATCTACAAGAACAACTTGTCCATCATTTATCACATATTCTCTATCTTTTATGTAATGAATATTAGCTTTAATAGCATTTTCTATAAAATGAGTGACCCCAAAATTTTCTTGATCATATAGATTAGAAATATTCAGAGTTTTTTCAATCTTATTTATTCCATCTTCAGTTAAATTAATTGATCTGTTTTTTTCATCACTCGTAAAATCTTCATCTACATGCAATGTTCTAGCTAAATGAGCAAATTTTTTATAGTCCTGTCCTCTGTCTTTCACGGGACCACTAATTATTAAAGGGGTTCTTGCCCCATCGATTAAAATATTATCGACTTCATCGACTATAGCAAATGCATGTTCTTTCTGTACTATTCTTGATTTTGAATCAACCATATTATCCCTTAAATAGTCAAAACCAAACTCATTGTTAGTTCCATAAAGTATGTCACATGAATAAGCTATATTTCTTTCAACCTCAATTAATTTTTCAAAATCCCCATCAAAATTTTCTCCAGGAATTTCGGGTAGAATAAAAGATTTTTCTTGTTGTAAACATCCTACTTTTAATCCAAGAAATCTATGAATCGGCCCCATCCATGATGCATCTCTTTTTGATAAATAATCATTAACAGTTACAACATGAACACCATGACCTGACAATGCATTTAGATATGAAGGAAGAGTAGCTACTAAAGTTTTACCTTCTCCTGTTTTCATTTCAGCAATTTTACCTTGATGTAAAACTATGCCTCCAATTAATTGAACATCAAAATGTCTCTGACCTAAAATTCTTTTTGATACTTCTCTAACCAATGCGTAAGCTTCAATAAGTATATCGTCTAGAGTTTCTCCATTTAAAACTCTATTCTTTAATTCTTCAGTTTTATTAATAAAATCATCTTGACTAGAAAAGCTTTCAAAAACTTTTTCCAAATCATTTATCTCAGAGACAATTGAAGAAAGATTACGAATAATTTTCTTATTTGGGTCTCCAAATATTTTTGATAAAATTTCTACCATTTATAAAATATTTTTATTTTTTAAAAAGAGCTCCAACTGATCTACCAGTCTGTATTCTTGAAATTGCTTCTCCTAGTAAAGGGGCTATAGATAAAACTTTAAGTTTACCTGAAGAAGTCTTTTGAGTAATAGTATCTGTAACTATTAGTTCTTTTAAAATACTATGAGCAGATAGTCTTTCCAATGCACCATTTGAAAAAACTGCATGTGTAGCACAACTATAAACTTCCTTGGCGCCCTGATCTTCTAGTGCAGCTAAAGCTTGAATTAAAGAGCCTCCTGTATCTATTTCATCGTCAAAAGTTATTGCAATTTTATCTTTCACATCACCAATAATATTCAATGTTTGTACATTATCATCATTACCAACTCTTCTTTTCTCAACTATTGCTAATGGTGCTTTTAATCTCTCAGCAAAGTCTCTAGCATCCTTACTAATGCCTACATCTGTAGCTATTACTACTATATTTTCGAATGATTTTGTCAAAAAATAATCTGCAAACATTTGTACAGCAGTCAATTCATCAACCGGAATATTAAAAAATCCTTGAATTTGAGCAGCATGTAAATCAACAGTTATTACTCGATCAGCACCAGCAGTTGAAATTAAATCTGCAATTAATCTAGCAGTAATAGGAACTCTAGGTTGATCTTTTTTATCGGTTCTTCCATAACCATAGTAAGGCATTACTGCAGTTACTCTAGCAGCAGATGCTCTTCTAGCAGCATCTATCATTATTAATAACTCCATGATGCTATCATTAACATCACCGCTAGTTGGTTGAACTAAAAATACATCATGTTCTCTAACATTTTCTAATATTCTTACAAAGCTATTATCATTTCGAAACTTAAATACTTCTATTTTTCCTGGTTTTTCGTGTAAATATTCACAAATTTTTTCCGTTAATAATTTATTAGCATTACCAGAAAAAATTTTTAGATTCCCAAAACGTCCTTGCATATTACCCCCCTAATATCAAGTAGCTTAATGAAGAAAATTATACTTCAAATAAATATTTTAATTTAGATATTTTCAAACTCTAGTAATAATAATACTAAAATTAAAATATGACATAAAATAGTTATATATTCAGATTAATATATTATTTGAATAAACTAAATTCTAATTATCACACAACTTAATGAAACAGATTTCTAATATTTTACTCAAACCAATAATTACTGAATTCAACAAAGGATCTAATAGCTTATTAAACTTAAGTTCTTATGTTTTTGGGATTTCTGGAACATTAGTTACTCTAGGCGCAATAATATTACCCTACAAAGTATTAGATATTTTAAATGCTTCTCCCGTAACTATTTTAGGAATGAATCTAGGAAAAAATGGTCTTTTGGGATTAATCTCTCTAATTACAGGTTTAACTGCAAGTCTAATACAACCCTTAGCTGGATTTTTTAGTGATAAAAATATTAAATCTGGATATGGGAAAAGACTTCCATTTTTAGTGGTGGGTGGAATAGGAGTTTCATTTTTCTCACTTTTTCTAGTTCCAGTACAATCTGTTTTAGGTTTAATGATCATCTTTATGATTATAAATGTCTTCGGTAATTTGGGTGAAGGCCCTGCTAATGCATTAATAAAAGATCATATCGAATCAAAAAGTTTTGGTTCAGCATCTGGAATTTTTAATTTTTCAAGAGTATTAGGAGCAGCAATAGTTCTTCTAATAACTTTACAATTTATGAAAAATTATTCGGGGCCTGAAGATTCTCAATGGTTTTGGGCTTCTATAATTCTTATTTCTATCATTATGTCTCTTTCAACTCTTTGGAGTTTTTTCAGCTTGAAACCTCAAAAAATAAATCAAATCCCTCAAAAAATAAATCAAAAAAAACATATTGAAAAAAAATGGTCAAAAAATCAAAGAAAAAGATTTATTTGGTTTATAATTGCTTTTAGTATAAGTGTAACTTCTTTATCAAGCTTACAAACATTTGCTATTTATTTTGTTAGTGATGTAGTTATACAAAGTAATCCTGCTCAGACTACCACTTATATAATTTTAGTTTTATGCTTAACAATTGGAATTATTGTAATACCTGCAGGATATATTTCTGACAAAATAGGGAAAAAGCCTTTATTAATTTTAGCAAGCATTTCAGGAATATTTGGCCCATCTCTGATGATTCCATTTCACACTGTGATTCCAGTACTAATTGGTTGTGCTTTAATAGGAATTTCAGTTGGATTAATAATAAGTTTATTTTGGGCTATAGCTAATGATTTAATCCCAAAAGATTTTGCTGGTAGAACTTTAGGTTTTACTGCAATTGCTTTTCTAATTGGAAGCGGATTAGCAAGGAGTTCAGGCTTTTTGGTAGATTGGCTAAATATTCAAAATCATAATTGGGGTTATTATTTCCTCTTACTTCTATCATCTTTTTCTTTCTTTATTTCACCACTTATAGTTTTAAAGAATTCAGTTGAAGAAGATCAAAATTTCTGACAAAATCATATTAAATGAAAAATAAATTATAAAAAATGAAAGTAATTCTAAGTAATCCAAGAGGATTTTGTGCAGGAGTTGTGAGAGCAATTGATATTGTAGAACTCACTTTAGAAAAATATGGAGCTCCTGTATATGTAAAACATGAAATTGTACATAATGCAAAAGTTGTAGAAGAAGTCGAAAGAAAAGGTGCAATCACAGTTGAAAATGTTGAAGAAATACCCAATAATTCTGTAGTAATTTTTTCAGCTCATGGTTCTGATCCTAAAGATTTCATAAAAGCTCAAGAGAAAGAATTAAAAATTATTGATGCTACTTGTCCTTTAGTAACTAAAGTTCATAATGAAGCAAAAAAATATTCACAATCTGGAAAAAAAATAATTCTGGTTGGGCACAGAGGTCATCAAGAAGTGAAAGGGACTATGGGACAAACAGCATCTATGACTCTAATAGATGAAAGAGAAAAATGGACTCTAGATAATCTTAAACCTGATGAAGAAGTTGCTGTTCTTACACAAACCACTTTATCAGTTGAAGATACTTCAAAAGCAGTAAAGCAAATTAAAAGAAAATTCCCAAAAGCTTTAGTAAGAAATGATATATGCTATGCGACTACTAATAGACAAGATGCTGTAAAAGAATTAGCTCTAAAATCAGATTTGGTTCTTGTAATAGGTTCTCAGAATAGTTCAAACTGTAAGAGACTTCAAGAAGTATCAGAATCTTTCGGAACTCCTAGTTTTTTAATTATGGAACCCAATGAAATTCTTCCTGAATGGATAGAGGGAAAGAAAGTTGTAGGAATTACATCAGGAGCTTCTACACCAGAAGGCATGGTACAGAAAGTTGTTCAATATTTAAATCCATCAAAATTAAGTAGTATAGATGGAAATCCAGAAGACATTACATTCAAACTTCCTAAAGAATTGCAAAAATAAAATTATATTATAAATATTTTCTACTTAAATATAATCCGTTTTTAAATTTCATTAGAATAGGTTTTCCCGTAGGAATTTCTAATTTTAAAATATCTTTATCAGAAATATTTTCAATAAATTTTATTAATGCCCTTAAAGAGTTTCCATGAGCAGAAATTATCAAATTTTTATCTAGTGATACATCTTTTAGAAAAACATTTTCAATAAAAGGGGTCATCCTTTCTATAGTATCTTTTAATGATTCTGATCTTGGCAATTTCTCATGTGGAATATTCTTAAAAAGACTATTTTTTCTCATAGAATTAAAATCAGTTTCATTGATTTCTGGTGGTCTTAAAGAATAACTTCTACGCCATTCAAAAACTTGTTCTTTACCAAAACGTCTAGAAGTATCTTCTTTATTTAAACCTTGGAGATTTCCATAATGTCTTTCATTAAGTCTCCAATCCTTAAAGACAACTAATTTTTCTTGATGAATTTGATTAAGAATTACTTCTAAGGTACGAACTGCTCTTAACAATATAGATGTATATGCTATATCAAATTTTATATCTAACTGACTAATACTTTTTCCAGCATTCAATGCCTCTATTTCACCATATTTAGACAAATCAACATCTACCCAACCAGTAAACTTATTTTCAAGATTCCAAATACTCTGTCCATGTCTAACTAAAATAATTTTTGCCATTTTATTGAGCTAAAACCCCTCCATCAATAACTAATTCAGAACCGGTAACCCAATTTGACTCATCACTTCCTAAATATAGAACTCCGTAAGCAATATCTTCTGGTTTTCCTATTCTACCTAAGGGTGTAATTTCTTCTCTTCTAGAGCCTTCATCAGTACGTTCATGAGTGGAACCATGAAGATCCTCAGTCATTGATGTATCGGTAAAACCAGGATGTATTGAATTCACTCTTATTCCATATTCAGCATATTGTATTGCTGAAGCCTTAGTAAAACTCCTCACAGCTCCTTTCGAAGCATGATAAGAAGCACCTCCTTTACTTCCAGCGATTCCAAAAATAGAAGAAATATTCACAATAGATCCAGATTTTTGATTCTTCATAACAGGTAAAACAGCTCTAGTACCTAAAAATACTCCTGTAGAATTTACTTTCATAGATAATTCCCATGCATCTAAAGATGTTTCTAAAACTTGTTTTCTAGTTTCCCAAGTTGAAACACCGGCATTGTTTACTAAAATATCCAATCTTTTTTTAGTTTTCATTATTTGATTAATCACATTTTCCCAATTATTTTCATTTCCAACGTCTAGTTTTAAAAATTGAACAAATCCTAAATGTTTCAAATCAGCAGCAAGTTGATTACCTTCTTCAACATTTATATCTCCGATAAAAACTGAAGAGCCATGCTCCAATAACATTCTTACAGTAGCTGCTCCTATACCAGCACTACCACCTGTGACTAGTGCAACTTTGTTTTTTACTCTTTGATTTTTTTCTTTTTCAATCAATATTCAAACTCCTTAAGAATATTTTTCAAGTACATAATTTGATTCTGTATACTTATAATCTAAAAACATCATACTGAAATTAGATAGCTATGAAAAATTTATCAAAAAACAATATAAAAATAGATGAAATATCAATAGACGTCGTAGAACGAGAATTAGAATTTGTAGGATTAAAAGATAATCGAGGTGATCGAGGTTTAACTGGAGGAGTTGTACAGCAAGGCATAATAAGAGTAGTTACGAGTACAGGCATAGAAGGAAATTCTATAATAGGCCAACATAGGGGAAACTCTACTGACAAAATCAAAGAAATTATAAAAACTTTCAAGCCTATATTGATAAATTCTAAAGAAAAAAATTGGGAATCTATATGGAAAAAATTATTTGAATTAGCAAAAAATCATAACATTAATAAAACTTTATATCATGAATGTTTAGCTAGTATAGATGTTGCTATTTGGGACATAATAGGAAAAATAAATGACTCCCCTATCCATAAAATTCTTGGACAAATCAGAAATTCTATTCCAGTTTATGGAACATACCAACCAAGATATGAAAATCACAAAGGTTATTTAGAAGAAGCACTTGAACTTAAAAGCAGAAATTTCAAAGCTTATAAAATTCATCCTGGAGTAATGTCTACAAAAGACACAATAAAAACCATTGAAGAAACTAGAAAATTTCTTGGTCCTGAATTTACTTTAATGTTAGACCCTAACAATGGTTATGATTATCAAAAAGCTTTAGAAGTTGGAAAAGCTTTAGACTTAAATAATTATTATTGGTTTGAAGATCCTGTCCCATGGAATAATTTTGACTCAATCAAAAAACTATCTAATAAACTAAAAACACCTTTAGCTATGAGTGATAAACCAAGATTTTTGTTTGAAGAATTTTCAAACTATTTGAGAGATGGAAATCTTAAATTAATCAGAGGTACATCAAAAAAATTTGGAATAACTGGATTAAAAAATTTATGTGAACTGGCAAAAACATCAAATACAAATTGTGAAATTGGAACAGGAGGTAATATCTTCATGAATATGGCCAACTTACATGTAATGATGACTATAAAAAATTGCAATTTTTATGAATACTGGATGCCAACTTGGGCTCATGATTTTGCTTGTATTGAAACAATAGAATTAGATGAAAACTCTGAAATTACTGCACCGATTAAACCTGGAATAGGATTAACCTTAAATGAAGACTGGATAAAAAATCATAAAGTGGCTACATTAGTCTAATGATTAAATTAAGTTTACAATCACTTTCTTATAAGAACTCCTTTAACGAATCATCAATAGACTTAGATGGCATAATACAAAAAGCATCCAAAATGAGAATGGATGGAATAGATATACATTACAATCATTTTAAAACAACAGACCCAAAATATTTAGAAAAAATTAGATTAGATTGTTTAAAATTAGGACTAAAAATTTGCTATATAGGATTGAGTAACAATTTNCTACTTCCTCCATCTGAAATATCATCTCAAATCAATATGATAAAAAAATGGGTAGACATAGCATATGAAATGAAAATTCCTATGGTTAGAGTTTTTGGAGGATGGTTAAGTGAAAACCAAACAGATGAACAAGCTTGGCCTCATTTAGTAGAAGTGACTAGAGAAGCTGTTAATTATGCTTCTACAAAAAAAATTATCTTAGGTNTACATAACCATAATCATGGATGTATACCTGCAACAGGAGAACAGGTAGTAAGGCTATTAAAAGATATTAATAGCCCATATTTTTCACATATTTTAGATACTGGTCAGTTTAGAGGGTCTCCTGGAGCATCAATGGGGGAAAGAGGTAAAATTGATTCAAGTTATAATTTTTATGAAAGTATTGAAAAAAGCGCTCCTTTTGCTACACATATAAGAGCAAAAATTTATAGAATAGGTACTGGAAAAGAAGTATGGTTAGACTATGATAGAATCATGAAAATATTTTCTAAAATTCAATATAATGGTTGGTTGAGTGTTGTATATGAAGGACAAGATGAAGAAAATGAAGAAACTGCGATTCCTAAATCAGTAGTTTTTTTAAGAGAAATGATAAAAAAATATAACTTATAAATTCAAAAGGAGAAAAAATGGGGAAATTTTATGAAGATTCTATAATTCCAAAATCGTTTAGAAGGAATTTTAGCGTTTATGAAAGGATTAATGATCTTGGAATTGATCTTGGAACATTCGAAGAAAATGTTAAAAGTATTCAAGGAACTGGTTTAGCAGGAGTAATTTTTAATGAAAGTGGCTTAGTTTATCTATCTGGTCAATCAGGTGGAACACTACAAATGAATGATACTGAAGAAAGAGTAAAACATGGACAAGATGGTGCCCAAAATGTCGCAGATAATATGATCAAAAGACTTCACTGGGCTATTACATGTGGAGGAGAAGGAGGAGACTTAGATGATGTACTATATACTGTAAAAGCTCTAGGAATGGTTGTTTCTACAGATGTAGATTTTGATTCTGGGCCTGCTGTAACAAACGGTTTTTCATTTAGATGGCATTCAGTTTTTGGNGGNGGAATGGGAGATTATTCACANAANGGACTTGATTCNGGAGGATATTCTGGNGTTCATGCAAGAAGTGCTATAGGAGGATTTACCGGAAAATTTTCTATAGAACCTGAAATAATCGTTGCAATTCCAAAAGAATTAAGTACTGAAATAATTTCAAACAGAGGATGGATATTCCCTCTTATTCCTGAAGTATTTGAAAGAATTAAAAAAAATAATTAATGCTAAAATTTTCTCATGAAAATAGCTATATCAGGTTCCAATGGTTTAATTGGAACTGAACTTAAACAATACCTAGAAAATAATGGCGAAAAAGTTACTACTATTGTCAGAAACCCAACCCAAAAAGGGATTTTATGGAATCCAGAAAATGAAGATATAAATTTGGACTTATTAGAAGGTTTTGACTGCATAATAAATTTAAATGGGAAAAAAATTGATAACTTACTACCTATTTCAAATAATTATGAGATAAAGAAATCAAGAATATCAAGTACAAAAACTTTATCAGTTTCAATAAGCAAATTAAAATATCCACCTAAAGTATTTTTGTCAGCATCAGGATTTGGCTATTATGGAGATAGAGGAAATGAAAATTTAACTGAGAAATCTACTCCTGGAAAAGGATTTCTTTCACAATTAGCCATGGAATGGGAAAATTCAGCTACTTCTTATATTCCTTCAAATTCCAATACTAGGATAATTTTAATGAGATTTGGATTTGTTTTATCAAAAAATGGAGGAATTTTACCAAGATTAAATGTTTTGGGTAATTTAGGATTGGGCAAAATGTTTGGAAATGGTTTCCAATTCTGGCCATGGATTAGTATGGAAGATACTATTTCAGGTATTTATCATGTTCTACGGAGTCCAGTTTTAAATGGACCTGTTAATTTTGTTGCCCCTCAACAAACTACAAACAAAGAATTCATGAAAATTTTCACTAAATATTCTAAAAAATTCTGTTTTTTACCTATTCCAAAATTCTTGATCTCAAATTTTTCTACAGAAACTACAAAAAAAACTCTCCTTAATAGCACAAAAATGTTGCCTGAAAAATTAATCTCTTCAGATTTTAAATTTAATTTTGATACATTAGAAAAAACTTTTGAAAAATATTATTAAAATATTATTTTTTCAGCATTTG
>PAOU01000005.1:0-1657 GCA_002708085.1 Dehalococcoidia bacterium
TTTATACGGATTAAGACCTGTGAGCAATGATGTTCTAGCAGGTACACATACTGGAGATGCTGTATAAGCTTTTTCGTATAGCACTCCATTTTCTGCGAGGGAATCAATATTTGGTGTTTTTAAAAAATCAGCTCCATAACAACCCAAAAAGTCAGCTCTCAATTGATCTGGAAAAATAAAAACTATATTAGGTTTATTCTTACTCATATTTATCCTTTATTTTGTTCTTTAACATTAACTTTCTATGAATCAGAGTCAGTAGTTGGATGATTAACTATCATGCCAAATTTGCTGATAGGAGATGCTGGATAAGTCCATTCCCATCCTTCCTTTCCAAAATCATCTGATTGACTAAGTGAATTATTAGTATCTTTATTATCTAATATTCTATCAAAAACTGAAAAATTAATTGAATCCATTATTTCAGTAGAAAGTTTTGCTTCTAATTCACTTCTTAAAACAAAATTTTCCGGGTTATCATATAAATTTTTAGCTTCATTCTTATCATCATCCATGTTAAATAAAGTTCTAACTCCATTACGATATTTAGAGAGTTTCCAGGTTCCATCATAAGCCATCCAACCATGAGGCTGAAGTCCAAATAATATATCCCTATTACTTGAATCTATTCCAGGAATATCTGGCAAAGGCTTAGAATCATAATAAGAAGGAATTTCAGCTCCAGCAAAAGTTAAAATAGTTGCAGTAATATCATAGAGATAAACTAATTGATCACTTCTTTTAGGATTATTAACAGTATCAGGTGTTCTAACAATTAATGGAATGTGCGCTGAAGCTTCATGGAATGTACCCTTCCCAAATAAGCCATGATCACCTAAATGATCTCCGTGATCTGTAGCAAAAAATATTACAGTATTATCAATTAAATTATTCTTCTCCAAAGATTTGATTATTTCACCCACTTCGTGATCTATCTGTTGAACCAATCCTGCGTAATGAGCTCGCATTTTTCTTTTCTTTTTAGCATCTTGCCTATTGATATGATTGAAATTCAAACCAGCCCATTCTGCCCTACCAGCATCTATTTGGCCATCTACATGTGGCTCATCATGTTCATATATTGGTATTGGTTCTGGAACACTATCTTCTGATGGAATATCTCCAAAATCTTCTGAAGGATCATATGGATCATGAGGACCAGGAAAACCTACCATCATTGCAAATGGACCATCTTTTCCATAATTATCTATAAATCTACANGCTTCTTTACCTACAAAATGATCCCATGAATATTCATAAGGAACAATAGATTTTATAGCTCCGATGTTTTCATGATACCCATCATGTTCATTTCCATGATATTTACGGTAACCAGCAGATCTAAGATATTTAAAATAATCATCCCTTACATGAAGATGCCTTTTATCCTCAGTTATATTTCGATAACTAAATCCATGNCTTGCATCCCANGGATAAAAATGCATTTTNCCAACTGCAGAAGTGTAATAACCCTGATCGTTAATTATATCTGCCCAAGTTTTTATTCCCGTTGTTTTATAGTCAGGTCNNATAGCNTNCCAATTNCCTGTTATTCCATGTTTATANGGATTAAGNCCTGTGAGNAATGATGTTCTAGCAGGTACACATACTGGAGATGCTGNATAAGCTTTTTCGTATAGCACTCCATTTTCTGCNA
>PAOU01000005.1:1662-41813 GCA_002708085.1 Dehalococcoidia bacterium
TCNATATTNGGNGTTTTNANAAAATCAGCNCCATAACAACCCAAAAAGTCAGCTCTCAATTGATCNGGAAAAATAAAAACTATATTAGGTTTATTTTTTGTCATTATTGATTTTCAAATGCTAGTAATGATAAAGAATACAACAATTTAAGTTATTTTGTAGTAGATTCAGGATCTACAAATTTCTTTGCTGGAAAGGGGATCTCTTTAATAGTTGATGTAGTGGCAGTATAGTTATCTGATTTCTCATCTTCAGTTGAAACAGGCCACCAATCTACATATCCAAATTTTTCTTTTTCTTTTGAATCATCCGAATTTGTTTTTTTTATTTCTTTGACTTCTTCTTTAGTCTCATCCAAACTATTTGGAGATGGTAATTCAGNATTAGAATTACATGAAAATATAAAAAACATCATCAAGAAAATAATAAACCTTCTATCTAAAATAATTTTATTATCCAAAAACTTTAAATTCATAAGATTAAATGCACAACTATAAGTTTTTTTTCAAGTTAATATCAATGTTATTAATCCTATCAGTTTTAATAAGTTGTAATTCAGACACCAAAAGTATTTCTGAAAATCCTATTGTAACTCAGAATGAAAATATATTAATTCCATTTAGAGATATTTCAAAGGAAGCATTAGGAAAAGATAGGATGATTGAGAATAGATATCCCGGAGTAGCAATATTTGATTTTGATAGAGATGGAGATATGGATATTTATGTAACTTCTGCTGAAACAAATTCATTAATAGAAGAAACAAGAGGAGGAAACAATAAATTATTTGAAAATCTAGGCAATGAAAAATTCGCTGAAATTTCCGATTCTGCAAATGTTACACTTCCAGAAAGTAACAGCACAGCAGTTGCAGCATGTGACTTTAACAACGATGGCTACCAAGATTTATATGTCGCTTCTTATGGAAGAATAGGAGATGGTTTAGACTACAGGTCAGTATCTCCCAAAACCGATTTATTCGACATAGTTAAAGACAGATTACTCTTAAATAATAAAAATGGAACCTTCACTGACATTACTTCGGAAGCTTTTGGTGATGAAATAAATATTCGTTCAGGTATTAGTGTTTCATGTGGAGATATAGATAACGATGGATGGATAGATATATTCGTAGGAAATAGAGCTGATCAAGATTACATAGCCTTTAATAACCCAAGACACCATGGTCACTACAATGTTTTATATAAAAACAATGCAAATCTTACTTTTTCAGACATTACAGAAAAAGCAGGTTTAAAGGGGCCAAATATTTTAATGAGAATGCCTCACGGAGAACCAATAAAATGGTTTGATGAAGAATCACAAAGATGGAATGAAGGTTATGATCCTAATTTCAAGGATATAAATGAAGAAAAAGTTGGAGATCCTACAGGACAAACTCTAGCTGCAGTTTTTTGGGATCATGATTTAGATTCAGATATAGATCTTTGGATTTCCGATGATGGAGATAGGTTAAAAGTTTATAGAAATGATTCTGATTTAAATAATATTAAATTCACACTAATTACAAGAGAATTAGGAATTGACAAAGTAGGAGCATGGATGGGTTTTTCTATTGGAGATATAGATTCTGATGCTGATTTAGATGTTTTTGTTACTAATATAGGTTTTCACCCACTTACTCGAACACCTCCAGAAATCCCAGGTGGTGATTGTGCTTATGGACATATATTTAGTTGGGGAACTTGTTTTCATTATTTATTAAGAAATGATAGTACTCAAGATGAAAAAAGTCAGATATTCAATTCTGTTTTTAATAATATCTCTGATTCAATAATCATTACTCCTGATAAATATCTTCCAACAGAAGGGTTAAATATTTTTAATATTCTAGAAGACTGGCAGATTCCTAAAGGTTTAGATGCATATGAATTTGGATTTGGATCTGCACTTTTTGATTATGAAAATGATGGTGATATTGACCTATATTGGTTGGGATCAATGGGTGGCAGAGGAGAAGGACCTGGAGGATTAAGATATCCTGGACCAGGAAGAATGTTCTTAAATTTACCTGAAAATTTTGAAGATATTACTACTGAATCTCATCTACTTGATATTGATAATGTCAATTACGAATTAGTAGATGCATCTGATGAAAATATAGATTTAGAATCAAATAGAATAGGAATAAAATTTCATGAAAATGGAAAAGGATTAGCTAAAGGAGATCTTAACAATGATGGATATATAGATCTAATTGCTACAAATAGTAATGGTTACATCTTTAAAAATGGAACAGGAGAAATGAATGGCGGACCATTATTTTTATGGATTAATGGAGGAGGAAATAACAACTGGATTTCATTGAGGTTAAAAGGAAGAATGAGCATAGATGGAACAGGAAGCAATTCTGATGCTATTGGTTCTATAGTCACCATTAAATACCTGAATGAAGGGGAAGAAATCACACAAGTTAAGCAAGTTACTAGTGGAGAGAGTTTCATATCTGCTAATTCTTTAGATGTTAATTTCGGTTTAGGAAAAAGTACAGAAATAGATGAATTATTAATTACTTGGCCTAATGGAAATTCTCAAACATTTGAAAATGTAAAAGTAAATCAGATATTAGAAATCACTGAAAAAACAGATTAAAGTTGATTCGCCCATTCTGGTCCTACAGATTCTGGAAGAGGAACAGGATTTGGATCTTCAGTCTCAATCATCCAATCTAATAAAAGTGACTTTAGTTCATTTTTCTTTTTTAAATATTCTATTTTAGATGCTAAATTATAATGTTCCCATGGATCATTTTTCAAATCATACAATTCATCTTTATCGCCCATAGAATCAAAAACATATTTCCAATTTTCTGTTCTTACCATTTTCCTTCTGCCTTCTGCTTCTCTAGCCCATAAGCATTCAATCAAAGTCTTATATCCATATGGTTGATTTAAATTTTTCAGATCATTTAATTGATAAGGTTTGCCGCCAGTACCATATTCAGAAAAGCTAGCCTTTTGTGGTTCTACATCATCACTTATTGGTAATAAATGCCCTTGAAATGATTCTGGTATATTCAAACCTTGTAACTCTAACACAGTAGGCATAATATCAATTGTATTTACTGGATGATCAATCATTTTATTTTTTGAAATAATATTTTCAGAAGAAATAATTAAAGGCACTCTTGTCAAACAATCATAAAATACTCCCCCTTTGACAATCATGTCATGTTCACCAGCAAAATCCCCATGATCAGCTGTAAATACAATAATTGTTTTTCTTTTTAAATTTAAATCCTCTAATTTATCTAAAATAGTTCCTATAGAATCATCTACAAATTTTACCATTGCCATATAAACAGTAATTAAATTTTGTTTTTCTTCAATTGATGCATTATTCATATTCAAAATTTTATTTAAAAGAACATTTCTTTCAGGAGCTGTTCCGTCAGAAAACTCATCACTTCTAAGTTTAGGAAACTCAAAAGTACCTTTTACTTCATTAAAGTATTTTTTAGGAACCTCATATGGTTCATGAGGATCTGGGAATGAAACCCACAACGCAAAAGGATTATCTTGATTTTTTTCTAAAAAATTAAGTGTTTTCTCTGCAATTAAAAATGATCCATATGTTTCAATAGGATCCTCTGTGATTTTATATGATATTTGAGGAGTTACCCAAGGCATATCTGTTCTATTATCATTGGTTCCAAGATGATCATATTCTATAAAAGTATCAAAATTTGAAATGTCTTTTTTAGTTTCAAAACAATGATTCTTTCCTATCAAACCAGTTTTAAATCCATTTTGTTTCCAAATATCGAAAACATGCAATTCTTTATTAGGCATTAATGTTTCATTTCTTCTACAACCATTAGTATGAGGATAACGTGAAGTCATTATAGCTGTTCTAGCAGGAACACAAAGAGGATGAGGAGTAACAGCATTATTAAACAAAATGCCTTCTTTAGCTATTCTTTTCAAATTAGGGGTATCAACTCCCATTTTTGAATATAAATTAGAAGCAGTGGCTTTCATTTGATCAGCCATAATAAAAATTACATTATATGAATCAATTTTATCTTTATGCATTGAGAGATAAAATATAGTAATTAATTAATAACCCTGGTATTGATGCTATAAGAACAACAATAAAAGCCCTAAGATTTCCAGACATTCCCCTTTTAAAATCTAGAGCTTGCCTTACTGCAATTACCATTGTAGCTATCAACCAGAAAGTAACAATCATTGTTATAAAACGATATATATCTTCAGAGAAAAAGCCTAAACTCACAATAATAGCTGGAGTTTGAGCAAAACCCATAGTACGAGCTAATTGTCCCCACGTAACATCTGTTTGATCTGTCTTTAATAAAATGCTTCCCACAAAATAAGTTATCAATGCAAGAAAAGCCCATCTGATTAATGAAGTAAAAGATGACAATGTGAGATCTAAAATTGAAGGATTAACAGAATATAATGAAAAAGCTCCAATTCCAGCAGAAAAACTAGCTAATATTACTATTAGAACTGCCTGAAAAGTTGCTTTTGGATCAGCCTCAATTTCTTCATAAACATTTACATTAAGTAATGCCGCTCCAATCATTCTTCGAATCATATTATTTTTTTTAGGGATAACAGTATTATTATTTTCATAATCCTCAGATTGAATTATTTCTATATTATCGGTGTCCGAATCGTTATTATTGTAATCACTATTTTGATTCAAAATTTCCTCCCAATTTTTCCTTACTCATTATATTACTCTTTTTTTAACTAAACTATTATCTTTTATTCTTCCACAAATACTCAAAACTATACCCAAAATACTAAAACTTGCTAGCATTACAAATGCATATCTCATAGCATTGGCTAATATCAATATCTCTGACTCAGAGCCTGTTTTCAAGTCATTAATTTCAACATCTAAACCATTACTAATTAAGATGAAAGTTATCAAAGTTGTAGAAATAGATATTCCTATCACACTTCCAACATTTCTTATTAGAGCGTTAAAAGCACTTATAATTCCTTGGGAATTTCGATCAATATCTTCTAAAGTTTCACTTGTATTAGGAGCCATCCATAATCCATTAGAAGCACCATTGAATAATGAAATAAAAGCAATATAAATCACAGGAGAATTAGAAGGCAAAAATATCAATAAGATCCAAGAAATAGTAAGTGCTAATAAACCCGTTAAAATAAATTTTAGAGTGCCAAATTTATCTGATAATCTTCCTCCTATAGTTCCAGCAAATGACATTCCTACTGCATTAAGAAATATTAAAATTCCAGTTAAGCTTATACTGTAACCAAGTACAATCGTTGCATAGAAAGGAATAAGAAACCAGAAAGGTGCATTAGACATGAAACCAGTCAATCTAGCAGCAACAGCAAAAGAAAATCTCCATTTCGTGAAAAAATATAAATTAAACATTGGAAAAGGGTTAGTTAATTGAGATCTTACAAATATTATAAAAATTGAGATACATATTAACCATAAAGACCAATATATTGGTGATGAATAAGCAATATTCAGAGGGTTAATAATATTGATTATTAAAATTATTATAAAAAATGCAGAATATGTAGCGCCTTTCCAATCATATCTTTCTTTTTCACTTGATTCTGGAGAACCAATCAATGTGTCTTTAAGGACTAAATAAGCAAGTGATAACGCTAAAAATGTGGGAAAAAACATTATTAAGAATACAAAACGCCATCCTATAAGCTGTGAAATTTGTCCTCCTATTAACGGTCCTGCTATTGCGCCTAGTCCAACAGCAAAAGTTATCATCCCTAATCCTTTTCCTCTTTCATTTTTAGGAAATACAGCTAAAACTATAGCCATTACAACAGCTTGATCCATAGATGAACCTATGGAGGATAAAATTCTTCCAGCCAGCAAGGTAGAAATGTTTGAAGAAAAATAACATATTAAAGAACCTATTCCAAATAATCCCATTCCTATAATATGAACTTTTCTTCTTCCCATTATATCTGCTAATTTACCCAAAGGAAGCAACGTACTACTTATAGTTAAGCCACCAATTATCGTAACCCATGAGACAATACTTAGACGAACTGAGAAACTTTCTGCTATTTCAGGGAGAATAACATTTAATGCAGATTGATCCATTACCATTACAAATAACGATAATGATACTGCTCCAAAAGCTTTCCATTTATAAGGTATTAGCATTTAAAACAAACACCTAAAAAAAAGAATAATAAACTCAAACTAAGCTTTCTCTAAAACTTCATCAATCTTAGATTTTATTGCACTTTTAGGTACTGCTCCAACTATCTGAGACACAGGAGAACCATCTTTAAAAATTAACAATGTAGGAATAGATCGAATACTAAAAGAAGATGCAGTAGTTGGATTTTCATCAACATTAAGTTTTGCTACATCAATTGAATCCTTATAATCATTAGCTAATTCTTCTAAAGAAGGAGCTATCATCTTACACGGACCACACCACTCAGCCCAAAAATCTACCAATACAGGCTTTGATGATTCAATTACTTCTTCATTGAAATTTTGATCAGTGACTTTTTTAGCGTTAGACATTTTAACTCCTATTAATTTTCTTTACACTTACTGTTTTAAATTCTAAATCTGGAATTGTAGGTGCCCAATCTTCTCTAGATTCTGAATAATTTGTCATTATTTCACCAAACAAAGAAGTGTATCTTATAGTTCCTTCAAGTTCCTGTTCTAATTTTAATTTTCCCTCTATTGAAAAAGATGAACCATTAACTATATTTATTAAATCACCTTCTTTCAGATTAAGGTTCTTAACATCATTAGGATGCATTTTAATTATATTTTCTTTACTAATAATATTTTTTTGATTTCCCTTTATAATTTCAACTTCTTGATTTGTTTGACTCAATACTCTTCCATGTAAAAACAATAAACCATTTCTATCATTATTTAACTGATCTTTGGATAAGAATTTTACTGGTAGCAATGAAACTTTTTTCTTCAATAATTCCCATTTTTCCCCACCATCATTTAATGTTTTATAGTCTATTTTTTCATATTCTTTTATTATTTCTTTTATTTCATCAAAAACAGCCTCAGCTGATTCATAATTAAAGTCATCAAAACCTATAGTTTGAGCAAGATTAGAATAAAACTCCCAAACACTTTTATAATCTTTTTTTGAATTATGAGCTTTTGGTGATAATTGAACTCGTCTTTCAAGATTTGTCATTGTTCCTTCTCTCTCAGTAAAATTGGATATAGGAATAACCACATCTGCCAAATCTGATAAAGAATTTTTCTTGCTTGTACCTACTACTAAAAATTCAAGTTGTGAAATAGCATCTAGAACATCTTTATTCATTAAATCTTCAGCAAAAGCATCATTCATAACAAACAATGATTTAATTTTTTTATCTTTTATACCTTGAATAATTTCTTCATAATTCATTCCTTTTTCAGTAGATAAATCAGAATCCCAATATTTATTTAAAAAATCTACGTCTTTTTTGTTTTCTAAATTTCTAAAACCAGGTAACAAATTAGGAGAGTGACCCAAGTCTAAACTTCCTTGAATATTGGCTCCTTTATATAAAGGAAATACCCCAGAACCTTTTTTAAATAAATTACCTGTAATAGTTGCAAGATTAATAACAGATTTAACTAATTCAGAAGATTGAAAATCATTAAGTCCATCAACTCCTAAGATAAATGATGTAGATCCTGATGAAATAGTTTTAGCAAGTTCTGTAACAAGATTAGCGTCAATTCCAAATTCAGATTTAATTTTTTCTAAATCAAAATCCCACAAAGAAGTTTTAAAATCATCTAAACCTTCTCCATGATCTTTAATAAAAACTTGATCTTCAATTCTTTGATCAAATACAGATTTAGAAATAGCTGAAATAAGATTAGATTGAGAATTAGGTGTATTTTTAATCCATTTATTAGAATATCTAGTCATTTCAGTTTCTCTAGGATCAATAACTATAATATTTGAACCATTTCTAGCTGCTTTTTTAGCAAAAACAGAAAGAACATTCTGTTGTTCAGTAGGATTTCCAGAAATAATTATTACGTTATCAGCATTTTCTAAATCTAAAATTGTTCCAGTTCCGCCAGGGTATTTTAAGGATTTAGAAAAATAATTCAAAATCTGATCTTTGTTAGTTGAATCTACATTGTTTGTTTTCAACACTAATCTAGCGAATTTTTGGGAAACAAAATAATCTTCATTAGTAGACCTTGGAGAATTCAATATAGCTATTTCAGAAGGATTAAAGTCACTAATTTTTTTACTAATAAGAAAGTTAACTTCCTCCCAATTACTTGAATTCTGAGAAGTACCCTGTTTAATTTTAGGATCTTTAATATTTCTAAAATTAACATAGTCATTTCCAAATTTACCTCTGAAACAAGTTTGTCCAGCATTTGATTGTCCAGAATAATCCCCTATCATCCTAATAGATTTTTCTTGTTCATTTGATTCCATGATTAATTGACAACCTACTGGACAATTAGAACAAATACTTTTAGTCTTTTTTGCTGCTTTTTCCCATTTATAATTTCTTTCTACAAGAGCTCCTGTAGGACAAACATCTATACAAGCTCCACAAAACTCACAACCTGATTCTAATAAAGAAGTTCCCTGAGAAGTTCCTACAATAGCAACACCAGATCTAGATTTTAAAGTAATGGCATTATCGAATCTTATTTCATCACAAACTCGTACACATCTTACACAAACAATACATAAATTATAGTCTCTATCATAAAAAGGATCATCCGTATGAATTGGCAATTGTCTTCGGTTATAAGTTAATGGAGTAGTAAGATCCATTTCTGTATCTCGAATTGTATCTTTCAATTCACATCTTTCATTTTTAGGACAGGTAGTACATCTATCTGTCACAGAAACATGTCTTTGACATACATCTTGAGGGCCACACAACTCTATTCTATGGCAAGTTAAACAGCCATGTGGATGTTCTGACATTAAAAGATCCATGATTCCTTTCCTTAGATCTCTTATATCAGTAGAGTCACTTGAAACAATCATTTCATTTGATACTGGGGTAGTACAAGAAGCTTGAATCATTTTTCTACCATTAACCTCAGTTTCCACAACACACATTCTGCAAGCTCCATAGGGATCCATTCCAGGGTGATAACATAAATATGGAATGTAAATTCCAGCATCTTGAGCTGCTTGAATTACAGTTTGACCCGGTTTAGCTGGAATTAATTTCCCATCAACTTTAATTGTTAATGTTTCTATTTTCCTCTTTTCTTCCGTAGTCATATTAAGGTCTAGTCCTAGTAGGTAAAATCATTTCTGGTATTTTGCTTTTTTCATCTCTAATTGTATGAGTAGTCATTTTATCAATAAATTCTTGATCAAAAAACTTTAATGCCGATGAAATAGGATTATATCCGAGTTGACCATGTCCGCACAATGAACCAACTTTCATATTTTCCCCAATCTTTTTAACTACATCAAGGTCACCTTTAATAGATTTTTCATTGCAAGCTCTATCCAAAATATCAAGCATATGAGTGTTTCCTAGTCTACATGGAAAACATTTCCCACAAGATTCAAATTGATTAAATGCAACAAGATTCCTTATTAAATCCACTACATCAACATTTTGATCACCAACAATAATACCTCCAGATCCCAAGATTGCACCTGCTTTAGCCATTTCATCAAAGTCCATCACTACATCAAATGCTTCTTTGCCTAAAACTCCACCTAAGGGACCACCAGTTTGAAGAAGTTTTATCTGTTTTCCTGTAGAAGATCCACCTCCAACATTCTGTAATAGATCTCCAAGGGTAATACCAAAAGGAATTTCATACATTCCTCTATTATTTATATGGCCAGACAAACATATTATTGCTGTACCAGAACTTTTTTCAGTTCCAATTTTTTTAAATTCATTCGCACCATTTTCAATTATCCAAGGAACATAACTTAATGTTTTTACATTATTTATATTGCTAGGTTTTCCCCACAAACCTGCTTGTGCTGGGAAAGGAGGTCTAAACCTTGGCATAGATCTTTTACCTTCTATAGCTTCCATTAAAGCAGTTTCTTCTCCTGCTACATAAGAATCTCCAGTTAAAGACACTTCCACCTCAAAATTAAAATCTGATCCAAGAATATTTTTACCTAGTAAACCATTCTCATAAGCATCTTTAACAGCTTTTCTTGCATTTTCTATAGGTATTGTATGACCTTGCCTAATAAATATATGACCATGAGAAGACTTTGTGGCATAACCAGCAAGTATCAATCCCTCTAAAAGAGTATGAGGATCATTTTCCAAAATCCCTTTATCATTGAAGGCCCCTGGATCACCTTCTTCACAATTACAAAGAACGTATTTTATTGGAGAATTATTACCAGCTAAAAAACTCCATTTTATTCCTGTAGAAAATGCTGCGCCTCCCCTACCTCTAAGACCTGAATTTTTTACCTCTTCTAGAACATCTTCAGGAGTCAAACTATTTAAAGCTTTATCTAAAGATTTATAACCTCCAGTTAAAATATATTGTTCAAAACTTTCAGGATCAATTTCTCCAAAATTTCTAGTAGCTATCCTTTTTTGATATTTGAAAGGTGAAAAATTATCTAATTCAGGAATATTATTAAATATTTTTTCTCCATCTTCTGAAATCTGTGCAAATGCATATTCTTTTAATACATTTTGATTATGGATATATTCATCAGTAATTTTTTGAATTTTTTCAATATCAACATTTGAAAATAAAACTCTAGGTTTATCTTTAATTTTAATATCTACAATAGGCTCAAGATAAGAAAGACCTAAAGCTCCTACCATCCTAATATCAGTATTAGACTTTAAATTTTTTTTCAGCCAATCAAATATTTTTTTAGAACCTGATGCTTGTCCTGATGCTCCATATCCTACTCGAATCAAAATATCTTCATCTGATTGTTGTGATTCTATTTTTGAAACTAATTGATTAAAAATTTCTGACAAAATTACCTCTTATTTTAATTCTTTAATTGTATCCATAATCTTTTCTACTGAAGCATTACCTATTAATTCATGATTAACAGCATATACAGGAGCTTGTGCACATGCGCCTAAACAAGTGCTATACCCTAAAGAAATTTTCCCATCTTCAGTTTCAGTCTCACTATCTATTCCAAGCTTTTTATGGATTCCTCTTAATATTTCTTGTGCTCCAGAAATATGGCAAGTGGGCCCCCAACATATATCTAAAGAATATGAACCTGGTGGAGAGAATCTGAAATTAGTATAAAAAGAAGCTACACCCCAAACATCATTAATAGTTTTGTCCATAAAATCAGCAATTTCTTCTATAGCTTCATCAGGAATATAATGAAAATTATCTTGAACAGATAATAAACAAGATAGCACTGTTACAGTTTTGGGAGGTGACGAATCCTGAGATGATTTTTTATTCTCAGAGTTAAGTAATTCTCTAATATTGGATCTCAAGTCATTATTTTTTGAATTTGTATTCAATAATCAACCTTTCTTCGTTGGATATTTGAACTTTTTTCATTATAAATAACTGTAGCAAAGGTGTGTATCATCCACAACTATATAAGATAGAAATTTTTCACTTTGTTCTATTTTTAGCAGCTTCTAGATCTTTAGCTACATCTCTTTTATTAATAGGACTCATGACAATTTGTTCTATAACGGTTCTCTGAGGTAGTGATGCACATAGGAAAACGGTATCTGCTAAATCTTCAGGTTTCATCATAGTGTTTCTGGCATCTTGGTTAGGAGGAATAGCTCTGTTTTTTAGTATAGGAGTATCTACTTCTGCCGGCATAATTGCTGTAGCTCGAATTCCTTGAGAATTCAATTCTGAATTTATATGTCCCATTAAATTTGTCACACCAGCCTTTGCTGCACCATATGGAGCTCCTCCAAGCAAACCTGGATTAAGAGCAGCCATAGATGAAATCGTAATAATAGTTCCCGATTTATTTTCTAACATTAATGGAATTAATTTTTGAGATATTTGATATACAGCTTTAATATTTAGGTCAAATACATTGTCCCACATTTCTTCTGTAACATGAGAAATTGTTCTTACAGCACTACTTGCTCCGGCATTATTAACCAAAACATCTACTTTTCCAAATTCATTTTTTATAAAAGTAACTAAATCGTCTAAATCTTCTTCTTTAGTAATATCACATTGTTTTATAAAGACATTATTTTTTTTCTTTGGGTCACAAATTTGTTTTGTTCCCTCTAATTGATCAGATCTACGTCCAATTATTATAGTTTTTGATCCTGCGTCTACGAATTTCTTTGCTATTTCTCTTCCTATTCCAGAGCCAGCTCCGGTAATTAAAACTATACTTCCCAACATATCTGTCATCATTACTCCTGAATACTAAAAATGCTTCTCAATTAAATCTACAACTTTTTGTGACATTTTAACACTATAATTTGTTCCTCTATCTTCTGGATATATCTGAGTTGTATTTGCTAAATATACTCCTTCTAAAGGTGTTGAAATTTCTGGGATAATATTTCCATAGTTTTTACCAATTATTGGTTGAGCTGCACTGATTTTGTTATATGTATAATCTATAATCCAATCCTTATTGAATTGAGGATTTATTTTTTTTAAGTAATCACAGTAAATATTAAGTAATTCTGATTCTTCAAGTTTATATCTCCAGTCATTTCTATCTAAATAATTAGTCAGATAAAGAAAATTTTTATTTTTATAATATTCAGAACTCAAAAGATTAGATTGCTCAATAACACCTAAAAAAGGGCTGTTTCTATCAGCAATATTCAACCAATAAAAAGGAGTAAGTTTTTCTTTTAGTTCCATAATAAAAACACTTGCACCTAAATATTTTGATGCTTCTAATTTTGATTTATATTCATCAGGAAAATCACAAATATTAAGCATTTCAAATGATGGAACTGTAGATAACACAACATTAGTGTTTTTTGTTTTTTGTTTAAAATTATTTTCAAGAAATTTAATTTGTATTTCTTTCTTATCATTAAAATATATTTTTTTTACAGGTGTATTCTTATAAATCACCCCTCCAAGAGAGTGAATTTTCTTATCTAAAGTGTCTAAAATGATTTTAAAACTTCCATTTGGATAACCTAATACTTCTTGGTTAAAACGTTTTCTAGATCCAAATCTTGTTTGAATTTTACCCCAAAACCATGGCATTCCTATCTCTTCAGAATAGTCTCCAAATTTGCCTCTTAATAAAGGACCCCATATTTGATCATAAACATTCTTTCCTGCCCAACTTTTTATCCATTCAGATGCAGTCATAGATTCTAAAGATTTCCAATTTTTTTTGTATTTTAATAATAAAGTGATGAACCCCAACCTTAATCTGTCAAAAAATGGAATTTTATTAAACTTTATTAAATCTAATGGAGACTGGAATGAAAATATTTTTTCTCCATCAAAAATTCCCACTGAAGATTGATGCCATTTCAATTTTTCCTGCAACCCTAAATCATTGATTAAATCAATTATCTGAGAATCTCCAGTGAATAAATGATGATAACCCCTTTCTATTTCAAAACCAGATAAATTTATTGTAGAAGCTTGGCCACCTATAAATGGTGCAGATTCAAAGATTTCTACATGATAACCTTTTTTCAACAAATAATAGGCAGAAGAAAGACCAGTAAAACCAGCTCCTATAATCGTTATATTTTTTCCGTTGGAAATCATTTATCTATATATTTTTTATTTTTCTCAATGGAATCCAATCTTTAAGGAAAATGAGCATACCAATTAATGTTACAGGAGCCCAAAGAAAAAAATGTGTAAATATTACAAATCCTAATGATAATTGTTCATCAATACCAAATGAAATTAATACTAAAACTCCAAAAAAATCGAATGATCCCCAACCTCCTGCTGTAGATGGAAATATTCCAGCTAAGTTAGCCGCCGTACCAAAAAAAAGAACAGTCAATATAAGTAGGAAGAAACTGTCTAAGGTTAAATTTACAGAAACAGCTATAAAAAAATACATAGTAATCTCTAAAATCCAAATTAAAAATGAGATTGATAATAATTTAATTAATTTAGATGAATTATTTATAGAAAAATATCCATCGAAGAATTGTTTAATAAAATTAAATATTTTCTTTATAAAAACATTAGAATTACGTGAAAAGTAATCAAAAATTTTATAAATTTTCAGCCTAAAGAATGGAGCTATAATTAAAAGTAAAGAAGCTAAAAATATTAATAAAATAAACAAAATAAAAGAATATTGATTACCAGGTAAATAATTAATAAATTCTAAAGATTCTGAATTTATATAGACTAAGATTAAAGTTAACCCAAGTATAAGAGATAATGCTATTACATCTGAAATTCTTTCTATTGCCACTGTACCTAAAGCAAATATTTTTTTTACTCCTAGTTTATGTTCTAAATAAAAACATCTTGCAATTTCTCCAGTACGAATAGGTAACAGATTATTAAACATATACCCTACTATTACTATTGGAGTTAATTTTCTAGTGGATAACTTAGAAGAGTTATTTTTCAAAAGATAATTCCATCTAAAACTTCGAAAAAGTAAAGAAAAAGAATAAAAAAGAAGACCAATAAATACCATAAAATAATCCGCATTTTTAGAAACTTCCCAAATACCAGAGAAATCATTAGAAATCCAATAAATAGACAGAAAGAAAAATCCTGAAAATAATAAACCAACAAGTAATTTTTTATAGCTGAAATTCATAATTGAATTTAATTATATTAAATATATAAATATTAGTTACATATCAGATTTAATATAGACAATAGTATTAACAGAACCAATTGAAGTTTCTAGATCTCTAAAGAAAAAATAATTCATCATATTTTGAATATTTTCAAAGTTCGAGATCTTATCAATAAAATCATCGTAATTGCTCATTCTATAATTTTCAGGATACCACCACCTTAGAGGAATTAAATTTTGATCATAATCTTTTATATTGTCTCCTAAAGCAATTTCGATTGTTTCTTTATTTCTCTGATGAACAATTAAAATATCAGATTGTAAATTTAAATTATCATCATAATTATCAAAATTTACATATTCTGTATTTTCAAAATCTCTTAAGTACCAAGCCCAAGGCCAAGTGTAACCATCAGATGTATCAATGGATATTTTTAAATTTTTATTTCCAAGTTTATTGAGGCTTTCAGAATAAATTCTTTTTGACATAGCATGTACATGAGGAGAAGTTTGAGTATAAACAATCATCTCATCTGGAACATCAGGATCATCAAAACTACTTTGGGTGGAAATCCTTATAGTAAGAATAATTAATATTAAAGAAATAGATAAAAAAACTCTTTTAGAAGTCCAAGATATACCGTTTTTATAAGTATAAAATATCAAATAATAACAAGATAGAAGAATCAAGGTTATATATATCCAAATACTTATAAATGATTCAATATTTAAATTCGTCCAATCAGTTATAAAAAAGGAAAAAATAGAAAATAAAATAATTAATGGAATAAGAATAAAAATTATATTTGAAAATAAAGATCTTTTTTCACTGTAAATTTTTTTAATAATATCTGAAGTGAAAATAGAAGTTAAAACAATAAATGGAACAACTATATTGACTGTTAACCAAGGCATCTTCTCTCCTGCTAAAGAATATAGAAGGAATGTAGCAATTACCCAATAAACAAAAAATTTTCTAAAAGAATCACCTTTAAAAATATAATAAATTAATGCAATAAATGAAGAATAGAAGGGCAAAAATTCATAATTTATAAAAACAATAAAATAATAATACCAAGGTTGACCACCACGAGCTACTTCTTGCTGAGATATCCAATATCCTAATGATTGCCATACACCTGTACTAATTCCAGAAACATTAGTTAAAAAAGTTGAATAAAACAAAATATAAATACCCCAAAATAATGAGGCAATCAGCAACCATTTTTTACCTCCCCACAATAAACCTATTATCAAAGAAACAAGAAAAAACAGTGCAGAAACAATTACAGCAACTATGTAACCATTAGATCCTGATGGGAGACCTGTTGAAACACCAACCGTTCCTTCTTTAGCTACCAAAATTAGATTGAAATAATCTTGAAATATTCCTATTAAAGGAGATGCAAGTGGAAGAGATAACGTAAAAAAAACTATAAATAAATCAGTATGAGGTTTAATTTTTTTCATACTCATCTTTGAAAAAATTAATCCATAAAAGTCAGATCTAGATTTAAACAATAACCACAACCCAATAATAAATACAGTGATGTAACTGGTTTCCTTAGTTATAAAACCTAAAACCAAAAAAATCACTAGCATATATAAACTAGAATTTTGACGTTTCTCTAAGTATCTCCATAAAAATACAAATAATCCCATAGTCCAAACAACAATAATAATGTCATTTCTTGCAAACCTACTGAAATATAAAAGATGCGGAGAAATTGTAAAAAGCAAAGACATAATAAAAGAAGGAAGAAATCCTATCTTATCTTTTAACAACAAAATAGGAATTAACACCAAAATTATCCCAAATATTGCAGACAATACCCTAAGTGTAAAATCATTATCTCCAAATAAAAAAAAGATAGTACCATTAGCTAAGAACCAAAAAACCCCATGCATTAATGGATTATGCTCAAAGCCCATCCCGTTTGAAAACTGCCATGAAAAAAAACCATGAAGACTTTCATCATGGTGAATTGATCTTGAAGAAAGGTCATAAAAACGTAAAAACCCGGCTAGAAATATTAATAAGGAAGATATTAATAATTCTATTTTATTCAATCCGATTTTTCGAAACATAATATTATTTTTAACTAATAAAGTTTTATTATTTTATTACCTTTTTCATTAAATACCACATCTCCCAATTGCTCCAAAATTAAAATGTTAGCTACCTGATAATCAAGAATTTCTTTTTCACCTATTATTATGTACTTAACATCATATTTATTTAGCAAGTTAGAAATTACTTCTAAATTCTCTGAAGTATATATTTTTATAACATCTTTATTTCTTGAATTAATTAATGAATAGTCTCCTCTCCATTGATGTTCATGTCCTGTCCATCCTAATACAGTAGGTCTACCTGAAAAAGTAGAAATCAATGATGATTTAGTATAATCCTGCCCTACTGATTCTAATATCACATCTCCCTTTTCAGTATTATTTTTAACCCAATCAATAAGTTCATATTCTAAAGGATTAAATACTTTAAGGTAGTTGGTGCCATCTAATGTAAGTGGATTATTAAAACCATTAGTTCTATTGTGAATTGAAGATAATAGATAGTAACTTGAAAACACAAAAATTATAGATAATGAAGATGAAATAAAAATTTTAATAGTCTTAGAGTTAATAAAAGTTTTTTCAGATGTAAAAAAAACTTTCCAAAAAATATAGCCTGAAATAAAACTAAATAATATCCAAACCTGATAATATATTTTAAATATTGTATTCATTCTATTTCCAAAAAAATCGTTTACCCTAAACATCTCGACTCCCAATAAAAGAATTAATGAAATTACAATTAATCCATTAAAAAAATATTCAGGATTAGGACAGATACTTTTAGATTTTTCAAATATATTTCTTGAAAAAATCATAAGAATTCCAAACAAGAAAATAATAATAATTGAATTATGTAATATCCTAGAAAAATTTATCAGATCGTATGTCAAAAAATTAATAATAATCCAAATAACGAATATCAAAACAAAAAGTATTATAAAAATTTTATAAAAAGAAATTTCATAGGATCTTTCTTTATTAGATAAATCTTTAATAATTAAGNTTAAATTTTTGAGAAAAAGAGGCATTATTATCAGTATAAATACTCCCCATATAGTAAAAAAGTGGATAATTCTTGATGAAATTTTCACCGGTAAAATTGGAGGGAACTGAACTTGTGTCTGAAGATGTAAATAATATTGTGAAAAAAATATTAAAGTACTTCCTAAAGTAATAATTAATAAATAAATTATAAACTTTTTTGGAAACACATATTCAGTAAAAAAATATCTTATAAGAGGAATAAAAAAGTAAAAAATAAAAAATATGAGTATTATTACTGGAAAATCCCATCCATTTATAAAACCTAAGGAACCAACGATTAAAGTAATCAAAAATAATTTAGTAATAGCCTCTAAAGAATATCCATGAATGTTTTTTATATCTAAAAATTGCAAAATATAAACAGTAGCTAAAGATAAAATAAAAAAAGGAATAGACATTAAATGAGGATGCAAATCACCAAGAATAAAACTAAATAATGGGAACTCTGAAATNGTATAATCTAATGATTGTCCATTTTCGAAAAAATTTATTATCCTAGATGATCTCCACCAACCACCATTTAAATACCAATCCCCTATATTTCTTTTTGTTAGTCCATCAATAGATAACCAATTTAGAAATCCCTCATTAAGAAAACCTGTTAATGTCAAAGTTTCCCAAATAATATGGAAATTTGTACAGAATAACACAAAGAAAAGTGTAACAATCCCTACAATTATAGAATCACGTGTAGAGCCTTTGTTCTCTCTAATCATCATAGATATCAACCCAAATACTGAAGATGATGTTAAAGCTGCTACAGTCGCAATACTAAGGTTATAAGTATAGTTTGGAGCAATATTTGAAAGAATAGAGATAATGCCCCAGATCCAATATCCAAAATAATAATAACTAATTACTTCTCCTGAATACCATAAGTCAGTAGGAGGAAAAGTAGAAAAATTCATCATAGAATTGAGAATCATAAAGTCCATTGGTTTTTCTGTACCCACGATATTCGGATCTAAAAANCTGATAAATATCCAAAAGAAAAATACTAAGAAAAAAATAACTTCTATTGTTAAAAAAAGATATTTATTTTGTTTAATGATTAATGTAAATTCTTTTCTATTAATAAACAAAAAAATCAAAGATAACGATAATAAAAATAAACTCCATATAATTAATGACGTATATCCNATAGGAAAAACAGGAATATTAGAAATAAGCCAATAACTTGAACAAAGAATTATTATCCCAATTGGCTTAGAAAACCCTATACCTACACTTCTTAAATTTTTAAATAAAAAGTAAGATAATGGAAATCCTATTATTCCAATAATCTGTAAAACTAGTATCCATTTTAGAAAAATCAAAACCACTTAATAATCTCACCTTTTAGGTTTTTTTCCTATAAAAGAATTTTGAAGATCATTTAAAATAAACTTCAATCTGGATTTAAATTTTGCTCTGACTCCAAAATNAATATCCTGATTTTCAATTATTTTGTTATAAGCTAATTCCGCTGCTCTCATTTCAGCATCAATTTTTCTATACCCTGAACCTAAACTTAAAAACACTCCGTTTAATATAGCAGCAGTTTCAAAAATTGGCTTGTGAGATGGGCCCTTCCTTGAAATTAATTTATAAAGAGGAGTGCCTAATCCTCTACTTTGAGTTAATTCTTGTAAAGTAGATTTGAAATCTTTAATTTTATTCGATATTAATGCTTCATAAATTTGATCCTCTAAAGAAGTAATTATAAATCTAGAAACAAAATTCATCCCTTTATCTAGATAAATTGCTCCGACTAAAGCTTCAAATGCGTCTNCCAAATTAGATTTCTTATAATTTCCTTTTCTTTCATTTTCTTCTTTACTCATTATTAAATTATTGTGAAGATTGAGTTTTTTTGCTGCTCTAGATAAGGCATTACCATTAATAACTAATGAACGACGAGTAGTTAATGTTCCTTCATTCCAATCAGAACTATAATTGTAAAAAAATTCTGCAATGACCAAACCAACTACAGCATCTCCAAGAAATTCTAATCTCTGATTAGATTCATTATAATGACGTTCTAAAAATCTTATCCCGGATGGATGAGATAATGCTGTGATTAATAAATTTGTATTTTCAAATTCAAATCCGAGATCTTTTTGAAAACTTTCAACTCTTTTACGTAAAAAATCAAAATCCATATAATAATTAAATAATTAAATATATTTTCTTTTTCTAAAAACAACTCCATAATTTAAGTTTAATTCAATTTTTATTAGTTGAAAATGATTAAATAATTTTTACTGTATGAATATAAATAATTTATTAACTAAACATCTTTCTGAATATCAGGTAAAAATCCTTATTAAGAGTGGATCAGTTGCCGAACAACTCAATATGACTTTATATCTAGTAGGTGGTGCAGTTAGAGATATCTTAATAGGAAACACACCCAACGAATTAGATCTTGTAATAGATGGCGACTTAAAAAAATTCATAAATGAATTACAGAAAGAATTACTAGTAAAGATCCATGAAACTTCAAAATTCATGACTATGACTACAACTATTGAAGATATTAAAATTGATATAGCTAGGGCAAGAGAAGAAAACTATTATCCTAAAGGTTCATTACCTTCAGTCTCAATATCTAATATAAAAAAAGATATTCAAAGACGAGATTTTACTATTAACAGCATCTGCGTAGATCTTAGTAACAATTCATTTGGCGAAATACTTGATCAACAAAATGGCCTCAAAGATTTAATGGAAGGGAAAATTAAAGTAATACATGACGAAAGTTTCCTTGATGATCCTACAAGAATTTTTAGAGCTGTAAGATTTTCTAAGAGATTAAACTTCTCGATAGATGAAAATACTGAAATGCTTATAAAAAAATATTCAGAAAAAATAAGTGAATTAAGTGGGTCAAGAATAATAANTGAACTAAAAAAAATATCTCTAGAAATAGACCCTTTTGAAATTTTCGAAGAATTAAATAAGAAAAATATTCTATCCGTAATTTCTCCTCATCTTTCAATTAATTATAAAAATNAAGAAATTGAAAAAATTCATAATTTAGTGAANTTTGANGATCCTCTTGAATTTTGGTTTAACATAATGACTAAAGATAAAACAAGAGAACAATTAGAAAAAATTATATCTCGATTAGATTTAACAAAAAATATAAGAATTCAATTATTATCAAAATGTGATTTAACCAATTTGTTAAAAGATTGGANNAGTGAAAAACTTTATAAAAATCCACCTATATCAACAATTCAAAAAATTCCTAATAAAATTCTTGAATTTGAATATATTACTACTGACAACTCCGAATATAAAAAAATATTATCGCAAATCATAGAAAATATACGAAAAATTGACCCAATTTTAAATGGTGATGATTTAATATCATTTGGTGTATCTCAAGGAAAAGATGTAGGGATTTTTCTAGAAAATATTAAAAAACAAAGATTTTTAGGGCTAATATCTACTAAAGAGGAAGAAATAAGATTTGTAAAATCATCATTAGAAAATTAATTTTTTATATTATGAAATAGATATTGTTGAACATAAGATCCGTCATCTTTGAACCTCTTTCTTGCCCAGTCTCCTAATTCATGATTATTAAGCTTTTCAGAAAGATTATATTGATTTATTAAACTTCTCCTTACCCATCTATCAACTGGGAATGCATTAGAGAAATTTAATGAAAATGCTAGTACACAATCTGCAATTTTCTCTCCTACTCCATTAATCATCATCAGTTTTTTCTTTGAAATATCGTAGGAAGAAAATTTTAATGATTGTAAATTTATTTTTTCTTCAATAATTTTTAAAGCAGCATCAATAACATATGGAGCTCGAAAACCTAGACCTAAGTTTCTTAACTTGAGTTCTCCAAAAGTTAATATTTTTTGTGGAGAAGGAAAAATATAATCAATTTCTTCTGGACCAATCTTTTCTCCTATTTTCATAATACTTTGTACATTTTTTGTTATCTTATTTAAGTTAGAAGCAGCAGAACATATAAAACTTACTAAACATTCCCAAGGATCTTGATTCAAAATTCTAAGACCATAATATTTATCTAATGAACTCTGTATAGCAATGTCTTTAAGATTTCTTTCAGAAAATTTTTTTAAATCAAAATTTAAATCTAAATATTCAGCAATTATTTGATTAATAAAATTTAAATCATCATTGTTGTAACTATTCCAACAAATCCCTCTATCTTTTTGTTGGAATTCTATAATTACATTTCTTATAACTCCTCTAAACCGTTTATTCTTAATCATCCACCGAAAACTTTGTCCTCCACATAAAGAAGATTCCAAATCTATTGGAGTATCTATGTATCCAGATATTTGGTTCTTTGTCATTTTTATTTTTGATCTATCCAAGATTTAATTTTTTGTCCCAAATTATTAGATCCAGTTTCCAACCAATCATATCCAGGAATAGATTCCACAAAATCCTGCCCATATCGTTTAGAGATAATTCTATTATCTAAAACAACAAATGCCCCAAAATCTTTATTAGACCTTATCAATCTTCCGAATCCTTGTTGGAATTTTTTTACAGCATCAGGAACTGCAAACTCTATGAAAGGTTGGATATATTGTTCTGATCTCGCTTCAAAGATCGGATGTGTTGGTACAGAAAAAGGAAGTCTAGGAACTATCACTACTTTTAAGGGTGCTTTTTGAAAATCAACTCCTTCCCACATAGGACCAGTACCTAAAGCTACTATCTCTTTTGCATTTTCTAAAGATTTCACAATTTTCTCTGCAGGACCATTAACTCCTTGAGAAATCATTCTCATATCAATTTCCTTCAACGGTTCTTGAATATGTTTCCTAACAGAATTTAAGGCTGAATAAGAAGTAAAAAGTACTAAAATTCTATCTTTTACATTTTGAGATATATTAATTATCGCTTTAGATATATCTTCAATGTATCCATTATTATTTGGAGAGGTAATATCTGAAACTACAGTAAACAATGCTGAAGAAGAATAATCAAAACTAGGACTCATTTTGGGAACAGATAATCCTTCATAAAAACCAATCGAGTTTTTAAAATTTTGAAAACTTCCCCCTTCTCCTAAAGTAGCACCAGTAATAATAGTGGATCCTTCACTATTAAAAAGAATATTTGCCAGTTTTTCTGAGACCCTAATAGGAGCTCCATTTATTGAAATTCTTTCAAAATTTCTATCAGTCTCTAACCAAAATACATCAGTTTCAGGTTTTTCAACTAATGCCATATGAATTTTACTAGAATAATCTTCTATTAATTCAAAAGAAGTTTCTGATCTAAGAAGTATTTCATTTGCTCCTTCAAAAAAACCTTCAATTTCTTGAATCAATAATCTGGTGGACTCCCATTTTTTTAATAATTCACTAATATTATTATTTAGCTTGACCCACAAATCTGTATTAATTAACTCTTCATTAGTCTTCAACCTTAAAGTTCTATCATTAAATTTATCTTTTAAATAAATCCCTAAAGTTTCAGTAAAGGATTCAAATAAATTAATCGCAGATTCTCTAATCAAAATTAAATCAGATTTAATTTCACCTAACATTTTTATGATATTTTCCACATTAATAGAACCTAGAGAATAATCATTCTTATTTTTGTTAAATAAAGCATTTAATTGATTTAAAGAATTATTCTCATCTACTAAATCTTTGAATATTCCTAGAAACTCAAGTTCATGAATGTAAAAACCAAATATTGAAGTCGCAACATCTTCTAAATGATGTCCTTCATCTATTATAAAAACATCATGTGGAGGAATATATTCTTTTTCTGAATTCATGCCTGTAATTGCCAAAGAATGATTAACGATTAAAATATCTGAGTCTTGAGCATCTTCTCGAGCTTGTCTTAAAAAGCAATCGGGATAATTATAAACACATTGCTTAGAACCTTCTGCAGATATTCTATAAAAAAATTTTTCTAACCCTTTAAAATTCACATGTGATCTATCGCCTGAATTTTCATTAGATAGCCATAAAGCTGATTTAGCAAATACTCTTAATTCATTAATATTTCTAGGTATAAATTCATCAGATTTCGATCTGCAAAGATAATTTGACCTTCCTTTTAAAATTTTAATATTAATTTCTTCATGAGATATGCCCATTTTCTCTAACAATGAACATACTATTGGCCAATCTTTATTAATAATTTGATTTTGTAAACTTATAGAATTAGTAGAAACAATAACTCTTGGATTCAAATTACCTGCTTTTTTTGACTCAAGAATATATTTCGCCGCAGAGATTAAGTAAGATAGTGTTTTACCAGTTCCTGGATAAGCTTCAATAACTAAATTTTCTTTATCTTTAATAGCCTTTTCAACATGTTTAAACATTTGTTCTTGATTACTTCTTTTTTCATAATTCTCTAAAACATTTGATAAAACACCATCTTTGGAAAAAATTTTATCTGCAGATATATCAAATTCAGAAGTATCAAATTTTTCAAATTTATTTTGATTAGATTGTTCTTGATCTTTAATTACAACTTTTCTCTTTTTGACTGTTTTAGAAAATAAATCTGATAAAACTGATGGAGCAAAATGATAAGGAGGCTCAAAAACATAATTAAATTTAGAGAGTCTTATGATTTTTTCATAAGAAAGTTCATATAGTTTTTCTGAAAGAATTAAAAATAAATTCATAGTAGTTTCAGCATCAGACAAAGCCCTGTGTGCTGTCCCAGAGTCTATATTAAAATCAGACGCTAAATCTTGAAGACTATATCCTGAATCAGAAATTAATGTGAATGCAAGATCATATGTATCAAAAACTGATCCTGAAACATCTATACCATTTCTTTGCAAGAAACCAATATCAAAAGGTGCATTATGTGCAATAACTGAATGTTGAAGACCGTTATCATCTACTAAAAAGTTTTTTATTTTATCTGAAACTTCTTCAAAAATTGGCGACCGATCTAATTCTTCTTGAGAAATCCCAGTTAATTCTTTAATAAAATCAGATATTTCAAGTTTAGGATTAATTAAAATTGATAATTTCTCAGTTTTTTTAGTTAAAGGACTGAATTTTATACAGCCAATTTCAATAATTCTATCTTTATCTTTATCTACACCGCTAGTTTCCAAATCTAAAGCTACATAAGATCCTGTAGGACTAGCTTTAGACAATAATTTTTCAAACAATATTACTCCTAATAAATAGTAATCAGATACTATTTTAATTATATTCTATTATTTTATTTGATTGTTTATTTAGTCAAAATATTAAAGTACAATCAATTTTTTAATCATTCGAAAGACACTTAAACATGAAAGCAGCTAGAGTTTACAATAAAAGGAAAATAGAATTCTTAGAAATACCCCAAGATCCTATCGTAAAAGGATCTTCATTAATAAAAGTAAATGAAATATCTATTTGTGGTTCAGACATAAAAGTTCATTTTGATAGTGATTTATCATTAGATAAATATCCATTCTCTCCAGGAACACCTTGTCATGAAGTTACAGGAATTATTGAAGAAAGTGGAGACCCAAAAATTCCTAACGGAACAAGAGTATTAGTAATTCCCAAGAATGATGATGGAATGAAAGAATTTATAGTTTCAACCTCAGACAGGATTATACCTTTACCAGAATGGGGAGGATTAGATGAATGGGTAATGTGTCAGCCAATAGGAACAGTATATTATTCATCTAAACAATGGGGAAATCCTAAAGATAAAAATATTGTTATTTTAGGACAAGGGGCAATAGGACTTGGATATACAATGATAGCTTCCAAACAAAACCCATCAAAAATTATTACCATAGACCCTTTAAATTATAGATTAGAAAAATCTCTAGAATTGGGAGCCACACATACAATCAATCCGCTAGAGAATTCATTAATAGAAGGAATAAATGACCTAACTAAAGGAAAAGGAGCAGATATAGTTGTTGATGCCTCAGGAAGTAAGAACGCATTAAATCAATGTATTTCAATCACAAAAATTCAAGGATTAATTATCTGTTTTGGAATTATTTCGGAAAAACATTCTAGAATTAATCATAATGAATTTATAAAAAAGAATTTAAATATTAAATCTACTCACCTAGCAACTACTGAAAACCCATTAGTAGAAATTAAGGAAGTCGTAAAATTAAAAAAAGATGGTATTTTAGATCCAGGAATTCTAAAAACTCATAATCTTGATTGGGAAGATGCTCAAAAAGCTTTTGATATGTATTCTAATTATGAAGACAAAGTAATTAAAATTTCTTTAAAAGTTTCTTAATTCAAATCCATAAAGGAAGCATAGGCATTATCCAAATATAACCTATAATAAATAAAATCATCTGAATTATAATATGCTTCCAAAAAGTCCTGAATAAATAACAAATAATAATTCCTAAAAAACCCACAAATATTGTGAACAATATTTGTAATAAATTCCCCGAAATTAAAAAAAATATAATACTTAAAACAAACCCACAAATTAAATGCGTTAAATGAATGAGAAATACAAATAAAAGAAATCTATTAGATTTAACTTTTTTATTTATCATTACTTGAAAAAAATTTCTATCAGATATCATAGCTATAGAAAAATGCCCTATTGTAATTAAAGACATTACTGAAGAAATTATTATTCCAAAAACTATACTAATTATCATATAAATATTTATTACTTATCACATGTATATGTATTTAAAAAAGGAAGATTTATTTCTGAAACATCATCAGGTTTTTTTATTACACTAAAAATAGATGGACCTGCTCCACAAAGAATCGATTTTGATCCTGTAATATTTGAAAGATCCTTGAACCTTTCATTGATATTAGGAAATGATTTTTCTGCAATTTTATTAAAGACATTATAGAAAATATTGTCATCAACAGGATCTTGATTCTTTAAACATTTCACCAAATTATCAGTATTTTCTCCATTAGAAAAATTATTTTCTGTTAATTCTTGATACATATTCTTTGTCTTATTAAAGCCTGAATAATTAAAAAATGACAACATTATTGGAGTTGTTTTAATTAAAGGAAGTTTTTCTACGATTTCACCAACACCAGAAATTCTAGCAGTACCACCAATTATAAAAAATGGGACATCTGATCCTAATTCAACTGCAATTTCAATCAACTCACTTCTAGTCAATTTTAAATTCCATAATTTATTTAAAGTCATCAAAGTAATTGCAGCATTACTTGATCCTCCTCCAAAGCCAGATGAAACAGGAATATTCTTAGAGATTTTAATATGAACTCCTTCATTTTTAATATTGAATATTTTTTTCAACTTTTGAATAGCAATGAACACCAAATTAGATTCTTGAGGTATGTATACATTATTACAATCTACTTTAATAGAAGTTGCACTAGAAAATTCCATCTCATCATGTAAATTAATTGTTTGAAAAACACCTGTAATTTCATGCAATGAATTTTCTGTTTTTCTTAATACCTCAAAAGTTAAGTTTATCTTAGCAAAAGATTTCAATGAATAAGAAGAGTTTTTAGAATGTTTTTTTATTTCTTTCATATAAATCAATCCAATCATTTATTGTTAGTAAAGATGGCCTAGAATCAGGATCCACATTAGTATTTTTTAATAACTCAATTATCTGTTCTTTAGGGACAGATAAGCCAAAAGAAAGAGAATTGGAAATCTTTTTTCTTGGAGAATTAAATCCAGACTTAACAAATTTAAAAAAGTCATTTGATGAATCTACATTATAAAGAAAATTTTCTCTAACTTTAATTTTTACTACTGAAGAAATAACTTTAGGTGGAGGAGAAAAACTTTCAGGATAAACATCGAATAATTTAAAAACATCCCCATAAAATTGAGTAGCAACTGAAAGCAACTTCATTTTTCCCACTTTAGCACTCATTGATTCAGCCACTTCTTTTTGTACCATAATAATTAATTCTTTTGGTCTAACAGAAGATTCTAAGAAATTTCTAACAATAAAATTAGCTGAATAATAAGGCAAATTACCAATTAATTTATAATTAAAATCTTCTAAATCTAATAATGAAGGGTCAAAATATCTTGCATCCTCATTGAGAATTTTTACCGAAGAATTAAAAGAATATAATTCCTGTAATTTTTTTGATATTTCTTTATCTATTTCTATTGCAAAAAAATTAGAACAACTTTCAATAATTTTTTTTGTTAAAGCTTGATGGCCAGGGCCAATTTCAATCACATTATCATATGAATTGATTTTAGCTTCTTCTAAAATTTTATTTCTTACTTCATTATCTATTAAAAAATGTTGCCCATATATTGGGGTTCCAGTTCTAACCATTACTACTCTTGTTTATCACTTTTTAATATAGACATAAATGCTTCTTGGGGTACTTCCACACTTCCAACTTTTTTCATTCTTTTTTTACCTTCAGATTGTTTAGCTAAAAGTTTTCTTTTTCTAGTTATATCTCCACCATAACATTTTGCAGTAACATTCTTTCTTAGTGCTTTTATGGTTTCTCTTGCTATAATTTTTCCTCCTATTCCACCTTGAAGAGGAATATCAAACATTTGCCTTGGTATCAATTCTTTTAATTGTTTTACCAAATCTCTTGCCATAAAAACAGATTTCGTTCTATGTGTAATCACAGATAGAGAATCAACTTTTTGTTCATTAATAAGAATTTGAAGTTTTACTAAATCTGAAGGTCTAGAAGAAATTTGAGTATAATCCATAGATGCATATCCTTTAGAACATGATTTTAATTTCCCATGAAAATCAACTAAAATTTCTGATAGTGGAATATCAAATTCCATTAATACTCTAGATCCAGATAACTGACTTCCTAATGTATTAGATTGAATCCATTCAGTGTTAATAAATTCTCCTCGATTAGATGTAACTAATTCTGTAATTGGACCTATATATTCAGAAGGAGAAATAATAGAGAGCTTAATCCAAGGTTCAAATACTTGATTAATTTTTTGGTTTTCTGGCCATTTCGATGGATTATCTACTTCTATTGAAGAATTATCAGTTAATTCAACGTTGTATTTAACTGTTGGAGCAGTTCCTATTAATTCAATATTATATTCCCTTTCTAATCTTTCTTGAACTATATCCATATGTAATAATCCAAGAAAACCACACCTAAAACCAAATCCTAGAGCTCCTGATGTCTCAGGTTCAAATATTAAAGAAGCATCATTCAATTGTAATTTTCCTAAAGCATCTCTTAAATTTGGATACTGTTCTCCATCTACAGGATATAATCCACTAAAAACCATTGATTTAAGAGTTTCATATCCGGAGAGACTATTTTTTGCAGGATTTTGAGAAGATGTTAAAGTATCCCCTACTCTACAGTCTCTAACATTTTTAAGACCCGTTGCTATATATCCTACTTCACCAGTAGATAAAACATCTTTTTTAATTAAATTGGGAGAAAATATTCCTGTCTCTAAAACATCACAATCTTTATTAGTGCCCATTAAATTTAATTTTGATCCTGCCTTTATTTCTCCATTCACTACTCGAACATAGGCTAAGACACCTTTAAAAGAATCATATTTAGAATCAAATATTAAAGCCTGTAAAGAATCATTAGTTTCACCTTCAGGAGGAGGTATATCATTTACTATTACTTCCAATAATTCTTTCACCCCTTCACCAGTTTTTGCCGAAACAAATAAAATTTCTTCTTCTTTAAAACCAAATGTGTTTTGTATTTCTAAAGAAACTGCTTGAGGGTTTGCTAATTTAGAATCGATTTTGTTTATAACAGGAATAATCTGTACACCTTGATCTAAAGCAAGATAAATGTTTGCAAGAGTTTGTGCTTGTATGCCTTGAGTACCATCTACGAGTAATAAAGCTCCCTCACAAGCAGCTAAAGCTCTGGATACTTCATAACTAAAGTCAACGTGTCCTGGAGTATCAATTAAATTCAACTGATAAACGATATTTTCTTTTGACTTATAACTCAATCTTATAGCTTGAGCTTTGATAGTTATTCCTCTTTCTTTCTCCAAATCCATAGTATCAAGTAGTTGATCAGAATCACCTCTTACAGAAGAACCTAGAGTAATATCTATCAATCTATCAGCTAAAGTAGATTTACCATGATCGATATGCGCAATTATTGAAAAATTTCTGATTAACTGTTTTTTCATATTTCTGAATGGTGGGGGAGAGAGGATTCGAACCTCCACGCCTTTTGGGCACATGCTCCTAAGGCATGCGTGTCTGCCATTTCACCACTCCCCCTATTAATTTAATAAATTTATTCTATCGAATATTTTATTACCTTGACTATAAATACTTTTACAAAAGTTATTTCTTAAATGTTTTGTACCACAATTGAAACTTTAACAACATCCAAATTGTTTCAGCACCATAACGTTTTTGAGACATATGATCATCAACCATAGCATTGATCTTTTTAAAATTTAAAATATTTTTTAAATCAGGGTTATAGTTTTCATGTAAAGTTTCATTCACTAAATCTCTAAGACCTTTTCTTATCCATTTAGAAATTGGACTTACCCACCCTTTTTTAGGATGATTGAGAACATTTGAAGGGATATACTCTTTCATAGAATCTACAAGTAACCTCTTACCTCTTTTTCGATTCAATAAAGAATATTTAAAATCTGGTCTTATTTTCGATGATAGATCAATAATATCCAAATCTAGATAAGGTACTCTATTTTCTACTCCATGAGCCATAGACATTTTATCTGCTCTATTAATGTAATCATCTAACATCCAACTATTCATTTCTGCATTAATTAAAGAATCAAAAGTTGATTTTTTATTAAGAAACGGAGTAATAAATTCTTGCATAAAATTCAAATAACTTGTTTCACTATATAATTCTGGGGTTAAAAATTCTGATGGAATATATTCTTGATTGTTTGCAAATGATAAATATAAATTTAATAAATTATCATAGTTTAATCTATTTATTTTCCGACTTTGATTTAAAATATCAAATAATTTAAAAATTAATTTATTGTCCCGAAATATTTTTGGGATTTTCTGCCAATAATCAATGATTCTATAAGAATGATATCTATGGTATCCTCCAAAAACCTCATCACCTCCCTCTCCACTCATTATAACTTTCACATGCTCAGAAGCTTTCTTGGCTAAAATATAATTAGTTATTAAAGTAGAATTTGAAGCTGGTTCATCCATATGCCATACTACTTTTTCAATATTTTCAATTAAATCAAGTTCTGTGATCTTAACTTCATGGTGAATTGATCCAAAATGTTTTGCAGTCTCTCTTGCAATATAAAAATCAGAATTAAATTTTTTATTATCATAATCAGAATCCAAATCAAAAAAGGATGAAAAAGTATTAACAGGAGATTCGCTATATTTAGACATAATAGCCAACAGTAAAGAAGAATCAATTCCTCCAGAAAGAAAAAGTCCTACAGGAACATCTCCCACAAGTTGATCTTTTACAACATTATGAATTTTTTCAGAGATTTGATCTCTAATTAAATTTTTTTCAATATATTCTGTTTCTAAATTATTAGAATAGTATTTATTAATCTTAATATTCCCTTTACTGAAAATAAGGGTATGACCTGGCAATAATTTTTTCACTCCCTTCCATATAGTATTGGGACCCGTAATATATCCAAGATTAAAATAAACGTTAAGAGAAACTTCATCTATTTCTAGATTAGGAACCACAGAATATATAGCTTTTAATTCTGAAGAAAAAATTAAATTATTTTCATGAAAGAAATAATATAATGGTTTTACTCCTAGCGGATCCCTAGAAATAATCAATTTATCTTCTTTTTTATCCCATATTGAAAATGCAAATATTCCTCTTAATTTTTTAAAACTATTTAAACCTTCTCTTTCATAAAGTTTCAATATTACTTCTGTATCACTATCAGTATTAAAATTAACTCCTTTATTCTGAAGATCAGCCCTAATTTTTAAAAAATTATATATTTCTCCATTGTAAGAAATAATCAATGAGTCATTATTATTAGACATAGGTTGATTTGCTTTTGAAGATAAATCTATTATTGAAAGTCTACAATGACCCAAAGTAACCGAAGTATCAGAATAAATACCTGAATTATCAGGTCCTCTATGACTTGTATTTAGAATCATCTTTCTTACTAAAGATTCATTGTTAGTAGTTATTCCTGATATTCCACACATATAAGTAAGTTTATAAAAAATTCTTTAGGTCTACTAATAAGTAAAGGTAATAAGAAAATATCATTTCTGTTAATATCTGAAAATATAATTATTCTAGGAAAATTTATGAAAAAATTAGTTGATGAACAAGCAAACGTTGGAGAAGGCCCTCTATGGGATCCCAACACCCAATTACTATATTGGACTGATATAAGATCTGGAAGACTATTTAAATTCGACCCATCTGATAACAGTAATAAAACAATTCATTCGGGAATATTCATTGGTGGATTTTCAGTCAATTCTCAAGGAGGACTTCTATTAGGAACATGGAGAGGTGTTATGTTGTGGGAGTCAGATGAAAAATATAAATGGATTCATTACGGAGAGTTTGAAGGTGAAACTTTACAATTTAATGATTGTATTGCTGGTCCTGATGGATCTTTTTATGCAGGAACATTTTTTGATAGTTCTATAGAAGGAAAAGAAAAATTAGGAAAACTATATAGATTTTTTCCTGATGGAAAAATTGAAATTGTTTCTGAAAACCATGGTTGTTCTAATGGAATGGGATTTTCTCCTGACCTAAATTGGTTTTATCATACTGATGCAGCAAAAAAAACCATATATAGACATCACTATGACAAAAAATCTCATGAAGTAGGAGAATCAGAAGTTTGGTTCCGTTATGAAAAAGAAGGTGGAACAGATGGAATGACAGTTGATTCTGAAGGATTTGTTTGGAGTGCCATATGGGGTGGTTCTAGAATTATAAGAATTGATCCATCAGGAAAAATTGAAAGGGAAATTTTAGTCCCTGCAGTACAAACATCAAGTTTGATGTTTGGAGGAAAAGAGCTAAAAGATATTTATATTACTACAGCTGCATCACCTCAATCTAAACATGACTATGAACCAGATTCTTATTTAGGCGGATCATTGTTTTTAGAACAACAATCAATAAAAGGAAAACTTGAATTTGAATCTAATTTTAGTTGGGAGTGAATAGAAATTATTATTTTTCAAAACAATGTTCTGAAAATCTAGAAGAGATTATTTCTGGTTCTATAGAAACTCTTGGAACTTCTAAGTTTTGATCTTGAGAAACTTTAATATTTACAAAACTTAAAGATTCAGGAATTGATCTAATAAGATTACTTAATTCATCCTGATTTCCCTCAATAAGATAAGAATTTTCATATCCCATAGACTTAGTTATAAGTTTGAAATCTAATGAATTAGAAATTGTTTTTTGACTTCCAGTAGATTGATAAAGTCCATTGTCTAAACATATGTGTAAAAAATTTGAAATCCCCAAATATTTAGGTAGTGGTAATGTATTTAAACTCATAAGAAGACTCCCATCTCCATCCAAAACAATGACCCTTTTACTTTTATTGATCATCGCAATTCCTAAACCAAAAGATGAGGCTAAACCCATTGAACCTATCATATAAAAATTACTTGTTCTTTCTTTAATATAAAAAACTTCTCTAGAAATCATTCCTGTTGTAGAAATAACTAGATCATTATCATTTATTTCAGACATAATAATTTCTATAGCTTCAAGACGGGTAAGAAGACTCATTTTATCACCCCTTTATTTATAAGAATTATTCCAGGAATATTTTCGTTATAAATTCTTTCTATCAAACCATCTAATTTATTAAGAAAATCTTGGTTTTCGATATCTTGATTCTCTATAGATGTAAAGGGTAATTCTAAATCTTTAATAATTTCTGTAGTTTTTTCACCCATTATCCAATGCTCAGGAGCGTCATTAGGTTTTCCGCCATAACCTCTCCATCCTATAACTATTAAAACAGGGATTTTATAAATTCCATTAAAAGAAGTAACAGCATTAATAATATTGCCTAATCCTGAGTTTTGCATTACCACACAAGATTTTTTTTTGGAAATTGAAAAACCGCTAGCTATTCCTATAGCTACATCTTCTTTTGGAGCAGGAACATAATTCAAATCTTGATCATTTTCTAAAACACTAAATAAAGAACCAAATGTAGAATCAGGAACACCAGAAAAATATAAAAAATCTCTTTCTTTAAGTGCTTTAACAAAATCTTCTGGTGACATTTTAAATCTTTAATTCATTTTGAGCTTGCTTCACATCATCCATAGAATGTATTTCAATCCAACCTTTATATGTTCTTCTAGCAAATACTTCATTACCCCTATCAATTAATTCCTGAATTACATCAGTAAGATCAGCGGTTTCAAAAGATTTCGCTTCATGAAATTTATTTGAAGATTCATTTAATTCATCAACAATTTTTAATAATTTTTGGGCAGCAGATTTAGAAAAATACCCCATTCCTATAAACTCTCCGTCTGCTTCATTTATAGAAATAGATTTTCCTATATTTGTTATCCTTTCTAATGAATTAGTATTTAAACTTCTAAATTTTGTTTCAGAAGATTCTTCAGTAATTATTAAATCTAATTTTTTATCTTGATTATGTTTATGAAATTTATAAGAATTATCTATTCCGAGAACAATATCCTTATCAGAATTTATCAAAGATATTAAAAGTTCTTCATTAAATATTATGTCTCCAAATATAATCAAAAAACCATTTTCCATGCTTTCTCTTGCAGAAAGTAAAGATTTAAAAAGTTGATTTGATTTAGAAGAGTTGGTCTTACATAGATTAACTCCATTCTTTTCAAAAATTTTGAAGTCATTATTATTCTGAGGAGTAATTACAACTATTTTATCTAATCCAGCTTTATGAATTGATTCTATTTGATGTTGAATAATAGGAAAATCATTGATTTGTAAAAATGATTTCGAAGTATTATCAAATTCTTTTGAATCACCTGCAGAAGGAATAATAACATTTAAGTCATCTAATTCATTCTTTTCATTTTCTCTCTCAACAATTTTGTCATATCCCACAATAGAAAATACTTTTTTCACGGAAACTATTTGATCATCCACTTCTTTACTTCTATCAGAATCAATAATTTTAGAAGCGGTTTCAGACATAGCTTCAAAAGAAGCTCTTAGGAGATGATTTGCGTGAATAACAATATTAAAACCTAAATCTTTAAGTTCTGAATCTTTTATAGAATTATATGTTGTAGGTACAGAAATCAGAAAAGGTCTTTTATTTAATTTTTCACACAAAACTTTAAATTTTTTAGAAAAAGTAATTATTTCTTCAGGATTTTTTAACTTAGAATGTATCATAATCCCATCTGCACCAGCTCTCATATATTTTTCTGCACGTAAAACAGTATCATTCATTCCGATTCCTGCAACTAAGCTTTCCAGTCTTGCTATTATAAGAAAATCATCCGTGGCTCTAGCATTTCTACCCGCCACAATTTTCTTTGAAAATAACTCTGGATCTTCCATTGAAGAAGCATCAGTCCCACCAAAACTATTTCTTTTTGGGAAAACTTTATCTTCAATAATTACTGCTGATACACCAAGTCTCTCTAACCTTTTCACTAAAAATCTAAAATTATCGGAATCTCCACCTGTATCACCGTCAACTATCATAGGTTTAGTTGTAACATTTAATATTTCATTAATAGTATGTAGTCTACCTTCATTGCCTACTATTGAAGCATCAGGTAAACCTTTAGAAGCTGAATCTGTAAGACTGCTTTCCCAGATAGCATCAAAACCAGAAGATTCAACTATTAAACCACTTAATCCACTATGAGCTTCAATAGCTCTAATAAAACCAGTTTTATTAAGAGTGTTTTTTAGTGATCCTAATCGTTCCCATGGCAATATGTTAGATTCAAAAGTCATATATAATAAATTATAGAAATTAGACTAATTGATTGTATATGTTGAAAAGATAATTGTCATACATCTGAAAGAATTTAATAAAACAATTATAATTAAATTAATTTATCAAATGAATACTATAAATAAGGAAGATATGAATATTACAAAAAAAACCTTTACATTAATTATTCCTTTGATTTTTATTTTAATAATCATAAGTGGTTGTAGCGAATCAGATGAAAATGCCAATAAGATAGATAAAATTACTGATACTGAAAAAATCTTCACAATAGATGATTTAACTAAAACAGGATTTAAGAAAAATAAAACATATAAAACTGATGATCTACCTGGTGCAAACTCAGCTTATTATGGTTTTACTAGTAAGAAAGATTCAAATGGAAAAAGAGTAAGCGTTGATTATGAAGTAAGATTTTTTGATTCACATGAAGATGCTAAAAACATAGGGGTATCATTAGTAGAAGAAAGAGTAGGAAAAGATNCAAAACTTACAAAAAATGATGCTACATGGAAAGAAGGTGTTAAAGAAGCTCGAACTTGTGGAGGAGATTCTGGACATGGAAAAGGGTATTCTTTAGTAGTAGCTTCATCAACTTGTAATCTAGCAAAATATAATGATTATTATATTTACGGAAACATGATTTTATTATGTCAAGGAAAAGATGATTTAGAATCTCAAAAAAATTGTAACGAAATTTTATTAATTTTAGAGAATCCTAGTCCTTAAAAATAACTTTTACCATAAACTCATAGAGTCAGAAAATAATCCTTCCAATTCTTTTTTTCCCACTTTTAAAGGAGATAATTTAGTAACTCTATGTTGTGGTAAAGTTGCTTCTACTAATTTAGGTATATCATCATGATTGTATCCCAATTCCTGAAGACCATTAGGCATATTTAAGTTTCTTAATAAACTTATAATTTTCGATGATAAAATTTCTCCAGGTTTATCATTAGAAGACAATTCATCAGAATCCATTAAAGAAGCTGCATTTAAATGCCTTTCAGGATTAGATTCAAAAGTAAATTTAAAAACTGCAGGGGCATTAATAATTACCGATAAACCATGTGGAATTATTGGTTTTTCATCAGGGTAACCCTCTGGTAAATATTCCTTAACATAACCAGATACAGCATAAGACATACCATGAGGAAGATGGACTCCAGCATTTCCAAATCCTACACCTGCCAAAGTAGAAGCTAATAACATATTTTCTTTATATAAAATGTCTTCTGGATATTTGATAGCGCTCTCAATATTTTTAGAAACTAACTCTATCGCTTTTAGGGCAAATATGTCACTGATAGGATTAGAACCTTGATAAGCAGGACGAGTAAAAGGGTCACCAGAATATTCTCTCTCTGAAAAAGCTAATGCAGTGTAGGATTCTAATCCATGACATAAAACATCAAAACCACTACAAGCAGTTACCATATTTGGCATAGTCATAACATTATTTGGGTCAACAATACCTATAGAAGGTCTTAGATATCTATCTGAAAGACCAGTNTTTGCATTAATTTCCTCTAAATCAAAAATAGCTCCGCCTGAAGTTTCACTTCCTGTGCCTGATGTAGTAGGAATTGCTATCAAAGGTTTTAAAGGACCAGGAATTCTTTTTCCTTTTCCTATTGGAGAATTAACATAATCAAGAAAATCTGCAGGATAAGTTGAATATAAGTTTGCAGCTTTAGCAGTATCAATAGTAGAACCACCTCCTACTGCTATAAAACCATCGAATGAATCTGAGTTAGCTATTCTAGATGCATCTTTAAAAGAAGAATCAGTAGGTTCTATTTTCACATCTTTGTAAATTGTAAAATCTATATTTTCTGACTCTAAAGATTTGATAACATTTTGTACAACTGGTAATTCAAAAATATTTTTATCTGTCAAAATTAAAACTTTCTTAATTTCTAATCTTTTAGCTTCATAACCCACATCTAGAGTTGCACCTTTTCCAAATTTAATAGAAGAGTTCTCCATAGCAAAAATTTTCTCAAAATCAATTAAATTCAATTTCCCTCCTATAAAAAAATAATAAATTGCAATTATACTTTATATTAATTTTTCCTAATAATTATTATGTATATATAATATGAATTATTGATCTTGGTAATAAAAATTGATTAAAACCTCTAAAAATACATCATCTAATCAGACAAAAGTTTCTTATCTTTTCCCTTTATTGTTTTTGATAAGAAAATTCTTGTTTCCAGTAAAATTTTTTATAGAATCATTTAAAATACCATTAATTCTTATTAATATTTTTTCATTAATATTATTAATTATTGCTACCATTTTATTTTTAATTGATCTAGAAATATCAGGGTTTATCATTCTTTTATCAGGTTTTCTATTAACAATTATAGTAGAAGATTTACACTTTAAAAAACATCGAATATCTTATTTCAAAACAAAAAATCAACTAACAATAGTTGGNTTGTTTTCTATTTTTAGTCCTCCTTTATTATTAATAGGTTTACTAAACCAAGAATCAATATATTTTCCTTGGTTAATACTGTTGTCTTTTTGGAGTACCATATTTTATTCAATTCGGAGAAACAGTTTATTTTCAAAAACAAACCCAAAAAAATATACAAATAATTGGATGTCAAAAATTTTCTTATCTCAATTAATTATTAACGATGAAATAAGACAACAAAGTAAGTTTTCATCTATACTTTTTTTTATTCAAATGAATATTAGTTCTAATTATGGAATAATATTTTTTAGTAGTTTAACTTTATTTCTTTTTTACAAAAATTTATCTGTACTTTTATTAACAATAATGATCATAACTCAGCTTTCTTTGAGTGTATTTTTGACATTAGGATTCTTGTTTTTCAAAAGATCTATAGAAAATGAATAAATTGAATAATAAAAAACCATATCAAGTATTATTATTTTTAACTATTGGCATAATTTGTGGATCTTTAACCGGAATAATATTTGTAATAATACAAAGATTATTAACTTTTGATTCAGAACTTAATCTCCCAGAGTTTTTCATACTGCTATTGAGTCCAATTATCGCATCATTATTAATATTCAAACTTTTTAATAACTCTCTTGTAAAAAATTGTTTAATATCATTTTTAACCTTGATAATCCCAATACTTGGGGTTTCTTTTGGTTCAGGAAATTACTCATTTTTTAATCAATTAGGAATATTTTCGTTATTGGGAGGAATAGGAGGATTATTTTGGAGCATTCCTTTATCTTTACCAATATTATTTAAGAAAAAGAAAATTAATAATTAAATGATAAAATTTTATTATGTCTAAGTCTGAATTAATCAATTATTTTCAAAATAAAAGAAACACAAAAAATCCCATATTGCTAATTCATGGATTTTCTTCAGGATGGGAAGAATGGTTAGAAGTAATTAAAATTCTGGGCAAAGAAAAAACTATTATTGCTGTGGATATTCCGGGCCATGGAAAATCTTTAAAACTAGAAAAATATTCCCTTGAAAATTATTCTGAACCATTAATTGATTTTTCATATAAACATTTTAAAGAACCTTTTGATGTTATAGGTCATTCTCTAGGTGGATTAATTGCTATTTTTGTAGCTAGCAAACTTAATAATTTAGTAAGAAATCTTGTTTTAGAAGATCCTCCAATTATAGAAAAAAGAAATAACAAACCTTCTATAATAGATTTACTTGATCAAGAAGCAAAAGAAAAAATAAATTGGAAAAACTTGAATGATGCAGAAGAATATATTAAAAAAATTGATCCAGAAATTTCTGAAAACAAATTAAAGATTAGAAGTAAAAATAAATTTCTTGCAGATATAAAAGCTTATGATTTCACTTTTTTAAATGAAAACATATCGACTCCCAATTTACTTAAAAATATTAAATCGAGAACTTTGTTAACATTTGGAGACCCTGAATTTGGTGGAATTTTATCAGCGGATGATGCAAAAACAATAAGTACACTTATACCAAAATGTTCAATAAAAAAATGGCAACTAACTGGTCATGGAATACATAATGAACATACTAATAAATACTGTGAAATGATAAAGAAATTTATTGTTTAGGTAAATTATTTTTGGTTCTCTATCTCTAATTCCAATAAAAAATCATCCAAAAATATGATATCTTGAAATTGAAGTAATATGTGATCTTGTTTCCATTTATCAACCCATTTTTTTGCTTCTAGAAAATCCATCCTAACTAAAGCTAATCTGATCATAGATTCTTGAGCATTAATATGTTCAGGAGACAATTCAATAAGTTTTTCAGCATGTTTTTGAGATTTTTTCAAGAAAGATTCATCCAATCTTGATAAGTTAAAATAAAAATTAAATAATGCCTGATGAAGTAAGAAATTTTCAGGTTCATCTTCTAAGAGTGAAGAAGCTTATATCAGTTTTTGAATCCTTTGAAACATTTTGCACTATCATATCAACAATTATTCCACCTTCAGATAAAGGACCA
>PAOU01000006.1 GCA_002708085.1 Dehalococcoidia bacterium
TTCTAATTCAGAAACATCATATTCTTTATTGACTTTGAATCCTGTATTTATGAAATCTTCGATAGTATATATTCCACTTTCATTAGAGATCTTTTCTAGAGAAGTTTGATCTGAATCTGAAGAACTATCTACTCCACATGCTCCGATTAGAGATAATAGTATTACAGATAAAAATATCAATTTTTTCAAAATATTAATCCTCAATTATTGATTTCTAAATCTTAGATTATCTCTATTGAGATCACTAAGTTTAGTGCAACCCATCAATTTCATGTCTCTCTCTAATTCAGCTTTATATATATTTAATGCTTTCTCTACTCCAACTTCACCAGCAGCAGCTAAAGCATAAAGATATAATCTTCCACCACTACAAGCCTTAGCACCTAATGATAATGCCTTTAGCATATGAGTTCCTCTATGAATACCTCCATCAATGATCACATCTATCTTATCTCCTACTGCATCTACAATTTCAGATAGTTGATCTAAAGAAGATCTTGATCCATCAAGTTGACGACCTCCATGGTTAGATAAAATAATACCTGTACATCCAATATCAACAGCTCTTTTTGCATCTTCAACACTCATTATTCCTTTAAGAGCAAAATGACCTCCCCAATCAGAAGAAAGTTTTTCTGCGTCATTCCAATTCATAGACTGATCTAAGAATTTAGAAAAATAGTTTCCAATTGACATAGCGACATTTGATAATTCATTCACATGATCTTTAAGAAGTGGTAATTCAAATTTACCTCTAGTCACATAATTAATTCCCCACATAGGTTTAGTTAAATATTCGAAAAGACTAGACAATGTGATTTTGGGAGGAGAAGTAAAACCAGTTCTTAAATCTCTTTCTCGGTTACCAGCTACTATAGTGTCAACTGTAAGTGCTAAAACATCAAATTTTGCTTCCTTTGCTTTTTGTAGAACAACATCATTAAGACCTTTATCTTTATGATAATAAAACTGAAAAAGCTTAGGGGTATTAATTTGAGATAATTCCTCTACTGGAATTGTAGATAATGTAGATACACCAAACATCGTATTCAATTTTTTAGCTGCTCTTGCTACTGCCCTTTCACCATCATAATGAAATAACCTTTGTAATGCTGTAGGAGAACAGAAAAAAGGCAAGTCTAGTTTTTTCCCAAATATAGTTGTCGATAAATCTATATTCTCAACTCCTCTTAAAACATTTGGCACTAAATCCACGTCATTAAATGCACTAGCATTTCTACGATAAGTCACTTCATCCTCTGCAGCACCATCTATGTAATGAAAAATAGGTGAAGGAATTCTTTTTTTAGCAAGTTTTCTAAAGTCATAATAATTATGACAATGCTTTAATCTCATAATGATTTTAATAGTTTTAAAGATGTTATTCTAAGATATTAGAGTAACTTTGGATATATCCAAAGACATATTAAAAAAGCTTCTCTAATTTTTTTTCATCAAGTTCAAACCCCAAGCCAGGATTATTATTTAGGTGAAATTCACCATTAATAATCTTATAAGGCTCTTTTAGATAATTATTGTGCTTAGGTATAAGAGATAACGAGTGTTCCAATCTGTAAAAATTAGGAATCGCGCTTACAACATGAGCAGCAGATATAAGTTCTATTGGTCCTCCTGGAATAACGTGAGGAGAAACAGGCACATTATATGCTTCAGCCATGTTTGCTATCTTAATAGTTTCAGAAATTCCACCAGTCCATACCGTATCAGGCATTATGTAATCTGCTAATCCATTTTCAAGAATAGGCAAAAAATCATATCTAGTATAAAGTCTCTCTCCAACACAGATAGGAGCATCAGTATTTTCTTTAACCTGTTTTAATCCCTTTATGCTCTCTGGAGGCAAAGGTTCCTCAAACCATCCTATTTTAAATCTATCGTATAGATTATTTGCTAACCGTATGGCATTTGGTACGTTATAGTGACCATGTGCATCTATTAAAATTTCAAATTTAGGACCAACAACATCTCTGACTGCAGATACAATATCATAACCTTCTTCTTCTCCAGCTTGTGAGATAAATCCATCTTGATACATTGTGTGAAAAGGAACCATCTCCAAAAAAGGATCTAGTTTACATGCACTGTATCCTTTATTTAAAAGATTCGTTTTTGCTGCCTTTGCATAATCTTCAGCGGTATCACAACCATCAAACCACGAATTGCAATAAAGTCTTACAGTGTCTCTGAATCTTCCTCCAAGTAAATCGTAAATTGGCATATTACTGTATTTACCTTTAATGTCCCATAACGCAATATCGAAACCCGAAATTAAAGAAGTAGTAAATCCCCTGGAGCCTACGTAGGAAAATTTTCTAAAAAGCTTATGCCATAATCTTTCTGTGTCCATTGGATTTTCACCAATAAACAGATCTGTTACTTCATTAACTGCAGTACTCATTAACTTTTCACTAACAGAAGATCCTGTGCCAATCTCTCCCCAACCATGAATTCCCTCATCTGTCTCAATTTTAACAAATACCCATTTTTTAGGATGTGATTCCGCAGATTTAGATAAAGATATAAATTGTGCAGCAAAAGGTTTTATATTAGTAATTTTCATCTGATTAAATTCATTTGCAAAAATTATTTAAAACTATTGTAAACTATCTTCCAAGTGGAAAACAGATGATTGAATTAATTGATTTAATCCTAAAATAGAATTCAACATATTATGAAAATCACACATATAGAAACAATAAGAGTAGATGAAATACCACAAATTATCTGGGTAAACATTCACACTGATAAAGGCATTATAGGATTAGGAGAAACATTTTATGCTCCTACAGTAGTTGAGTCTGCGATACATGACCATTTTGGACCGTTATTAATAGGAAGAGATCCCAGAAAAGTAGAATTACATTGGAATTCAATGTTTACCCTTTCTGATCATGCAGGTTTTGGTGGTGCAGAAATGAGGGCAATTTCAGCCTTAGATATGGCTTTATGGGACATAAAAGGTCAAGATGCTGGTGTTCCAATTTATGAATTACTCGGGGGTGCAGTTAGAGAAAGAATTAGAGTTTATGCTACAGGTTTGCCCTATTCTGGATTCATTGAATATGTTAACCAACTTCTAGATAAAGGAATTACAGCAATGAAATTTGGCCCAACAATTCCATTAGCACTTGCATCTGATGGACAATTTCTATCGCCTAAAGATCTAGATATTGCTATACAACCAATAAAAGAAATTAGAGATGCGATAGGAAACAAAATTCAAATAGCTAATGATGGCCATGGTAAATGGACTTTACCTGTTGCGATTAGGATTGCTCAAGCCATGGAACCATATGAAATTATGTGGCAAGAAGACTTAATGCCAGTACATAACCCAAATGCATTAAAAGAATTGCAAAACTCGACTAAAACTCCCGTTTGTATTTCAGAAAGATTACTGAGTAGATGGCAATTCAGAGAATTCATTGAAAACGGTTCCGCAAGAATAGTAATGCCAGATCTAATATGGACAGGTGGAATTTCTGAAACAAAAAAAATTGCAATCTTAGCTTCAAGTTATCAAGTTCCTTTTGCACCTCATGATGCTAGTGGACCAGTTAATATATTTGCTTGTGCTCAAATCTGTATAAGTTCAATAAATGCTATGATCCAAGAATTCGTACCACCTTATCATGAAGGATGGTATGGAGATTTCGTAGATCCTAATCTTGATATAGTAGATGGATTCTTAAATGCTCCTCAAAATCCTGGAATAGGAACAAAACTAAAAAAAGAAGTTAAAGAAAGAAAAGATGTCCACTTAAAGATTAGTAGCACAGCAAAAGAAAACCCAATAGATGATTGGGAGACAGTAGATTTTCTAGGTAAAAAAAGCACTTTTAGAAGTAATTCTATGGAAGAAGAACTTAAAATTCTCAGAAAAGAAAGAAGCCCTCATTTATACGATAAATAAGTTGTCTCTTAATATCTAATATCCATGATCACTATATGCTTCTCCATAATCAGGTAATCCTGATTTAGAAGCAGAAATCAATTTGCCTACCAATTTATATTTAGCCTCTTTGTAGTTATTTTGAGCAAATCTTATTGAATAACTACCTGAACTCAATTTCACAGGAACTTTGTTTTTGAATTCTAAATTGTCAGAATAAAACAATACGTTTCCAGATTCTGGACCAAAATGACCCCAAGCAACCATCTTAGATATATCATCTCCAGCAGTATAAGTTGAACTTTTTTGTATAGCAAAGAAAGCTATTTTGTCATCTCCTTCATATTTTTTCACAACTAATTCTTTGAGAACAAATCCTTTAGGAACATCTAAATTTAAATAAAGATTAACTTTGTCCTTAAACACAACATCTAAATTTATCTCTTTATTTCTCTCTGGAGATGGTTCTGGCGTTTTAGTAACAATAGATTCAATTTCAGAATCTATATCTAAAACTGAATCAGAATTCTCAGATCCTTCTACTGAAAAACAAGAAAAATTTATTCCAATTAATATTATGAAAAAAATCTTTTTCATTTCAAACAATACTCCAATGTTCACATTTATTGTTTATATGAATCTAAACTTCGAAATGATGAAGAAAATACATAAAGTACAAAGTGAGTAGCAAATAATATAAATCCAGAAGCTGAAGCAACAACAATTGAGTTAAATTTAGTTCCTAAAAATCCTCCAAGAATAAATCCTATTCCTACCAATCCTAGAGTAGCAAAAAAGAAGCTTATCACTCTTCCTTTAAATCTTTCCTCAGAAATTATTTGTAAGGATAATAGTACTCCTGCCCACCAATAAGCATGAAAAACTCCTGATAATAAAATCATAAAACCTGCTATATAAAAATTTGGAGAAATAAAAAATAAAATAACTGAAATCAAATATAAAATTATGAACAAAAAAATACTTTTTGAATTCAATACATATTTTTTTAGATATGGAAGAGAAATTGAAGCAATCATTGCCCCTACAAAATAAACACTGGAAATAATTGCATACCCTGAACCATCTAAACCTAATTTATCTCTACAATATTCTGGAATTAATGGTTGAGTAATGCCCCATCCTAGAATAGTCACAGAACATATTAATAAACATCTTATCTGAATGTTTTTATAACTATATATAACTGCATCTCTAATAGATGAATTATCAGAAGTTTGAAGAATTTCATCTTTTTTATTTTCCTTAAAAATCAAAAGAGTAATAAAAGCACAAATAGAACTTAATAAAGCAATTATAGGTAATGACCAAAACATTAAAGTAATACTCAAAATAGTAAGTAAAAACCCTGCTATAGCTGGCAAAGTTGCATTAAGAAATTGATTAAAAAATTCTTGAGCTGCATTACCTTCAATAATTTTTTCTTTTCCTAAAATATCTGCAATAAGTAACCTAGCGGAAGGCCCTTCTAGGCCAATAAAGGCACCCATAAAAATTGAAGTAATTAGAATTATTAAAATTACATTAAAGTTATAGGTAATTGATAATGCCATTGCAACAAAAATAACTATACTTAATGTTCTAAAAATGAAGAAAATGTGTTTTCTTGAAAAACGATCTGCAAACTTACCCCCATAAGGAGCCAAAATAATATTGAATATTGCTGGCAAACCAGTCAACAAACCAATTAAAAAGGTAGAATCAGTTTCTTCTAAAATATACCAACTAATAAGAATTAGTCTTATAAAAAAAATAGAAAATGCTAAAGCAGATGACCCTAATAAAAACACAAAAGCTTTATTTTTAAAAATTGACATATTTATGTTTATTTTTTGAGAATTAATATAAAGCTTTCATGTTCCATTTTTTAATGTGTATCAGTAAAAAGATTAACAGTCTAGTTAAATCAATAATTATTTTCCGAAATATATTCTTAATTGATTTTATACTAATTTTCTTTTCCCATTTTAGTTTTTTAGTTAATATGAATTGAATAAATTTCAGATAAAACTATGGCTAGTACTGATCAAAATAGACCAAATATATTATTTATACTGAGTGATGATCAAGGTCCATGGGCAATGAACTGTTCAGGGACAGAAGAACTTATTTCACCAAATTTAAACCGCCTCAGTGAAACGGGAATAAGATTTGAAAATTTCTTTTGTGCATCCCCGGTTTGTTCTCCTGCCCGTGCAACTATTCTAACTGGTCAAATGCCATCACAACATGGTGTGCAAGATTTTTTACGTTCAGGAAATTCCGAAGAACTTTCAGAAGAAGATAAAAGCATCCAATATATAAAAGGAATACCTACTTACATTGAACTACTAAAAGAAAGAGGATATTCAACTGCTCTAAGTGGGAAATGGCATCTTGGAGATTCAGTGACACCTCAAGCTGGTTTTGATTTTTGGGATGTATTCGCTACAGGTTCTGGAGATTACTACAAATCACCCATGTTTAAGGATGGAAAACTTTACGAAGGAGATGGTTATATTAGTGATGTAATAACAGACAATGCTATAAAATTTCTAGATGAGCAATTTAACGAAAAAAAACCATTCTCATTGAATGTTCATTACACAGCTCCACATGCGCCATGGGATAGACATCAGCACCCAAAAGATGTTTACGATGATTATTTCAAAAATTGTAAATTTGAATCGGTAGATTGGGAATCAACTCACCCCAACCATTTATCAAAAGAAGGGGCTTCAGGAAGCATAGGTCATACAAAACTAGAAAGAAGACAAATTTTAAGTGGCTATTTTTCTGCAATTACTGAGATGGATAAAAACATAGGACGTTTATTAGATTGGCTTGAAGAGAAGAAATTACGTGACAACACATTAATTATTTTTACCTCAGATAATGGTATGAATATGGGACATCATGGAATTTGGGGTAAAGGAAATGGTACTTATCCTCCTAATATGTTTGATACATCGGTAAAAGTTCCTACTATAATATCTATGCCTAACCATTTACCTCAAGACATCGTTAATTTTGACTTACTAAGCCACTATGATCTTATGCCAACTATTTTAGAATTTTCCAATATAGAACATTCTGAAAATCATCAAATGCCTGGAAAAAGTTTTAAGAAATTAATTCAGGGATCTAAGAAAATAGACCAAAAACCAATAATGGTATATGACGAATACGGTCAAACTCGAATGATTCGAAATAATAATCACAAATATATCCATAGATATAACGGAGTTGAATGCGAATTTTATAATTTAATGGCTGATCCCAAAGAAACAAAAAACGAAATAAATAATCCGGATTTTGCTGAAATTATTATTAAAATGAAGAGACAACTTTTTGACTGGTTCAAAAATTATTCAAAGCCAGAGCATGATGGATCAAAACAGTTGGTCAAAGGTAGAGGTCAATTAGATATCATTAACTCAAACAGAGAAGCTTTCGCTCAAGATGTGACATTTTTATTAAAATAGAAATTTTAGTTCAATCTTCTTCATAAGATGAATTTTGGAAATTTGTTTATGCAAGGATATAATTTGATTGTTTGGAAACCATTAATATAGTTCACAAATCCTTGAATTCATTAGAGTCTATTTTAGAATAATGCTCAGGCAATAATTCAAAAGCATTAATGATATTTTCATGTGTTAAAACATCCTTAGTTTTACCGAAATCTACGATAACTCCATTTTTTAATAAACATAGAAAATCAGAAATATCTTTTAAAATTCTGAAATCATGTGAAGTTACAATAGTTTGTATTCCATGGGAATTTAATTTCTTTATTAAAGATGAAACCTTATGAGCATTTTTTAAATCTAAATTCGATGTTGGTTCATCAAATAAAATAACTTTAGTATTTTGAGCTAAAACTCTTGCTATTCTCAAAATTTGCATCTCTCCTCCGGAAAGATTATCAACCAATTCATCTTTTCTATTAAGAAGTCCTACAATATCTAAGGCCTTATCAATAACTTTAGAATCCAGATTGTTTTTAAAATCAAGAATGTTTTTATTTGGAAAAGTCCCTAATTCCACATATTCATATAATGTGAACCCAATAACATATTCTCTGTCCTGCTGTACATATCCAATATTTTTAGCTCTATCTAAATCAGAAATATGTTTAAGGTTTTTTTTATCAAATTCAACTTTACCACTGGTTGGTTTTGTTATACCTGAGAGAATCTTCATTAAGGTTGTTTTACCTGAACCATTATGACCAAGAACACCTATAGACTTTTCAGTAAAATCTATTGAAATATCATTAAGGATATTCTTGTTATTATTTTGGTAATTAATATTTAATAATGAAAAAGACACAGTGAAATTAGTAATTTATCTACCGAAATCAATAAATTTTTTTGTTCTCAAATCATCCCAAACAATTTTCATTAACTCTTCTGTTCCTCTTAAATTCCAATGAGACAATGTAGTGAAATATCTAGGATCAACTAAATACACTTTATCATTTTTTATAGCTTGAATTTCTTTTAATGTATTGTCAGAAATTAAATCATTAAAAAATGATTCACCTCCCCATTCTTTAGACTGAGGAATAATTATCACATCTGGATTCATAGAAATTAAACTTTCCTTAGTAATCATGTCATTTGATTGTACACCCGATTCAGCAGCAATATTTATTCCACCAGCTAAATCTATAATACTCCCCTCTGTAGAGCCTAGCCCTCCTGTCCAATAAGCATCATAATATGTCAAAGATAAAATTTTTGGTTTTTCATTAACATCTTTAGTTTCAGTATAAGAATTAATAAATTTGATTCTTTCATCCAATATATTAATTAAATTTTTAGCTGATTCAAGTTCTCCAAGGGCATAACCCATTAAAAGAATATCTGCTCTTCTTCCTTCTACATCATTATGTAGAGTAGTTTGAATTACTGGTATATTTAAATCTGATAATGCATCTAAAAGATTTGGGTTTGCATAAGGATCTGCAAATACAATATCTGGATCTTGAGCAATAATAACTTCTGGATCTGCTGTAATCACTGGAAGACCATTAGAAAACTCAAAAATATTCCCTCCAGGGTCTTGTGAAAATGAAGTAGTTGCAACTATTTTATCTAATTCTACAAATCCAAATAACATTTCATCATGACCTAAAGAAACAGTTAAAATTCTTTGAGGCTCTTGATTTATAACAATATTTCCATTCATGGCTTGAATTTCACGAGGCCAAGAAAAATTTTTTGGATTAACAATTCCTTCTACCTTAGATAAATCTATCAAAGAATCAGATTTTTGATCTATATATACTTCTACAGTTTTAACAACTTCTACTACTTCTCTTTCCACAACAGGAACTTCTTTGATAATTTCCTTTTCTTGAACAATTATTTTTTCAATCTCCACTTCTCTAATAACTTCTTTTTCCACAGGAACTTCTTTAATTACTTCTACAATAGTTTCTTCTTTGATTGTTTTAGACTCAGTATTTGCACAAGCTAAAAACAAGTTTGGAATAATTATTAGAATTAACATAAAAAAGCGAATACTCATTGGACAACCTCCGTTGTTCTTTGTCTTATTAATAAATAAATAAAAAATGGAGCTCCAACTAAACTAGTAATAATTCCTAACCGAATTTCTGTTGGAGAGAATATTGTTCGTGCAAGATAATCTGTAAACACCAAAAATAGAGATCCTAATAATGCTGAAATTGGTATCACAACCCGATTATCAGGACCAGTAATTAATCTAACAATATGAGGGATTATAATACCCACAAAAGCTATAATTCCACTAACTGCAACAGCCATTGAAGTTAATGCTGTAGTGGACAATAATAAAATTAATCTAGTTTTACTTACATTTAATCCTAGAGATTTTGCAGAGTCATCAGATAAAGCTAAAACATTTAGTTTATTTGAATAAAAAATTAATATTGGCAAATTAATTAAAACTATTGGAAAAAGCAAAAAAACATGATCCCATCTTGTTGACTCTAATCCACCTGCTAACCAAAATAATATGGATGACATCTCTCCATATTCTGAACTAGCCAAAATAATCATTGAAATCACCGAGTTAGCAAATAATGATATAGCAAGTCCACCTAGAATTAATGAAACTAAAGAATTTCTTCCTGAAACAAAGGAAATAAAATACACAGTAAATGCAGCAATTATTCCACCTAAAAATGCCATCAAAGGTAATACAATTAGAGATAACGAATATATACCTAATGCTATTGAACTCACGGCTCCAACCGCAGCTCCTGATGAAACTCCTATAATACTAGGATCAGCCATAGGGTTTCTGAATAATCCTTGCATAATTGCACCAGAAACAGAAAGCGAAATTCCAACTAAAATCGCAAGAATTATCCTAGGTAATCTGATATTTAAAATTATCTGAGAATTCATATCAATAGTAGATTCAGATGAATTCAAAATATTGATAAGAATATTTAGTATTTCAGCAAAATTTATACTTACTGGACCTGATCTTACTGAGAGAATCACTAATAATAAAGTGAAAGATAAACAAAGAATTGATAAAAGCAAAAGCTTATCAAAATATGATAAATTTCTTAATTTATTTCTATTGCGTCTTGATATAGATAACATAAAATAACGCAATAAAATATCTAATATATTGGATTCTTATTGCGAAAACCCTCGTAAAGATTTTGAGCAGGTCTCCTGACTTAAGGTTTTTCTTCAATTAATCCTTCCCAATTACTCAGTGGATTAAAAAACAACCTTAACAGTGGCGCAAACCGTTCAGCTATAAACTGATTCCCTGACACTCAATTTTTAAAATATTAATGTTTTTATTTTTAGCATTCCCCAATATATTTAGTCAAATGAAATATTAAGATATCTCTTTAATTTATATCGTGGCTTTTCTATAGAAATATTAAAACAAAAATTTTTTAATCTTTATAAACAATATAATTAGGAAGACTAATCTTTAGACAATTCTTGAACTCTATTTATAGGGTTTTTACCTTCGAAAAAATTATTAATATTCTGAGCAACTACCTTCATTCTTCTATCAAATGTTCCAAAAGTTGATCCACATACGTGTGGAGTTAATATCACATTATTTAATTCATTGAATGGAAAATCAGAAGGATTTGGGTTTTCATCCTTAGTTTTCGGATAAGTATACCAAGTATCTAGTGCAGCACCAGCTATTTGATTAGTTTTAAGAGATTCAAATAAATCTTTTTGGTTAACTATTGGGCCTCTAGCAGGGTTAATAATAAATGAATCTTTTTTCATCAAACTGAGTTCATTTTTTGTGATTAGCCCTTCAGTAGATTTTATAAACGGAACACAAATAATAAAAAAGTCTAAGATTGGAAGAACTGAAATAATATCTTTTGGTTTTACTAAATCTACTAGTGAAAGGTCTTCAATAATAGATTGATCTATAGGATTTACTTCAATACCATAATTTTTCATTCCAAATACTTTTGTCATTTCTAAAACTTTCCTACCTATTCTACCTAAACCCAACACTCCAACAGACCTACCATGCAATTCTTTGCTAGGGCCACTTCTTTGAGGCCAATAATCCCATTTATTTTTAGAAAAATTATTGTGAACGTTTATTAAATTTCTATCTAAAGCAATCATTGACATAATTACATATTCAGCAATTCCTATTTCGTGCTCATAACTATTTGTTACTAAACATCCATCAGGTACAGCTTCAGGAGAAACTTTTTCCCATCCAGCACCTGGCATAAATATACCTTTTAAATTTTTGGATTCATTCTTGAAAGAATGATCTAATGAAGTACTTACTAAAACATCTTGATGTGGAAGAACATCTGCAATAAGTTTTTTATCCATAAAATCTACAATTGTCCACTCAACAGGAACATGAGTATTTTTCTTTAATTCCTCTATTGAGCGATCTAAAGAATTTGCTCTTAACACCAATACATTTAATTTATCTTTATTAATACTCATATTTCTTTAATTAATTATGATCGTAAGTTTTAATAGAACTAAACTAACCTAAATACATAAAAAAGAAAATAGAAAAAGTTAATTAGTATTTAAAATCTCTTCAAAAGTAGCTTGAAAAACTTCATTCTTCGCCCTACCAGAGGCTTTAAATATAATTTCTCCTTGACTATCTTCAATTATAAAAGTTGGAACTGCCCTAATACCATAATCTAAAAAAGCGTCTCTAGATTGATAATCAGAAGTACTCAGAGAAAAGAAATCAAATTCTTCTCCAAAATCTTCTTTTAGACCATGTACAACTGGTTTGCTTGCTAAACACGTCATACAGGTAGGAGACCAAAACTCTATAAATCTAGGTTTTCCAGAAAAATCATTTAATTTTTTTTCTTCAACAATAGGCTCATTAATATTATCTGATTCAATTTTTATGGTTTCTGGGTTTTTCAAAGATCCTGAAAGAGGTTCAGCTTTATATAAACTACCTACATAACCCTTAGGCATTTTTGAATCAGAATTTTCAGAACTTGCCAATTTATCTTCAGAATCACAACTAATTACTGAAAAAAACAATATATTTACAACAACAATAATTAAGAATTTGCTCATAATTTCAACAACGATTTTCCATCACACAATTTTTAGTAAAACTTTTTATTTCTGCTTTAGGGGCTATAGTATTCAAAATAGAAATTTCCAAAACAACAAATATCAACAATGTAATATTAAGTATAATTAATAAATATTTTCTTCTATTCTCAAGTTTATTATTGATTTCATTAAATAAATTCATAAAGTAATTATACAGAACTATTGATAACACTATTAAATTGAATTAATTTTACAAATAATTCTTATGATAGAAAAGATAATTATAATTACATTAATAACAGCAAACATATTTTCTTTTCTATTGATCCTCATAGATAAATATTTATCAAGAAATCAATTAAGAAGAATTCCCGAAAATCAATTATTTTTATTAGCTCTTTTTGGGGGATGGCTTTTAGGAATAATAGGAATGACATTGATAAGACATAAAACTTCAAAAAGAAGCTTTCAAATAAAATATTTCATCTCATCATTATTAAATATAGCTGTAATCACCTTATTGTTTTTTTCTATCCAAATTCGGTGGTGGTAGAATATTTTTTGAAAATTATTAGAAAATATAAAACTAATCTAACAACTTTTCTTTTATAATAAATTATTATAGTTTTATACTTTTAACTTATTTAGCATTCTTAGGATAAATATTGGTTCAATAAATGTAGCAATAATTGGTGTAGGGAATTGTGCGTCTTCACTTGTTCAAGGTATTAACAAATACAGTGAAGCTGATCCTGAACATGAAATTCCAGGAATAATGAACACTTTAATGAGTGACTATCATATTGGAGACATAAAAATTGTTGCAGCATTTGACATAGATAAAGAAAAAGTAGGAAAAGATCTTTCTGAAGCTATATATATGAATAACAATTCACTTAAATTTCATGAAGTACCACTCACTGGAGTAAAAGTTCAAAGAGGAATGACACATGATGGATTAGGGAAATATTTATCCGCACTTATTTCAAAGGCACCAGGAGAAACTTCAAATATAGTAAAAATCTTAAAAGAAAAAAAAGTGGATGTAGTTATAAACTACCTACCAGTCGGCTCTGAACAAGCAACTAAATGGTATGTTGAACAGGTATTAAAAGCTGGATGCGCATTCGTAAACTGTATTCCGGTGTTTATTGCTAAAGAGAATTACTGGCAAAAAAGGTTCCATGAAGCTGGTCTTCCAATAATTGGAGATGATATAAAATCTAAAGTAGGAGCAACTATAATTCATAGAGTTTTAGCTAGATTATTTCAAGATAGAGGAGTAAAAATCAATAACACTTATCAACTAAATTTTGGTGGAAATACAGATTTCCTAAATATGCTTGAAAGAGACAGGTTGATTTCCAAAAAAATTAGTAAAACAGAATCAGTAAAATCTCAATTAGAACAAGAAATAAATTCAAAAAATATACATATTGGACCAAGTGATCACGTACCTTGGCTAGAAGATAGAAAATGGGCATATATTAGACTAGAGGGTACATCATTTGGAGATCTTCCCCTTAATGCAGAAATTAAACTAGAAGTAGAAGACAGTCCTAATTCAGCTGGTGTAGCTGTTGATGCTATAAGATGTGCAAAAATCGCAAAAGACAGAGGAATTACAGGACCTGTAGATAGTGCATCTTCTTATTTTATGAAATCCCCTCCAAAACAATTCACTGATGATGAAGCAAGACAAATGGTAGAAGAATTTGTTAATGGAAATGAAAAAAAACAAACAAAAACAAGGTTAGATGATTAATTGATATTCATCAGAAAATCAGGAGAAATGTTATGTCAAAAAAGAAAGTTTTAGTTACTGGATTAAATGGAGTTGTAGGTTCTGCCCTCAAATCAGATTTTGAAAAAAAATATGAATTATCATCTTTTTCTAGATACGGATGTGAAGATATCCCTGATGAAAGAAATCATAAAGGTAACTTAAAAGACTATGATTCAGTGCTTCAAGCTTTTAAAGGTCAAGATGTAGTAGTACATCTAGCAGCAGATAGAAGTATGAAAGCAGAATGGGATACAGTTCTACCTTACAATATTGTTGGAGTTCAAAATGTCTTTGAAGCTGCAAAAGTAGCTGGAGTAAAAAGAGTAATTTTCGGATCATCCCAACATGCAGTTGGAGGAAATTATTTAGATGAACCATATAAATCTATTCTTTCAGCAGATTTTTCTAAAGTTAAAAGACCTTACAAAAGAATTGACGAAAATACTCCCATTAGACCATCTGGGTTTTATGGAGTTTCCAAAGCATTCGGTGAAGCTATAGGATCTATATACAATGAATATTATGGCCTCCCCTCTATTCATCTAAGAATAGGATATACAGCCTCAAACGATAATCCAGGTAAAGGAATGAGTTTATGGTTGTCTCATAGAGACTGCACACAAATTATTATGAAATCAGTAGATGCACCTGAAAGTTTAAAATATGGTGTTTATTTTGCCATGTCTGATAATTATTGGAATATTTTTTCAATTGAAAAAGCTAAAAAAGAATTAGGTTATAAACCTCAAGATGATAGTGGTCAAGTATTAACTCAAGAACTAAATACTCCTCAATTAGAGAGAGACAGAACAGAGTTCAAAGTTAATCCATATTCTAATAAAGACTAATTTAAAAAATGACAAAAACTTTATTTACTAAAATAATTGACCGTGAAATACCTGCAGATATAGTTTACGAAGATAATGAAATTATCTCTTTTAAAGATATTAATCCCCAAGCACCTATTCATCTTTTAATTGTTCCTAAAAAAGTTATTCCAACCTTAAATGATTTAGATGCAGAAGATTTTGAACTTATTGGTAAAATGTTTAAGGTTGCACAAAAATTAGCAAAAGACAATAATTTAAGTGTATCTGGATTCAGAACTGTTTTTAATTGCAACGAAGATGGGGGTCAAACTGTATACCATATACACTTACATCTTCTTGGAGGAAGGCAATTTCAATGGCCTCCAGGATAAAAACCGTTAGGAGGATTTATGAGAAAATATGATAGGTATAGAGGGGAAAATTTATTAATTAATGGTCTTTGGGGAGTATTATTTGGAACTTTCCCAATAATTGCGATCTTAATTTATCTAGCAGTAGCTAAAACTATAGAAGGTTTTTCAGTTGCTCCAAATGTACTAGTCATATTAATTCTAGTTTCATGCTTTTTAAGTGTGCTTTTAAATACAGCTCGTATAAATTCAAAATATAAAAACAATGAACCTATTTGAAGATCTAATTATTTAATGAGATTTTCATTCGGAAACACCTTTAGATCTTTAAAAGAAAGACAATATAGAACATATTTCATAGCTTTATTACTTATGATGGCTGCAGTTAATATGCAAATGGTAGCCAGAAGTCAACTTACATATGATATTACTGGATCTGCATTATATGTAGGAGTTGTAGGAGCAGGTTTTGCTCCCCCGATATTATTACTAGCAATTTTTGGAGGTAGCGTATCTGATCAATTTAATAAAAAACATATCCTCCAAATAAGTCAGTTAGGGATGATAATTTTATGTGCGATAATAGCCTTTTCAATTTTTTTGAATGTACTTACAGTTTTCCATTTAATAATAGCTGCATTTCTTCAAGGTTTTCTATGGGCTTTCCTTGTACCAGCAAGACAATCTCTTATTCCTGAATTAGTAAAAAAGGATTTGATCGTCAATGCAATCGCATTAAATGGATCAGGAATGGCATTGATGACTTTTTTAGCTCCTGGGTTAGGAGGATATTTATATTCAGAACTAGGACCTCTTGCAGTTTATATAACTATAATGAGTTTATTCTTGATCTCTTGTTTAATTAATCAATCATTACCATCAATAACACCAGTAAATAGAAAAAACCAACCTAGGGTAACGCAAATCAAAGAGGGAATAAAATATGTTTTTCATGATAATGCTTTGAGACTATTAATCTTGATTGCTTTAGTGACAACACTTCTTAGTATGCCTGTTAGAACTTTAATGCCTGTAATAATGGATGAAATTTTTTCTAGAGGAGCTGATGCAGTAGGTTTAATGTTGAGTACAATTGGTTTAGGGACAGTTCTAGGATCTCTTTTTTTTGCAGGATTACCCAAAGGAAAAAGAGGAACAACTTTAATAGCAACATTATGCATATCAGGTATTTCTATACTTTTGTTATCTCTATCTCATTATTTTTGGTTAACCATAATTATCATGATTTTAATGGGAATCGGAGATGCGGGAAGACGATCTTTAAACGTTGCACTTCTAATGCAAAAATCTAAACCAGAATTTAGAGGTAGAGTAAATGGGATTTACACTATGAATTTTGGGTTTATTCCATTAGGAGCAATTCCTATAGCCTCTCTAGCTTCCTTTATGGGAATAGCTAATTCTTTAATGATTACATCAATATTATTGATTTTTATCTCAATAATATTTTTTATACTAAGAAAACCTATAAAAAATTTATAATCAATTAGTTTGATCTGAATAAATTTGTTCTAATTTTGATATTAAATCACTTGATTGAGGTACACCTGAAGATCTAAATAAAACTTCTCCTTTTTTATCTAATATCACAAAAGTAGGAACTGTTTGAATTTCTAACTGAAACACTAAATCAACATATTCATAATCTTTCACATTAAGATAAACAAAATCATATTTATCATTAAATTCTTCTTCTAAATTCTCAATAATAGGTTTACTGATCATACATGCTAAACAAGTAGAAGAAAAAAACTCTACAAACTGAAGTTTCTCAGAAACGTATCCAACTTCTGCTTCATTTGAATTAACCAATAATTCATTTCCTTCTTGTTTAAAAATAAAATACGATGTAATCAAGATAAGAATTATTGAAATCAATAAAGCAAGCAAATAAGGAGATTTTTTACGAAAATAAAGATAAGAAAATCCCCCAATTAGGACACATCCTAAAATAATCAAAGAATAATGATTTATAATTGTTATCATTCTAAAAAATTAACCTTATTTAAAAATATTGTAAAATAGTGATCTATTAAAATTAAATCTATTACCATGTCTAAAAAAAACAATGTAATCTCGGCTATAAAGTCTTCATGGAAAGATTTACAAAAATCTTTAACAGAATTCTCATACGATAAACTTGCACAGCAAGATTCAAGTTTTTCAAATCAAGTCTTAAATACATTATACGAAATAAGTTTAAAAGAGATCTCTGTAATTAATAACATTTCATCAGAAAACATGTCTAATAAAAAACCATTAAAGATCAAATCAAATAAAGAAAATATCAGAGTCTCATTTAGAAATTCCCTTATAAGTCTTAGTGAAACTCACGACACTTTAATAAAAATGTTAACTTCACAAGAAGAAAATATATTCACAAACAATTCTCCAAAACGTTTAATTATAGATCAAGGGACTTTCTATAATTATCTTCAAGCGAAAAAAGACATATCAGAATTATCAGAAAATATTTCCTAGTGATATTTTGGTTTCCATTTCCTCAGACTGACTACTTCTTGAGGAGGGTTAAGTTTAGAACCATATGCAGTATAAGAAACTTCAGCCACATAAATATTTCCATCATTATCCTGAGTGATTCCATGTGGAGAAATAAATTGATCAGGTAATTCTCCACCAAGAGAATTTCCAAATCTACAAATTTCTTTCCCATCAAAATCAATTATCTTGATTAAATTTCCTAAATTTGGAACATTACTTTGATTTAAAGAAGGAGATCCTGCTTCAGATATGATTAGTTTTCCAGAAAAAACACCTTTTCCAGAACAAATAGCTTGAGGTCTATGAAAATGAATTTGTCGTACAAAACTTCCATTAGTATCAAAAAACTGAACTCTAAAATTCTCTCTATCACATACAACCAAAAATCCTTCTTCATGAAAAGTTATATTATGAGGAAGACTAAATTGTCCAGGATCTGAACCAGATTCACCCCATGACAAAACATGATTTCCAAAATTATCAAATTTATGAATTCTTGAATTTCCATATCCATCAGAAACATATAGATTTTTATCTGAATCAATAGCCAAATCAGTTGGTCTATTAAACATTCCGCCTTCTTGCCAAGGAGATGGGTTACCAGGTATCCCCAAAGTAAATATTAAATCTCCATTTGAAGTCATTTTATAGACACAATGCCCTCCATCATCTACGAGATAAAGAAAATCTTCATCATCTATAAAAATACTATGAGGTCTAGTAAATTTTCCTTCTCCCCAAGTATCAATAAAATCTCCATCCTTGTTAAAAATCATTATTGGATTAATTCCTCTATTAAAAACATAAACATTATTAACAGAATCAACTGCGACTGAAGTTGCCTCAATAAATTTTAATGGATGAGGAATTTTAGCCCAATTATTTACTGGTTCAAAACCATTTAAATCAGTCAATTCAACCATCAATTAAAATTATTCCCCTTCTAGATTTAACCAAAGGTTTTTACAATAATCTAAACTCAATTTATCTGAATAAAATTGATCTCCTGTAAAAACTCCTTCAATGGCCATCATTCCAGAATAATTAGCTTCATGCATAGCTTCAACAGAAAACCTATAATCTATTTCTCCTCCAACAATATTCTCTCTAATAAAAAGAGTTCTGTTGTCTTCAGGAAAATTAATTCTGGTTAAATTTTTACAATGCCAATAATTGGATATTGGAGCTAATTCCTTTATTGCATCTTCGCATGATTCTTCTTGAATATCATAATTCCATATAATATTTCCTAAATCAGGATTTATTCCAAAATTATCTTTATTTACTAAACTATTTACCAGTTTTGCAGACCAACTATTATCTACAGGAGAATTTTGGTGAACTTCACAAGATACGTTAAGTCCATGCTCTTCTGCAAATTCAGATATTTCTACAAATTTTTCTGCTAGCATTTCATACTCTGGCATTGTAGTATCTCTACTAGAATCTTGAGATTTAAAATAACCCATTGGCTGTGCACCAATTAATGCACTTCCTGACTTAGGGATTAATCTAGTACCAGTATCTATATAAGGAGATTTACTAGAACCACTTATTGCACCATTAACTACTTCTGAACCTAAAATTTCCGCAAAAATAACTGCTCGCTTTGATCTCTTTAAATATTCATTTCCTTTTTCTGGGTCTATCATTAAACCTCCTGCTCTAATAGCTAGTACAGGAGTTCCTAGATCATTTAATCTTTTCCCAAATTCTTTTAAACCTCTTTCCCCTCCTTCAATCCTATCTAAGCATTCCATTCCTAATTCAATACCATCAAAACCCATTTCATTAACTCTATTAAGGAATTTATCAGTTAATTTACCCGGATCCATATCAAAAGCATTTCCTAAATAAGGATAATCAGAGAATCTTCTAAATGCATAACAAAATCTCATAGCGCCTCCAAGAATAATTATTTATTCTAGATGATATATAATCTTTGAAAGTCTAACAAATTCGAAAATTTCAAGATTGAAAAACATTTCTTGAAATCAAATTTATTTTCTTAGTATTAATTTGAGTAATAAAGAAAAAAGATCAATATTTTTTGTACTTGGAGCCATAGTTTGCTTTTGGTTTAATCTTTATTTATATGTACCAATTCTTCCACTTCATGCTCAAAATTTAGGAGCTGACCTAAATTTTGTAGGTTTAATAGTTGCATCTTATGCTATAGGGCAAATCATTTTAAGAATTCCAATAGGAATTGGATCAGATGTTATAGGATCTAGGAAATTATTTGCTTGCATTAGTACTATGTTTGGGACAATTGGTTCTCTAGGATTAGCAATATCCACAAACGAAACGAGTATGTTAATTTCAAGAACTTTAGTAGGTATAGGTGCTGCTGGATGGGTTGCAATAAGCATTTTATATGCAAGTTATTTTGGAGATGGAGATAAAAGTAAAGCTATGTCTTATTTAATGTTTATTCATAGCTTTGCTGTTCTTATTGCTACTCTTATTGGGGGATATATTGCTGAACATTTGGGTAATATTTCTACCTTCTGGGCAAGCACAGCTGTTGGAATAATCGGAACAACACTACTACTTTTTACTCAAGAAAAAAAGAGACCAGAAAATTTAAATTTTTCTTTAAAAGAAATTTCCAAAATATTTTCATCAAAATTTCTCATCAAAATTTCCTTGATTGGGATACTTCCCCAATTCGTAACTTTTTCTATTCTATTTGGTTTTTTACCAGTATTTCTAAAAACTATTGGGGCAACTAAATCTGAAATAGGACTTATTACGTCTATCAGCTTATTCTCTAGTTTAATTGGAATATTAATCACTCCATATATAACAAAAAAAATAGGTCTAACCTACTCAATATGGGTAACTGCTATCACGATTAGCATTGGAGCTCTTTTAGTACCCTTTGTATCAAATTTAATTATTATTACAATTACTCAGATTATCAGTGGATTGGGTAGAGGAATGATAAATACTATTCTGATAAGTGCAATAGTAAATAATTCTCCAAAACATGAACAAGCAACATCAATGGGATTTTATCAAGCTATCTATGCCTTAGGCATGTTCCTAGGACCAGCATTGTCTGGTAATGTAGCAAATATATTTGGAATAAATTTTGTTTTTTACCTTTCTGGATTATTAATGTTAACTACACCTTTAATAACTGGTTTTAAAGAAATTTCAAAAGATAAATAAGGAGGAATTTATGGAAAAATTCGAAGAACTTAAAAATAAATCTCATAAATGGAGAGAATGGTACTATGATGGAGAGCCTGAATTAGATCCAGTAGCTCAACCTGTAAAAGAAGCATTTGATTTAATCAATGCGACTTTATTTGGTCATATTTATCAACGTCCTGAATTGGATACTAAAATTAGAAGTCTTTGTACAATAGCAGCGTTAACTGTCCTTGATAAACCTAAACAACTTCCTGGGCATATTACTGGTGCTTTAAATTCTGGGGCTTCTAAAGAAGAAATCATAGAATTAATTACACAAATGTTGTTTTATGGAGGATATCCATCAACTGTAAATGCTCTAACTGCAGCATCAGAAACTTTTAAAGAATATGAAAAAAAACATTGAGAAACTATATGGAAAATCAATAAATTTAATCTTTAATAGGCTTCATTATTTTAATGATTATAATTGATTAAAATAGTTACTTTTCTTGAAGAATTTTTGTTCATTGAAATGATATATTTAATAGATGAACACTGAACTTATTAAATTTCCATCTAATCTAAAATTCACTCTACTGAATTGTATTGTAATTATCTTTCTAATTTTACTAAATTTTTCTCCAAAAAATTTTTTTATTATATATCCTTTGGAATTTTTCATCGTTCTATCTGTAATTTACCAATTTTTTCTACTATTTAGCACGTATATTTTTAAAAAAATTAAACTTAATCAAATATCTACAATTTTATTGTTTTTAACAGAATTTTCATTTCTTTTTATTATTTCTTTAGAATTTAAAAATCCCCAAAGTGTCATTCTCCTTTTTTCAATTCCATGGGTGAAATGGATAATAATCTCTCAAAAAAAATATCATATTTTAATAAACATTTGTGTTCTATTAGCTTTAGTAAGTTATCAAACAAAATTTTTATATTTTCCTTCTTTGTTTAATCTATTTTCATGGATTTTCATCAGCTTAGGATTAACTTTAATTTCGAATTTTCTTAATAATTTAAAAGAAGAAAATAAAAAACATTCTAAAAATATTAATAATTTAAAACTTGATCTAGCTATCTCTAAAAGAGTTATTGAGGGATTAAAATCTCTGTCTTACTCTACAAAATGGAAATCAACTATTCAAAATTTTTCAGAAAATTTTAGAAACATAGGAGGATTTGATTCTTCAATAATATTTATTAGAGAACAAGGAACTGAAAATCTAAAATTAGAAATAAAAGATGGGATCACGATTAATTCAAATACTATAAATATTGAAAATCATCCAGAATGGAATAAATTAAGACAAGGAAATTCTGTATTACTAGATCCTGATAATCATGTTTTACCTCAATGGATAAATGAGAATAAACAATATGGAATAATAATTCCATTAATAAATGAACTTAATTTTTTTGGATTAGTTTATGGTTTTTTTGAATCTAAAGATCATGTTCAAGAAAAATTTTTAGAAGAGAGTAAAGTATTCTGCTACGTGTCTTCAAAATATTTGTGGCTAGTAAAAAACACAAATAAACAAAACTCATTAGATATAATTTTGTCTGATGCAGGAAGAAAACTAGAAGAAAATAGTCAGTTAATGAATTTAAAAGATTTATCTTTAGATTTAGAGAAAGAATCTATCAAATTCAAAGATAGAAATATCCCAATATCTTCTCAAGAATTCACAGTAATGAAAATATTAGCAAAAAATATTAACTCTTATATAGAAGATTTTGAAATAGAAGAAAATGCTCAAAAAGAAAATTCAGAAATTTTGAAATCTTCAGTTCCAATAACTATTTATAGGTTAAGAAAAAAATTATCAAAAATTCCAGGTGGAACAAAATTAATAAAGTCTAAAAGAGGAAAAGGATATTCTCTATCCATAAATTAATTGTCTAATTTAAAAAAGATTTTATTCTTTTTATAGCTTCATTTAAATTTTCTCTGGTGTTAGCAAAAGAAAGCCTTAAGTACCCCTCTCCAAATTTACCAAACGCAGTACCAGATAATAATGCTACTCCATAATCAAATAACAATTTATCTGTAATCTCTTTACTACTATAACCAGTCTCTTTTATATTAGGAAAAGCATAAAATGCGCCTTTAGGATTTCTACATGAAATTCCATTAATGCTATTCAATCCTTCTACAATGAGCTGTCTTCGTGCCTTAAACTCATCTACCATATTTAAAACACTATCTTGTGGTCCATCAATAGCTTCTATAGCAGCTATTTGAGAAAAACTAGAAGTACATGAAACACTATTAGTAATTAGCCTAGATATTGGTTCTACTAATTTTTCTGGAAAAACACCGTATCCTAATCTCCATCCAGTCATAGCAAAACTTTTGGAAAAACCATCTAATATAATTGTCCGTTCTTTCATACCTTCAAATTCACTTATAGAACTATGTTGACCTTCAAAATAAAAATTTTTATAAACTTCATCGGTAAGTACAATAGCATTACTATTCTTGATTATTTCAGAAATTTCTCCTAACTCTTCTTTAGGAATCACACTTCCACATGGATTATTAGGTGAATTCAAAATTATCAATTTAGTATTTTTATTAACTAGATTTTTAAAATCTTGAATATCAGCGTTGAAATCATTTTCTTCTCTCAACTGTAAAGGGACAGCTTTACCTCCCATAAAATTTATCATTGATTCATATATAGGAAATCCTGGATTAGGATATATAACTTCATCTCCACTCTCAATTAAAGCCATAATGGAAAAAAACATTATTGGTTTAGCTCCTGGAGTAATAACAACGTGATCAGGAGACACATTAAAACCATGAGTCTCACTCTGATGTTCTGCAATTTTAGCTCTTACATGTGGTAAACCTGGTGAAGGACCATAATGAGTATATCCTTGATCTAATCCTAACTTAGCAGCATTTATGATATTTTCTGGAGTATCAAAGTCTGGTTCTCCTATTTCAAGATGGACAATATCTTTTCCTTCTGCTTCTAGAGCTTTTGCTTTTGCTAAAGTTTCAAATGCAGTTTCCGTTCCTAAATTTTTCATCCTAGCGGCTAATTTCATATTAATCTCCTTTTTTCCGATCTAAGTAATAAATCGTAACTTTATTTTGGGAAAATTCAAACAAATTATCAACAAATTAAGATTTATTTGTTAATTTGTTGAATCACAAGATCCATTTCAAATAAAATAATAGATGATTTATAGTAATATTTATCAAAGTAATAAAAGGTAATAAAAATTTGAAATATTTAAATCCAATTTATTTACTAAAACTTCTTTTTATTAGATCTGAATTTAAATTTGAGAAACGAAACAATATTGTAGCCAAATTAGATAAGATTACAGAATTGCCTTTAATAGTATTTGCCTTTGCTATGGTTCCTTTATTGATAGGACCTTTATTATGGGATTTAACACCAGAAGAAGTAGAAACTTTTAGTAGATTAGATAATGTTATCTGGTCGGTATTTGTAATAGATTTTTCTATAAAACTACTTATATCACCTCAAAGATTACTGTTCATCAAAGAACATTGGCTTGAAGCACTTTGTTGTCTACCAAACCTTCAACCAATCAGAGTATTAAGAATAATTGTAGTAGGCACAAAAGCCGTAAGAGGTTTTACTCGATTAGGTAAAGCAGATTTCCTATTCGTTTGGGTTGGAGCATTAGTAATCGTAGGTGCTACTATTATTACAAGTTTAGAAAGAGCTAGAAATCCTGAACTAGGATCTTTTCCAGATGCTTTATGGTGGGCAATAGTTACTATTACTACCGTGGGATATGGAAATCAAGAACCTATTACATTTTTTGGAAGAATTGTAGCAGTTTTTTTGATGGTTTCTGGAGTAGGATTCTTTGCAGCATTAGCAGCAAACTTAGCAGCAGTTTTTGTTAATAAAGATGAAACTTCTCAATTAGATAAAGTGGAAAAAGAAGTATCACAATTGAAGAAACAAGTGAAAGATCTTATTAAAGAAATTCAGAATAATTCCAATTTATCTAAAAAGAAATGATCCTTTAAATAACTAATGCCGAATCAATTACAATTTGAAACCAGTGCTTATTTATTACAACACAAAGATAATCCTGTTGATTGGTATCCATGGAATGATGAAGCCTTAAATAAAGCAAAATTAGAAAATAAACCAATATTTTTAAGTGTGGGGTACTCATCTTGTCATTGGTGCCATGTAATGGAAGAAGAAAGTTTTGAAGATCTAGAAGTAGCAAAATTATTAAATAAAAATTTTGTAAGCATTAAAGTTGATAGAGAAGAAAGACCTGACATAGATTCCATTTACATGGCTTCTGTTCAAATAATTACTGGTCAAGGAGGTTGGCCAATGAGTGTTTTCCTAACTCCCGAAGGAAAACCATTTTATGGAGGAACTTATTTTCCTAAAAATAGTAGACATGGAATGCCTGGGTTTTTAGATTTAATAAAATATTTATCTGATATTTATTCAAACAAGAATGAAGATGTTCTAAAATCCAGTGAAAAATTAACTGCAATGCTAAAAATCCAGTTAGAAGAAAAAATAAAATCAGAAAAACCAAATTCAAAAATATTTAACGAAGCATTAGAATCCTTGAAATCAGAACATGATGATATCCATGGAGGATTTGGATCATTCCCTAAATTCCCTCAACCTTTATTACATAACTTATTATTAAATATTTGGAATGAAAACTCTGATGAAGAATCTTTAAAAATAGTCACAAAATCACTTTTATCTATGGCTAAAGGTGGAATATACGATCAAGTGGGTGGAGGATTCCATAGATATTCTACTGATTCTGAATGGAAAGTTCCTCACTTTGAAAAAATGCTATACGACAATTCCCTACTAAGTTATTTGTACTTAGACTGTTGGAAAATAACTAAAAATATTCGATTTAAAGAAATATCTGAAAATGTTCTTGAATATTTAAATAAAGAAATGCTTAGTAAAGAAGGATCTTTTTTTTCTTCTCAAGACGCTGATAGTGAAGGAATAGAAGGGAAATTTTTCGTATGGAGTAAAGAAGAGATTTTTAAAACATTGGGGAAAAAAGATGCTGATAAATTTACTGAAGTATTCTTAATTTCTGAAGAAGGAAATTTTGAAGGAATGAACATAATTTTAGAAAGAAACGATCTAAATTTATCTTTTAATGAAAGAAAAGAAATAAACCATCTTTTAAAAAAATTATATCAACAAAGATTAAAACGTATTCCACCTGAAACTGATAAAAAAATTATCACCTCATGGAATAGCCTCGCAATAAAATCTTTTGCCTATGCAGGAATATTGTTGGATAGAGAAGATTTTATTGATACAGCAGTTAAAGCTGCAAATAATTTATTAGAATCAAATACTTATAACGAAAATTTATTACGTTCATCATACGAACATCAAAATTCTAATAAAAAAAATAACCCACCAGGATTCTTAGAAGATTATTCTTTCTTAATAGATGCGTTATTAGAAATATATCAAGTAACTGGAGAAAAAATTTGGTTAGAAAAAGCATTAACACAAACAGAAAAAATGATAAATAATTTCTGGGATGAAAGCCAAAATTCTTTTTTTGATACTTCAAAATTCTCGAACACTTTGATATTAAGACCTAGCGTACTACAAGATAACGTTGTACCTTCAGGTTCATCTGTAGCATGGAGAATATTAATTAAACTTTTCTCAATAACAAATGATAAAAAATATAAATTAATTGTAGATAAATTTATATCTACTGCATCAAATCAAATAACTCACTTCCCTACTAGCCATGCATATTGGTTAAGTAGCTTAAATATGTATTATTCAACACCACTTCACTTATGCATAATAGGAAATCCTAAAGATAAAAAAACACAAGAATTTTTAAAAATAGGCAATCAATCTTATAAACCAAACAGAATTATTATTACAGCTTCAAATGATACTGAAGGTAAAAACTTAGATATTACTAACGAAAAAATAATGCTTAACAATCTTCCTACTGCATATGTTTGTGAAAATTTCAGTTGTAAAAAACCTACAAATTTGTCAGAAGAGTTAAATGTTCAGTTATCATAATGTAATAACCTGAAATTAATTTAATAAATTATATATTATTATAAACATATGAGTAGTTGACGGAGATCACTCTATGACTAATAAAAATACAAGAATAGAAAAAGATTCTATGGGGAATCTTGAAGTACCCTTTGATGCGATGTATGGAGCTAATACACAAAGAGCAGTGTTAAATTTCCCGATTAGTAACTTAAAATTAAGCAATTCATTAATAAATGCAATTACACAAATAAAATACTCTGCTGCAAAAGTAAACATGGATTTAGGACTTTTAGATCAAAAAGTTTCTTCCTTAATTCAAGATGCTTGTAAAGAAATTTTAAATGGAGAGCATTATAAAGAATTTGTTGTAGATGTTTTTCAAACTGGATCAGGTACGTCAACTAACATGAATGTGAATGAAGTGATATCTAATATTGCTATTAAATCAATTGATGGAAATATTGGTTCACGAGACCCAGTTCATCCTAATGACCATGTTAACAAAGGACAATCTTCTAATGACGTTATACCAACTGCAATTCATATTGCTTCTTCTATGGAGATAAAAAACACTCTTATACCATCATTAAAAAAATTATCTTCGGAATTGGAAAAGAAATCTAGAGAATTTTGGCCAATAATTAAAACAGGAAGAGCTCATTTACAAGATGCTACACCAATAAGACTTGGACAAGAATTTGAAGGTTATAAAGGACAAATAGAACTAGGAATTGAAAGATCTAAGATTGCCTTAAGAGAATTATCTGCACTTGCTCTGGGGGGAACTGCAGTAGGAACAGGAGTGGGAATGCATCCAGATTTTGCAAAAAAAATGATTAGAGAATTAAATAGTGAATATGACCATGAATTTGAAGAATCTCCAAATCATTTTCAAAGTCAAAATTCTTTAGATGGTTTGGTTCAAGCATCTGGATGTTTGAAAACAATAGCAGTGAGCTTAATGAAAATAGCAAATGATATCAGGTGGTTAGGTTCAGGGCCAAGGGCTGGAATTGGAGAAATAGAGTTACCAGAAGTTCAACCTGGAAGTTCTATAATGCCAGGAAAAGTTAATCCAGTTATTGCTGAATCTGTAACAATGGTATCTGCTCAAGTAATAGGAAATGATACTACTATCGCAATAGCAGGTCAGTCAGGTAACTTTGAATTAAATGTTATGATGCCAGTTGCAGCATACAATATTCTCCAGTCAATAGAATTGTTATCATCTTCCGCATTGAATTTTTCAGAACAATGTATTTCAGGACTAAAAGCAACAGAAAATGGCCCCAATCAAGTAAAAAATGGATTAGCAATTTGTACTGCTCTCGCACCGATAATTGGATATGATAATGCCGCAAATATTGCTCATATAGCATCAAAAACTGGTGAAAGTATTTTTGAAGTAGCAATTAAAGAAACAGATTTATCAAAAGAGGAATTAGAAAAAATTCTTGATCCTGAAGCTATGACTGAACCCAAAAAATGATTTCTCAAAGAAATCAAGAAATTAATAATTCTTACAATTTCAAATTTTATAAATTTATATTACCGGTCTATTTTCCTCTACTATTAATATCGATCTGTATAGGAATATTAGCTCCTGCGATTCCTGCAAAAGTAAATTGGATTGGTGGAAGTATTTTTTTAATAGGACTAATAGTAGGTGCGAGAAATTTAGGAGAAGCAATATTTGCAATTCCTGTAGGAATAGTAATTAACAAGTTAGGCACCAGAATTACAACTATTACTGGTTCGCTTGGAGTCTCGTTTTTTGCTTTAATAGCTGGATTGAGCCCAAATGGATATCTTTTATATTTTTCGATTTTTTTTCTTGGAGCATTTTTAGGATTATTTGGAATTTCTAGACATTCTTACCTTTCAAAAGTAGTTCCAATTGATTATAGAGGAAAAGCATTCTCTAGGTTTGGAGGTGTGAGTAGAATAGGTTATTTTATAGGACCTTTAATTGGAGGATTATCTGCAAAATACATAAGTTTTGACATACCTTTTTATATAGTATTTGTAATCAGTGCTATTGCTACTTTATTAATGTATTTCATATCATCCCCAGAAGAAAAATATTTGAGTCAAGAAAATAAAAATACATCTAAAAAGGTTACTCAAATAATTAAAGAAAATAAATATAGCCTTGGAGTAGTAGGAACCGGTTTATTTGTACTTAATTTACTTAGAGAATCAAGACATATAATCATTCCTCTATGGGCTTTTAACATAGGCCTTGAAGTAGATGATTTAGGCATAATTCAAAGCATTAGTTCTGCAATAGACATGACTTTGTTTTATCCTGCAGGATATGTAATGGATAAATTCGGAAGAAAATGGACATCAGTACCAAGTATTATTTTACTCTCATTAGCATTTTCACTAATAAGCTTTGCTGATTCTTATCAAAAATTACTTTTAGTTGGTTTAATTTTAGGAATTTCTAACGGGATAGGCAGCGGAGCTATGCTAACATTAGGATCCGATTTAGCACCTGAAGATTCTAACGGACCTTTTTTAGGAATTTGGAGATTGATATCTTGGTCAGGAAGTGGATTAGCATCACCGCTTGTAGGAACTATAGGACAATTTTTAAGTTTAAGCTTAGCTTCTTTTTCAATTACTGGAATAGGTTTTGTTGGTATAGTATTTTTTATTTTTCTAGTGCCAGAAACACTTAAAAAAAATCATAACCCATGATTTTTCAAATGATCATGTAATCTCTGAAGACAACTTGAATCATCATCTAAATTTCTACCATCTACACCATAATATTTTTTACCCGACATCCCCTCTACAGCCCCACTATCTACTAATTTCATAATATATTCTTTACTTAGATCTACCGATGGCAAAAGATTTTCTCCAATAAGTTTAGATATAGCAGCAATTAGTCCATAAGCTCCCCAATTTGAACAACTAGAAATTATCAAATTAGATACTGTTGTAATACTTGGGTTATCAGGTAATCCAGAAGTTTTAATTATTTCATTATATAAATTACCCATACCTATCTCATTTCCCCCATCTCCTATGCCAATTGATTTTGGAAATTGTTCAAAAAGATGATCTATTTTTGCATTAAATTCAGATATGTCTTCATTTTTCCAATTCCTATAAGTTCCATCATTCATTAAACCGGCTCTTTCAATTGAAATAAGTAACTCTGGAGAAAAATCCTTGATCAATTTATTACCAAATTCTAAAGATTCAATATGAGATGTGATAGGAAATTCAATTAATTCATCTTCATCTTGAAGAATACTCTTAACAACATCATAAGACCACTTATCCGTGATATATGTTATAGAAAATCCTAATTTTTTAAGTGCATTTCCTAAAGCAACAGAACCAGGAGGACCATCTGTTTCAGTAGCACCAGCATATACAATATAAAAGCCAGTAGTAATGAAGATATTTCCTTTACTCTCTAAGAGAAATTCTGCAGATTTATTTACAAAATCTTTATCAATATATTTCTTCAATTTTGAAATATTTCTAGTATCTTTATCTAAAATAATATTTTCTATTTCTGCCATATCAAATATCTTTATTCAAATTTAAAATCATCATCTTTGAGATCAGTAATAAACATGTGTCCAGGAGAGTGGGTAATCATTATTGGAATTTTTGATTTTAAAGCCACAACCTGTGGAGTGACACCACATGCCCAAAAAACTGGAGAATAATTATTAGAATCAGGTTCAAAAAAATCTCCAAAATCAGGCTTAGAAATATCTGAGATACCTATTTTTTCAGGGTCACCTATATGTATTGGCTCCCCATGCATTGAAGGATATTTTTTAGTAGTCTCTATTGCTTTTTCAATATCTTGATTTTGGATCCACCTCATAGAAACAACCATGTTTCCTGAAAAAAAGTCCGAAGGTACAGAATTAATATCAGAAATATACATTGCAACATTTTTCTTGAGATCATAATGTTTTAACTGAATTCCAGAATCTATAAGTGCTCTTTCAAAAGTAAAGCTACAACCTAAAAGAAATGTTACAAAATCATCACTCCAATAATCTAATATATCAGTAACTTCATCAATCATTTTTCCAGATTGAAACACTCTATATTTTGGAACATCAGTCCTGATATCAGAATTAGGAGAAGAAATTTGAGCCTCAAATTTTCCAGGAGTCAAAACTTCAACTAATGGACAAGACTTAGGATTTCTTTGACAAAATATCATAAAATCCAAAGCATATTGACTAGGTAATATTGCCACATTAGTTTGTGTATATCCTGGATTAAGGCCTGATGTTGTACTAGTGAAACTTCCTTCTCTAATCTTATGCCTAATTTCTTTTAAATTATTATTAAATTTCATCAAGGTGTTTAAATAGTTCAATTCCGTTGATATGCTTATAAATTAATATCCTACTAAAAACGGAAGATTAAAAAAACTAATAGCAACAGGAAGGAATATGCCAACTTTAGAGACTCTAGTATCTTTAGCTAAAAGACGTGGTTTCATTTTCCAAAATAGTGAAATCTATGGAGGCCTTGGAAGTGTTTGGGATTTTGGTCCTATAGGTGTTGAACTTAAACGAAGAATAAAAGATTTTTGGTGGACATCTATGGTCCATAACAGGAATGACATTGAAGGAATTGACTCATCTATACTTATGGATCCTGCCGTATGGGAAGCAAGTGGTCACCTTAAAGGTTTTTCAGATCCTCTAGTNGAATGTACAGAATGTCATAGGAGATTTCGAGAAGATCAAATAGAATCAACTTGTCCAGAGTGTGACTCTGAACTTTCAAGCCCTAGACAATTTAATTTAATGTTCAAAACATTTATGGGACCTGTAGAAGAAGAAGCAGCAACAATCTACTTAAGACCTGAAACTGCTCAAGGAATATTTGTAAATTTCAATAACGTACTCACTACTAGTAGACGAAAGATCCCATTTGGAATAGCACAAATAGGAAAATCTTTCAGAAATGAAATAACTCCTGGAAATTTTATTTTCCGTACCAGAGAATTTGAACAGATGGAAATGGAATATTTTTGTCATCCAGAAGATTCAGACAGATTATTCAAAGAATGGATTGAATTCAGCATGAATTGGTTTAAAGAAATAGGAATTCAAGAAAAAAATTTAAAAACCAGAATTCATACAGATGATGAAAGACCACACTATGCCAAGTCTGCTACAGATATTGAATACAATTTTCCATGGGGTTGGGGAGAATTAGAAACCATTAATAACAGAACTGACTATGATTTAAAAAATCATATGGAAAAAAGTGGAAGAGACCTTTCATATTTTGATGAAGCTACGAAATCAAGATATGTTCCATATGTTATTGAGCCAGCNATGGGAGCTGATAGAACTACTCTTGCAGTTTTTTCAGATGCTTATCATGAAGAAAAAGTAAATGATGAAACTAGAATAGTATTAAAATTTAATCCCAAAATATCTCCTATTGAAGTCGCGGTTCTTCCACTTAGTAGAAATGAAAAATTAGCCTCAATTTCTGATAAAGTTTTTAACTTAATTAGAAATTCTTTTAGATGTCAATTCGATGATACCCAAAGTATTGGAAAAAGATATAGAAGACAAGATGAAATAGGCACCCCTATATGCGTTACTATAGATTTTGATACTTTAGATGACAACTCAGTAACAATCCGAAATAGAAATACCATGAAACAAATTAGAGTAGAAATAAATAAAGTTAATCAAATAATTAAAGATCACTTAGAAACTCAGTTTTAACAAATAATGCTAAAAAACATAATTAAATTTCTGGTTTTATTATCTTTATTCACCCTATCTTGTAATAATATCACTGATAAAGAATCGATTAACTTTTCTGGAATAACATTAGAAAAAGAAAATTTTGATTTAGAAGAATTTAAAGGATTTCCAGTGATCATAAATTTTTGGTATCCCTCATGCCCACCATGTGTAAAAGAAATACCTAATTTAGTAGAATCTCTAAAGAAGAATCCAAATAAAATCAAAGTTCTTGGAGTACTACATAATTCACCTTTTGATTCTGAGGATACAGCCAAAGAATTATTAGAAAATTTTAATGCAGATTATATAAATGTATTTGATCAAGATGGAAAAATTGAAAATCAATTTTCTATAAAAGTATTTCCAACTTCTATTTTTTTAAATCATGAACATCAAATAACTAAAGAATGGTCTGGGTATTTAGATAAAAAAAAATTAGAAGAATTAATCAAAGAAATAATAATACAATAATATGAATTTCCTAGATGCTATTTTATTAATTTCAAAATTTCTACATGCAGTATCTGCTTCAGTTTGGCTGGGTGGATCAATAATTTTATTACTTTATGGAAAACATGTTAATCAATCATGGAAAGATCTAGGATTCTTTTTCAAAGATATAGTTAATGCTTCAATAATATTAATATTATCAACAGGAATAATTCTTTCAATTGAAAGGTTATCTACTGAAAATGTTTCAACTACTTATATAATACTCCTCGCATTAAAAATCATTTTAAGTTTATGGTTATTCTTTTTGGTATGGAAGTTTAGAACTAATAAATATGAAAAATTAATAAATACTAAGAACAAATTTTCTTGGGTTTTTTCTTATACTTTCTTCGTGATTTCAGGAGTTTTAATTTTTTTTATTGCCGAAATACTTTCTACATTAATAGAAAAACAATTTTAGGTTTTTAAAATATCTCCACCAATGATGAATCTAATTCACCTGCAATTTCTTTTACAGTTTTATTATATCCATGAATTATTAAGTCAGGAGCAATTTCTGCTAATGGAATCATTACAAAAGCTCTTTCTGTCATTTTAGGATGAGGAATAATTAAATTTTCATTTTTTTGGGAAAAATCTTCGTATATTAATAAGTCAATATCAATAATTCTAGGACTTAGATCACCTTTATTTTCTCTACCTAAAATTTTCTCAATATTCTTTGTTCCTTCAATCAATTTTTCAGGAGAAAGTTCTGTAATTAATTGACAATTTTGATTCAGATAATCAGGTTGTTTTTCTTTAACATCCCATGGTTTTGTATTATATATATTGGAAACTTTCTGAATATCACCCAATTCCTTTAAATAACGAAGAGAATTTTTAATATTTTCTAATCTGTTTCCTAAGTTACTACCTAGGCTCAAATAGACTATTTTCATTATTAAAACCCTCTAGAAATAGCATCTGTCATTTTTGCGACTCTTACCATTTCTTTTACATCATGAACTCTAATAATATCAGCTCCTCTATCTATAGAAATTGAAACAGTAGCTGCCGTTCCTTCCAGTCTATCGGAAATAGGAAGATCCAATACATCTCCAATATGAGATTTTCTAGAAGTTCCAATTAAAAGGGGAAATCCAAATTTTAATTTATCCAATTCTCTTAAAATTGAAATACTTTGTTTTGATGATTTATTAAATCCTATCCCTGGATCAATAATTAAATTTGATAAATCGAATTTTGTGTTCCTCAATTTCGAAATACTATCTTCTAAATCTTTCTTTATATTATTAACAACATTTCCATTTTTGATTTTTCTATTATGAGTAAGTACAAAAGGAATGGAAAGATCAGAGACTACATTAATCATATCTGAATCATAATTCATCATTGAAACATCATTTATCATATCCGCTCCTGCATCAAAGGCCTCTCTAACAACAACTGCCCTTCTTGAGTCTATGCTTATTGGAACATCAAAATGTTTTTTGATTTGAGATATTACAGGAACTACCCTAGAAATTTCTTCTTGAATAGTTAGAGGCTTGACATCATTATAGATAGAACTGGGCCTTGTTGATTCCCCACCAATATCTATAATATCAACTCCAAAATCCTTAAAATTAGATACCAAAGCTAATGCTTCATCAACATTTTGAGAAACTCCATCTCCAGAGAAAGAATCAGGAGTAACATTTATTACTCCCATCACATAAGTTCTTTTTCCCCAATCGAAAATTTTTGACCCTATTTTTAAAATTTTTCACCTCTAGTATTAATTTCAAAATAAATTAAAGATAATTATAATAAATAAAATCTAATTATTGATTATCTCATTAATTAGATTTGATCGTATATTAACTCTGAGTTACGATCTATGTAATAATTTATTGAAGAAATTTGGAGAGTAAAATCATTTCTGATTCAGATAAAAAAAATACTAATATAAATAAGGTAGAAGAACTAGAAACTAGAAGGTCACTTGCTAAACTAGGTGGTGGTGAAGAAAAAAATAAAACTCAAAAAAAGAAAGGGAAACTATTAGCTAGAGAAAGATTATCTCTACTATTCGATAACGGGAAATTTGAGGAATTTGATCAATTCATTACTCATAGATCACAGGAATTTGGTTTAGATAAACAGAAATTCGAAGGTGATTCAGTTGTATGTGGAGTTGGTCAAGTTAACGGAAAACAAGTATTTGCTTTCTCTCAAGATTTTACTGTTTTAGGAGGTTCTTTATCAGAAGTTGCTTCAATGAAAATATGTAAACTTATGGATCATGCTGTAAAAACAGGATGTCCTGTAGTAGGAATTAATGACTCTGGAGGAGCAAGAATTCAAGAAGGAGTTGAGTCACTAGCAGGTTATGGAGAAATATTCAGAAGAAATACTATGGCTTCAGGAGTAATCCCTCAAATAACTGTTATTGCTGGGCCTTCAGCGGGTGGTGCTGTCTATTCTCCAGCACTTACTGATTTTATTTTTATGGTTGAAGAAATAGGCCAGATGTACATTACAGGCCCAGAAGTAATTCAAGCAGTAACAGGAGAAAAAGTGAATCATCAAGAATTAGGTGGTTCGAAAACTCACTCTCAAAAAAGTGGAGTAGTTCATGTAAGCACAAAAAATGAGACTGAATGTTTTAATAAAGTTAGAGAATTATTGTCTTACTTACCTTCTAATAATTTAGATGATCCAGAAAATTTAGAATCTTCTGATTCAGAAAATAGAATTTCTGACAAGTTAAAATCAATTATCCCTGATGAAGCAAATCAAAGTTATGACATGAAAGAAATTATTAGAGAAATTGTAGATTCAGGAAAAATATTTGAGATTCATAAAGATTTTGCTACAAATATAATCACTTGTTTATCACGCTTCGATGGACAAGTAGTAGGAATTGTAGCTAACCAACCTCTATCTGTAGCCGGAGTTCTTGATATAGATGCTTCAGTGAAAGCTGCTAGATTTGTCAGGTTCTGTGATGCATTTAATATTCCTATTCTTACATTAGTAGATGTACCAGGATTCATGCCAGGAGTTAATCAAGAATTTGGAGGTATTATTCGTCATGGAGCAAAATTACTCTATGCTTATTCCGAAGCGACTGTTCCCAAAATTACAATAATTATTAGAAAAGCATACGGAGGAGCATATATTGTTATGGGAAGCAAAGAACTTAGATCTGACGTTAATTTAGCTTGGCCAAGTGCAGAGATAGCAGTAATGGGTCCTGAAGGAGCTGTAAAAATCATTTCAAGAAAAATAATCCAAGAATCAGAAGACAAAGTAGAGACACAAAATAAGTTAGTAGATGAATATAAAGATAAATTTGCTAACCCATTTGTTGCTGCTAGCAGAGGTTATCTAGATGATGTGATTGACCCTTCTACAACCAGATCAAAGATTATATCTTCTCTAAGAATGTTAAAAACAAAAAGCGATAATAATATTCCCAAAAAACATGGGAATATCCCTCTTTAATACTAAAAATAAAGGATTAATTAAATGATTGATTTATTGAAAATCGCAAAAATCGAAGCGGGCGGAGGTAATTTATTTAAGGAACTTTCAGATTTATTCGAAGATGCGAAAATAAAACCAAGTGGTTACCCTGACGCTGTAGTATGGCAAGGAGGAAATCACAATGGGAAAATAAACCCAGTTGCACATTCCTTAACAGATGCTTATGCCCTATTAGGCACTATAGCCGCAATAGATATTTTAGGCTTACCTTTTTATGCAGTTCCAATGTGGTCTCAATTTCGTCACGATACTAAGCTAGAAGCTTTAGCATGGTTTGGAAATATACCTTCAACCTCTATCAAATGGTCAACTGCAGGCGATGCTTACGTGAATGACGAAAAAGGCAATAAGGTTGTTGTTATGGGAAAATCAGGAAATGCACATCTAAGAACTCAAGCAGGTGTTTACTGCAACGTTAGACCTTATGGACCTATAACTGTTGTAAGAAGTATGCCCTGCCTTCCCTACTCACAGAATAAAAGTAAATTTTCAGTGAATGACGAAGGAATAGTACATTCTGAAATGAATTCCCCAGGTGTACAAATGGCTTATGCAAATAGATTATTTCTTAAATTAGTAAATGACAGTGGTGCTATAGGAAGAATTGCTACTAAGCCAACTCAGGCAATGGAAGATGGTATCAATGCAGGTTTACATTCTTGGTTGATTAAAGACACAAATTTTGAAGTTGGAAGAAAATATGCAGTAGATCCTTATGAAGAACACAAAGAAAGTATTGAAAAAATAATTAAATTATTGCCTTCTGATTTTAAAAATGGAATGGGAAATTGGTCAGGCAGGATAGAACAACATATTGCTGATACAAATTATGGACTTTTAATTTGGGATTTAATTAATAAACAAAACACTGTTGTTTTATCAACTGACCTTGATGGTGANAGNCTNACAGANTTANTAGCTGATATATCTGATCCNTTANGAGCTNATTCGGNGGAATGGTNGCAAGTNANNTAGGNAANNANATNNATANNAGNGANNTNTGGNNNGAAATGGGATANACNACTGGNAANGGNAGAGATATGACNTCNGTNATGNATAGNATGGATGGACCTCCNATNCATGAACAAACTNTNGGNTCNGCAGANGCTATGTTATTAAGNNTNNTNNATGGAGANGAATGGGTCGGAGGAACTAAACAGCCATATGATCCTAGAATACACTTTGTATTGATTAGAGATGCATATATTGATGCAAATCCAGATAATAAAAATTTACATAATTGGTTGGATAATGCTTTGAAAAAATTTGATGAAGTATATGAGGGCAATAGACCTGGATTCTTAGAAGGATATAAATCTCTTAAACAAGAAATAACCCCTTGGGGAAAATAAAAATATAACAAAAGGATAATTATGGCAAAACACAAAGTTACAATAATTGGTGCAGGAAATGTAGGTGCTACTACAGCTCAAAGAATTTTTGATCAAGGATATGCTGACGTAGTATTAATAGATATTCTAGAAGGAATTCCTCAAGGTAAATCTTTAGATATTTTAGAAAGTGGCCCTGTGGTAGGATCAGACTCTAAAATAATTGGTGACAATAATTATGAATCATCAAAAAATTCAGATGTGGTAGTTATTACTNCAGGTATAGCAAGAAAACCTGGAATGAGTAGAGACGATTTATTATTGACTAACATGAAGATTGTTGGAGAAGTAACAAAAAATGTCTGTAATTATTCTCCAAATGCAATTCTAATTGTAGTTTCAAATCCTTTAGACGCAATGGTTCAACATGCTCATAAAATATCTAAATTTCCTAAACAAAGAGTTTTAGGAATGGCAGGAATTCTAGATACNGCTAGATTTAAATCATTTCTTGCAGATGAACTAAAAGTTTCTGTGAATAGCATATCTGCATATGTTCTAGGAGGTCATGGAGACACAATGGTTCCNGTAATAAAATCTACTACAGTAGGAGGAGTACCTATTTCTGACTTAATACCTTCAAATAGATTAGAAGAAATAGTTCAGAGAACAAGAGATGGAGGAGCAGAAATAGTTGGATATTTAAAAACAGGAAGTGCATATTACGCTCCCTCTGCATCCATAGTACAGATGGTAGAATCAATACTGTTTGATAAAAAAGAGATTCTTCCTTGTGCTGCCTTTTTGGAAGGAGAATATGACATAAATGGATTATTTGTTGGTGTTCCAATAAAAATTGGAAAGTCAGGAGTAGAAGAAATTATAACAATAGAATTAAGTTCATCAGAGCAAAAAGCGTTAAAAAATTCAGCTAATTCAGTTAAAGAACTAACTGAAATTATGTATAAAAATGACTAAAAGGCTTCTAAATAAAAAAGCGTTAGTTACTGGTGCAGGGCAAGGAATAGGTAAAGAAACAGTAATTCAATTCGCAAATGAAGGTGCTAAAGTTTTTGCTACTGATAAAAATGAGAAGGCTCTAGAGTTTTTTAATGATAAATCAAACATTATTCCATTAAAACTTGATGTAACAAGCTACTCAGAAATCAAAAATTTAGTAGAAATTACTGGATATGTAGATATTATTTTCAACTGTGCTGGCATTGTTCATGAAGGCACAATATTAGATTCTGATTTAGAAGACTGGGATCTTGCTTTTGATGTTAATGTGAAATCTATGTTTAAGGTTATCAAAACATATCTCCCTCTAATGTTGAAACAAAATTCTGGAAGTATTATCAATATGTCATCCCTTGCATCTAGTACTTTAGGTGTTCCTAATAGATTTGTTTATACCGCAAGTAAAGCTGCAGTAATTGGATTAACAAAATCTATTGCAAAAGANTTTGTAGCAAAAAATATTCGATGTAATGCTATCTGCCCTTCTACTATAGAAACTCCTTCATTACAAGATAGAATAAATAAATCTGAAAATCCTTCTGAAGAAAGGAAAAAATTCATTGCCAGACAACCCATGAAAAGAATTGGAAAACCAGAAGAAATAGCTAAACTTGCAGTTTACTTAGGTTCAGATGAATCATCATATACTACTGGAGTAGCTCATATAATAGATGGAGGAATGGCTATCTAATTAAAAACCCAAAAAACCCAAAATAGAACAGATATACTTTCCTATAAAATAAATACCTTCAAAGCTACAGGTATCAATATAATGAGTAAACGAATTATCTCCCCATTCATATATATATATAGCCCTCAAAACAAAGAATGCTCCTATAGCAGTAATTAATGCAAAAATCAGAGAGCCAAAACCCATCATTCCAAGAAGCATTGCAATGTTGAAATTTTGTGGATCTGAATGACGTTCTCCGGGAGAAATTGAAGAAATGAAATCTTTAGTAGAAACAATATGACGGGCAAAACCCAATCTATAAGGTTCAATACCCATTGCAAGACCAAGCAATTGAGGTAAATGAATTATAGGTAAATCTCCTTTATCTCCTCTATTAGCTTTCCTAGCTTTCCCTTGATAACCATCAAGATTCAAATGACATAAAGGGCATGGAGTAACCATTGCATCAGCACCTTTATCTTTTGCTTCTCCAGTATGATTAGAAACCATTTTTAAAGAATTTTTCTGATTAATTAATAAAATAGGAAATCCACAACATTTCGTTTTTCCAGAAAAATCTGTAACTGATGCTCCAGTGGAATTAATCACCATATCTAAAGAATGCTGTCTTTCAGGATTTTCAGAAAAACCTAATGCATCTGAAGGTCTAACAATATAACAACCATAAAAAGGGGCAAAATTAAATCCTTTTAACTCTTTTTTAAATGTTTTTTTAAGTTCATCAAGACCGATATCTTCTATTAAAATCCATAATAAATGTTTGACGTCAGTTGAACCTTTGTATTCTAAGCCTTCTTCTTTAAGTTCAGCATTTATTTCTTCCAAATACTCAGGGCTTTTTAGAACTCTATGGTTTGCCTGAGAAATAACACCTTGGCAAGTAGAACAAATAGTAATTATTGGAAGATTCATTTCTTCTGCTAAAGCTAATGTTCTTATATTTAAAACATCTCCTAATTTCTGATTCTTCTCTTGAAGAACTCCAGCACCCGTACAAGCAGCTTTATCCAATTCAATTGTTTCAATACCTAATTTATCAAGAACTAATAAAGAAGATTGATATAGTTCAGGAGCACCTCCACGTGCCACACAACCAGGATAAAAAGCATATTTTTTCACAGTCATACCTTTTTCTTTTCTATTTTGTTTACGATTTTTTTAATGTTTTCACTGCTCTCAGCTTTGTGAGGTAAAATAGGAGGTAATTTTCCTCTTACTAATGCTTTTAATCCTACAAATGCTAAATCTATTAGTCCGAAAATATTAAAGAACCCAACACTAGTTAGAGCAAGCTTAGCCTCATCTAATCTACCTAATCTACCTACAGAATTTACAAATGATTTAGTATGCCTATACCCAGATGTATTTTTAAATCCTTCCTCTATGGCCAAATCTCTCATTTTCATTATCCTTTCCATAGGAGCGACTCCTTTTGGACACACCTCAACACATGCATAACATCTTGTACAATCCCAAACACCAGAATTTTTATTTAAATACTTTAATCTATCTTTAGATTTATCATCTCGAGGATCAGCAACAAATCTATATGCTTTTGCTAAAGCTGCTGGCCCAATAAAACTTTCATCTACTTCTAAAGCTGTACAATCTGAAACACAAGCTCCACACATAATACAATTCATTACATCTACCAAATGAGTCATTGACTCATTAGAAGCTATATATTCGCCTTCTGGTTCAGTATTCTCAGGCATCATAAAAGGCCGAACTTGTTTAACTTTATTCCAAAATGGATTCATATCCACTACTAAGTCTTTTATTACAGGCATGTTTCCTAATGGTTCTACTTGAACTTTTTCTCCCTCTGGAGATATATCAACAAGACGAGTCTTACATACTAATTTTGCAGACCCATTAACTCTCATGCCACAAGAACCACAAATAGAAGCTCTACAAGAACACCTCAAAGCTAATGTTCCATCTAAATCCTCTCTGATTTTGATTAAAGCATCTAAAATGGTTGAACTTTCATCAACATCTAACTCATATTTTTGGAAATATTCTTTAGAATTATTTTCAGGATCAAATCTTTTAACATCAATAACTGCTTTCATTAATAAACTCTCTCTTCTGGTTCCCAATCTGTAATTTTTACATCAGATGTTTTAACAATAAAACCATCATCATTCTTTTCAACTAAAGTATGTTTTAGCCAATTTTTATCATCTCTCTCTTTTAAATCAGTTCTAAAATGAGCACCTCTACTTTCTTTCCTAGCTTTAGCTCCTGCACAAATTGACTCTGCAACATCAATCATAAAGTCTAATTCTAATGCACCGATTAAATCAGTATTATAAATCTTTCCCTTATCATCCAAGTAAATATTGTCATAATCAGATCTAATATCTTTAACTTTTTCCCAAGCATTGTTTATACTTTTCTCATCTCTCCAAACCCCTATACCTTTAGTCATAGCCTCAGCCATTTCTAGACGAATTTTTCCTGGCCTTATACCACTAGAAGGTTTATCAAACAATGATTGAAATCTATTCTTCTCACTAATTAAAATTTCATCTGGAATTTCAATAAACTCATTCGATTTTACCCATTCAACACTATTTACTGCAGATCTTCTCCCAAAGACAACAGTATCTAGAAGAGAATTAGCTCCTAATCTATTAGCACCATGAACACTTACATTTGCACATTCGCCTGCGGCATATAAGCCTGGCACTGAAGTGGCTCCATTAAAATCTGTCTTTATTCCGCCCATTATATAATGCATACCAGGTTTGATAGGGATAGGTTTTTCAGACAAATCAATTCCCATGAATTCAGTCGCTACTTCTTGTAAATATCCTAATCTTTCTTCTATAAAATTTTTCCCCAAATGTCTCATATCTAATAAAACACATCCATCTATACCTCTACCCTCATCTATTTCTATCTGCTCTGACCTTGAGACAACATCTCTAGAAGCTAATTCCATATAATCAGGTGCATATTTTTCCATGAACCTTTCATTTTCACTATTAATCAAATATGCTCCTTCACCTCTTGCTGCCTCAGATAACAAGATCCCATTACCAGCCAAAGTTGTTGGGTGATACTGAATCATTTCAGTATCCATTAATTCTGCTCCTGCTCTCAAAGCTAAACTCAATCCATCACCTGTACAAATAATTGCATTAGTAGAAGGCTCAAAAACTCTACCTGCACCGCCAGTCGCAATTACAACAGATTTTGCTGAAATAGATTCTACTTTTCCAGTTTTCATATCAATTGCTATTACTCCAACACATTTTCCATCAATTTTCACGAGTTTGGTTACAAACCATTCCTCATAAATTGAAAGATTATATTTCACTGATTGTTCGTACAAAACATGTAACATTGCAGAACCAGTAATAGCACCAACAAAAAAAGTTCTGGCTTTTTTCTGTCCTCCAAAAGCTCTCGTGCCTAATTTCCCTTCATCATCTCTACTAAAAATTACTCCCATGTGCTCAAGTTCTATTAATGCATCTCCAGCTTCTTTACACATTATCTCCACTGCATCTTGGTCAGCCAAATAATCACTACCCTTAATAGTTGAAAAGGCATGATCTTTCCAATCATCACCCCTATCAGTTAAAGCAGCATTTATTCCACCTTGAGCAGCATTAGAATGACTTCTAACTGGATGAACTTTCGTTATAACTGCTACACTTAAACCTTGTCGAACTCCTTCAACAGCAGCCCTTAAACCAGCTAGTCCTGCACCAATAATTAATAAATCGTGTTTACTCATATTTTCAATAAAGTTATATTTAAAAAAATATTACTATAGTTTCATTGCAATTTCAGTTCATTTTTGTAAAAAATCATAAAAGTAGAAATAGTTTTTGAATCAACTATTTTTTTGTCCATAATCATTTCATATATTTCTAACTGCTCAAACTCTAAAACACTAATTTTTTCATCTTTATCAGGTTCTAGCTGTGAAGGAATTAAATCTAATGCTAAAAAAGAAAAAATTTTTTCGTTACACCATCCAGGAGCTATCCACATTTCAGATAGTGAAATCAATTTACCAGGCTTATATCCAATTTCTTCTTGAAGTTCACGTATTCCTGCTTCTTCAGGAGTTTCGCCATCATCTATATGTCCTGCAGGCAATTCAATTAAAGTTTGTTGGATAGCATGTCTCCATTGTGAAACCATCAAAATCTTGCCATTTTTAGTTTTAGGTATTATTACTACTGATCCAGGATGTTCTACAATATTTCTTTTGATATTTGTACCAGGATCTAGTTCAATCAAATCAGATCTTATACTTAAAATTTCACCAGAATATTCAATTTTAGAATTTATTAGTTTTTGATTTTTATTTTGATTTGAACTCAATTCAGAATCCTAAATGATGTTCCCTTTTCTCATACCTAATTTTTTTGTAATTAAAGACCAAAAGTCTTCTTCAAAACTCTTATGTCTTAGAAATTTTACTCTTTGTTTACTTACTTCAACATTAATTTTGTCAAAATCAGACATTGGGAGATCTATAAAACCATCTATACTTACAGTAGCAGAATTTTCAGATCTTATAGTTAAGTCAATTTTTGAATTTAAATCTAGTACCACTCCTCCATGTAAACTCATGTGTGAACCTATTGGCTTTAATAAAATCAAATTACTTGAAGGAGAAACTACTGGTCCACCTAAAGATAAACTATATCCAGTAGATCCTGTAGGTGTAGATAATACAACTCCATCTCCTCTATAAGTGGCAAGATGAGTATTATTCAATTTCACAGAAATCTCAATTACACGAATTTTAGATCCTCTAGCTAAGACAATATCATTTAATGCATCATATTCTACTTTCTTTCCCTTTCGAATTATTTCTGCCTTTAACATCATTCTTTTTTCAATAATTGAAGATCCATCTAAATAATTTGGAAGTTCTTCTATGCAATCAGAAGCTTCAATCTCACACATAAATCCCACTGTACCCATGTTTATACCCAAAATTGGAATTTCTTTTAAGGCTGAAATATGAGCTGCTCTTAATATTGTCCCATCTCCTCCTATAGTGATTATTAGATCAGTTTCATCCAAATTATTTGAAATTCCTTCTAAATCATTTATATTTTTTATCCACCAAGAATTTTGGCTATCTAAATTAGTTTTGAGAACTTCACCTAATTCCATAGCCTGAGGAATCATATGGTTTGCAAGTATCCCTACTCTTTTAGGAGAATTAAAATTTTCTATATTAGAATTCATATGTAATCACATTAGGTCAAATAAATTGAATCGCGAGATTATCTTAATATTTAAACTAAATATTGACAATCGACATTACTGCAATTTCTGCAATTTCTAAAATTAAACTAGGAAAAATTCCTAATAGAAGGATTCAGATTACACCTACAAGTGTAATTAAAGATATAGCCTTACTAATTTTTATTTCAGATTGATTTTCTTCAGGATCTACAAATGCTATTTTCAAAATTCTCAAATAATAATAAGCAGAAATCACCGAATTTATTACCCCAACTATGGCTAACCAAGTCAAATTGGTATTCACTGCAGCAGAGAAAATAAATATTTTCGACATAAAACCTACAGTAGGAGGAATACCTAATAATGAAATAACACTGACTGCAAGAACAAAAGAAGTTAGAGGAGATTTTTTTCTGAGACCAGCAAATCCCGAAAGTTCAAAAGTTCCAATAGATTTAGATACACCAATAATTAATAAAAATGCAGTTAAATTAGTAAAAGCATAACCCGCCAAATAATATAACACCCCTTGAGGACCTGAATATAAATTTTCGCCAATTCCAGAAATATTTAAAGAAGCTACTCCTATTAATAAATAACCAGCATGAGCTATAGTACTGTAAGCTAATAGTCTCTTTATATCATTCTGTCTTAATGCCATCACATTTCCTATAGTCATAGAAAAAACAGCAATAATAGCAAATAGATTTGAGAGGATAACTGAAAAGTCGTTACCTCCCAAAACTGAATAAATAATTCTTAATAAAACTGCAAAACCTGCTGCTTTACTTACTACTGAAAGATAAGCCGTTATTGGAGTAGGAGCACCTTGATAAACATCAGGCACCCACATTTGAAAAGGAAAAGCAGCTAATTTAAAAGATATCCCTAGAACCAATAAAATTATTCCAATCAAAAGACCATAGTTCAAAATCATTAAGTCTCCTGGAGAACTGTTTGAAGAAGAAATATAACTTAGCATATCGTTAAAATAAGTTGATCCTGAATATCCATATAAAAATACCAATCCATATAAAATTACTACAGAACTAACAGCACTAAGAATTAGAAATTTCAGGGATGCTTCTAAAGAAGTATCATTTTTTCCTAATGCTACAAGAGCTACTAAAGGAATAGCAGTTAACTCTAAAGAAACCCATACAGTGATTAATTCAACAGAGGAAACTAATAGAAGCATACCTGTTATAGAAAGTAGTAAAAGTCCTAAAAATTCTCCTTTAGATTCAATATTCGAATTAATATATTGACCTGAAGATCCGATGACTGCAACTGCGGAAAGAATTATTAAAACTTTAAAGAACAAAGAAAATTCATCTAACTTAATTGATGAAAAAAATGCATAGATTCCAGGAGATTCAATTAACCATCCATTCCATAATCCTAAAGTCAAAATAAAAGAAATCACTAATCCACTAATAGAAACAGGAACTAGAATTTTTTTATCATTTATAAATAAATCAAGTAAAAAAACTAAAATTGCCGTAAAAGAAATTACAATTTCAGGAGATATAATAAGAAAATCTTGAAAACTCATAATAGGAACATCTCTCTTATTCCTATTTCAATAATGTCAGTCAATAACCTAGGATAAATCCCAACAACAAAAATAGGTATTGTTAATACTAAAACAGGAAATACATCAAGAATATGCATATCAGAAAGTTCTTCAAAATCTTTTGACACAGGACTTTCTTTTGAAGGTTTATTACCGAAAAAAGACCTCTGAATCATCCATAAGGTATATCCAGCTGCTAAGACTACTCCAAAGACACCGATAACTGTAGCTATTGCAAAAATATTTCCTACCTGAAATGTTCCAAGAAAAATCATCAACTCAGCTACAAATCCACTCAATCCAGGTAAACCTAAAGAACCGAAACCTGCTATTAAGAAAAATATCGCTATTATTGGCATTTTAGCTGTAAGTCCTCCTAAGTCAGGTATATATCTAGTATGTGTACGATCATAAACTAAACCAACAAGTAAAAATGCCAATCCTGTAATAGTTCCATGAGTAAATAATTGTAAAGCTGCTCCATTTAAAGCAAGAGTATCATTTATAGAAACCACACTAATCAACGACGAAAATCCTATAATCACATAACCCATATGACTGACACTGCTAAATGCAATTAATCTCTTCAAATCAGTTTGTCTAATGGTAAGTATGGCTCCATAAATCACACTAATGGCTCCTAAAATAACTAAAATAGGTGCGGCTACATCAAAGTTAAAACTACTATTTTTAAAAAATCCTAAAGATATACGAAAAATTCCATATCCACCCATTTTTAAAAGTATCCCCGCTAACATAACACTTACAGCAGTTGGTGCATCAGTATGAGCATCTGGCAACCAACTATGTAATGGCCAAAGAGGTAATTTAATAGCAAAACTTATAAAGAATAACCAAAAAATTACACTAACCGGGATTAAGAAATTAGCTCCTGTCATTAACTCTGGAATCCCTTGTAAATTTAATTCAGGAATGCTAACCATAGTAAAAGAATTTATGCCTTGAGATAGATAAATAGCCAAGATTCCAATTATCAATAATGCACCAGCAAATAAAGTAAATATTACGAATTTAGCTGCTGAATAATGAGCTCTCCCTGAACCCCAAATTGATATCAAAAAATACATTGGTATCAATTCAGCTTCCCAGAAAATAAAGAAAAGAAGTAAATCTAAAGAAACAAAAACACCTATTACTACACCTTGAAGAAATAGTAATAAAGCAAAATATTCTTTTACTCTATTCTTTATTCTCCAAGATCCCCAAACTGCAGCTGCGCCTAAAATCCCACTTAAAAGTACAAGCGGAGCACTCAACCCATCTATTCCTACTAGATAATTTGCATTAAAACCTTTAATTGGTATCCAACCTTCAATAAAATCTACTAGTTGAATCCCTCCTTTTGCTTTGTCGTATAGAGAAAATGCAAAAATTGTAAGGAGTAATTCTATTGATACTATGGAAAATGAAAATCTACGAATAAATTTATCATTTCTTAATAAAGCCAAAATAATTATAGAGGCTAAAATAGGTATAAAAACAATTATGCTTATTAATCCATTCATTTTATTTCTTTTCCAATTCTAATTACCATTAATAAATTTCTGAATTAAGTTTATCTATAAGATCCAACCAAGAATCACCTGTATTAAGATTAGAAATAAAAAATACTATCATTAAAACAGTTAAAGCCGTAAAAAACACAAATCCGTAAGACTGTAAATGTCCATTTTGAATTTTAGACATTTTTTTAGATAAATATATTGTGAAATCTGAAATTTTTGCATTTGATTTATCTACGATATTTTCATCAATCCAGCTTATGAAAGAACCAATTTTATTGTAGAAAAATTTTTTCACAATTAAATTTTCGTAAAATTCATCAAAATAATATTTGTTAATTAATATTTTATAAACAAAATTGTTTTTAATATTTAATTTTCCTTTAACAACAAGAATTGCAGTAACAATTCCCATAATTGCTAATATTGTGGATATGATGGCTACCTCAAAAACAAAATGAAATTCTTTTGGATCATCAAAAAACAAATTATGTTCTAAGAAATGACTAAATGCATGTTTACTCACAAATCCTAGATCTAAAAGAGGATTAACTAAGAATCCAACCACTACAGATAAGAAACCTAAAATTATCATTGGAAAAAGCATTATTCAAGGACTTTCATGGGGTTCAGCAGGATGATCATTATCCTCAGATTTAGAATTGGAAGAATTTTCAGAAGATATTCCTACTTTATAAGATCCATGAAAAGTTAACATTATCACTCGAGTCATATACAAAGCAGTTAAGAAAACACCTATACTAGCTAAAATAAACAAAACTAAGGAAAGAGGACTACTTTGAAGATAAATATGTCCTAATATTTCATCTTTACTCCAAAAACCTGAGAAAGGGAAAATTCCTATCAAACTTAATGCTCCTAACAAAGTTAAAACATAAGTTATTGGCATATGTTGCCTCAATCCTCCCATAAATTTCATATTAAAAGTGCCTGTTGCATGACTTACAGATCCAGCAGATAAAAATAATAATGCTTTAAACCATGCATGAGTAAACAAATGGAAAAAAGCAGCTGCATAAAAACCAGATCCTAAAGCAAGAACCATATATCCTAACTGACTAATAGTTGAATAAGCCAAAACACGTTTGATATCATCTGAAACAATTCCCATAGTTGCAGCAAAGACAGCAGTAAAACCACCAATAATTGCAATAATTACCATTATTTCAGAAGAAGATTCAAATAGAGGAAATAGCCTACCTATTAAAAATACTCCTGCCGTAACCATTGTTGCTGAATGAAGCAAGGCTGATACTGGAGTAGGTCCTTCCATAGCATCAGGTAACCAAGAGTGTAGAGGAAATTGAGCAGATTTTCCTACAGCTCCAAGAAATAAAAGAATACACAATATCAATAATCCTGACCCTTGAAACTCTCCAGATGATACCCCTTTATAGAGAGTAGGAATATCTAAATATTGTTGTCCTTTAGAAAATATAAATAAAATACCTACCATTAACCCAAAGTCACCTACCCTTGTCATTAAAAAAGCTTTTTTAGCAGCAACAACAGCGCTATTTTTCTTAAACCAGAAACCTATCAATAAATATGATGAAACACCTACTAATTCCCAAAAAATGAAAAGATGAATTAAATTTTTGGATAAGACTAGTCCAAGCATTGAAAAAGTAAATAATGCCATAAAAGAGAAGTACCTAGAGTAACCTTTGTCTGATGCCATATAACCGATTGAATAAATTTGAATCATTAAACTTACACCGGTTACAACAATAAGCATCATAGAAGTAAGGGGATCTATTAAAAATCCTGTCTTTATACCTATATCACCAATCATTAACCAATCAAATGAATCTAATAGTTGAACTCCTTTATCATTAAAATTAATTAATGAAAATATCGATAAAACTAAACTAATAAAAACACTAGCTACGGTAATAAAACCTGAAATTTTAGAATAATTTTTGAAAAATATAGAAATCAGAATCCCATTAATTAAAAATCCTGTAAAGGGAATCAAAAGGATCAACCAATATATAATCTCCAATGACATTTATAATTTCCTCAAAATTTCATCTGCAACATGTTCTCTTCCTCTGGGTACTAAAATTCTAAATTCAGAATATTCAGACCAATCTAAAATATCATTTCCTTCGGGAATAATTTTTGCAGGCAAACCTTCACCTTCAAGAAGATTTTTCCACATCTCAGCAGTTATTAAATTTTTAGTTTTTCTATAATCAATCCACATAATTAATTCTTTAAATTATTTAACCCAGTCAATTCTATATTTCCTTTTACTTTGTATATTGAAATAATTAAAGCTAATGCTAATGCTACTTCTGCAGCTCCTATTGCAATCACAAAAACAGCCATCATATGTCCAGATAAAACATTTAAAGGACTTAATACATCAGTATCTACAAGTACTTGAGGCGGCCTGAATCTTGAAAACCCTATTACTGCAATAGCTACAGCATTAAACATTAATTCTAAGCACATCACCACAACAATTGCATTTCTTTTAGTCAAAGATCCATATAAACCGATTGTAAATATTATTCCAGATAGTATAAGAATTGCTTCTAAATTCAATTTATCTCTCCCTTCTCAATAATGCTAAAGCTCCAATTAAAGCAGCTAGTAGTATTAAACCTGCTATTTGGAACGAAATAAAATATTCTCTTATTAACAATTCACCAATCCAAGAAACATTAGAAACTACAATTTCGCTGAGAGGTTCTTCATAATCTATAGAAGTTTTTGTTATCCAATTTTCTGCACCTACAGAAAAAGCAATTATTACTAAAAATATAGTGCTAGGAATTATTGATAAATTAATTAAATTATTGGCACTATTACTTTTTGGAACATCTTTTACTAGCATCACAGCAAAAGCAATAAGAACAGAAACAGCACCTACATAAACTAAAATTTGAATAACACCTATAAAATCAGCACTTAGTAAAAAGTAAAGAATAGATATAGATACCATTGTAAGAGCTAATAACACAGCCGATTTAAAAACATTATTTACAGTAATAATTGCTATTGAACCAAAGATTGTGAATAAAGCTACAATCCAAAAGACAATATCTACAAGTGTTGGGAGATCAGCAAATTCCATTATCTTTCGTTAACCCACCTTTCTGTTAATTCTTCTTTTGAAGGTTTCTCATGACGCCCTACATCGTGAGAATCTTCAATTTCTTCATTTCTTGGTTTATATGATGAATTTTCTATTTGAGGCCTAAACCAAGTACTAGGTCTTTTTTCAGCAGACCTTAATTCATCAATAGAGATCACTAAATCTTCTCTCTTTTCAATTGCTCTTTCAAAACCACTTCCCATATGTAGAGCATCAAATGGACAAGCTTCCACACAAATACCACAAAACATACATCTACCTATATCTATATCAAAAACATCAATATCGTAAGACGTACCTTCCTGAATATTATTTTCTCCAGGGTGAGTTTCTATCTCTATTATTCCTAGAGGACAATATTTTGCGCAACTAGCACAACCAGTACAACGATCTTCAAACCAATTAAATTCTTGACCTCTAAATCTTGGAAATTGATCAGGAAATTCTTTAATTACAGCTTGCCCTACAATTGCCTTAAATCCTTCTAAAGGACGGCTTTTAAATAAGCTAAAAGGATTTTTATTATAATATTTCGAAGCTTTTATTAAGCCTACTTTTTTATTAGGATATTGAACAGTAAAAGTAGGGCCTATTAAATTTTTAAAAGTTACGAACAATCCTTTTATTAAACCTAAACCAAACATTTATCACCTACTTTTGTAGAACTATTTTTCTTGTAACACCATTTTTTTCTAGAGGCTTAGGGCCTAATAATTTCCCGAATATCCATAAAGAAGCAAAGAACACTATCCAGTTAACACCAGTCATAATCCATAATTCTGTTATTGATGGATCAGGCCAAATAAGCATCAGTATAGCAATAGAAAGTATATTTATAAGTGTAAGCTCAAAAAGTCCTTTCCAAGCTAATTCCATAATTTGATCTACTCTCAAACGTGGAAAAGTAGCCCTAAACCAAATAAAAACACAAATCATTAAAATCCACTTAATCATAAACCAAAAATGTGAAGGAAGAATTTCTGGACCTTTCCATCCTCCTAAGAACAAACATACAATAATTGCTGAAGAAGCAATTGTAGCCATAAATTCTCCTAAATAAAATAATCCAAATTTCATACTACTATATTCAGTCATGTATCCAGCGATCAATTCTGACTCAGCCTCAGTAATATCAAATGGACTTCTATTCAATTCAGCAGTTGATGCTATTAAAAATGTTAAGAATCCCAAAGGTTGAAAAATAGCATAAGGAATTTGTTGAGATTCAATTACTTGAATAATAGATAATGAACCAGCCATTAAAATAACTCCTACTGCAGCCAAAGCCATTGGAATCTCATAACTCAATAGCATAGCTACTGCTCTTAATCCACCTATAATCCCATACCTATTACCAGAACCCCAACCAGCCATCAGTACCGAAAGAGTATTTGTAGAAGTGATGGCTAACACAAATAAAACTCCAATATTTAAATCAGTTAAAAAAGTTGCTTCTCCAAAAGGAATTACTGCAAAAATCAAAAGCACAGGAACAACCATTAAAATTGGAGCAAGAACAAAGACAAATTTATCAGAAAGAGAAGGAGAAATATCTTCTTTAAACATTACTTTTATAGCATCAGCTACAGGAGTAAATATTCCCCAGGGCCCCCATCTATTAGGACCTACCCTTGCTTGAAATCTTCCAATAAGTCTTCTTTCTCCCCATATAAGCGCTAAAACACCTACTAGAGCACCGTTAATTACTACAAAAATTAAGAAAAATGCGGTAATTAAAAAACCAATGATTGCATATTTTTCACTAATGAATCCAGATCCAATAATTTTAAATGAATTTGCACATTCATCACTTGAAACAAGCATACAATAAATAAATTTAAATACTACGCTATCCATAACTGTATTCATTATCTATCTACCTCACCCATATTCACATCAATAGAGCCAAAAGTAACAAATAAGTCAGCTATTTTATCTCCTAAAACCATCTCTTTCAAGAGTGTCAGGTTTATCAATGAAGGAGCTCTTACGTGACATCTAAATGGAGATATTCCTCCATCACTAACAAGATAAAAACCTAACTCTCCTTTAGGACTTTCAATTGGAACATATGAATCTCCTTTAGGAGGTCTAACTAAGAATGGAACTTCTTTAGGTCTAACAGGTCCAGGTTCAATATTTTCTATGCACTGGCGAAGAATTTTTAAACTTTCTCTCATCTCAAATATTCTTATAAGAAAACGATCATGATTATCCCCTATTTCTCCTAAAGGTCTAGAAAATTCAATTTGATCATAATAGTCGTAAGGATTTTTTTCTCTTAAATCCCAATCAACACCAGAAGCTCTCAATACAGGACCAGTAATTGAAGCATTTAGACATTCTTCTTTTTTCAAAACACCTACATTTTGAGTCCTTATTAACACAATTTCATTTGTAGTAAGAAGTCTTTCTATATCATCTATTCTATTTGGCATTTCATCTAAAAATCTATTTAAAGCAGGCCAAAATTGATCAGGTGCATCCATAAATACTCCTCCCGGCCTTAAATATGAATTAGTAATCCGTGCACCACAAAGCATTTCAAACATCTCAAGAATTTTTTCCCTTTCTCTCAACATATAAAGTAAAGGAGTATGCCATGCCCCTAAATCATTTATTAAAAAACCATTGGCTACAGCATGACTAGCAATTCTTTGAAGTTCTGCAGCAATCATTCTTAACCAGACACCCCTAGGAGAAGGTGTTATTCCAGCCAACTTTTCAACCGATAAAATATATGATTGATTATTTGTCATAGAAGCTACGTAATCCATCCTATCTGTTAATGTAACTACTTGAGTGTAAGTTCTTTCTTCAGCTAATTTCTCTGAACCTCTATGTAAATATCCTATTACTGGTTCCACATCTACGATTTCCTCACCATCGAAAGTTACTCTCATTCTAAAAACACCATGAGTACTAGGATGAATAGGGCCTACATTCATAGTTACTGGTTCAGTTCTTAAACTCATCTCAAATAATCCTTTCTAAGTGGATGTCCTGGAAATTCTTCCCAAAGCATAAGTCTTTTAAGGTTTGGATGATTTTCAAATGTAATTCCCATTAAATCCCACACTTCTCTTTCTTGTAAATCAGCACCTTTCCAAATGCTGACCACACTTGAAACTTTAGGTTCTTTTCTTCCTTCACCACATATAATTTTGACTACTATTGAATGATTATGAATAGTGGAAGTTAGATGATAGACCATCTCAAAATGATCAATATAATCTACTGCGGTTAAAGAATTAAGAAGATTAAATTGACAATTTTCTTTATCTTTCAATTTACTAAAAATATTTATAGCATTTTCAGGTTTGATATGAACACTGTCTAAATTAGTTGAAACTACAGACTTAGGATCTATCTCTTCAATTAATTCATTAATTTTTTCTCCTGAAAAACATTTAGTCATTTTGACCAGCCGCAGCTCCCCATATGCTGTATTTCTTTATCTTTTCATGTAACTGCATTACACCGTATAAAAGAGCATCTGGTCTAGGCGGACAACCTGGAACATAAATATCAACTGGAACAATATGGTTTACTCCAGGAACTACAGAATAAGATTCAAAATAAGGCCCACCACTAGTTGCACAAACACCCATTGAAATAACCCATTTAGGGTCACTCATTTGATCATACATAGTTCTAATAGCAGGTGCCATTTTCCAAGTTACTGTTCCTGCTACTATCATTAGATCAGCTTGTCTTGGAGTAGCAGAAAACCTCTCTGCACCAAAACGAGCTAAATCAAATCTTGAAGCAGCAGAAGCAATCATTTCAAAAGCACAGCATGCCAAGCCAAATTGTGCAGGAAATATAGAAGATTTTCTTGCCCAATTTAAAAGAAAATCTACTGATGTCACAAAAGCCGTCTTATCAATGTCATCATTTTCAGATAAATCCTTAACTGGTATTGGACTTTTATGAGTCGCTTTCATAGCGTTTATTTCAATACCCTCTTCCCTATCTAAATCATCAGTTGTTTGATAAAGAGGTATTCTTTCTAGAATATTTTCTGATGTATTATTTATTTCCACTGAAGATCTCCTTTTTTCCATGCATAAACGTAACCAATAGTAACAATGAACAAAAATAATATCATTGCTAACAGAACACTTACTCCAAATTCCTTACTCAAAACACCATATTTTACAGCCCATGGAAAAAGAAAAACTGTTTCAATATCAAAAATTACAAATAGTAAAGCATAATAATAGTATCGAAGGTTATAGCCTTGCCATCTTTCAGAATCAACCCTCATTCCACACTCATACATACCTTCTTTTATTTCTGAAGGATTATGAGGTCTAACTTTAATATACTGAGCTAATTTAGATACGAGCAACATTCCTAAAGGAACTAAAGTAGCCGTAACTAAAAATAATCCTATTATTCCGTATTGATCAAAATAATTATTCAACATCACATATCAATTTTGATTTAATATTATAATTTTAAGCAAAACATCTTATAGAAACAATTATTTCTTAGTTTTTGTCTCTCTAGTTAAAATACTATTACCCCTCTTCCATCTTCTCCAGCTTCAATAGCTTTAAAGCCTTCATTAATTTGATCTAGCCTATATGTTTCTCGAATCATGCTATCAACATCTATTTTTTGGGAAATATACAAATCAACAATTGTTTTAAAGGTCTCATGAGGAGTTTTTGATCCATAAAAAGCTGAATAAAGCTTTTTTTCACCACGAATCATATCTACCATATCAACCGAAACTTTTTCTCCAAATGGTGCTACCCCTACAATAACTCCGGTGCCTCCCATCTTGATAGAATCCATAACTTGTTCCATAACTTTACTACTTCCAAAGCTATCAAAAGCATAATCAACACCACCCTTAGAAATTTCTTTTATTGTTTCTACTGCATCTTCATTTTTAGCATTAATAACATGAGTGGCTCCAAATTTATAAGCAAATTCCAATTTATGATCATGAACATCTACAGCAATAATTTGAGTTGCATTTAATAATTTTGCACCTTGAATAACATTCAAGCCCACTCCACCACATCCAAAAACAGCCATAGTGGAACCTATTTTCACACCAGGAATATTTATTACTCCTCCTATTCCTGTAGCTACACAACAACCCATTAAAGCGCCTACTTCTGAGGGAACTTCATCAGGAATTTTAAAACAAGACTGCTCTGAAACAACTTGTTGTTCAGCAAAAGATCCTAATTTGTGCATCTGATGAATTTCATTACCAGATTTATCTTTTAATCGAAGAGTACCATCATAGTGTCTGTTTGCGTCTTTTCTATGATTTGTACATAAATGACCTATTCCTGATCTACAGTTAAAACAAAAACCACAACTAGGAATAAAACTAAAAATACATCTATCTCCCACTTTTAAATTTGAAACTCCCGGACCCAATTTTTCTATTGTTCCTGAGGCTTCATGGCCCAATACTATTGGAGTAGGATATGGAAGAACTCCTTCAATAACATGATGATCACTAGCACATAATCCAGTGGCATCCATTTTCACTAAAACTTCTCCTGCCTTAGGATTTTCGATATTTAGGTCAACAATTTCTAATGGAACTGATGGCTTATACATTACTGCGGCTTTCATGTGTAAATCTCCTAATTTTAAATATGACAAATAAATATTTATATATGATAATAATTTGTAAACAAATTAATTGCTATTTTCAATAATGTTAAGAAAAAATTTACCTAAAACATTTTTAAGAGATGTATCAAGGGATGATGTAAAAAGAGTAATGAACTGGATTGAAGATGAGGAAGTATCAGAATCTTGGTTTGGAAGATATAATTATGGGGATCCAGCCCATTTAGGGTATGATCCTAAGAAAATGATTGATTCCTCAGAAACTGAATGGGATAGAACATTCAACGATCCTAATCATGAACCTCACAGAACAATACTTTCTATTAACAATGAAAATGATGAACACATTGGAGAAATTCAACTTTCTATTGATGAAGCATTAGGAGATGCCCAATTATCAATACTTATAGGTAGAAAAGACCTTTGGCATAAAGGTTATGGTAGTTCGGTGTTACTTACTGCAATGCAATATGTATTTGAAAAATTAAAACTATACAGAATATGGGTGGATATTCCTGAGTACAATCAAAACGCAAGGACTTTATTTGACCATGCAGGATTTAAACATGAAGGTACTTTAAGAAAAAGTAGACCTCATGAAGGTGCCAGATTCAATTCAGTAATAATGGGAATTTTATCTCAAGAGTATAAAACTCTTTATCAAGCAGGGATTTCTTCATATTTTAATTAGTCATCAAAAAATGGACTTAGTTTATCTAAATATTTAAATCCAGAGCCAGTAATCAACAATAAAACTTTGTTGTTCTCATTAATCTCACCTCTATCTAGAAGTTTTTGCAAACCTGCTATTGTAGCTCCACCTTCAGGAGCAGCAAATATACCTTCGTTTTCAGATAAATATTTTACTCCTTTAATCATTTCTTCATCAGAAACTTTTAATCCAGTACCACCACTTTCTCTTAATGAGCGTATTACTAAATAATCCCCTATTGCTGCAGGTACTCTCATTCCAGAAGCTATAGATGAGGGGTTTTCAAAAGGATCAGCAAAATCATCTCCCTTCAAAAATGCATCAACTATAGGACTACAACCCTGAGCCTGAACACAAATCATTTTCGGCATTGGGCCCTTTATCCACCCTAATTCCTTTAATTCATGCAATGCTTTCCATATTCCCACAATTCCTGTTCCTCCACCCGTTGGATAGATAATAAATTCAGGTAAAGTCCAATTTAACTGTTCGGCTATTTCAAAACCCATAGTTTTCTTACCTTCAACCCTATAAGGTTCTTTAAGAGTAGAAACATCAAATACTCCCTTAGAAGTGACTAGACTTTGAGAGAATTTTCCTGCATCAGTAATATATCCATCTATAAGTTGTACATTTGCCCCGTAAGCTTTTGTTTCTATGATATTTGCTAAAGGCGTATCTTTGGGCATAAAAACATATGTATCTAATTTAGCTAGAGCACCATAAGCAGCCATTGCGCCCCCAGCATTTCCAGCTGATGGAATAGTAATAGATTTAGCACCTAATTCTTTTGCTTTAGAAATAGCTGAAGATAAACCTCTAGCCTTAAATGAACCCGTGGGATTCATAGTTTCATCTTTTATAAAAAGATTCTTTAAACCTAACTTATCGCCTAGATTTGAAGATTTTATTAATGGTGTAAAGCCTTCACTAAGAGATACAATATTAGATTCTTCTATAATAGGCATCAACTCCCTATATCTCCACATATTCGAAGGTCTATTAGAAAAAACATTGGGGTCTACTTCTTTCTTGATTAAACTTAGATCATATCTAGGAAAAAGAACTTTTCCACATTTTAAACATACATTGATAAGTTCATTCACAGGATACTCTTCAAAACAATAGGTACACTCTAAAGTAGTTAAATAACTTTTCAAGAATTCACTCCTAAACCAATAATATTATCTTTATAGCCTATTTCCTTAGAGAGGTTTTTCATAAATTTCATTGAAAAGTCTTTTAATTCAACATTTAAAGATAACTCTTTTTTTAATGATGTTGATTCAAGTTCCGGCATTCCACAAGGAATAATATGATTAAAATCAGAAAGATCATTAGAAATATTAGCTGAAAAACCATGCATAGTAACTCCATTAGATATTCTCACGCCTATAGCTGCAATCTTTTTACTTTTTTTATCCCCAGGTACCCATACTCCTGTTTTCCCCTTCAAAGTGATTGTTTTAAGACCATAATCTAAATAAGATAAAACTAACATTTTTTCTAATAACCTTACATAACTTATTGGNGTTAAGTTTAAATCCTTTATTTTGATGAAAAAATATCCTATTAGTTGTCCAGGCCCATGAAAAGTTGTCTCTCCTCCTCTATTAGTGTTAATAACTTCAATTTTTGATTGTTCTAATAATCTAGAGTCTGAAAGAATATCTTTATTTGAACCCGTTCTTCCTATTGTAATAACCGGATAATGTTCTAAAAAAATTACTGAATCATTAATATGACCAGTAACTCTCTTCTTATGATATGTTTCCTGAATATTTAATGATTGAGAATATTTTTGAACTCCTAACCATTCATACTCTATCTGATTTTTTAATCTCATAATTAACCAATTATTAAATCTGATTATAATTAGAAAGAATTTTGTTTTACTTAACTATACAATTGTTGCATAATTTATTGACTTAGAGTTAAAGAAGGTTTTTTAAATGCCAATTTTTAATGTGAAGTTAAATTTTAAACAAACAATTTCTATTTTATTATTAAGTTTAATCATTTGGAGTTTTTCTATGGCTTGTGCAAAACAAACGGGTCCCCCTACTGGAGATCTAGATACTTCTAAAGACTATAGTGCTGTCCTGTATACAGAAAAAGGAAATATTACAATAGATCTTTTTGAGAAACAGGTACCATTGACAGTAGAAAATTTCATCAATCTTTCTAAATCTGGTTTTTATAATGAAGTTGGTTTTCATAGAGTGATTCCAGGTTTTATGGCTCAAACAGGAGATCCTACGGGAACAGGAACTGGTGGACCAGGATATACATTTGAAGATGAGTTTCATCCGGAGCTTCTACATAAAGGAGAAGGAATTGTCTCTATGGCGAATAGAGGACCTAACACTAATGGAAGTCAATTCTTTATAACTTATGGATCTACAGAACATTTAGATGGAANACATTCAATATTTGGAAAAATAACATCTGGAATGGAGATTGTTTCACTTATTTCTCCTCGTGATCCAAGAAACACTTCCGCACCTCTTTTCAAAATTGATAAAATTGAAATAGTAGAAAAATAAGTATTAAGTAGTCTTACTGGCCCACAGCTCTGAAGATTCTGTAACTGTAGGAGAAAAATAATATAGTTTTCCACCCATTCCTATTGATGTATCTTCAGTTAGTAAATTTTTCATTCTAGCTGGCTTACTGTTTATTCTTAATCCCAAAGAAGAAGTTTCAGAATCAAAAATTAAATAATTAGAGTTATCTGTAGAAAATAAAAATTTAATGTTTTCAATTGCTAAGTTGTTTAACTCACTGGAAAAAACAATATTTGGATAAATCATTTTTCTCCATAATTTCCTTTTCAGATTTGAAAAATCTACAATTAATTCTCCATTACTGTCTATTAACACACCCCTAGGATCNGGCTGTCTNAATCTCCAAAATCCATAAACTGCAGAAGAAATAACAATTATAGTAATTAATATCCATAAAACATATTGCATATAAGGAACAGAGGTTTCTAGAATCTTTAATTCAAAACTTAATGGAAACTTAGATGTATCAAATTTATAATTTCTTCCAAGATATTCTTCATTTAAACTTACTTGAAGATCAAATTGACCAGATTTTTTAGGAAATGCTTGAATAAAAAATTCCCATGCTTTCTCTTGATCTATATTCCTTACAGGAGAAATTATCACTTCCACATTTTCACCAAATTCATCTTTAAGAGTAGCGTTAATATTTTCTGATTTTGTTAAATAAGGATAACCATCTTTTGTAATATTTATTTTGGCTATTTCAACTTCATTATCAGCAAAAAAATCAACTTTTTCGTTTGTTTGAATTTCTACTACAGGATAATATTCAGTTTTAAATGAATCAGAAACAACCAGAATTGTTCCAATATCAGTCCAATTTAAGTTCAATTCCACATTATTGATTCCTTGAATCTTCCTTGTATCTATTACACCTGAATAAATACCATCATTTGATTTTTCATCTGTTAATAAACCATCATCTTTCAACTGAAATACTTCTGTAGCGTTATCAGACCATGTCACAACTGCATCTATCCAAGAACCATTAAGACCTGAAATTTCATTTCTAATTTTTAATTCTGCTGAAATTCTATATTCTTCACCAACCGGAATAGGAGGTTCATTCAATAAGTGTAAACTCAAATAATGTTGAACTTTTGAAAAAACTGAAATTCTAGAATTATCTT
>PAOU01000007.1 GCA_002708085.1 Dehalococcoidia bacterium
AAATTTGCTGAATTACTTAAAAGAGTCAGATGTCGGGAGTAACGCTTGGGTGATTTCAGGGGATAGAACAAAGTCTGGTCTTCCTTTGGTTGCAGGAGATTCTCATAGAGCTTTGGATACGCCAAGTGTATATTATCAAGTTCATTTAGAATGTGAAAAATTTTCTGTAAGTGGCTACTCTATCCCAGGTTTACCTGGTGCGCCACATTTTAGTCATACTGAATATCTTGCTTATGGTATGACTCATGGAAATGCAGATTATCAAGATTTATTTCTAGAAAAATTTCGAGAAAATGGAAATAATCTTGAATATTTCTATAAAAACAGATGGTTGAAAGCTGATTTAGAGATTAAGTCTATAAATGTAAAAAATGGAAAAAAAGAATTTGTTGAAGTCGTAAAAACAAATCATGGTTCTGTAATTTCTGGTAATCCTAGATCAGGTTATGGATTAATTTTTAGTCATACTGGAACAAATTCTGGAACTAAATGGGTTGATACTGTATATCAAATACTTCATGCTAAAAATTCAGATCAATTAATTGAATCACTGGAAGAATGGACTGAACCAGTAAATAATTTTGTTTTTGCTGATATTAGAGGAAAAATAGGTTACAAGTTGAGAGGAAAGATTCCAGTAAGAAACTCAGATAACCATAAAGGTATAGTTTCAGGATGGGATGGGAATCATGATTGGAAAAATTTTATTCCTTACTATGAAATGCCTTCTTCTGTAAATCCAAATGTTGGTTATATAGTTACTTGTAATCAAAGAGTGGTAGGTCCTGATTTTCCTTATTATATAGGAGATGATTTTCGTCCTGGATATAGAGCTTCGAGAATAATTACCAGAATTTTGGAATTGCCTGAAGCTGAAGCAACAGTTGAAAATATGTCTCAGATTCATTCAGATAGATTAAGTATTCCAGCTTCAATTTTATTCAAAAAATTATTAGAAATGGACCTTTTTTCTAAATCACAAAATGATTTAGAAAAATTAATAAAACAATGGGATTTTGTAATGAGTCCTGACTCTAAAGTTGCAACATTGTATTCAATGATTAGGAAAACACTAATAGAAGAATCTTTGAATATGATATTTGGTAATTTGATCGATAAAATTGATTCTTCTGAATTTTCTAGAGCTTATGACTTCATAGTAGCTTCAATTTATTCTCAATTGATCAATCAAATAAATGGTGGGTCAAAATTTATTAATTATTCTGATCTTGAAAAATTGTTAAAAATTTCTGTAAATAAAAATTTGGGAAATTTTGAAAAAAAATTTCATGAAGATAATTTGGAGAGTTATAAATGGGGTAAAGTTCACAAGACTAATCCTAAACATCCATTGTCTAAAATGTTTCCAGAATATGCTTCTTTTTTGAATCCACCCAATGTATCTATGGGAGGAGATTCAGATACTCCACAACAAGGGGGTTATTTGGAAAACTTTGAAGTAAATTCTGTATCTGTTAATAGATATATTCATGATGTTTCCGATTGGAAAAAATCTAGATGGATAGTTCCTCTTGGAGCTTCTGGTCATCCTGGAAGTCCACATTTTAGTGATCAGAGTAAGTTATGGTCAAATTTAGAAACAATTCCTCAACTTTGGGATTGGGATGAGATAAAATCTAGTGCAGAGTCTCATCAATCATTGACCCCAAGTTAATTTTTAGGTTATAGTCATTCAAGTTTAAATAAAATTTATTATAAAAAATGGCGATATTTTTACCCAAAAAAGTTATAGGTAATATGTTTGATCATTCTTTGAATTTAGATCCAGAAGAGGCATGTGGAGTTTTGTTGGGGAATAAAAATCAGGTTTCAAAGAATGTTAGAATCAATAATATTCATGAGGAACCATTAACTAGATACACTATGGATCCTAATGAATTATTAAAAGTTACATTAGAAGCAGAAAAAAAAGATTTGGAAATTATAGGTTTTTATCATTCTCATGTTTATACTCAAGCATTTCCGTCTTCAACAGATATAAAAGAAGCTATTACTCATAGTTTTGGTAACCCTGTGGATTATTTTTACATTTTGATTTCTTTAGTCGAGAAAAATCGTCCTATTATGCGGGCATTCAAAATAGATTCACTGAAGAATGTTAATGAAGAAAATATTACTTTTGATGGTGATCAATATAGAAGTTAAGAATTATTTAAATTTTATTTAAATACCATTCTAAAGAGTCAGATAATGCCATCCAACTGGCTTCAAGGATATTAGCTGAACAACCTACAGTTCTCCAAACATCTTTATCATCCGCTGATTCTACAGCAACTCGTACTTTAGCTTCTGTGGCAGCTGATTCATTAACTACTCTTACATTATAATCAGTCAATCTTAATGAATGAATTTTAGGATAAGAAGGGCTTAATGCTTTTATTAAAGCATTATTCAATGCATTTACAGGTCCATTTCCCTCTGATGCAGTATGAACAACAGTATTTTCTACTTTTACTTTTACAGTTGCTTCACATAAAAGATTTCCATTTGATTTTGATCTATTTTCAACCAATACTACAAAGTCTATTAATTCGAAAGGAGGTTCATAATTTGGTAAAAATCTCTTTACTACTAATTCAAATGAAGCTGTAGAATTTTCATAAGAGAATCCTTGGTTTTCTTGATTCTTGATATATTTCACAATCTCTTGTGCTTCAGTATTGCCTAGTTGGTTACTTAATCCAAGTTCTCTAATTTTCCTGTTCACATTACTTTTTCCTGATAATTCTGAAATCGTAACGTCTGTATAGTTACCTATTGATGAAGGATCAATGTGTTGATATGAGGAAATAAACTTTTCTGTAGCTGAAGCGTGTAATCCTCCTTTGTGGGTAAAAGCATTTTTCCCGACATATGGTGAATAAGGAAAAGGAGGTCTATTTACAGTCTCAGCTACGAAATTAGATAATTCTGTAAGTCTAGAAAGATTACTTTTTGTCAAACAATTTACTCCTAACTTCAACTGTAAATTTGCAATTATACTTACCAAATTTGCATTACCACATCTTTCTCCATAACCGTTTATTGTTCCTTGAATATGAGTAGCACCTGATTGGTAAGCTGCTATAGCTGAAGCTACAGCCGTATCTGTGTCATTATGAGTATGTATTCCTATTTGACAATTTAAAGTTTCAGATACTATTTTAGTAATTTCAGACACTTTATCAGGTAGCATTCCTCCATTTGTATCACAAAGAACTATGGTATCAGCTCCAAATTCCTTTGCAGTTTCTAGGACTTTTATACTGTAACTAGGATTGTTGATGTAACCATCAAAAAAATGTTCTGCATCAAAAATAACTTTTCTGTCTCTATTTTTTAGATATTCTATAGAATCTGAAATCATTGATAGGTTTTCTTCTAGAGAAGTTTCTAATACTTTTTCTACTTGAATATCCGAGGATTTTCCTACTAGGGTAATGATTTCTGATTCAGAAGATAATAATGATTTTATAACTGGATCACTATCCACTTTTCCATAGATTTTTCTAGTGCTTCCAAATGCGCAAATTTTTGCTTGCTTTAAAGAGATGTTTTTTATGAGTTTAAAATATTCGTTATCTTTTGGGTTTGAACCAGCATATCCGCCTTCAATAAAAGGTATTCCTATATCATCTAATTTCTCTGTAATTGAAATTTTATCTTGTACAGATAATGATATGCCTTCTTGTTGGGTCCCATCTCTAAGAGTTGTGTCGTATAAGTCCATTTTCATAAAAATTTTTGATTAACTGTGTAACTATAACATGAGTTTATGAGATTTTCAGATAAAGTATTTAATAAATATTATAAAAAATGATATAAAAATATTTATGATGAATTTTTATTTACGAAATGTGGAAAACATAGAATGTATTTCAAGAGGTTCTCCAGGTAATAGAACTTTTTATTTAAGTGTAACTAATTTAAATAAAGTTTCCGGAAAAACTGATAGTACATCTAAACTGAAAATTTGGTTGGAAAAAGAACAACTTGTCGCATTATGTTTGTTGTTAAAGACCCCTGAAGAATCTCAAGGAAATATAGAAGATAATTTAAAAGAAAATTCAGGAGAATTTAATTTAGAAGTTAGAGGAACTGATTTTTCTATAAATTCAGATTCTAAAACTTATGAATTAATATTTTTGTCTGAAGAAGAAAATAATGAATTATTATCAATTACAATAAATATTTATTTAGATATCTTGCAATGGAAAAATTTAGGAGATCAGATTCTTAAAGTATGTGAATCAGGAAGAAAGAAGTGTCCTTTATGTCATTTACCAAAAAATTTAGATGGAACTTGTGACGGAAATCCCTGTGTCAAAAAGAATGGACACATAAATTTGAACTGAAATATTTGGTTATCCAAATGATAAAATATTTATATGAAAATAAAAAAATATTTTCTGAATGTTTGGAGAAATTAGATAATTGGAAATTAGGAAACATCAGATCAGTATTAAATGGAAGCAATCAAGTGTTTTTATTGGAGCTTTTTGATCCTAGTTTTAGTAGTTCATTACGATGTGTATATAAACCAATGATTGGAGAAAAACCTCTTTTTGATTTCCCTTCAGAAAGTCTTTATAAACGTGAAATGTCTGCTTTTGTTATAAGTAGAATATTGGGTTGGCCTAATATTCCAAGTACAACTATTAGAAATGGTCCATTAGGTGTTGGCACATTACAAAAATTTGTTGATCATGATTTCAATAAAAACTATTTTACCTTGAGAGATTCGTACTTAGAAAAATTTGAATGTTTTGCTCTCTTTGATTTGTTGGTTAATAATTCTGATAGAAAAGCTGGCTCATGTATACAAGACTCTAAGAAAAATATTTGGTCATTAGATCATGGTTTGACTTTTAATCAGAATAGTAGATTGAGGACAATTATGTTTGAATTTAGTGGGATGGAAATTTCTGATAATCTTAAAATTGATTTAATGGAATTTAGAAATTATTTAATCAATGAACCAAAGCTTAGGGATCTTTTAATTAATTGGCTATCTCAAGAGTCTTTTGATTTTTTTACTGATAGATTAGATGTTGTAATTAAATTAGAAAAGTATCCTTTTCTAGATGTTAATTTAAATGTTCCTTGGCCGTTACTTTGACTTTTTTAGAGGAGTAAAATTATTAGTAGTGAAATTAACAATATTTTTTGAGCCTCCTGCCATTATTCCTTTCCAATTTCTAATATGTTCTATAGTTTCATAATTGTTTTGATAATTATCATGAAATCCTTTGAATCTTTCCCATTCATTTTTATTATTTATAGAAAATATTTCTCCTCCAGATTCTCTAATTATTATAACTCCCGCAGCAAAATCCCAACTAGAAGCTGGTCCTAATATACCGTAAGCAGAAATTCCTTTGGCTATTAACATCATCTCAAAAGCACAACTTCCTAATACCCTTTTCTCACCAATAAATTCTTTTTTATTTTTGTTAATTTTAAAATAATTTTCTATTTTTGATGGAAGAGTGGCTATTCCTCCTTCAGAAAGTTTTGAAGAAAGAATGTTTTTAATTTTATTTTTTTTGTTGTTTATAGTTGCCCCATTGCCAAAAGATGCTTTTAGGATTAGATTTTTTTCACTCATCCATGGTGTCCAAATTGCTCCTGCTATAGGTATTCCTTTGAAAAGTACTCCAATAGATACAGAAAATATAGGAATCCTGTTAACGAAGTTTGTTGTTCCATCGATAGGGTCAATCAGCCATGCTATTTCATGTAGTTGAGGCTTTATATTTTTTTTATCTTCTTCTCCAATAATTGAATGATCAGGAAAATGGTCTTTAATCATCGAAATTATAAATTTTTGATTCCTACGATCTATTTCTGTAACAAGATTATTTTTCTTTCCTTCTTTAGAGAATATTTGTATTTCAGAATCAATATTTTCTAAGGCATATTTTCCAGATTCTAATGCAGCTTTTTCAGCAATTGACGCTAATTTGTTAGTTAATTTTTTATCAATGTTTTGAATCAATTGAGGTTCCATATAGTGGATTATAATGAATTACCAATATAGAATAATACTAACATAAATATTTATTATTCATTATAAAAATCAAGGTGAATTAAATGGTTGGAGAAAATAATACCTTTAAGGTATCTAGAGATAAAGGACTTGTTACAAGGATGTATTTTACTTGGTTTTTACTTGGTCTTTTATATGCATTTTTTGGGTTAATTTTGAACGCTTTTGGTATTCAAATATCATTTATAGTTGTAATAGTTTTAGGTATGGGTATTTTTCAATATTATATGTCTGACAAAATGATTTTATGGTCTACTAAAGCCAAGGTAATTTCCAGAGATAAAGATCCTCAATTATTTGAAATAGTCGATAGATTGGCTAAGAGAGCTAATATACCTTCTCCTAAAATCGCTGTAATGGAATCTAGCGTTCCGAATGCATTTGCTACTGGTAGGAATCCAAAGAATTCTTTGGTTGCGGTTACTACTGGTATTAGAGAACGATTATCATCTTCAGAATTAGAGGCAGTTTTAGCTCATGAATTAGGGCATGTTATTAATGGAGATATGAAAGTTTTAGCTATAGCTAATTTCTTTGTAACTTTTACTAGTTTTCTTATGCAAATGTTTTTTTGGAATATGCTTTTTGGTGGAATTGGAGGTAACAGGCGCCAAAATGGAGGTTACATTATTGTAATATATTTTATTACTATGCTTGTATATTTTATAGGACAACTTTTAGTTTTAGCTCTTACTCGTTATAGAGAATATGGTGCAGATAGAACAGGGTCATATTTATGTGGAAAACCTAATGATTTAGCTTCTGCTTTAGAAAAAATTAGTGGAACGATTTCAAGAATTCCTTCTCAAGATTTAAGAAAAGTTAAAACTGCTAGTGCCTTTATGATTATTCCTGCTTTGTCTGGAGACGATGTAGCAAAATTGTTTTCTACTCATCCTCCTGTACAAGATAGAGTAAGAAAGTTAAGAAAACTGAGACAAGAAATGAATAACATTTCTAGTAATGGTTAATGTTCTTTCTCAGAAAGAAGAAATCGCATTGGGAGGCAATTTCTTCTATATTACAATCAAGAAATTACTTAGAAGAAAACTCAATTAGATTATCTAGTAGATCAGGTGTTTTAATTTCACCTTCTGATCATTCTTTCTTTCAAGATTTAACGACTAATGTAGATAAAATTGTAAAAGATGGACGTACTGATTCCAATACTGTAATTGAGGTTTTAAAAGATGATCAAGAAACATTTTGGGTTTTAATTAAAGATGAAGATTTTCCTGAGTTAATTTCTACTACTTACACAGTTATAAATGCAGTGTCGAATATTGTAAAACCCGATAATATAATAGGATCTGTTTTCAAATTAGATTTGAGTCAAAGTAAACTAATCGATGTATATGGAAAAGTTGAAAATTGTTATCTGATTTTTAACTCTGATTTTTTAGGATATTATCCTTTTGTTCCTTCTGGAGAAGAAAGATTAAATTCTTTAGAACTGGATATTTATGATATTTTAAGTTCAAAAGGCTTAGAAGTTCTTTCAGATTTTAATAAGTGGTATGGTATTTCATCAATTCCATTTTGATTTTATGAGGTTTTTATGGTTTTAGTATTTCTAACGGATCCCAATGAAAAAATAAATTATCATGAATCTTTCAACCTTAAGTTAGGTGTTGGTAAATGGAAATTAATAGATAAGCAAAGCACTATTAAAGGATCTGAGAATTCTTTACTTATTATAGGGAATCATGATTTGAGTCAAAAAAGAAAAGTAAATTTTCAAGAGGTTTTTCAGAAAGCAAGAAAGCTTAAATTGAAAATTATAGGTGTTGAGAATGGAATGTTTTTAATTAATGAAACACTTGGTGGTAAAAAGCATTTAAATAAAGCCTGTAAAAACAATGAAATATTTATTGGTCTTGGTACAAAGATAGCTAGTATTATTGGAGGATCTGGAAACGTAAAAGTTTTTTACCCTAGGTTAAGAAACTTAAAGATTAATTATAAAGCAAACAATTTAATGGTTTCTGCTATTAATCATGAAAATGGATTTATAGAGGCTATAGAATTAAAAGGAGAGGAAGAAATTTTAGGAGTTTTATGGCCTGTGTTTGCAAAAGATAAATTACCTAAAGGTTTTGAAAATATAATTAAATATATTGTTGATTGATAGTGGGTTTTTTATTGTTAATAAGTATGGGGTAATTATAAAATAAATATGTATATATTTAAGGAAAATTATGGTTACTGAGAATTCAGAAAAATTTAATTTAATTGGCATTGAAGATGAGATGAAAACGTCTTATCTTGACTATGCAATGAGTGTGATAGTTGCGAGAGCTCTTCCAGATGTTCGAGATGGAATGAAACCTGTTCACAGGAGAATACTATATTCTATGTATGATTCAGGAATGAGATCTAATTCTTCCTATAAAAAAAGTGCTAGAGTTGTTGGTGATGTTTTAGGTAAATATCATCCTCATGGAGATGGAGCTGTCTATGATGCGATGGTTAGGATGGCTCAACCATTTAATATGAGATATACGATTGTAGATGGACAGGGAAATTTTGGTTCAGTAGATGGGGATCCACCTGCAGCAATGAGATATACAGAATCAAAATTAGCGCCTATAGCTGACATGATATTAGCTGATATAGATAAAGATACTGTTGAATGGGCAGATAATTTTGATGCTTCTCTTCAAGAACCAACAACTCTTCCAACTATTCTGCCTACTCTTTTAGTTAATGGAGCAGCAGGCATTGCAGTAGGAATGGCAACTAATATGGCTCCACACAATCTTTCAGAAGTATGTGATGGGTTAATAGCATTGATTGATAATCCTGATTCTACAATAGAAGACCTTATGGAATTTATAAAAGCTCCTGATTTTCCTACAGGTGCGCATATTTGGGGATTGGAAGGAGTAAAATCTGCCTATGCAACAGGGAAAGGCAGAGTAATGATGCAAGCTAATCATAAAATTGAAGAAGGGAAAAACGAAAAACAAAGTATTATTTTTAATCAAATCCCTTATCAAGTTAATAAAGCTAACTTGGTTATTCGAATTGCTGAATTAATTAAAACTAAGAAGATAGAGGGGATATCTGAGGTTAGAGATGAATCTGACAGAAAAGGTACTCGTGTTGTTATTGAATTAAAAAGAGGAATTACTCCTGCTGTTGTTTTAAATAATTTATATAAAAACACTCCATTAAGATCATCTTTTTCAATAAATATGTTGGCATTAGTGGATGGTACTCCTAGAGTCTTGAATTTGAAACAAGTCCTTAAGCATTTCATAGATTTTCGAGTTGAAATTATCACTAATAGGTCTAAATATGAATTAAATAAAGCTCAAAATAGAATTCATATTTTAGAAGGATTGAAGATAGCATTAGATAATATAGATAAAGTCATAGAAATCATTAGAGCATCTAACACTGTTGAGGAGGCTAGAAATAGTTTAATTAAGTCCTTTGATTTATCTGATGTTCAGGCTCAGTCCATAGTTGATATGCAATTAAGAAGATTAACTGGTCTTGAAAGAGAAAAATTAGATAATGAATACAATGATTTATTGAAAATGATCTCTGAATTAGAATCTTTGTTAAATGATCCTGATAAAATACTAGAAGAAATAAAAAATGAAACTTTAGGGCTAAAAGAAAAGTATGGAGATAAAAGAAAAACAAAGATACATAAACAAGAGTTAGGAGAATGGAATAGGGAAGATGTTGAACCACATGAAGAGATGGTGGTTACCCTAAGTCTTAATGGATATCTCAAAAGAGTGAGTACAGATTCATTTAAAAGGCAACACAGAGGTGGAAAGGGAGTAAAGGGACAAAGAATGACTCAAGAAGAAGATGTCACTCCTTATTTACAAGTTTGTGACACTCATGATTCACTTCTTTTCTTTACAGATAGAGGACGTGTTTTTTCTACAAGAGTTTTCGATTTGCCAGCTAATCAGTCAAGAACTTCAAGGGGAGCGCCTGTAGCAAATATTATTAGTTTGGAGCCAAGAGAGAAAGTGAATGCAATTTTAGCTGTTCCTAAGTTAGATCAAAAAATAAAATCATATATAGTTTTATCTACAAGAACTGGTCTAATAAAAAGGATGGAAGTGTCTCAATTGAAAAATTTAAGAAAATCAGGATTGAATGCTTTTAAACTTAAAAACGATGATGAATTAGTTTCAGTGAGATTAGCGATTCCTGATAATACTTCAGAAGAATCTTTATACCCTGATGTGATAATGGTTACAGAAATGGGTCAAGCTATAAGATTTCCATTGGAGGAAATAAAATCGAGATTAAGGAATGCAGGTGGAGTAAGAGGAATTAATTTAAAAAAAGGCGATAAGGTTGTTGTAATGGATTTGGCTAGGCCTGAAGATTCATTGTTAATTGCTAGCCAAAAAGGTTTTGGAAAATTATCAGATATGCGTTATTACACTCGTCAAAGAAGAGGAGGGAAAGGGAACTTAACATTGCGTATAACTCCTAAGAATGGAAAAGTTGCAAGTGCACAGGTTGTAGGACAAGAAAGTGATGTTTACTTATTAACTGAGAAAGCTGTTGTACAAGAAATACCTTTGGGTGAAATTAGTAGATATGGAAGAGTAACTCAGGGTTCAACATTAATGAAATTAAATGCTAGAGATAAAATTGCTTCCATAAGAGCTGTGTCTCCATTAAAAGTTGAACAGCCTAAAAAGTAATTATTTTGATTTAGATCAACTCTTATTAGGTGAAAAAAGTGAAAAATTTGGATGATCAGTTAACTTTAAGAGAATGTTGGGGAAGATTTACTACTGGAGTAAGTATCATAACAACTAGGCTAGATAATAAAAAAATTCATGGTATGACTGCTAATGGAATTCTTTCTGTCTCTTTAAATCCTCCAATTGTTTTAGTTTCTATAGGTATTGAAAGAAACACTCATGATTTTATAAAAAAAAAGAAATCATTTGGAATAAGTGTCTTGAATTCCAGTCAAAAAGAAATAGCTGAATATTTTAGCAAAGATAATATTTTGGGAGAAAATTTTTTTGACTATAAAGAGATGCCTTTAGGTGAATTGGTAATTTGTAAATCAATTGCACAGTTTGAATGTAATCTTTTTAAAGAAATAAAGATATTTGATCATACACTATTTTTAGCAACTATTGATAATTTTGATTTTTCTGAAGGAGATCCATTAATTTGGCTTGATTCAAAGTATAAAAAAATATAGATTAATTGATTTTAATTAAATAAATTGTTTAATTTAATGATTATATTGGTTAGAATTTGTATAATTAATTGACCCAATTCGTTTTGAATTGTAGAATCTCATGGTTGTTATATAAGGATAAAGTTATGAATGATTATGCGATAATAAAAACAGGTGGAAAGCAGTATGCTGTTACTCCTGGTCGTAAAGTAAAAATAGAGAAAATAGAAGGATCATCAGGAGATAAAGTTAACTTTGATCAAGTTTTGTTAACTTCTTTGGATGGAAAAATAAGTATTGGTTCTCCTAATGTAAAGAATGCAACTGTTATAGGTGAGATTCAAGATCAAGTAAAAAATGATAAGGTTACTACTTTTAAATATCACAATAAAACTAGATATAGGGTAAGAAGAGGTCATCGTCAACTAATGACAGATGTTTTAATTAAAGATATTGAAAATTCAATTTCTACTAAGAAAGTGAAAAAAGATTCTAAAAAATCTACTGTAAAATCTTCAAAAACAAATACAAAAAAAACATCTGAATCTAGGAAATAATTATGGCTCATAAGAAAGGTAGTGGAACATCTAGAAATGGACGAGATAGTGCAGGGAAAAGATTAGGGGTAAAAGAATATGCTGGTACTTTTGTTACTGCTGGATCTATTTTAGTTAGACAAAGAGGAACTCCTATTAAACCAGGGTTGAATGTTGGAGTAGGAAGAGATCATACTTTATATGCTTTAAAAGACGGAACAGTAAAGTTTGATTTTGGATCTAAAAGTCACAAGAGAGTGAATATAGAACCATTAAAAAATAATAAGAATTGAGGTAAAGATTGAAATCTGAAATTCACCCAAAATATTTTCCCAATGCAGTAATCACTTGTTCTTGTGGAGAAAAATGGACACTTGGATCTACAAAGTCTGAGTTAAGTGTTGAATTATGTAGTAAATGTCATCCATATTTTACTGGAGAACAACGTATTGTTGATACTGAAGGTAGAGTAGAGAGATTTAAGAGACGTTTCAAATTAGATGAATAGAGTTAAATGAGTTCTAAGTTTGGTGGGCAAGCTCTGATTGAAGGGATAATGATCCGAGGTGCTTTACGTGCTGCAGTAGTAATCAGGAAAGAGGATGGGACTTTTGTAGAAAGAACTTATGATACAAGCCCTTGGGCAATCGGAAAGATAAGAAATGTTCCAATATTAAGAGGTCTTGTAGTCTTGATAGATACTCTAGTGATAGGAACAAAAGCTCTAAATTTTTCTGCTTATGTTTCTTCAGAAGATATGGATGTTGAATTATATGAAGAAAAAAAACAATCACCTTGGGCAGTTATTCCGGTAGTAATTTTTTCATTTGTTTTTGCAATTGGTATATTTTTTATTGTTCCAATTTTAATATCTAATGTATTTGAAGGATTTGGATTAAATACTTTAATAACTAATGCTATAGAGGGGATATTAAGATTGTTATTTTTAATTGGATATATTTGGTTAATAAGTCTTTCTAAAGAAATTCAAAGAGTCTTTCAATACCATGGAGCTGAGCATATGGCTGTAGCTGCATTCGAACATGATGAGAATTTAGAAATAGAAGAACTTAAAAAATATCCTACAGAACATCCAAGATGTGGAACTTCTTTTTTAATTACAATTTTTGTTATTGCATTAATAATTTTTATGTTTTTCCCTAGAGAACCTTTATGGTTTTTAATAACATCTAGGTTAATTTTGATTCCATTACTAGTTGCAATTAGTTATGAAATTATTAGATTTTCAGGAAGCAATGAAAATAGTTTTCTTTTTAAAATTATTAGTTGGCCAGGAATTTTTTTACAAAAAATAACAACTAAAAAACCTAATGATGATCAATTAGAATTGGCTATTCATTGTATGAAGTTAGCAATAAAAGAAAATAAATAATCAGATCTATTTTCTTCTATTTGATAATTCTTCGAATACTTCATCTAATTCAATATTAGCTGCTTGTATAAGGACTAGTAAGTGATAAAGTAAGTCAGAAATTTCATTTATTAATAATTCATTAGTAGTTCTTTCAGTATCTAAAAATTCAATAATTGTTTCTGAAGATTCTTCTATTATTTTTTTAGATATTTTTTCAGGTCCTTCCACGAAAAGTTCAGAAGTGTAGGATTTTTTTTGAGGATTAATTTGACGATCTTGAATTATTTTAAATAATTCATAAATGATTTCAACTTTAGATTTTTTTGGGTTTTTTAAATTATTTTCTAGGTTCCTTTGATTGGTTTTTTCTAATTTTTCAAAGCATGAAATTTTTCCTGTATGACAGGTAGGACCATTAGGTATTGCTTGTATAAGTAATGTATCTTGATCACAATCAATTTCCATAGATATGAATTTCAAATAATTCCCTGATGTTTCTCCTTTTTCCCAAAGAGAATTTCTAGACCTACTATAAAACCAAACATTTGGTCCTTCAATAGTTTTGTTTATTGCTTCAATATTCATGTATCCAAGCATTAAAATTTCTTTAGATGAGTGATCTTGAATAATTGCAGGAATAAGTTTTTGATCTTGATTATTCATTAATGATTCTCCATTTTTTTGAATTATTATTTAAAATTACAATTAATTCAGTTAAATTTTGTATTTCTATTAAGTTATCTATTTTATATTTATGATTTTTAACAAGGTTATTTCTATTTATCCAAATAGGATTTAGATCAGCTAAATATGATCCTATCACGTCGTCAAAATAATTATCTCCTACATACCATGCTTCTTCTGGTTTTATTCCTACTTTAGATAACATATTTTGAAAAATTCTTTTATCTGGTTTATATAGTTTAGATCTCTCGGAACTGAAGATATCAGATTGTGGAATATTTAAAGATTGAATACATGGATATAGAAAACAATCATCTGCATTAGAAATGATAAAAATTTTATATTCTTTTTTTAATTCTTCTAATACAAATTTAGTTTCTTTAAATATTTTTCTTTTTGAATGTTGATTAAGGAGTATTTCTAAAGATTCTTCAATATTTATTTTTATATTTAGTTTTGAAACTGAAATTTTTAAACATTCTTTCCAAGCTTGTGCGTATGTTTTAAATGGTTTTTTAGTTATAAATTCATTAAGAAGGGGATCTTTTGTTTCAAATTTTCTAATTCGTGTTTCTCGAAATAACAATTCATGATTTTTCCAAGTTTCCCAAAATTTTTCAGGTGAAATGGGTAATTTAAACTTAATACAGATTAGTTTAAAAGCATTTTTCCATTCTTCTATACTATTTGAAACAAGTGTGTCGAAACAGTCAAAAATTATTATTTTGGGGTTATTAAATTTAATAATTTCCATTATTAGTTTTAAATCAATCTGATTGGAACATTTTCTGAATTTAAGTAGTCTTTTACTTCTTTAATGGAGTATTTTCCATAATGAAAAATACTAGCGGCAAGAACAGCATCAGATTTTCCAATAGTTAATGCTTCTAACATGTGTTTTAAGTTTCCTGCACCACCACTTGCAATAATGGGGATATTTACTTTTTTTTGAATACTTTTCAGTAAATCTATATCGTACCCTTTTTGTTGACCATCTTCATCCATGCTAGTAATAAGCAATTCTCCTGCTCCTAAAGAATTAACTTTTTCAGCCCATTCAATAGCATCTAACTCTGTTAATACTCTTCCTCCATGAGTAAACACACTCCAAGAGTTATTGTTTCTTTTAGCATCTATAGCAACAACAATGCATTGAGATCCAAATTCTTCTGAACTTTTCCTAATGATATCTGGATTTTCTATAGCCGAAGTGTTTATAGAAACTTTATCAGCTCCCGAATTAAGTAGGTTCCTAATATCATCAAGATTTCTTATTCCTCCTCCTACAGTTAGCGGTATAAATACTTCTGAAGATACTTTCTCAACAACGTCTAATATTATATTTCTATGTTCTGAACTAGCAGTTATATCTAAGAATACTAATTCATCAGCTCCTTGATTGTTATAGAAATTAGATAGTTCTCTGGGATCTCCAGCATCTTTAAGAGATAAAAAACTAGTTCCTTTTACTACTCTTCCTTTATCTATATCTAAGCATGGTATTATTCTTTTAGTTAACAATATATTTCCTTTATTAATTATCAAATAGAGAAATAGCTTTTTTTAGGTTTATATTGTTCGTATATATTGCTTTTCCAATGATAACTTTTTCTATTCCTAATTTGTCTAATTCTATAATATCTTGAATATCAGAGATGCCCCCTGCAATTGTTAAACCACTAGGGATTAGATTTTTCATAATATTAATTTTTTTATAATTTGGATGTTCTAACGTTCCATCTTTAGTGATATCAGTGAAAATGAAATTTTTCACTCCAATATTTTTCATAGATTCAAGAAAATCTTCAATGGTGATTTTATAGTCTTCAGTCCATCCTTTTATTGAAATAAAATTTCCTTTTGAGTCTAAACTTACTATTATTCTTTGGTTTCCAAATTGTTTGATAGATTTTTTGATTTCATTAGGATTTTCTACTGCTGTAGTACCAAAAATTATTCTTTGAATTCCAATATCTTCTAACAGATGATTTGCTGAATTAAAATCTCTTATTCCTCCCCCTACTTGTATTGATAAATTAGTGATATTTTTAATTTCTTTTATAACTTTTAAGTTTTCTATATTTCCAGATAAAGCTCCGTCTAAATCAACTATATGTAATTTTTGAGCACCTAAATCTTCCCAATTTGAAGCAATTTCTAAAGGGTTATTAGAGAAAATTGTTTTATCTTCATATTTTCCTTTATGAAGCCTGACTACTTCTCCATTTATAAGGTCTATAGCTGGTATTATTTCCATGAATCATTTCCCAATTTCAATAAAAGATAGAAAATTTTGATAAATTTTTAGTCCCACTATTCCACTTTTTTCTGGATGAAATTGAGTTGCAAAGACATTGTTTTTTTCAATTACTGCACATATTTTTTGTCCATATTTTGTAAATGCAGCTACTTCTGAATTATTAGTTGGAATACATTTGTAACTATGAACAAAATAAAAATAATCATTATTTTTAATTCCATTAAGTATTCTAGAGTTATTATTATCATTAATTTCTATATTATTCCATCCCATGTGAGGAATTTTAATATCTTCTTCATTAGATTCAATCATTTTAGCAGTTCCATTTATTAAACCTATTCCATTTAAAGATCCTTCTTCAGAGTTTTCCATTAATAATTGCATACCTAAGCAAATTCCTAATAAAGGAGTTCCGGAAAATGTTAGGTTTTTAATAGAATCAACTAAATCTTGTTTAATGAGATTTTTCATTGCTGGATCAAAAGATCCTACACCTGGCAATATTATTCCATCTATATCTTTTAATTCTGTTTTAGATGTGCATATTTTCACATCAATTTTAAAAATCTCTAATGCTTTAATTACACTATGTAGATTTGCACATTTATGATCTATAACCGCTATTTTTTGATTGTTCATAATTATGATTTTCTTAAATCAGTTATTTCTTTTATAGCTTTATCATTGTCTTCGAATCTTCCTAGAATAAATAAAAGGTCACTAGCTCTGTTCACATAAGGAATAATATTAGAGTTTATTGAATTGTCTGATCCTATTAATTCTACTATTCTTCTTTCTAGTCTTCTAACAACTGTTCTAGCTACATCAATTGCTGCAGATCCTACAGAATTTCCAGGCATAATAAATTTATCTCCTAAGTTGATTTTTTCATTAATATTGTCTATTAAAGATTCAAGATTATTTACCATATCTGTTGTGATAGTTTTAACTTGATCATTAAGTTTTTTCTTATTTTGAGGAGTAGTAGCTAATTCTGCGCCAATAATAAATAAAGAATGTTGTAAATCTTCAATAATTTTTCTAATATCATTGTTAGCTATCAAAGATTTAGCTAGTCCTAAAAAAGAAACTGCTTCATCAACTGTTCCGTATGTTTCTACACGCAGATCAGATTTTGAAGTATTTCCTCCAAATAATAGGTTTGTTTTTCCGTTGTCTCCAGATTTTGTATAGATTTTTACCATTTTCCTTTAATTATTATAACTGACAGATAATAAAGAGTTATACTATGTTGAAAGTATATTTTAAAATAATTTAATATAATTGTTGTATATAATGGAATTATAATGTCTCAAATACCTATAAATACAATTGAAATAACAGAAAGAGCAGCTTCAAAAGTAAGAAAGTTTGCTGAGAATGAAGGGAAAAAACCGTTTGCTTTAAAAGTTGCAGTAAAAGGTGGTGGTTGTTCAGGCTTAACTTATGATCTTGAAATAGTTGATACTCCAGCTGAAAATGAGAAGATTATCAAACAACATGGTGTGGAAATAAGAATTCCTAAGAAATCCTTTATTTTTTTAGCAGGTACAATTTTAGATTTTTCCGATGGATTAAATGGTAAAGGATTTTTATTTTCAAATCCTAATGCAAAAAAATCTTGTGGTTGCGGAACTTCTTTTTCAGTTTAAATATGTTTTCTGAAACATTCTTTGTTGATTTTAATCGAGTAAAATTTCTTTTTCAAAAAGGTTCGGATGCTTTAGATCTATTAGATAGATTATCTACGAATAGTGTTTTAGAACTATCTGAAAAAGGCATCAAGACAACTATAGTTACTGATGAGAAAGCAAAAATCATAGATGTGTTAAATGTTTGGAAAATAAATAATAATAAATTGCTTTTAGAATCAAATATAGAAAATATTAATAAACTTATTTCATGGATAAATAAATTTACTATTGAAGAAGATTCTCTAATTCAAAAACAGGAAGATTTTTTTAAAATATCTATAATTGGTAACGATTTAAATAAACTGTATGAATTTATTCCACTGCTAAAAAATACTAAAAAAGGTAATTTTATTGAATTTACTATAAGTTCTAAAAGATTCTTGATAGGCAAACATGAGTTATTTAATGGACTAGAGTCAATAGATTTTATTTGTTTGGATGGAATTTTGTCTAGAGAAAGACTAAAAAAAATGCTCTTTAACATAGATATTCCTGAAAAAACCCAAGAAGATTTTGAATTATTTAGGATAAAAAATCTTATTCCTAAATCAGGAAGTGAAATTACTGATTCTTATAATCCATTAGATTTAGGATTAGAAAGATTTATAGATTTTTCTAAAGGATGTTATGTGGGACAAGAAGTAGTAGCTAGGCTAGATACTTATAAAAAAGTACAGAATATTATGCATATGATTAAAGTTGATGATATAGATTCAAACATGAGGGGAACTAAAATTACTTCATCTTCAGGGGGATATGCAATAGCTATTTCTAAGAAGAAGTTCGTGTAATTTTTATTAGTTTGTTTATTTTTAGCTAGTTAAATTCTAGGCAGAAGTGTTTCTCCGCCGTCTATAATGATGTTTTGACCCCTTATCATGTATGAGTCTTCGGAGCATAAAAATGTTACTAATTTAGCTACATCTGTAGTTTCAAGAGATTTTCCTGAAGGAGGAGTTCTATTAGCAAGTATATTTATTTCAGAGTCCGATGGGAATGCATTTAATGCATCAGTCTTGATGATTCCAGGAGAAATTGTATTAACTCTGATGTTTTTATCTGCTAATTCTATTGATAGATACCTTGTAACAGATTCTAGTGCAGATTTAGATACACCCACAGAAAAATAATTAGATAAAACTTTTTGAGATCCTGGACTTGATATATTTATTATCGACCCTCCATTTTTCATAAGTTTGCTAGCGAAGATTGATGAAATCCATGGCCCTTTAGCATTTGTATTCATTACCCAGTCCCAATGTTTAGGTGAAAGTTCCTCTGATTTAACGTTTATTCCAGTGGCAGCATTGTTTACTAACACATCAAGTTTTCCGAATTTGTTATTTATTTTTTCAAAAAGAATTTCTATATCTTTTTCTTTTCCTAGATGAGTTTTAATTGAGAAACATTCTTTTTTCTCTTTTTTTAATTCGGTCAGAGTTTTTTTTGCAATATTAGAGTTTCTGAAATATGTGAATGCTACGTTGAAACCTTGTTTTACTAAATCTAAACAAATAGCCTTACCTATCCCTCTGGATCCACCTGTAACTAATGCAAATTTTTGATTTAATTTATCCACTATTTTTTATATGGCCATTCCACCATCTATCTTAATTATTTCTCCAGTCATGTAGGTTGATTTTTCTGAAGCTATAAATGAAGCAATCCCAGCAATTTCTTCTGGTTTTCCAAATCTTTTCATAGGGATCCATGTCATAATTGTATCTTTCAATTTTTCTGATAGAACATCTACTGTTGCAGTAGTTATATATCCAGGAGCAATTGCATTAACAGTAACTCCTCTGGTGGCAAGTTCTTTAGCTAATGACATTGTAAAAGAATGTATTGCACCTTTAGATGCTGAATAATTTGTTTGACCAATATTACCTCTTAATCCTACTACTGAAGTAATATTTATAATTCTTCCCCATCTTTGTTTTACCATATCTGGAACACACAAACGCGTACAATAGAATGTTCCTCTGAGATTTGTATCAATTACTTTATCAAAATCTTCATCTTTCATTCTCATCAGTAAATTGTCAGAAATTATGCCTGCATTATTAACAAGGATATCTATATTTCCAAATTTGTTTTTTGAATTAGAAATTAATTTCTCAACATCTTTCTTATCAGAGATATTAGCTTGAAAACAATCAGCTTTTCCTCCTATATCTTTAATTTCTCCAACAACTTTTTCATCATCTTCCTTATGATTATTATAATTTATAGAAATTGAATGCCCATCATTTGCTAATGATTTTGCTATAGCAGCTCCTATTCCTCTTGATGCTCCAGTTATTAAAGCATGCTTCTGTGTCATTTATTCTCCTATAGTTTATTGGATTTTATACTTGATCTGAGTTCCGAAAGTTGTTTTTTTGATTCTTGGATATAATTTTTCCTAGCCAACATTGCTGCAGTGCCTATTCCATTTGAAATTGCTTGAGCATTAGATTTTCCATGTCCAACTATAGCAATTCCATTTACACCAAAAATAGGTCCTCCCCCAAATTCTTGCATAATGTGGGTTAATCTGAAAATTTCATTTGATATATCTTTTAATTGATCTGATTTAGATTCTTTAGATATAAATTCTGTAATAATTTTCCCCAATCCTTCTATTGATTTTAATAAAATGTTCCCAGTAAACCCGTCACATACTACTACATTTGCTTTTCCTTCAGATATATCGTCTCCTTCAATATTTCCAACAAAATTCATATTAGAACTTTCTAATAGTTCAGATGTTTCTTTAGTGGATTTATTTCCTTTTCCTTTTTCAGATCCATTACTGAGTATAGCAACAGTTGGGTTTTCGATATCATATAAAATTTTTGCTTGGGTAACACCTAATGCTGCAAAATCAAATAATTGTTTGGGAGAACAATCAACATTTAAAGCAAGATCGAGAATCAAAGTTTTAGGTGCAAAACCATTTACAGCTCCGCCTCCAGCTGGTTTTGATAATCCTTCAAACATCCCAAATGCAAATGCAGCTGATGCAAATGTTCCTCCGGATGCACCACAACTTACGAAACCATCAGCAAGTCCTTTTTTTACTAATCCAGCACACACAAATACAGATGCCTCTGGTTTATTTTTAAATGCCATTCCAGGAGGTTCTCCTTCTTCAACTACACCACTCGAAGGAATAATTTTGATTTTCTGAGAATCAATTTTTTGATTTTCAATTTCTCTTTTTAGAATATTAGGATCCCCTACCAAAAGAATATTAACATTAGATTGTTTTGAAGCTATAAGTGCCCCTTTAATATTGTTATAAGGAGCAAAATCTCCTCCCATTCCATCTAAAGCAATAGTAACTTCTTTTTGATTCATATATCCTCCAAATTAACAGTAGATATTCCTGATATTACTTCTTCTCCATCTTGTTTAGTACAATTCACTGAACAAGTAATTTTAGTGAAATTTGATTTTTTTTCCATATTTTTTATTGTACCTTGTGTGGAAATTTCATCGTTAAGAAAAACAGGTGATTTAAATTTTATTTTTAATGAACCTGTATAGAGCCATGTTTCTTTAAAATTTTTATACATAAAGTCTGAAATGAATGAAATTATTAGCATTCCATGAGCAATTCTTTCTCCAAATTGAGTATTTTTTGCATAAGAAGAATCTAGATGAATAGGGTTAATATCACCTGAAGTTTTAGAGTAATTAACAACTTGAGAATCTGTAACTTGATGAATTACTGACAATAATTTTTTGTTTTCAGACATTTTTATGTTCCTTCTTTGTAATAAACAGATTAGATGAAGAGTAGGCAATATTTTGATTATTGATGTTTTTGAAGTGCATTTCTATATTTACCATAAGATTTCCTCTAATGATTTTCTTAGATTTTAGTACACATGTACAAATTACTTCTGTATCTACCTTTACAGCAGAAAATAAACTCATCTCTTGACTAGTATGAACAGTTTCGGAATCATTATTGAAAAGATTAAGGGTTTTTAGAAGATCTTTAAATCCTAAAGTTATTAGAGCAGAAATAGGATAGAAATCAATTTTTTTTTCTACGGTTAATTGGCATGCTTCTATATAAGAATCAAGGAATTCTCTGGTAGTATTTAATTTATACTCTGAAATAATATCACCAGATGATAAGATATTAAGGATTATATACTCCTTTGAATTACAATTATCAAAATACTTTACTTAAAAATTTAGATTTAATAAAGCTTTTATGAAGAGAGAAAAAAGAAGAACAGCTGTAGTAACTGGTGGGGCAACTGGGATTGGAGAAGCTATAACTATGAAGCTTTCTAATGAAGGTTTTAATGTTGTTGTTGCAGATTTAAATAAAGAAAAAGGACTAGAAATCTCCCAAAAAACTGATAGCCAATCTGGAGATATTGCTTTTTGTGAAACTGATGTTACTAATCAAAAAAGCATAAAAAACCTTTTAGATTTTTCATTTAGTAACTTTGATAATTTAAATATTTTGATAAATAATGCAGGCGTAGCTGGGGCAAAAGGTTGGGAACACGAATCTGTATCTAGAGAGGAGGATTGGGAAGCATCTTGGAAGGTAAATGTTTTAGGTTTAATAAATGTTACTACTGAATTTTTACCAGAATTACAAAATAATAATGATAGTAGGATAGTTAATATTGCGTCTGTTTCTGGAAGACAAGGTAGGCCTTCACTTCCTCATTATTCTTCTACTAAGGCAGCAGTAATAAATTTTACAAAGTCATTAGATAAAAGATTAAAAAACAATGATATTACTATTAATACTGTCTGCCCTGGATTACTTTGGACTCCTATGTGGGAACAAGTTGGGTTAAAGTATTCAAATACTCAAGAAAAATATAAAGGATTTAATGCTAGAGAGGTTTTTGATGATATGGTGCAAGGAAGTATTCCTTTAGGAAGGGAGCAGACTCCACAAGATGTTGCTAATTTAGTTTATTTTTTTACTTCACCAGAGTCCGCAGGTTTTTCGGGTCAAGCTGTTAATGTAGATGGGGGATTTTTTCTAAATTGATATGAGAATGATTCAAATTGATAAAGAAAACATGAGCTCGGATCTAATTTTACTTTATAATTCAAAGTTTGTAGAAAAAATCCAAAAAACACTTTTACAAAAATATATAAAAAATCATTTAAATCACATAGAAGAACCCATAATTTCCAATCTTGATAATCAGAAAGAAAACTTGATAATCATTGTAGATTTTGAAAAGGAAGTTCAATTAGATTCAGAGTTTATTCAATTAAAATATTTCAGAGATATATTAGAAAATTTAGATAAGAATACTAATTATAAAAATATAGTAACCATAATTTCTGAAATTGGTGTTTTGGGTGATGAAATTCATTATTTTAGAGCTCTTCAATATGCAGCTGTAATAAATATTGCACAAGCATATGCTCTAAGATTAGGTTCTCTAAAAATCAGATTAAATAATATATGTGTTCCAGAAAATTTTGAATTATTAGAAAAATCTACTTTAATTAGTTTGGTAAAATTTTTGTTATCTCAAGAATCAATGAATATTACAGGGCAAACTTTAAGTTTATCAAGAGAACTTTTAAGATGATTTTATTTTTCAGAAATTAATTCTTCAAGAATTTTGTTTAATTGATATTCACTAACAGGCCCTATAACCTTTTTTATGATTTTCCCATTTTGATCTATAAAAAATTTTTCAGGTAAAGCTCTTACTCCGAAGTTTATTGCCATTTCTCCATTTGTATCTATAGATAAAGGGTAATTAATTGAAAAACGTTCTTGAAATGATAGAATGTTTTTTTCAGAATCCCATAATGATACACCTACAAAATTTATTCCTTTCTCAGACCATTTTCTATAAGCTTCTGATAAAACTGGTCCCTCTTTAATACATGGTGGACACCATGAGGCCCAAAAATCTATCATTAATAATTTTCCTTCAATATTTTCGGAGGATATTATTCCATGTGAAAATGTGTTTATTTCAAATTTAGTATAAGGGTCAATTCTCAAATTAGTTTCACTAAAAAACTCATTTAGTCCTGGTTGACCATGTTGGCCACCAGTAGAAATAGTTGACCATATCAAAATAAAAATAAAAAAAGACAAAAATATTAAAACTATTGGCATACTAATAAGTAAAAATTTCTTATTTTCTTGTTTCAATATTCCTCTTATAGTTGTTTAAGTTTTTCCTGAAAACCTTTTTCTAAAATTGCATATTCTTCTTCATTGATTATTCCGGATTCAAGAGATTTCTTTAGTTGATCTATCTTTAGAATCAACCTTTTTCTTTCTTGTGATAAATCATCATTTTTATCATTTTTGATATTAGAAATAATAGAATAAATTATTAAAAATAGTAACATTAATGAAATTACAATTATAATTATGATTTTATATAGATTAGTTTCAAAAAAAGTAAAAATTGATCTAAATGTTTTAGTCTTAGAGAATGGTGATAATTCAAGTTCAATAGAAGAATTTCTTTCATAATTGGTTCCTTCAGAAATTGTATAAAAATCTTGATCTATTTTAATTTTTTCTAATTGTTTTAATCCTTCTCCTTTAATAATTCCCTCTGGAACATTCATTAATATTCTAACTTTATCTGCACCAAAAGGAAGCTTTAGTTTAAAAGAGAATTTTGAATTTGTTATTTGATGAGAATAAGAAAAAATTATTTGATGTATTCCTGGAGGAATAGCATTAGATAATGCAAAACCTGTAGGGATTTCCATAATATTTCCAGGAGGAAGATCGCTGTCAACATTAAGATTTGAATATCCTTCAGGAAGGCTAAATCTTAATAAATCGAAACCTGAAAGATTTGGTTTTGATAAATCAGTTTGAAATGTTTTATCTCCCAAGTTTTCTAATGTGATCAATACAAGTACGGATACTTCTCCGTTAATTAAACTATTTTGTGGAATCATCAATGAATATTCTGAAATTTTTATATCATCTAGATTCGTACCTTTATCATATATTTCTATTATTAGATTATCCCATTGTTGCTGGAGATTTAATTCAGTGATTACTGATAATCCTTCATTTTCTGTTACTAAGAAATACTCATCTGTGTCTGTGATTGTTAAATTTGAGAAAGAAAACTGATATTGATTAGTTTTTGTATTTGATATTTCAATTATTTCTTCTGAGTTATTTATAATTTTAAAGAGTTTGATTATGTATTCTTTTGAAGAGTCAAAATTCTCAGTTTTATTTTGAACACGACCAGAAATTGTAATGGTTTTTTCGTCAGCTAGAATATATCCATGTGGTAATAATGTGAATAGAAAAATAAGAGTTATGAATAATTTTTTCATTTTTTTATATCATTATTCTCATTTATTTCTGAATTTAATTCTTTAAAATTTTCATTTGAAATATATCCAGCCTCATAGTCAGATTTTACTTGATTTAAAATGACATTTTTAGGTTCTAATCTATTTTTAGAGAGTAAAATCTCATTTTCTATTTCTTTTGAAAGAATTTTTTTATTAAATATTGGTAATGACAAAATTAAAACACAAATGATTGCAATAATTGTTCCTATAAAAATATACATTTCGTTATTATAATTTAGTATTTTTTTCTGTTCTAGGCCATAGTGTGAATATAGCTCCAATGAAGAATATAGGCCCTGCAAACCAAAGCCACGAAATAAATGGATTAATACTTATTCTTATTAGAAGTTCATCTTCTGATATAAATTCTGAGGGCACTATATATAAATCACCTAGAATAGTTGAATGAATTGCTGCTCTTACTGAAGCCATGTTAAATGATGGATAAATTGCATTTGATCCTTCTAGTTCTGTGATTTTTTTCAAATCTTTTTCTGAATTATTTTGTTTTTGATATATATTGAATTTTGCTTTTCTTTCAATTCTATCTTGAAAATTTTTTGTTTCAGTTTCTGAAAGTTCTATTTGATAACTATGAAAATCTAATAATTTATCTTTTGAAATAACATAATCAGCTTTTTCTTGATAAAAATTTGTTCCTATAATTCCCATTGCTAACATTAAAATTGATAAATGTACTATGTATCCTCCATGTTTAGTTCTGTTTCCATTTATCAACTTTATAAAAGCTATAAAAATATTTTCTTGGAAACGTTTAATTCTATTTTTAGTCCCTATAATCCATTCTTGTAGAATAGTTGCAAGAACTAAAGAAAGAGAAGAAAAAGCTAAAATTGCTAGAAAGTTAGAACTAAAAAAAATAAGGCAAATGATTATGCACAATACGAAAATCATCAAAGGGAACCTAATATTTTTGAAAAAAGATTTTATGGTTCCTTCTTTCCATGGAAGTATAGGCCCTATACTCATTAATAATATTAGTATCAATAATAATGGGCCATTAACACTATTATAGTATGGAGTTCCAACTGTTACAGGTTCTTTTCCAAATAATTCTGAAAATAAAGGGAAAACTAGGCCCCATAAAGTTACAAAAGTAATTGCTAATAATAAAAAATTATTTATTAAAAATGATGATTCTTTTGAAAGGAAAGAGTCAATTTTTCTAGAGTTAATGAGTTCTTTGTATTTCCAAAGAAATATAATTGAAGGAAAAATTATGCTTAATATCATAAAACTTAAAAAGATATATCCAAGGGTTGATGCAGCAAAAGAATGAACAGATACTACTGGTCCTCCTCTATTGATAAACATACCAAATTGAGAAAGAACAAAAGCTATATTTATCAAAACTAAGTTCCATAATCTAAACATTCCTCTTCTTCTTTGGACTATCAAAGAATGAATTAATGCTGTCAGTACTAACCATGGCATTAATCCTACATTTTCTATAGGGTCCCATGCCCAATATCCACCCCATCCTAAAATAGTATATGCCCACCATGATCCTAGCAGTAATCCGATTCCTAGCATTAACCAAATTATCAAAGTAGTAATTCTTACAAATTCTGTTCCTTTATCACTGTAATTTCCACTAATGAGCATCCCTGTGGTAATAGCAAATGGTATTGAAATTGTTGCTAATCCTGCCATTAATAAAGGAGGATGAGTAAACATACCTGGATGTTTTAATAAAGGATTAATTCCTCTTCCATCTTCAGCTTGAAATTCAAGTAATGTGAATGGATCTGCAAGAAATAACATTACTCCAAGAAAAAAAGAAAGAATTCCCATCATTATCATTGTAATATGTGGCACGGATTCAGGAATCCTTTTTTGGAGTGATTTTATTGTCAAAAATGATCCTATAGATATTACAGCAGATATATAAAGTAAAGAACCTTCGTTTCCTGCATAAATTGCAACCCAGGTATAAATAGGTTCCATAGCAAGATTGCTATGGTTAAATACATATTTGATACTGAAATCATGAGTAACAAAAGAATATACAAGTATAGAAAATGCTATAGAAATTATTGGTAGAGTTAAATAGGAACTCCATCTTGCGCTAATTTTCAATTCTTCAGTTTTAAAGTTCATACTTATAAGAAAACCTAAGATAGAATAAATAGATAAAATAAAACTTATTGTTATGCAAAATGTTCCTAAAATACCCATATTAATTTTCTTTCTTCGGATTAATTAAACTTCTGATTAAAAATAATAACCCAATAAAAATACTTGGTAATACAATTATTGGAACTAACCAAACAGTAAAATAAAAACCAGATTTTGGTGGATTAGATAATACAGAAGTTCCATATTTTGATTTGAAATAATCTAATATTTGATCATCAGTAGAGCCTTCTTCTATTTTAATCCTAACAATATCTCTCATATTTTTAGCTAATTGTGATTGTGATTCAGAAATAGTTTGTCCATCGCATACTGGACACATTATGTTTTCAAATAAATATTGAGCTCTATTTTCATCATCATTTATTTGATTAGAACAAAAAATTGAAAATGGGATNATAGAACATAAGAGTATTGATTTTAGATAAGGCATAATTTTTATTTTAATTTTCAATATCTTAATAATAGTTCAAGAGGTGGGAAAAGAATTAAAATAATTGTTAAAAATTATTTATTTAATCCGTTATCTTTATCCAGTATGAACTCAATAATTTGTTTTCTTTCTTCTTCTGATAGTACTCGTAAAAATCCTGGCATCGGACCGAATCCAATCTCAGAGTTGAGCATTTGATAAATTCTATTGTAGGCACTATCCCTATTTCCATATCTTTCTTCAATATCATTTAGTTGAGGAGGGCTAATATAGGGAGTTCCAGAACCTGAACCAGGAAGCCCTTCAACTTTATTTGTAGAATAATAACTATTTTCACTAATGATATATTCTTTTGCAGGGCCATCTCCTAAGCCTTCATTACCATGACAGAATGAACAGTTTACTCTGTATAAATTTTCTCCTGATTCATAATCATATTTGAATTTTTCTATAGTCATATCATATTGATTTTCTGTTCCTATAGGATCAAGATTAACTACAGCTTCTGCTACAGGTTTTAGTCTTGGAGTTTCTTGAGATTTATATGCTGGGCTATAATGCATCTCAGAAAATAATTCTATAGGATATGTAGTACTTTGGGTTATTCCACTTTGACAAGTAGGAGCAAGACTGAATAATCCAGTTAGTAATATTATTAATATATTTATTTTTACAGAATTTTTTTTCATTTTTTATTGTTATGCTTCTTTAGTGTCTAAAGCTCCAGAATCTTTAAATACTTTTTTAGCTTTTGGTAAATCTTTTTCTTCACAGTTAACAACAACTCCTATCAATCCTTCAGTGATTCTAGTGTCGTAAGCTCCAAGATTAAATTTTGGAAGTCTAGATTCAAATATAATACCAACTACCGTAGTAACTACTGCAGATAACATTGTCATTTCATACATTATTATAAGCATTGCAAATATTGATAAAATTGGTTTACCTCCAGTTACCAATGGATATGCGATCTGTGTGGCAGTAGTGATAAATATAGATAGAGTTAACCCTATTATGGCTCCAAATAAAGGGAATCTGAACAATCTATGTTGTGGAACATGTTCACCAAAAGTCCCTTCAGGATATGGAGTGCCAGTTAAAACATCACATTCGTGGGATTCGAAACCAGCATTATGTAGACCATCTAAAGCATCAGCTCCTTGATCTGGGGTATCAAATAATCCTAATATACTTTTTTTAGACATTTTTTCTCCTTGACTCTAGTCTTCTTCTCTATATATGACTGGAACAGTAGCTCTTCCTATTTTTGTTTCTGATGTAAATACTTGACTCTCTTTAGTTTCGAAAAGAGGAATTAGTGGGAAAAATCTAGCAAAAAGCAACATTAAGAATGAGACCCATGCAAATGACCATACTAAAATATACCATTCTACTAAACTAGGAGTATATGCTTCCCAAGTAAAAGTAAAAGGTTGTTTTCTTGCTAGTCCCGGTACAATAATTAGAAATCTTTCTAACCACATTCCAACATTTACCAATATCGATGTCCAGAACATGATAACGATATTATTTCTTGCTTTTTTAAATACCCAAAAACCTACAGGTATAATATATCCGGTAAAAAGAAATATCATAAATAATAAGTTCCAAGGCCAAGTAAATATCTGTAATTCTCTTAATGCTATTTCTGGTGCTTCACGACCATATACTGAGAATATTAATTCTAAGAAAGTACATCCTAGCCAAGCTGTTGCAACTACAATTAAAAGTCTTGCTAACGCGTCAAAATGTTCTGGTCGGATATGATTATTCCATTTCCATAACCATCTCATTAATGCCATCATAGTAACTACAGCTGATACCCCTGAATGAACTGCTCCAATAACGAAATACGGAGCAAATATNGTTGAATGCCAACCTTCAACTGAAGGAGTAATTGCAAAGTCCCAAGAAACTATAGAATGGACTGAAACGAAAATTGGTAGCATTAATGCAGATAATAAGATTCCTGCTACAGTTTGTAGTAGCCATTGCCTAGGATTTCCTCTCCATCCAAGAGCTAAAATTGTGTAAATAACTTTTTGCCATCCTGTTGTTCTGTCTCTAAGGACTGCTAAGTCAGGAATTAGAGCAACGTATAAGAATAATGTACTTCCTGTTAAATAGGTTCCTATAGCGATAGGATCCCAAAACAAAGGAGATCTAATATTTGGCCATATACCTCTAGCAAAATCATAAGGCATTAACCAATAGACAATTCTCCAAGGTCTTCCAGCATGCATTAAAGGAAAAAACAGTGCTGTTAATAGAGAAAATACTGTAAGTAATTCAGCAGCTCTTGTTACTGGTCTTCTCCATTCTGCTTGAGTCAATCTAAGAATAGCAGAAATCATTATACCTGCGTGACTAATTCCTACCCAAAAAACAAAAGTTGTAATAAATAAACCCCAATATACAGGTCTACTTAAACCAGTAACCCCTAAACCCGTGTTAAACATATAAAGTATTACCGCAAATCCAGTTACAACGAAAAAACCTAAGAATAACATTGTAGGTATGTACCATTTAGGTGTTTTAAGGTTACCTGATAATAATTCTTGGTTAATTTGTTTTTGACTTAATTTTCTTCTTTGTTGCATTCTTATCTAATCCTTAATCTGGTTTTCCAATTGCAATTACATGTGTTCTCACATATTTAACAACTTTAGTTAATAAAAGTGATTGGTGTGTTTCCCAAACTGATACAAGTGGGAATATTCTTGTTGAAAGAATGAATATTAGGGCACTTAGAGAAACTAATCCAATAAAAACTATAATATCTGCTACTGAAGGAGCCATGAATTGAGGAAAGTTTTCTTCAGGAACAAATTTTTTATGAATTACCTCGTTAGAGTATGTAGACCAAGAAATCACAAATATTCTTATTCTATCTAGAAGAACGCCAACTAAAACAAGGCATGCTACTACTGCTAATGCAGGAATACTCTTTCTTACAGGATTCCAGACTAATATCCACCAAGGGACAAAGAATTCTAAGAAAAATGCTCCAAGGAAAACAGGTAAATAAGGACCTATAATTAATAAATTAATGACCATCTGATCACTTGCAGATCTTCCATACCAAAAAACAATGAATGCTGAGTAAAAGAAATAAAACCAAAGTACAGTTGTAGCTAGTTGTAATTTTGATAGAGCCCAAAATTGAGGAACTTTAATATAATTTTCCATTCCCCAGTATTTTCTGGCAAAAAACATAGCAAGAATACAAATCGCAATTCCTGATTGTAGAGAAGTCATCGCATGATACATAGGGAAAATTGCATCTTTCCATCCCGCTACTAAACTTAATGCGAAATCTATACTAAATAGAAAATTAACAAACATTAACATTAAGAAATAAAATGTCCCCATCATTCCAATACGCATCTTTAACGATTTCCATTGACCATCAGTACCTATAAAACCTCGAGATAATGATTTTCCCATTTTTTTTCTCCATCCAGTTCCATGATCTCTCATTGCTGCTAAATCCGGGATACTTGAGGAATATAATAATCCTAATCCACATAAAGTTAATCCGAAAATTGATAGTGCAAACCAAACATGAGGCGAATAATTTGTTGCCTCGAACCATATTGATCTTCTTCTAGTTTCATCAACAATTAGAGGAGGCAGTGCGAATATTAGTGGTATAGATGCTAAAGCTGTCACTATCCCTACTACTGAAAATAAACTAGCTATTCTAGTTATTGGTCTAACCCAATCTGCTTTAGCAATTGTAGGGGCAATAGCTACCATTGGAGCAGCAGCAGCAGTAGTAAGTAGAAAAGAAATTGTTGCTGCGTAGTAACCCCAAGCGGATTTATCTTCAAANCCGTTAAGAATTTTTAATACTATTCCAACAATCCCCAATATACTTAAAATAGACAAAATCATAATGATNAATTTNATTTTTTTCGGAGCTATTGTAGTGGTGCNTATTAACTCTGATGTTGCCTTTGAATATTTAGCTATGTTTGTCTGTGTTGCCATTTTTAGTGATGTNTTCCTTCTTCATGATGNTCACTTTCTTCCTTATCATGATCTATTTTAGCTAAATAAAATATATTCGGAGAAGTTTGAAGATTATCAAGTAATGTATAAGATCTTTTATCGTTTTTCATTTGAGTAACCCTGCTGTTTTCATCTTTCTGATTTCCAAAAACAAGTGCATCTGTTGGGCATGCATCTACACATGCAGGAGAAATATCTCCATCTTTTAATTCTTCATCATTTTTCTTTGCATTTCTCGTAGTTCTTCTAATTCTCTGAATACACATAGTGCATTTTTCCATTATTCCCCTAGATCTTACAGTAACATCGGGGTTTAAATGGTTTTTTAAACTTTCTGGCCATTCAGGTTCCCAGTAATTAAAAAATCTTACTAGATAAGGACATCCATTAGCACAATATCTAGTACCAACACATCTGTTATAGACTTGAACATTTAAGCCTTCAGTTGTGTGATAAGTGGCATAAACAGGGCATACAGGTTCGCAAGGAGCATTATCACAATGTTGACATAGAATGGGTATGAATTTTGCTTTTACATCAGGAAATTCTCCTTCCCAATACCTTTCTACTCTTATCCATTCAATAGCTCTGGCATTTTTAAAGTTTTTTTCTGTGTTTATTGGGATGTTGTTTTCCGATTGGCAAGCTAAAACACAAGCTTGACAACCTGTACATTTATCTATGTCAACAGCCATTCCCCATTTAAATTTACTTTCTTTATTTTCTGTAACCATTTTTCCCTTATTTTATATTTTTATCTTTAAATGTTTCTTCCATGTGTTCTTCATGTGCTTCGTGAAGAGCATCATCTGCAGTTTGGTTTGGCCCTACAGTCAATATAGGAACACCAGGTTCTACTGCTACTGCTCCTCCTGGAAGTGTGCCTTCAAATTTTGCAATAGTTTTTGAATCTTGTGTTTTTTTGATTTTAACTGTGTTTTCTGCCCAAGAAAAAGTTTGAGAATGGTCTAATTTAGTATGACATAGTTTTAATACATTAACTCCTTTTCCAGCAGCATATCTTCCAGAGAACTTATGACCTAATCCTATAGGAACACCAATTACTTTAGGGTGAACTGCAGGATGAGGGAAAACAGGAAGTTTAATTTTCCCTGTTGATGATATTAATTCTATAATATCTCCTTGTTCTAAATTAAGTTTTTCTGCTGTTTTAGGATTTATTTCTGCCCAAGTATCCCAAGCTATAGTAGTTATCGGATCTGGGATTCCCTGAGCCCAAGGGCTAGCCGCTGTTATTCCATCTAAAATAGTATTTGATAAAAATGGAACTAAATAAAATTCTTTATTACTTAAATCATTAAATACATTATTGTTAGACACCTTAATACTATTAAGCTNTTGGTTAGATACATAATCATAATTATTTATTTTAGTATTAATATTCCACCATCCTCCTCTTGAAAGAACACCTTCTAAGAATTGTTTTTCATTGGATGCTATAACTGACCCTTGTCTATTTGAAGTAGTGGTTGAATAAAGTTTTGAAGTGAATTTTTCTATTAATTCTTTGTAATTTTTTATGCCTAACATTGGATCTGATAAAGAAATTAATACATCGTAAAAACTCTTTGAATCATAAATTGGTTTGGATTCTTTTCCTTTNGTAGGCGAATTCACTACAGGTTGTTGAAATAANAATGTTTGATATCCCATTAGTGGTTCTGGTATATCTACTCCCCAATCTTCTAGAGAATTATGTTCTGGAAGAATTAAGTCGGATGCTTCAGCAGTATCATCAAGAATTGATGAAAAACATACTTTTAATTTNATAGAGTCTAAGGCATTTGTTAAATCATATGGAATACCATGAATAATATTAGATCCACGTAAAATCAAAAGATTTGTTTCTCCTGATTCCCACTTGAGTGTTTCTTCTTTCCATTCTTGAAGATTATTAGCGTAAGAAGAGTCAATAATATTTATAGAAGGTCCTTCTTCAGAAACTTTAAATTCTTTAATAGGAGTTTCTGGATTAAAAATTATACCTCCTTTTGATCCTACAGAATTAGTGAGATAGTTTAATGCAAAAACTATTGACATACTTTCTAAACTATTTTTATATCCTTCTAATGGACCTCCTCCAAGAAATAAAATTTTACCTTTGGATTCCTTAATCTTATTTATTACATATTCAATATCTTTGACTTTTAAACCAGTATTTTGAGTGACATACTCATCTGTGAATGTGCTTAAATCAATATCTCCAATTAAATTTTTAAATTCTTTTTCTGCATCAGCAGATGAAAATAAATTGTCAGATAAAATATGTTTTGCTACACCAAGAGCAAAAATCATTTCTGTTCCAGGAATAGGACAAATCCATTTGTCAGCATTTGCGGATGTTAGNGACATTCTAGGTTCAATTGATATTAGTTTTCCATGATTTTGTTTTAATTTACCAAATTTAGTTTTATATTGAACTGGTCCCCAAGTACCTAAGAAATCTAATCCGAAAGAAATGATTAAATCAGAATTACCTATGTCAAAATAAGGCAATCTGTCTTGATCAAAAACTGATTTCATTGTTTTATTCATTAATCCATTATTAATTGAGTCAAATTTTAAATGTTTCATAGAGTTAAAATTTGAAAAAGATTCAANNAGTCCAGCATTTAAACCTCGTAAAGGTCTTGTAATTAAAGTTGATTTACCTTTTGATTCGTTTATTCCTTTNTCAAGNATAGAGATAGCAGAACTCCANGTTATTGGTTTGTGTGCTCCAGTCTTAGTTTTTCTGTAGAGTGGAGTAGTAATTCGGTCGGGGTGATATAACATCTGGAGATTTGTTTCAGATACAACACTCTGTTTTCCTAGTGAGTTAGGAAAATCTGGATTTCCAGCAATTTTTTTTGCTCTTCCTTCCATTACTCTAACGAGAACGCTTTCTCCATAATTAGATATCCCGCATGAAGTTGCATACCATTGATCTTCACCTCTTACTAAATCTTCAGGCATATCTAATGGGCTCTCTACTATTAATTCTTCTTCTGGAACGCCGCATGCCTCAAAAATTACAGCTCCTGTAGCTGTAGCACCAAGAAGACCTAAGAATTTTCTTCTTGACAATTTACTTTTAGTTACTGAATTTTTTTTCTCTAGTGATGACAAGTTTCACATCCTATTGAAGCTTCATTTGCTCTATGACAAGCTACACACTGGCCCATTTTTAAAGGTTCTTTTTGAGCTACTTTTTCCATATTAGATATTTGTCCATGACAGTTAGAGCAAACTTGAGATGCTTCTACTGTACCGTCACCTAAAATTTTAAAATCGGCTGATTTATTTTGTATAGCATCGGGATTCGATGTCAAATATCTAATATGAGGTTCATGAACAAATCTTACATGATCAGGCATNCTATGAACTCTTTTCCATTTAATAGGNGCTTTTGTTTTTTCAAATAATCCATATTCTCTCAATTTAGTTAGTTCTTGGCTTTTATCGCTTCCTATTACTTTATGGCATGAAATACATAGCTCTACTGGAGGTATTCCTGCCCAAGCTTCTTTAGTTACAGTTTTGTGGCAGTAAGTACAATCCATTCCTAAACCTGTTTGAGGTTCTCCAGAATCATTTACTCTTTCATTTCCATAAATATCTTTGTATGGTTTTCCAGTTTTCTGGTCAATCAATTTACCTACTCCAGCATGAATAGTATGAGGAAAAGCAATAGGTTGATCAGGGCTCTGGTTAAATCCGAAGACTGGAAGAGGATTACCAAACCATGCAGTGATTAAAAACGCTGTGACGAAAGCCATTACAGCATGAAATGCAAGACCACCAAATGCTAAAACTGGCATTAGGATTTTTAACCATGTTGGTGTATTTCTGTCTTTTTCTTTTAAGAACTCTATAAATTTATTAAACAATTTTCTCCTTATTGCCAGAACCTTGGGTAGAATTCACTTAAGAAGGTCATGTTTGCAAAAGCATAAATAAATAAAATAATTTCTAAAAAAAGAGTTCCAAATCCAAATAGGTATAATGGAGCTCTAATAATCACCCATTTTCTACTTAAATGATGAGAGTCTACGGCTGAAGGAATGATAGCATGAGCAACTAATAGAGAGACTGCGGCCGCAGGAGCCATTAAAAGGCATATCCATAAGATTCTGAGAGCCGTCAAACGCATTAACCAATCTGCTATATTTAATGAACCTGGATCCATGGATAAGATTTAATAATTAAAATATTTGATTTATAAACACTTTTTAATACAAATAGGAGATTATTATAAGGTTACTAGAATATCAATAATTTTATGATTTTTTTTTTCATATTTAATTGTTAAATTTTAATATTAAATTAATTTTTGAACTATAACCTTGTTTTCCAGAATCTTTGTTTATAGAATCAACNTATAAATAAACTGATTTCAAATATTAAAATTTATTTATCAAATTGGGAGATATTGGGAAAATTTAATTGATGGAAATCTGATTTATTAGAATTACACATTAAGGAGATCAAATATGAATGAATTTGATAGGAGAAAATTTCTTAAAACAGGATTTTTAGGCTTAGCGGGATTATTAGCAGTTTTCTCAACTTTTAAACCATTCAATTTATGGTCAAAGTTTTATGGAAAAAAGAATGGAGATTCTGTTTTTGTACCAAGAGACTCGAATCACTAGTAATAATTTCAATATTGTAAAGGATAGAAAATGGATATTTCTAAAGAAAAATTAGTTTGGCTATANGAAACGATGTATAGAATTCGTCGTTTTGAAGAAACAATGTTAGAGCAAACTTTTAAGGGTAACGCTATGGGGGTTACTCATAGTTCAGATGGTCAGGAAGCTGGACCTACAGGTGTATGTGCTCATTTAACTGAAAAAGACTGGATTGGATCTACTCATAGAGGTCATGGTCATTGTATAGCAAAAGAATTAGATACTAAGAAAATGATGGCAGAAATAATGGGGAGAGCTACTGGACACTGTAAGGGAAAAGGTGGGTCAATGCATATTGCTGATTTTTCTAAAGGAATGCTAGGTGCTAATGCAATAGTTGGAGCCAGTATACCTCTTGCTGTTGGAGCNGCATTAACAGCAAAATATAAAGGTTTAGAAAAAGAATCTATAGGAGTTGCATTTTTTGGAGATGGAGCTACAAGCCAAGGTATTCTTCACGAAAGTATGAATTTGGCTACAGTGTGGAAATTACCTGTGATATTTGTTTGTGAAAACAATCATTATGCCGAAGCAACTCCAGTTGAATATGCTGTTTCTATTCCAGATATTGCTGATAGAGCTTCATCATATTCTATGCCAGGAGTAGTTGTTGATGGAATGGATGTTTTTGCAGTTTATGATGCGGCCGGAGAAGCTGTAAAAAGAGCTAGAAATGGAGATGGNCCTACTTTACTTGAGTTAAAAACTTATAGGTATCATGGTCATTTTCATGCTGATGTTCCAGAAAATTACAGAACTAAGGAAGAAGAATCTGATTGGAAAGATAGAGATTCTATTGAAACTTTTCAAGATAGAGTAATTAAAGCTAATCAACTTACAGATAAAGAATTGAAAGAAATCAGAGATAATATTGATAACGAAATGATTGAAGCAGTTGATTTTGCTCTTAATAGTCCTATGCCAGATATGGATGAGTTGTATAAAGATGTATATGTTAACTATCCTAATTCAGTTTTAGCTCCTCAACAGAGGGATTAATTAAATTAAATACGAGTTATTTTAAGGAAATAATATGACTACACAAGAAGATACAAAAAACCCTTTAGGACCAGGTTATGATGTTTCAGGTTCTGAAATGAGATATAGAGATTCATTCAACAAAACATTAAGAGATGAATTAAATAGAGATCCGGATGTGTTCTTAATGGGTGAAGATATTGCAGGTGGTGCAGGAAGATTTGATGAAGAAGGTAAACCTTTAGATGCTTGGGGGGGACCCTTTGCTGCTACTAAAGGCTTAATTCAAGATTTTGGTCCTGATCGAATTAAAGACACCCCTATTTCTGAAGCAGGTTTTTTAGGTGCTGCTATAGGATCAGCTCTTACTGGGTTAAGACCTGTAGTAGATTTAATGTATTTTGATTTCGTTACTGTGGCTTATGATCAATTATTATCCAACGCAGCAAAAAGTAGGTATATGTTTGCTGGTCAAACAAAAGTCCCTCTAACAATGTTTGCTAGATCAGGAGGTGGTACAGGTCATGCTGCTCAGCACTCTGAATCTTTTTATTCAATGTTAGCTCATATACCTGGCTTAAAAGTTGTTGTTCCTTCTGATGCTTATAGTGTTAGAGGATTATTAGCTGCAGCTATTAGAGATGATGATCCNGTTTTTGTGGTAAGTGATAAAAAACTTATTAACTTATCAGGTTTTGTTCCAGATGAAAATTTTGCTATTGAACTAGGAAAAGGAAGATATTTAAGAAAAGGTTCTGATGTTACTCTAGTAGGCATGTCTTATACTTCTGTTTTATGTAAAGAAGCTGCTGAAAAACTTGCAGAAGAAGGTATAGATTGTGAAGTTGTAGACCTTTTAAGCCTTTCTCCTTTAGATGAAAATATTTTAATAGAATCAGTCTCTAAGACTAATAGACTTATTGTAGTAGATGAAGATACTCCTAGATGTAGTATGGCATCAGAAGTAGCGGCAATTGTAGCAGATCAAGCTTTTGATTATTTAGATGCTCCTATAAAGCGAGTTACTGGTCCACATACTCCGGTTCCATACAATAAAGCTTTGGAGACAGCATTTATGCCAGATACTAACGAAGTAATATTAGCGACTAAGAAACTTTTAGATATCTAATCTAATATATTTAGATCAGTGGGGGAATATTATGGAAAAGTTACTAAAGGTAGGTTATATAGGTGCTGGAGCAAATACCGTAAAACACCATATACCTAAAATTCAATCTCAAGATGGAGTGGAAGCTTTTGGAGTATCGAATAGGTCGATAGAGTCATCAAAAAGGGTAGCTGAAAAATTTGGAATTAATAAAATTTATTCTAATTGGAGAGAATTATTAAATGATGATGAAATTGATGCAGTTTGTATAGGAACTTGGCCATATATGCATTCAANTTTAACAATTGAATCATTGAAGGCAGGAAAGCATGTTCTTGTTGAAGCTCGTATGGCAATGAATTCTAAAGAAGCAAAAGAAATGGAAAAAATTTCTAAGCAAAATCCTCAACTAGTTACTCAAGTTGTTCCAGCTCCACATACATTACCTTATGATTTAACAATTATTGANTGGATTAATAATGAAATGGGAGACTTATTGTTTTTAGATATGAGAATAAATTCAGGAGAATTCCCTGAGTTTAATTCTGAAATTCATTGGAGAAATAATAGAGATTTATCTGGAAACAACATCATGCATATGGGAATTTGGTATGAGGCTGCAATGAGATGGTTAGGGCCTGCTAGCTCTGTAAATGCTTCTGCTCAGGTAGTAGTTAAGAGAATGAAAGAAGAGGCTAATTTTAGAGAAATATCAATTCCTGATCACCTTGAAATAATTGGATCAATGACTGTAGGAGGTAAGTATCACTTTACTCATAGCAATGTTCTTGGTGGTGCTCCTATTGCAGATGTTTGGATTTATGGGACTAAAGGGACATTACATTTTTATGATAATCAATTGTCCTCTGAAGCTTCATCAGATAATAGTTTTGCCATGGAACTTGAAGTTACAAAACCTCAATCGAAAATGAAATGGGAAAAATTAAATATAAATTCTAATAATGTAGGGTCATGGAGAGTAGAAGAAGAATTTGTTAATGCTATTCGTGGCAAAGAAGATATTACTCATACTTCATTCAAAGATGGTGTAAAATATATGGAATTTACAGATGCAGTAAGAATGAGTTGGGAAAATACTAGAGAAGTAACACTCCCTCTGCATTGAAGAGGTAATTTTGGGAATAATAGATTTAAATGCTGATGTAGGGGAATCTTTTGGTAATATGACCTCTGGTCTTGATAATGAAATTGTACCTTTTGTTACTTCTGTAAATATCGCTACGGGTTTTCATTCTGGAGATCCTAATTGGATATATAAAACAGTAAAATTAGCTGAAAATTCAAATGTTTCTATTGGAGCTCATCCTTCTTATCCAGATTTGATGGGATTTGGAAGAAGAGATATGAGTTTTGATGATTGGGAAATTGTTAATTTAATTAAATATCAAGTTGGAGCTTTGCTACAATTTACTAGGGATAAGAAAATTCAACATGTTAAACCTCATGGTGCACTGTACAATAAAGCGTCAAGAGATGAAAAAGAAGCTAGAGCGGTAGTACAAGCGATAAAAGAGATTGATCCAGAGATAATCCATGTTGTTCTTTCAGGATCAATTTGGGAAGAGGTTGCTAAAGAATCTGGGGTTAGAATTGCAAGAGAAGCTTTTGCTGATAGAGCAATTACTTCAGACGGAAAATTAGTTTCTAGAAATGTTAAAGGTTCTGTGATTACCCAAGAAGAAGAGATAGTGAAAAGGGTAATAAAATTGGCTAAGACTGGAACAATGGATTCTATTGATGGTGATTCTGTGGAAATTTCTGCAGAAACTTTATGTCTTCATGGGGATAATAAGAGTTCTGTTGGGTTAGCTTCAGTGATAAGGAAAGAGTTAGAGAGATCAGGAATCCNATTGAGCCCCATGCATACATTTGTGAAATAATACATTAATGAACTCTTTTTTAATCAAAAATATTGGAGATAGATCTATATCTGTGTATTTTGAGAATATAATTTCACCAGAAATTAACTTAAATATTCATGAGATAGTAGAAAGAATAAATAAAGATAAACAATCTTGGTTGGTAGATGTTGTTCCAACATATAATTCATTTTCAGTAGTTTTTGACATAAATTTGACTAAATCTCAGGAAGTGAAAAATTATATTTCCGAAGTTTTGATTTCAAAAAAAAATCAGGAATTTGTTAATGAAAATCAAACTATTATTAATATTCCAGTAAAATATGGAGGAGAAGAAGGACCTGATTTAGAGGATGTTGCTAATTATTGCAATTTATCTTCTGATGAAATTGTTAAAATTCACTCATCTACCCTTTATTTAGTATATATGACTGGTTTTTCTCCTGGTTTTCCATATTTAGGAGAATTAGATAAAAGAATTCATTGTCCGAGATTGAAAAAACCTAGAACTAGAGTTTCTTCAGGTTCAGTTGGTTTGGCAGGAAGCCAAACGGGAATTTATTCTATAGATTCTCCAGGTGGATGGAGAATAATAGGGAAGACACCAATGAAATTATTTGATTTAAAAAAGAAAAATCCATTTCCTATAATTCCTGGAATGAAAGTAAAGTTCTTTAGTGTAGATTTGAAAGAATATACGAATATAGAAAAAAGAATTATTGAGGAAAAAGATTTTTTAGGTTTTGAGATAAATAATGACTAATAATTGTTTTAAAGTATTAGATGGAGGATTTTTAACCACGATTCAAGATCTTGGAAGATTTGGTTTTGCTTCAAGAGGTGTGTCTAAATCAGGTCCTTCAGATTTAAATTCTTTTAAAATTGCTAATTTATTGTTAGAAAACAACATAAATTCATTAACGTTAGAAGTTTCATATGGTTTAGCGAAATTTTTGATTCTTAAACCAATTACAATTTCTATAACTGGTGCAAATTTAAATCCTCTTTTAAATGATAATAAAATACCAATGTGGAGAACTTTGAATGTAGAAAAAAATGATATTCTTTCATTTGGATCTTCGAATATTGGTTTCAGAAGTTATGTTGGAGTAGCTGGAGGAATTAATGTTCCATTAGTTCTAGGTTCTGGTGCTACTCATTTAGCTTCAGGGCTTGGGGGCTTTTCTGGTGAAAAATTAAGTAAAGATGATTTAATTTCTTCTTATCCTTTGAAAGATAAAAAGAAAATGTTTATGTATATTGGAAAGAAGAATGAAGGATCTAAAAATATAAAATTACGGGTTATATCTGGTCCTCAAGAAGATCTTTTTTCATCAAAGGTTGTAGATAGATTTTATTCTGAAACTTTTAAGGCTACTGAAAAATTGGATAGAATAGGTGTTACTTTAGAAGGATCTACAATTCCTACACATTCAGGAAATCACGATATAATTTCAGATTTTACTCCTGAAGGATCTATTCAAATTCCAGGTAATGGAAAACCATTAATTCTTCTTTCAGACTGCCAAACAACAGGAGGTTATCCAAAAATAGGTGTTGTTGCTAGTATTGATTTGCCTAAATTAGGACAAATAGGAGCAAATGATTCAATAGAATTTGAAAAAATAACTGTTGAGGATGCAGAAAGACTATACAAAATTCAGAATGAAGAAGTTTCTAAGAAAAATATTTCAGAAATAGTGATAAAAGAATATTCAATTGGTATTATTGATTCAAAATACCATGTTAAATTATATAAAAATGATCACAAAGATTCTGAGGATTTTCAAATAACTGTTAATGGAAAATATGTTGAAATAGAGGAAGTAATTGATTCTTTTCACTAATATTTACTTAAGGAAATTATGGATTTTAAATTAATACAAGATGGGNTAAATATTTCGGCAATAGGTTTAGGATTTGTTTTTTTAGTTTTGTTCATCTTGACTTTTTTTGTGTTGCTATTAGTTAAAATTGAAGATTTTTCAGAAAAAAGAAAACCTAAAAATCTTAAAAATCAAATCAACGAAGATCAAGAAAATTTAAAGAATGAAAAAAATGGTTTTTATAAAGAAATTCATATGGCAGCAGCAGTAGCAATAGCATTAGCATTGAATGAAAAAACAATAAAAACCAAGAATATTGTTAATACTAATAATCAAGCATCTCCTTGGACTTATTATTCAAGGACTCGCCAATTTTTTTCTAGAATGGGAGCTAAGCGATGAAAAAATATAATGTAGTAATTAATGGTAAATCCTTTGAAGTAGAAATTTTAGATATTGAATCAGGAGAAGCTAAAGTTACAGTTAATGGTGTTGAAATCAATGCTGATATACATGAGAATAAGAAATTCGAAATTTCTGATGAGAATAATAAATTTCAGGTTTTAGATAAAGATAATGAGGACAATATTGTTGAAGAAGATATTCAAGAGAAATCATTTGTTCCCACAAGTCATCCTGAATCTGTAGATTCAGATGGAACAATAAAAGCAATGATGCCAGGAAAAATTATCAATGTAATAGTTTCAATAGGTGATCAAGTAAAACAAGGAGACTTAGTTTGTGTGATGGAATCTATGAAGATGGAACAAAATATTTTGGCAGATATAGATGGTGAAGTTCTAGAAGTAAATGTAAAACCAGGGGATTCTGTAGAGCATAGTGCGGTTTTAATTAAATTGGGTTAAAAGAGGGAATTTTGTTTTTTTGGGAGAGTTTATTAGAAGGAATAGAAGCATTATGGATTGACCCTAAAATGATCATAATGTGGTTTATTGCTTTTATATTATTATATGTTGGTATTGCTAAAAAGAAAGAACCTTTACTTTTAATACCGATTTCATTTGGAATTTTATTGGCTAATTTGCCTTTAGGAGAGCTTATAAAAGAAGGTTCTCAAGGGGAATCTCCAGGAATACTACTTTTTTTTCAGAAATATGGTTTGGAAACTGATTTATTACCTTTATTAGTTTTCTTGGGCTTAGGTGCATTAACCGATTTTAGTCCAGCTATATCAAACCCTAAAACTTTGATACTTGGCGCAGGAGCTCAAGTTGGTGTGTTTGTAGCAATGATTGGATCTCTTTTATTGGCTTCAGTTGGGATTTTTGATTTTGGGCTTCCTGAGGCGGCGTCGATTGGAATTATAGGAGGAGCTGACGGTCCTACCACAATTTTTATATCTACTAGAATGAGAGAACTTGGAAATAGTTTACCTAATGTAGATGTACAGGATATTGTTGGCGCTACTGCAGTTGCTGCTTATTCTTATATGGCTTTAGTCCCAATTATTCAACCTCCTATAATTAAAATGTTAACAACCAAGTCTGAACGTCAAATTAAGATGGAGTATTCATCTAAAGAGGTTTCTAAAAGAGCAAAAATTCTTTTTCCTATTATTTGTACTTTAGTAATTAGTATACTTGTTCCTAAAGCATCTCCTTTAGTAGGAGTAATGATGTTTGGTAATTTGTTAAAAGAATCAGGAGTTGTTCCTAGACTTTCGAATACTGCTCAAAATGAATTAATGAATATAGTAATAATTATTTTAGGTTTGGCTGTAGGTGGAACAATGCCGGGATCTGTATTTCTACAATGGCAAACTATAGGAATTTTTATACTAGGATTGGTGGCTTTTGCTGCAGCAACAATAGCAGGAATTCTTATTGCAAAGATAATGAATTTATTTTTTAAAAACAAAATTAATCCTATGATTGGTGCTGCTGGAGTTTCTGCTGTCCCAATGGCTGCAAGAGTTGTTCAAGAAATGGCAGAGAAAGAAAGACCGGGAAATTTTATACTAATGCATGCTATGGGACCTAATGTTGCTGGAGTAATAGGTACTGCTACTGTAGCTGGTGTCCTTTTAAGTGTAGTTCCAAAACTTCTTGGTTCTTAACAATAAAATATAGTTTTAGGATTAAAAATGGAAACAAAAACTTTTTTTAATGGCGTTATTCCAATTCTTAGTACACCTTTTGATGAACAAGGTAAGATAAATTTTAGAGATTTAACTAGGCAAGTAGATTGGAATTTAGAAGTAGGGGTTCATGGAATTGGGATAGCAATGGCTAGTGAGATTTTTAAATTGTCCGAACAGGAACGTGATCAAGTTTTGAGTACTGTTGTAAGAGATGTAAAAGGTAAGATTCCTGTAGTTATGAATACAGGTGCTGAAGGTACATTTCTTTCAATTCAATATTCAAAAAAAGCTGAGAGTTTGGGTGCAAATGCTTTAATGATTAGACCTCCTATTCTAATGGGTGTACATCCTTCAGAAGTAAATAATTTCTTCATTCAAATAGCCAAAGCAGTAAATGTACCTATATTTATGCAAGATCAACCGGATGCACAAATTTCCCCACAAATGGCTATTTCTTTGTCTCAAGAGCATGAGAATTTGTGTTATGTGAAATGTGAAACTCAGCCAACTGTTCCTAGAGTCAAAGAAACCATTGATAAACTATCATCTCAATCAAAATTAATTGTTTTTGGTGGTGCTGGTGGAATGTTTATGTTAGAAGAAATAAAAGCTGGTTCAGTAGGAACTATGCCAAATGGATCTATGTCAGATGTTCTTGTTGAAATTTGGAATTTGTGGGAACAGGGAGATCGAATAAATGCTGAAAAGAAATTTAGTGAAAACACAAATTTATTAAGGTTATCTATGCAAAGTTTAGGTATAGCAAATTGGTTGAATAAGTATATCTTAGCCAAAAAAGGAGTTATTAAGAATAGTTTTCCAAGGTCACCTTCGTTGAAACCGGATCACGATCAGTTTATGCAAATAGATAGACTATTTGAAAATTCCATTTGATGGATATATATGTTCTTCAAATCATTATCCTGATTATTGTTACTGGAATAGTAGGATATATTGGAGGTTTGGTTGGAATGCCTTTAGGTCCAGTAAGGTTGTTCTTTTTTTTAATTTTTGGAATTCCACCTTTAGTTGCAATTGGAACAAATCTTGCTATAAGTTTTATAGCTGTTATAAGTGTTATTTGGCCTCATGTAAAAAACTCAAATATAGACTATAAAGTGGCATTTTTATTTGGTGGATTTAGTCTATTGGGTTCATTTTTAGGCGGATTAATGAGTGAAAATGCTCCCATGGAAATATTAATTTGGTTGATAATTTTTTTCTTATTTATTTCTGCTCTTTTGATACTTCAAAGTGTGCATTTTAAAAAAAAGAGAATAGAAACAACTCAATCAATTAAGTTTTTTAATAAGAATATTTTTAAATATTCATTTTCAAATTTTTTGGGAATGTTGATTGGACTCTTTGGTGGAGCAACTGGTTTAGTTTTGGGAGCTTTAAGATATCCTATTTTAATCAATTATTTAAAAATATCGGCTAGAAAAACTTCAGGAACTAATTCCATGATTAATTTGTTTGTGGCAGTATTTGGTTTATCGGGACATGGATTGATTAGTGGGATAAGCGGAAATAGTCATTTTGATTTTAAAATTTTTATGCCCTTAGCTGTTGTTGTATCTTTAACTAGCTTTTGGGGTGCTAAATCAATAGGTAAATTCTCAGAAATTTTTCTATTAAAACTATTATATGTAACATTATTACTAATGACTTTAGTAATGATTTTGAGACAATTTTTTTAATTGGAGAAAAAAATGGGAAAAATTTCAGGAAGTAATTTGATAATAAAATGCCTAAAAGCTGAAGGTGTTGAAACTATTTTTGGGATCGCCGGAGATCATTTTCTACATTTATTGGATGAAATGATAGATCATGAGTTTAATTTGATTGATGGAAGACATGAAGCAGCTTCAGTACATATGGCTAATGCTTATTCTAGGTTGTTGAGAAGACCTGGTGTAGTAATGTCTACAACTCCAGGCCATGCAAATGCTATTGCAGGCTTAGCTAATGCTCTTCACTCTGAGGCACCAGTAATAAATATTGCTGGTTCTGCAGCTTCTACTAACTTGGGTAGAGGTGCCATGCAAGAATTTGATCAAGTAGGCACAGCAAAGCCAGTAACTAAGGGTTCTTGGGAAATTCAATCAATTGAAAGAATACCTGAAATAATTTCACTAGCATTTAGAACAGCAATGAGTGGAAGAAGAGGCCCTGTACATATTACTATTCCTGAAGATATTCAGACAGGAATGGTTGATGAGAAAGAGTTTGATAGATATTACGGTAATTTAGATAGTCAGGATTATTCGATTAATTGTGATCAAAAATTAATCACTAAAGCTTTAGATATTCTAAATAGAGCAAAAAAACCAGTCATTATAGCTGGCGCTGGTGCAGGCGCAACAGTAAATCCAAAAATTCTAGAAGATTTCGTGAATATTTCTCAAATTCCTATATTTACTGTAGATCATGCAAGAGGATTGGTTCCTGATAATCATGAATTTTCTTGTGGTTTAGGATACATTCCTTTAAATAAAGCATTGCAGAGAATTAAAGAATCTGATGTGGTTTTATTATTAGGTGAAAGATTGGATTACAGATGGGGATATGGAGGTAATCCTCCTTTTAATGATAGTGTGAAACAAATAATTATTGACCCTGATCCTAGTTTAAANAATAGATCTAGAAAATTTGAGTTAGTAATTTGGTCAGATTTAGGTCCTGCAATTAATGATCTTTGTGAAAAATCAAAAAAATATAAATGGAATAATTTTGATTGGGCTAAATCATTAAAACTTTCTTTAAATAAATATAAAGAAGAGATGAAAAAATTAGCTATAGATAATAATCCAATGCATCCAATGTTAGTAAGTAAAACATTATCTGAATTAATTGATGATGAAACTATTGTAATAATGGACGGAGGAGATTATTGTCATTATTTTAGAGCATATTTAGAAGCAAATAATCCTAATTTATGGTTATATGTAAGTAGTTTTGGAATGATAGGTGCTGCTCTTCCTTATTCTATAGGTGCTCAAGTTGCATTTCCAGATAAAAAAGTAATATGTGTCGTTGGGGATGGATCATTAGGTTTTCATGCGATGGATATTGATACTGCTGTTAGGCATCAATTACCAATTACTATAGTAGTAGGAAATAACAGTTTATGGGGAATAGATTATCAAATTCAGAAAGGTATATATGGTAGAACTGTATGGACAGAATTAGAGCCTACAAGATATGATTTGGTTGCTTCAGGAATGGGAGCAAAATCTAAAAATGTGTCTAACTTTTCTGAGTTGAAATCATCTTTAAGTGAAGCTTTGAATTTTAATGGAGTTTCTTTACTAAACATTGAAGTAGATAAAGTGGGAAGTCCAGTAGCTGAAGCTGCAATTAGTAGAAAATTTGGATCACATAGTTAAGGAGTATTATGGCTGTATATAAACAATCTAAAATGAATTTAAAAGAATTGTTTCCTGGTATTATTGTAAGGCCAGTATGGGGTGAAAAAATAATGATGATGCTCGTAGATATAGCTCCTAATGCAGAAGTTCCCCTTCACTCTCATCCCCATGAGCAAGCAGGAAGGGTTTTATCAGGATCTTTTTGGTTATCTATAGATGGGAAAGACTTTCTTCTTCAAGAAGGAGATCATTATGTTATTCCTAGTGGAGTAATGCATAGTGCAAAGGGTATTGATACCCCTTCACTTGCATTAGATATATTTAATCCCCCTAGAGAAGAATATAAATTTTAGTTTATTTCTTAGTTTCCCAGAAAATTTCACCAATTTCTTCTAGAGAAGCTTTGAATTGTTTAGCTTTTTCCATATCAACATTTTGTTTTACTTGTGAACCTAATTGACAAGNTTTCCAAACTTTCTCATGAAGATCAGGATATTTTTCTAAATGATTATCTTTAAAATAATCTGTCCATATAATAAGAATGTCGTCTTTAGCCTTTTTTGCATGAGTCTCTTTGACAGTTATATATCTTGATAGAGAATTTTTTGCAGACAAACTATCATCATTTTGTTTTTCTAGAATTAGTTCAGTCATTCTAATACATGTCTGGGCAGCTTGTATTGCATCATTAGGGTCATAGATTCCACATGGAATATCGCAATGTGCATATGCTTTATCTAAGATAGACAATTTGTTCATTAATTTAGTTAAATATCTAGAGGATATCATTAGAAACTCCTATGTTTCAGGTTAGAATTATCAATAAATCAAATGTATCAACATATTTATAAGTATGCAAAATAAAATTTTTTTAAAAATCCTATCATTAATTTCAATTTTNAAAATTCGGTTTTTTAGAGTTATNGATGACAGTATGTATCCTATTCTTAAGGATAATCAATTAATTATTGTTAATACATCTGTATTTCAAAAAAGAAAAATAAAACGAGGCGATATAGTGATTTTTAAAATTAAAGGTAAAGAAATAAAGTATATTAAACGAGTAGTAGCTATTCCAAAAGATAAAATTATTGTTGATTCAAAAGGAGTAAATGTTAATGACTCAGACTTTTTTCAACACAATTACTCTGGAAAATATAAATTAAAATCCTTCTATTTATTAGAAGAACAATATTTTGTTTTGGCTGAAAATAGAAATGTTTCTTCAATGTTTGATAGCAGATCTCTTGGAGTGATCAGTTCTTCTGAAATAATTGGAAAGGTAGTGAGAGTTTTATAATTTATTCTTCTTGTCCAGGTTTAGAAAGATTGTCCTGGGAATTTTTGTCACCAAAGATTATTACGTAAATATATGCAGCTATTAATGCACCTGCAATCGGACCAANCCAATAAACCCAATGTGAACTCCACCATAGGGCTTCTTGAGGAAGTCCAGGGGGAGGAAATAGTTTTGTTGTTAAAGCTGGGCCAAAACTTCTAGCTGGATTCATACTAGCGCCCGTGAAAGGTATAGCTACTAAATGACCTAAAATGATCATGAAACCTATAGCGAATGGAGCTAATTTACTTATGCCTCTTTTATCTACTACAGTGGCAAAAATTATGAATACAAGTAAACCTGTNAGAGTTCCTTCAATGATTAAAGTTCTTGGAATAGACCAGGCAGGATTATGAACTCCTAATGCAGGAGTAGATAATGCTTTTGACCATATTAGACTAGCAGTGAAAGCTCCTAGTATTTGAAAAAATATATAGACTAATCCTTTAATCCAATGAAAATTACCTGTGACAGATAAGGCAATAGTTACTGCAGGATTTATATGTCCACCTGAAATTCTTCCTATAGCAATTATAGCTATAGTGATTCCTATTCCATGAGCAAGAGCAATAGCTATAACTGCACCATTATCTATACTTCCTTGTCCTATGGAAATAACTGTAGCAATGCTTCCTAGTCCAATAAAAACAAACAAAAAAGTTCCTAGGAATTCAGCAATTCCTTTTGTCCAAGTATCTTTATTTCTTAATATATCCATTATTAGTATTCAAATTTGATAACAGTAGTTTAGCATTTTATAAAGATTTCAGATATCTTAATAAATCCTCTGCACTTTTTCTTCCACTTTTTGCAGCACTTTCCATTGTTGAAGGCCATTCAGTGTCAGTCCAGTCTCCTGCCAAAAAAAGATTTTTTAATGGAGTAGAATTTTTTGGTCTTAATTTATAAGATCCAGGTAATGTTCTGAAGGTTGCTTTTGGTTGATTTACAATTAGAGTTTGTTTAATTTTTACTCTAGAATTTAATTGAAGTAATTTATAAATTTCTTTTGAGAAAATTGAAATCATTTCTTTTCTATCATATTTTATCCATTTCCATGCTGAGCTAAGAGATATTACTAAATGTTGTTTGTTTTGATCTTTATGNTCTCTAATTTTTGATACATTAAATACCCATTGAATAGGACTATCCAAAACTGAAAAATATAATTCATCAGTAATTTTTTCAGAAAACCAGAAATGAATACATACAATAGGAGAATATTCTAATTGAGAAACATTATTAATTATTGGTGTAATCTTAGAAGATTTTTGGAAAAGATTTTTGATTTCAAAGAATGGAATTGTACAAATAATAGAATCAACTTTTATTTCAGTATTATCAGACAATTCTATTTTCATAATATTATTATTATTATCTTCAGAAATTTTTTTTACAGTTTTTCCTTTTATTAATATCGAATTTGTTTTTCTTAGTATGTTATTAAAATTCTTTTCTACTAAAGAAGAAAGGTCAGTTTTAGGTAATCCAAATGCAGTTTTTTGGGGTTTCAAGATGGAATTTTTAATAGTCAAAATTGCTATATATGAACTCATATATTCTAATTCATCATTTAAGGCAGGTTTAAGAAATAATTCCCAAAAATATTTATTTGTTTCGTAAGTTTGATGATGTTTTTTTAACCAGGTTTTAAAATCAGTTGAATCTAAGTCTTTTAAATTTTTTTTAAATTTTATAATTATTAGAGCATAAATTATTCTAAGCTTTCCAATGTATGAAATATGATTGAATCTTAATAACCTTAAAAATAAAGAAATAGCATTAGGTTTTCCAGAAAATTTTAAGTATTCTTTTTTGTTGTTTTTATATATTGGAACGTTGATTGATTTNTCTAAAATTACTTGATTAAATACTTCTAAGTTTTTAAGAAATTTGATGTATTCAGAACAATTTTTTGTAAAAATATGTTGTCCGTTATCAATATTTTCATTAGATTCACTATTTTTAAAAGAAAATGCTCTTCCTCCAAGGGTGATCTTTTTTTCAATCAATATTACTTTCAGTCCTTTTTCTATTAGGATTTGGGTAGCTACTAAGCCTGCTATTCCACCACCAATTACAACAACTGATTTGTTTTTATTCAAATTAAATTCCTTTTATGTGGTTATTATAATTTTCTCATGTCTCTTCCCAAATAAAGATCTAATAATGATGTAAAGAGAATTTTAGATTTAGAAATTTTTGAAATCCTTATTTTATTTGTTAGTGTGTCAAAATTTCTTCTTTTTATTTCTTTCACAATTGTATTTCCTCCTTTCAAAAATAAAGATATTGGAAATTGATCTTTTCTTTTCATATGATGGAATATCTTTAATCCTTCATGAAAATATTTTTCTGTTCTTTCAATCTCGAATTTTATTAAATTCCTCATTTCATTTGAGACAAAAGATTTTTGAAAATCTATTTTTTTTACTTTATGATATTTCATGTCTTCTTCAGGGATATAGATCCTTCCTTTTTTCAAGTCTTCTGAAATATCTTGACAAAAATTAAGTAATTGGAGTCCAGTGCATATATTATCTGAAAATCTCATGATTTCATTATTGTTGTAACCCATAATTTTAAGAACTAATCTTCCTACTGGATTCGCAGATAATCTGCAATATTCCTCAAGAAGTTGAAAANTCTTATAACTTTTTACTATTTGATCTTGTCTATTAGCATCTATTATTTTTATGAAATTATCAGGAGGAATATCAAAACGTTTTATAGTAATAGATAAAGCTTTGAAGTAGGGATGATTCACTTTATTTGTGTAACAATTAAGTAATAATTTTTCCCACTCATCTAATGACTTTAAAATATTTTCATGTTTTTTATTAGATTCATCTCCTATGTCATCTGTAACTCTACAGAAAGCATAAATTGAAGAAAAAAAAGGCATGAGGTCTTTTCTTATCAGCTTGCTCCATACAGTGAAATTTTCATAATGACTTTTTGCTAAGTCTGAACAGTTTTTAAATGACTCTTTTTCTTGATTGTTCAATAATAATTTATTCATAAGTACCATCTTTTGAATCATTAGTAATTGAAGAAATTTCTTTACCAAAAATTTGAAAAAATTTCATTAAATTTGATCGAGACATTCTTAATCTATTATTAAAATCATATTTTGAGAAAAAATTAGGAAAAAACTTCATTGTTTTTATTAAATTTTCTGTTGGAGAATAATCTAAATCTTTCATTAGATTTGAATCAGTTTCATCAATATAATTTAGAATTGAACTGATAGAAATAAATGGAATATTGTGTTTTTCTGCATATTTTCCCGTAAAAAATGCAGTATTATCTATGGATAAAATATCTTTTCTAGTATTTATCCATCTTCTCAGTCTATCTGTTCGGAAATTGTTAGACACTGAAAGAGATTTTCCTATATGAAAATCNATATTTCCAAGATAACATGATTTTCTTGAAATATTAAAAAGTTTAGTGTCAAAATTATTTGTAAATTTAATATCATTAAGATTCCAGTTAATTGGGTATCCAAACAGATTTCCTATAGATGTTGAGATCATAATGTGTCCATGTGTAGCATTTTCAGAAGTTGAATCGGATAATCCAATATTAATTAAGTAATTGCTTTTGATATTTTTTGTTAACCAATCTAATGCTACTAATGATCTTGATTCATTAGAGCCTGTGATTAAGAAACAAATTTTGGTATTTGGAAATTCGGAAATATACCCTTGAAAACATATTATTTCACCTGGGCAATCAATAGGTTCAAGTCTAGAAATATTTAAGTTAACAAATAATTCATTAATATTGGTACTTACGAATGTAATCATGAGGATCTTCCAGACAAATATGATCCTAATTCTTTAAAGTCATTTTTAAATGAGATAGGTATTTCTAAATTAGTTATAATTTTTTCTCCTTCTAGCCAATATTGATTTATTAATTTTTGACAATATTTTTCACTTCCTGCCTTATCTAATATTTCTATAACTTGTTTTACATCAAACTCTGAAATAGATTTTTGTGATAAAAAGTTATGGATTTTTTTAGATATTGATAAGTTTTGATGTGATAAGCCATGAATTATAGGAAGACTCTTCTTCTTTTTTTTAATATCTGATCCTATTGGTTTTCCGGTTTTGTCTGTTCCCCAAATACCTAGAATATCATCTCTAATTTGAAATATGCTTCCCAAAATTTTTCCTAAAGAAGAAAATTGATATTCTAGATCTTCATTACTGTAATTCGATGTTAAAAGCCCCAAAATTAATGAACATTCTATTAAGGTAGATGTTTTAAGGTTAATCATTCTTAAATATTCAGGAATTGTAATTCTAATTTGGGATTCGTAATGGATATCTAAAAACTGTCCTTCCATCATTCTTAGATATGAAAGAGTTAAAAGTTTTTGAGTTTTCTTTATTATTTTTAATGGCAATTTATCATTAGTTATGTTGCCTATCTCTAGATTCCCCAAAGTTAATAATGCATTTCCAGATACAATTGATGAAGGAATGCCCCATATTGCCCATAAACTAAGTCTGTGTCTTCTGAATTTATCTTGATCTTCTATATCATCATGAATAAGAGAGAAATTATGGACAAATTCTAATGCTACTGCTGCTCTTATACTTGTTCTTAAATCACCATTCAAGGAATCTGAAGTTAATAAACAAAGAGAAGATCTGAGAATTTTCCCAGAGTAATCTTTAATTTTGTTTCCATTTACATCAGTCCATCCTAGAAAATATTTTAAATGATCATATATCGGCATATCATGTCCGCTAAAAGCATTTTTCATGTTTTTAGATATATTTTCTTGATATCTATTTAAAAAAGAAGGATGTTTATTTGATGACATTTTAAATTGTTTAATATTTATATTTATTTTAAATAATAAGAATCTTTTACAAAAGGGGAAATAGGTGATAGTTTTTTATCAACAAATCTGATAATATCATTATTAGATATTTTATAACTGTATTGTAATATTAAATGACTAAGAGCTATTACGAAGTATTAGGAATTAGTAAAAATTCTGATAAAAAGAATATTGTTTCTGCTTTTAGAAAATTAGCTAGGAAATTTCATCCTGATGTTAATAAAAAAAATTCTTATAACGAGCAAAAATTTAAAGAGATTAATCAGGCATATCAAGTATTATCTGATGATAAATCTAGAAAAGATTATGATGAATTTGGAGATAATTGGATACATGCAGATCAAATAAGATCTAATGGTATCAACAACTCATTTAAATTTGATGGTAATTTGAATAGTGACTTTTTCTCATTTAATGATTTCTTTAATCTAAATAATCGATCTAGAAGTAATTCCAAATATCAAAATTCTCATAAAATAGAAATTTCAGTCACTTTGAAAGAACTATATTTTGGTACGAAAAGAATAATTACCATTAAAGAAAAAATTAATTGTGCTAAATGTGATTCAAGTAAAAATTTTCAAAATATCAAATGCACACTGTGTAATGGATCTGGCAAAACGGTTAAATCTAAAAATATTGAATTTGAAGTCCCTAGAGGATTGAAAAATGAAGGAATTATAAAATTACGAAGACCAGATTCAAAAGTCATTAATATTATGGTTAAACAAGTTAAAGAAGATAATTTTATTAGAAAAAATAATGATTTATTTACTAAGGTGAATGTAGATTATTTAGATGCTATTTTAGGAGGTGAAGTTGTTGTGAGTACATTGGATAAACCTATTAGTTTAAAAATACCTGCGGGTACTAAAAATTCAACACTTTTTAAAGTTAAAGATAAAGGAATGCCAAGTTTAAATTCCAATAAATTAGGTTCTTTAATTGTAGAAATTGATGTTTCTATTCCATCTGAAATTTCTATGAAAGAGAAAACCATTTTAGAGAAATTAAGAATTTCTAAGAGAGAAAATGATGCACTTTGATTATGATGAACCTTGTTATGCTATAAGTGTTACTGCTAGATTCATAGGAGTTCATGTTCAAACTTTGAGATATTATGAAAGAGCAGGTTTAGTTAGCCCTAAAAGATCTAATGGAAATACTAGGTTATATTCTAGAAAAGATGTTGATAGGTTACTTCAGATAAAACAATGGATAGAGGATTTAGGCGTTAACTTAGCAGGCGTAGAAATTATTGAGCGTTTAAATGAAAGAGTTCTCGAGTTGGAAATTCAAGTACAAGATTTAATAAAAGAATTAATTATTTTAAGAGATAAAAATAATAAAAGTTTAAATTCAGGAAGATAGAATTTAGTAAAGAGGTATAGATGGTTTTTCCTAGACAAGAAGAATATACAGATGAAGCTAAAGAAGCTTTAAATAAAGCTAGTGCATGGCTAAATGATATGAGGAATAGTCAAATGGATGCTGAGCATCTATTAATGGGTTTAATTTCAATTGATAATGGCATGACTGAAAAGATTTTATATGCTTTAGATGTAAAAATAGAAAACATGATAGTTGATTTAGAGAAAGCCATTAGAGCATTTCCAAAATTAGGAGAGTCGAATTCTGAAACTAGACAGATATATGCAACTCCCAGATTATTAAAAGTTATTGATCATTCATTGCAAGAGAAAAAAAGGTTAAAAGATGAATATATTGCCTCAGAACATTTGTTACATGGATTAGCTTCATTAGAAGACGGAGAAATATCAACAATATTTGCTAAATATGGAGTTTCTCAAGAAAGAATTTATCATGCTTTAAAAGATATACGTGGAAGTCATAGAGTTACAGATCCCAGTGCTGAAAGTAAATATCAGGCCTTGGAAAAATATAGTGTAGATTTAACTAAATTAGCTAGAAATTCAAAATTGGACCCTGTTTTAGGGAGAGAAATAGAGATTAAGAGAGTTATTCAGACATTGTCTAGAAGAACAAAAAATAACCCTGTTTTAATAGGTGATGCTGGTGTTGGAAAAACAGCTATAGTAGAAGGTTTAGCTCAATTGATTATAGAAGATGAAGTGCCTTCATCACTCCAAGGAAGAAGGGTAATAAAATTAGAAATGTCTTCTTTGTTAGCAGGAAGTAAATTTAGAGGAGAGTTTGAAGAAAGATTAAAAGCAGTGATGGACGAAATAAGAGCAGCTTCAGGAGAAATTGTTTTGTTTATTGATGAACTACATACTGTTGTTGGAGCAGGAGGTGCAGAAGGAGCTATTGATGCTTCTAATATGATGAAACCAGCTTTAGCACGAGGAGAGCTTCAGGTAGTTGGAGCTACAACTCCTGAAGAATATAGAAAGTACATAGAATCTGATAAAGCTTTGGAAAGAAGATTTACGCCAGTTAATATAGATGAACCTTCTCCGGAAATAGCAGTTGAAATGCTTAATATATTAAGTAAAAGATATGAAGATCATCATGAAATAAAAATCTCTAATGATGCTATTGAGTCTGCAGTGAATCTTAGTGCAAGATACATCACTGATAGGTTTTTACCAGATAAGGCGATAGATTTAATTGATGAAAGTGCTGCAAAATTAAGAATTGAAATTGAAGGAAAACAAAATAAAAACTCTGATCAGAAATTTGGAAAATTAACTCCTGAAAATATAGCCGAACTGATTTCAGAAAGAACCTCAATACAAGTTGCAAGACTCGTGGAAAAAGATAAGTCTAGATTGTTGAAATTAGAAGAAAGATTACATGAAAGAGTGATTGGACAAAATAAGGCAGTAGAAGCTTTATCTGATGCAATTAGACGGCAAAGATCAGGCGTAAGTGATCCTAATCGTCCTATAGGAACTTTTATTTTTTTAGGTCCTACTGGAGTAGGAAAAACAGAACTTGCTCGAGCTTTAGCAGAAAGTTTATTTGATGATGAAGATAATTTGGTAAGAATAGATATGTCTGAATATCAAGAAAAACATACTGTTTCTAGATTAATAGGTTCTCCTCCAGGTTATATAGGTTATGATGATTCAGGACAATTAACTGAAGCTGTTAGAAGAAGACCATTCAGAGTAGTTCTTTTTGATGAAATAGAGAAAGCTCATCCAGATGTTAGTAATGTATTATTACAAGTTTTAGATGATGGTCGTTTAACTGATAGTCATGGAAGAGTGATAAATTTTAGAAATACAGTAATTATCATGACTAGTAATTTAGGTTCCCAACATATTTCTAAAGAATCAGTAGGTTTTAAAATTCAATCTAATGATGAAGAATGGAATAACAAAAAATCTAGAGTAGAGGAGTCTCTTTCTAATCATTTTAGGCCTGAATTTTTAAATAGAATTGATGAAACTATTATCTTTGATTCATTAGATGATAATGATCTTCTTAAAATCGTGGATATTGTAGTGTCAAAAGTGAGAAACCGTATGGAAGACTTAGGAGTAAAAATTGATGTTTCAAAGGGTGCCCTTAAATGGTTAGTAGAAAAAGGTTTCGATAAAATGTTCGGAGCACGTCCTCTTAGAAGAGCTGTTCAAAGAAATTTAGAAAATCAATTAGCTAAGAGAATTTTAAGTGGAGAATTTAAGAAACGAAGTAATATTAAAGTTCAAGTAAAAAAAGATAATCTAGTGTTTTCTTTAAATAATAAAACAAAAAAATCTACTAATAATCTAAAATAATGCTTTTCTTTAAATTTTTTAATTTTGGTGTATGTTTTGAGAAAATCTAAGAAACCTGTTTATTCAATAGGGATTATATTAGCTGCAGGAAATAGTACTAGAACTGGTGGAAAAGATAAGATGTTTATTAGGTTCCAGGGTATTCCTTTGATTATCCATAGCATTTCCAAGTTTAGTAATCATGAATTGATTGACTATACTATTGTAGTTGTTCCAGAAAATAAGAAGTTAATAATGGAAAAAATAATAATTCAATGGAATTTAAAAAATATTCTTGTTGTATCCGGAGGAGAAAGGAGGCAAGATTCTGTTTTAAATGCTCTTTCAGAAGTTAGAAAAAATGAAATTTTTAATAAAGTTAAATTGGTTGCTATTCATGATGGAGCTAGACCATTTTTTAGTGAAAAATTATTAAATCAAGGATTTGATTTAGCAGATAAGTATCATGCTGCTATTCCTGTAATTCCTGTGAATGATACTGTAAAAATTGTTGATAATAATGGATTTGTTGAAAACACTTTAGACAGGGGGTCAATTTTTAGAGTTCAAACTCCTCAAATTTTCAGTTTGGATCTAATTATTAAAGCACATAAGGATAAATCACAAGAATTTACAGATGATGCATCAATGGTTGAGCTTTTAGGGGAAAAAGTGAAAGTTTTTAATGGAGAATATAAAAATGTAAAGATTACCACTGCTTCTGATTTAGAAAATTTAAATATTATTAACTTTGGAAAAAATAATAATTCTATTTATGGTCTAGGAATAGATAGCCACCGACTAAAATTAGGAATAGATTTAATATTGGGTGGAATAAAAATAGATCACAATAAAGGTCTTGATGGACATAGTGATGGTGATGTTCTTTTGCATTCTATTTGTGATGCAATATTAGGTGCATTAGGATTAGTTGATTTAGGTTATCATTATCCTTCTAGCGATCTTAATTTACAGGGAATAGATAGTTCAGAAATGTTAAATAAAATTTTAAATATGATGAAAGAGAAGAACTTTGAACTTAATCACTTGGATTCTACTATAATCACTCAAGAACCTAGAATTTCAGATTATAGAGAATCGATAGAAAATAATTTGTCTAATTTATTAGGGATAAATGAATTTTCAGTGAATTTAAAAGCTACTACTACAGACTTTTTGGGTTTTATCGGAAAATCTGAAGGAATTGCTGCACAATCAATAGTAACTTTAAATAAACTAAATAATTAGGGATATTTTGAAATTTTACGATAGTTTAGATAAGAAAAAGAAAGATTTAGATATAAAAAATCAAAAAGTAACTATCTACGTATGTGGAGTTACCACTTCAGATTATTCTCATTTGGGCCATGCATTTTCTTCAATGGTGTTCGAGGTTCTTCAAAAATATTTGGAATATAAAAAAATTCAAGTTACTAGAATCCAGAATTTCACAGATGTCGATGACAAAATAATTGCTAAAGCTATTAAAGAAGAATTGACTATGAATCAAGTTTCTGAAAAATATATTAATGCTTTTATTGAAGATATGGATAAATTAAAAATTAAAAAAGCAGACTCTTATCCTAAAGCAACTGATGAAATTCCAAATATTATTAATTTTATAAAAAAATTAGAAAGTAAAGGTTTTACTTATAACTTGAATGGCAGTGTGTATTTCAAAGTAAAGAACAAAGAAGATTATGGTAAATTGAGCAGAAGAGATTTAGATAACATTGTTCAGGGAACTAGAGTAGACATTGAAGAAAACAAACAACACCCTGGAGATTTTGCCTTATGGAAGAAATCTAAAGATGATGAGCCTTTTTGGGATTCCCCTTGGGGTAAAGGTAGGCCTGGTTGGCATATTGAATGTAGTTCTATGGTAATGACTAATTTTGGAAGTTCTGTTGATATTCATGGAGGAGGTTTAGATCTTTTATTTCCTCATCATGAGAATGAAATAGCACAGTCTGAAGCAATTACTGGAGATAGATTTGCTAAATTTTGGATGCATAATGGATTGCTAAAAATTTCTGGAGATAAGATGAGTAAATCTACTGGAAATCTTATAAGGCTTAGAGATGCTTTGGAAATTCATTCTCCTAATTCTTTGAGATTATGGATGTTAAGTTCTCATTATAGAAATCCAATTCTTTACGATAAGAAAAACATTATTGCTCAATCTAAAGCCCTTAAAAGATTAAGAGAAGCAACACTCATTTCTAATACAGGAAATACTCATTCAAATTTTTCAGTTAAAAAATACAGAGAAGTTTTTGAAAAATATATGGATGATGATTTAAATACTCCTAAGGCTCTAAGTGTTTTATTTGATTTGTCTAGAGAAATAAATAAGTTGAATTCATTAGGGAAAGAAATTCAAGAAGCACAGAGGTTATTAAAAGAACTTGCAATGATTTTAGGATTAGATTTAGATAAAGATGAAGAGGAAGAAAAAATAGAAATTGATGAAGTTTACATAGATCACTTAATCAAAAAGAGAAATCAGTTTAGAAAAGAAAAATTATTTAAAGAAGCTGATGAAACTAGAGAAGAATTAAAAAAAATGGGAGTTGAAATTAGAGATTCTCAACAAGGAACTGTTTGGAAAAAAATTAGTTAAACCTTACATTAAGTACAGCTACTACTACGAAAATTATACCCAAGATTATAGTTGATCTGAATAATGTTCTTTCAAAGCCTCTTCTTACTCTGAATGAATTTTCTCCTTGTCCAAAAAGTGCAGTGCCTGTGCCTCGAACTTGAAGCAAAATTACAATTATTAATAGTACTGAAACAATTATTTCTATGATACTGTAAATCATTTTTCTCCTCTATTTATTAACAACATACTATCAATAATTTAAAATTTCAAAAATAGCATTTGAAAGTTTATCAGGATCATGATGACCCTTGAAATTCATATTCATTAAATCTGAGTATTTTACTTCAATATCAGAAGAATTGAAATTTTCATGTATTACACATGTGCTTGTTGGGAATTCTTCACCTAATTCTTCAATTCTTGAATTTACCAATATTGAAGATATTTTTAAGTCTGGAGCAAATTTTTTGATTGATTTTAGATGAGATATTGCATCATAATTTGTTGTTTCTCCAAGTTGTGTAGCTATATTACATACATAAATTACTGGATTTTTAGTATTGTTAATTTCTTCAATAATTTCTGGGACTAATAAATTTGGAATAATACTAGTGTATAGACTTCCTGGACCAATAATTATTACATCTGAATCTTTAATAGCTTTTAAAGCTTGAGAAGAAGGTGTTACATTATTAGGATTTAATTTTATATCAATTATACTTGAATTTGAGTTAGTTATTTCACTTTCTCCTTCTACAATGATTCCATCTTTCAATTTTGCAACTAAATTTACTTGTTCAAATGTAGAAGGGATCAGTTGACCAGTAACATTAAGTACCTTACTTGATTCTTTAATTGCTTTATCAAAACTACCAGTCACTTTCTCCATAGCCATAATGAATAAATTTCCAAATGAATGTCCATTCAATTCTGAGTTACTTTCAAATCTATATTGGAATAATTCTTTTAATAAAGGTTCTGCGTCTGATAAAGCTACTAGACAATTTCTAAAATCTCCAGGAGGAAGAATCCCATATTCTTTCCTTAGCCTACCTGAACTGCCTCCATTATCTGCGACAGTTATTACTGCAGTTAAATCTACGGGTTTTGTACGTAAAGCTCTTAGTAAAGTTGAAAGACCTGTGCCACCACCAATTCCAACAATTTTTTTATTTTTTTGTGAATTAGTTTTTGACATTTTTACTTTCGTAAATCTTGGAGTTTTTCTTTGATTACTGATTCCGAAATTTTAGGATCTGCTTTACCTTTAGAAATTTTCATAATCTGACCAACTAAGAATTTTATTACTGTTTCCTTACCAGACAAGTAATCTTTAATAGCATCAGGATTAACTTTTATAACTTCAGAAGCAATTTCTGAGAGTCCTTCAACATCTTGAATCTTTTTTAAACCTTTTGTTTCAACAATATTTTTAGGGTTTTTTTTAGTTTTAAACATTTCTAATAGTACTTCTTTTGCTACTGCATTGCTTATTTCTCTTTTTTGGAACATTTCTATTAGTTCACGAAGGTCTTGTGGCGAAATTTCCAGTTCATTTATGTTTTTAATCTGATTATTATTCATTAGACGTAATACTTCTCCGTTAAGCCAATTTGCTGTTTCTTTACTAAATTCATGTAGTTGATTTTTAGGAGAATTACTAAATTTCTGAATAACTTTTTCAAAATATTTTGAAATATTCATAGAAGAAGTGAGCAATTTTGAGTCATATTCTGATAAACCATAATCATTACAAAATCTATCAGTTTTTTCAGAAGGTAATTCGGGTAAAGTATCTTTTATTGATTTTATCCATTCAAAGTCAAATTTGAAAATCGGGATATCTGGTTCTGGAAAATACCTATAATCATGAGCATCTTCTTTGGATCTTTGTGAAATACTAATTCCTTTTTCATCATCCCAACCTCTAGTTTCTTGTATAACTCTATTTCCTGATTCAGTAACCTTTATTTGTCTTTTAGTCTCAAAATCTATAGCTCTAGTTACAGCTTTAATTCGATTCATATTTTTTATTTCTACTCTATCGTTTAGCACATTGGAGTTTTTAGGTTTGACGCTAATGTTAGCATCACATCTAAAACTACCTTCTTCCATACTTGCAGATCCGATTTCTAAGTATTGAATAATTGATTGGAGTTTCGAAATATATGATTCTGTTTCATCAGTAGTTCTTAAATCAGGTTCAGATACAACTTCTAGAAGGGGAACACCAGCTCTATTTACATCCATTAATGTAGATTCTTCATTTGGGATAGCATTATGAATTAATTTAGCTACATCTTCTTCCATGTGAACTCTATTAATTCTAATATTTTTACTATCTGAAATTTTCATATTACCACTAAACGCTATAGGCTGATCAAACTGGGAAATTTGATATCCTTTCATAAGATCAGGATAAGAATAATTTTTTCTGTCAAATTTTGTGATATGAGCAATTTCGCAATCTAATGCTAGCCCTAGTTTTATAGCAGATTCTATTGCTGTTTTATTTACTACTGGTAAAGATCCAGGTAATGCTAAACATACAGGACATACAAATGTGTTAGGCTCTTGATTTTGGTAGTTATTGGGACAACTACAGAACATCTTACTTTTAGTGTTTAATTGAACATGAATTTCTAAACCTATTACTGTGTCATATTCCAATTTTTTTTCCCCGGATATTAAATATTTGTAATTATTGTATTGTAAACATTTTTGAATAGATAGATTACGAATATACAATATATTTTAAATTCATAGGAATTTAATAAACAAATGAAAAATAATGAGTATAATTACAATATAATTTAATTTAGGAGGCATATTGGATAAATCAAATACAATTTCTAGAAAATCTAATATTTCGGATAAAGAATATAAGTGGGGATTTAATACTAATGTTGAGACAGATTTAGCTCCTAAAGGTCTTAATGAAGATATTGTAAGGTTAATTAGTTCGAAAAAAAACGAACCTTCTTGGATGTTAGATTGGAGATTGAAATCTTTTCTACATTGGAAAGAGAAATCTGTTTCATCTGGAGAGCCTACTTGGCCTAAAATTAATTATCCTGAAATAGATTATCAAGATATTTATTATTATGCAGCACCAGTTACAGAAGATAAGCCTAAATCATTAGATGATGTGGACCCTGAAATGTTAGAGGCTTTTGAAAAATTAGGTGTTCCACTTCAAGAAAGAGCAAAATTGGCTGGTGTAGCTGTAGATGCTGTTTTTGATAGTGTTTCTGTTGCCACTACATATGAAAAGCAATTAAAAGAATTAGGCATTATTTTTTGCTCTTTTAGTGAAGCAGTAAAAAATCATCCTGATCTTGTGAAAAAATATTTAGGGAGTGTTGTTCCTTATTCTGATAATTTTTTTGCAACTTTAAATTCTGCAGTTTTTAGTGATGGTTCTTTTGTATATATCCCGCCGGGTGTTAGATGTCCTATTGAATTAATGACCTATTTTAGAATTAACACTGAAGGATCTGGTCAATTTGAAAGAACTTTAATTATTGCTGATAAAGATTCTTATGTGAGTTATTTGGAAGGTTGTACTGCTCCGATTAGAAAAAGCCATCAATTACATGCTGCAGTTGTTGAGTTAGTAGCTCTGGATAATGCTGAGATAAAATATTCTACTCTTCAAAATTGGTATCCAGGAACAAAAGAGGGTGTAGGGGGAGTATATAATTTCGTAACAAAGCGTGGAAAATGTTTGGGAAAAAAATCAAAAATATCTTGGACTCAAGTAGAGACAGGTTCTGCCATTACTTGGAAATATCCTAGTGTATTGTTACAGGGTGATGATTCTATTGGAGAATTCTATTCTGTCGCACTAACAAATAATCATCAACAAGCTGATACTGGGACAAAGATGATTCACATAGGTAAGAACACCAAGAGTACGATTGTTGCCAAAGGTATTTCAGCGGGATTTGGTAATAATACATATAGAGGGCAAGTTAGAGTCCTTCCGTCTGCAGATAATGCTACTAATTTCACACAATGTGATTCTCTTTTAATAGGAGATAAATGTGGTGCTCATACTGTTCCTTATATTGAGGTAAAAAATCCCACTGCTAGATTAGAGCATGAAGCTTCTACATCTAAGGTAAGTGATGATCAATTATTTTATTTAATGCAAAGAGGAATTTCAGAAGAAGATGCTCATCATATGATAATTACAGGGTGGAGCAAGGAAGTTTTTAAGGAACTTCCTTTTGAATTTGCAATGGAAGCAGGACAATTATTGAAAGTAAGTCTAGAAGGAGCAGTCGGATAAAATGTTAAAAATTAATAACTTACATGCAGAAATATTAGGTGGAGAAAAAATTCTGAATGGAATAAATTTGAATATTAATTCAGGAGAAGTACATGCACTTATGGGTCCTAATGGAAGTGGAAAAAGTACATTGGCAAATGTAATAGCTGGTAGAGATACTTATAATGTATCTGATGGAGAAATAATTTTTCAGAACGATGATATTTCTGAATTTTTACCTGATGAAAGATCTAGGAAAGGCATTTTTATGGCATTTCAATATCCCGCTGAAATTCCTGGTGTTAGGCCATGGCAGTTTTTAAAAGCAGCTGTTGATGCTAAAAGATTAACAGAAGGACAAAAAGAAATGTCTGTAAGAGAATTTTCTTCATTTTTTGATGAAAAAGCTAAAGAAGTAGGCATAAACTCTAATTTATTAAAAAGATCATTAAATGAAGGCTTTTCAGGTGGTGAGAAAAAAAGAAATGAAATGCTACAGATGTTAGTTCTTCAACCCAAGTTATGTGTTATGGATGAAACTGATTCAGGATTAGATGTTGATGCTTTAAAAACTGTTGCTCAAGCAGTTAATGGATTAACTGATTCTAATAGATCTTTTTTGATTGTTACTCATTATCAGAGATTACTTGATTACATAAAACCAGATTTTGTTCATATTCTTGTAAATGGGAAAATAGTTAATTCAGGTGACTATGAATTAGCATTAGAAATAGAAAAATCAGGATATGAAACTTACCTATGACACTTGATCACTTAGAAAATTATTTAAAAGTTTTTGAGGAAATTAATAAATCTTCAGTTATTAATGGAAAACCTGATTTACAAAATTACAGAAAGAAAAATTGGGATGAATTCGTAAAAACAGGCATTCCAGTACAAAGGCGTGGTAATGAAAGATGGAAGTATACTAACTTGAAACCTCTTTTGGATTTATTTCAGACTCCTATTAAAATAAATGATGAAGATTTAAAAAAATACTTAGAATCCAATATTCCTGTTTTAGATGATCAAATATTAATTGTCTTAGTTAATGGAATGTTTTCCAAAAATCTCTCATCTAATTTTGAAAATATCAAAGGTTTTAATTTAATTACATTAGATGATTCTATTTTTGAGATAGATGAATTTTATAAAAACTCTAAACTTAATCAAGATCCTTTTATTTCTCTTAATTATGCTTGTTTGAGTGATGTTATTAAAATAAATGTTGAAAAAAATGATTCCGATGCAGTTATTAATGTTGTATATGTTTCTGTTGGAGATAATTCTAAAAAAACTATAAATAACCCTAGAGTTTTAATATCAGGAGAAAAAGAATCATCCTTTTCTTTAATTGAAACGTATTTAGAAATTTCTGATTCATCTAATTCTAATTTTAGCAATTGTGTTACAGAGATAATTCTAAAAGAAGATTCTTTGTTAAATCATTATAGAATTTTATTAGAACAGAATGATTCTTTCCATATTGGAAATACTAGAGTATATCAATCTAAAGGAAGTGAATTTAATTCTATATCTTATTCACGCTCTCCTCAGATTGGTAGCAATGAAATAAAAGTTCATTTACAAGGTAGTGAAAGTAAATGTACTTTAAATGGTTTATATATTACTACTGGAACTCAACATATGGTAAACGATATTAGCATTAACCATGAAAAGCCTAATTCAGAAAGTCATCAGTACTTTAAAGGAATTTTATCTGGTAAGTCTAGAGCTATTTTTAGTGGAAAAGTTTTAGTAGAGAAAGATGCCCAGAAAACTTTTGCGGATCAAAAAGATTTAAACTTGTTACTTTCAAAAGGTGCAGAAATAGACACGAAACCAAGTTTGGAAATTTATGCTGATGACGTTCAATGTACTCATGGGGCTACTGCTGGACATGTTGATAAAGATACGTTGTTTTATCTCATGTCTAGAGGGTTAGACAAGAAAACTGCAACTGGATTATTGATTAAAGGTTTTGCTGATGAGATTATAAATAATATTTTATTAGATGAACTTAAATCTTTTGTTCATAATGATTTAGCAAATATTCTTCCAGAATTAAATTTTGAGGGATAATTATTTTGAATAAGAATTTAGATCCTAAGAAGATTAAAAAAGATTTTCCAATTTTTGAAAGAACTATTAATGGTTACCCATTAATTTATCTTGATAATGCTGCAACTACACAAAAACCTCAGTCTGTAATTGATTCTCTATCTTCTTATTATCAATATTCAAATGCAAATGTATTCAGAGGTGTTCATACTTTAAGTATAGAGGCTACAGATTTATATGATGAAGCTAGAAAAAAAGTTCAACAGTTTATAAAAGCTAAACATATAGAGGAAATTATTTATACTAGAAATACTTCTGAAAGTATAAATTTGGTTGCTTACAGTTGGGCTCTAAAAAATCTCAAAAAAGGAGATAAAATGTTCATTTCTCCTTTTGAGCATCATTCAAATTTAGTGCCTTGGCAGCAAATATGCCGTAAAGTAGGAGCGCAATTATTATATATTCCTTTGAATGATTCAGGAACAATTGATTGTGAAAAATTTTCAACTCAGATAGATAAAAATACTAAACTTATATCTGTGACTCATATGTCAAATGTATTAGGTGAAATTAGTCCTATTAAAGATTTAACTGAATTGGCACATAGATTTGGAGCATTAATTATGGTTGATGGGGCACAAAGTGTTCCTCATATGTCTATAGATGTACAAGAAATGAATTGTGATTTTCTTGCTTTTTCTTCACATAAAATGTTGGGCCCTACAGGAATAGGAGTTCTTTATGCAAAAAAAGAAATTTTGGAATCTATGGATCCATTTCTTTTTGGAGGAGACATGATAAGTGAAGTCACTTATGAAGATGCCAAGTGGAATGATTTACCTTATAAATTTGAAGCTGGTACTCCTAATATAGCTGATGCTATTGCTACAGGAATAGCTATAGATTATTTGCAAGACATTGGAATGGAAAATGTTTTTAATCATGAAAAAAGTTTAGTTTCTTATGCATTAGAAAAATTTTCTTCTTTAGAAAATATTGATATTTTGGGTTCTCAAAATCCATCTTTGAAAGGTGGAGTGATTTCATTCAATCACAAGTTCATTCACCCTCATGATTTAGGTACAGCTTTGGATAGACATGGAATTGCTATACGTACAGGTCATCATTGTGCAATGCCATTAATTAGAAGTTTTGGTTTAGTTGCAGCTTCTCGTGCAAGTTTTTATATTTATAATGGTAATGAAGATATTGATAAACTAATAAATTCAATATCTGAAATAGAGGATTATTTTAAAAATGAATGAATTTAATGAATTGGATGAAATGTATAGAGAAGTGATTCTTGATCATTATCGTTCTCCTAGAAACAATCAACCTTTACTTGAACCTACTAAAGAAATTGAGAGTAATAATCCATTTTGTGGAGATGAAATTAAATTACAACTTAAGATACAGAATGAAATTGTTACTGAAATAGGAATCTCTGGTAGAGGTTGTGCTATTAGCCAGGCATCTGCTTCGTTAATGGGAGAAGCTCTATTAGAGAAGAATATTAATGATTCGCTTGAACTATATAGTAGTTTTAGAGAATTATTGACAGGAAATTTATCAGAAGATCAATTAGATAACTTAGGTGATTTATTAGCTCTTGAAGGTGTGAAAAAATTTCCGATCAGGGTGAAATGCGCTCTTTTATCTTGGTCTGCTTTTAATGATTTGATAGAAGTTTAACCAAAATCAATGACTCTCCAGGATAGGATTCTAACCTATGACTAGCTGATTAACAGTTATATCAATAAGGTTTTTTGGTAGCTTCATTTCCTTGATTCATAATCTTTTTATCTTTTTTTAATTGGCTAAAATCTTGATGAATTGCATTTGTTAATAAAGATGAATCACTTCCATGTAGTATGAATCTAGATCCTAGCTCTATAGAAAGCCTTGATAATTCTATAGTTGCATGATGAATCATTACAGGAATATGATGTTTTTCCGAAATTTTTATAATTTTTTTTAGTGCATTTATATATTTTTGGTGATCGAGTTCATCAGGTATCCCCATTGAAGTAGTTAAATCATTTGGGCCAACAAAAACTCCATCCATTGGAGCACTTAATATTAAATCTTCTAAATTTTCTAGTGCAGGTTCACTTTCAATTCCTAGTATAAAAATTCTGTCTTTGTTCCTTTCATTTAAATATTTTTTAGATTTTTCATTAGGAAATTTTTTTTCATTCATTACTTTTTCTAAATATGTTCCCTTTAATGGATTATTATAGGCTCTAGCTGAACACATTTTTACATCCTCAATTTTTTCTGTGTAAGGCACAAGAACTCCATCTGCGCCTGCATCAATTGCCATACCTACTAATACAGGATCAGGGTTTGTGATCCTAATGATTGTTGTTATATCTAATGATTTAAACATTTGAGATAATTGGGATATTTGAGCTCTGTCTCTAGGTGCATGTTCTGCTTCAATGACTACATAATCAAGATCAGATTTAGAAAAACTTGAGCTCCATCTGGTTCCTTCTAATGCCCATATCATTGTTCCATAAACTTTTCCTCCAGATTGTAATTTTGATTTTAACTCTAATGGTTTCATGGTTCCTGTCTTACTATATTATTTATTTTTTCTAGTAATAATTACTATATTAAATTATTTTTTAGTAATATTAATTTTTAGTTTCAATTTTTTGAGTACACATTTTTTCAATTTTTTCTTCCGAAATTTCTATACCTAATCCTGGTTTTTGGGGAACATCAAGATAACCATTATCAAACTTAAATGGTTGTGTTTCTAAAGTAATATTTTCTCGTAAAGGATTATCAGTTCTATCATATTCCATGCCGGGTTCTTGTAGGAAATGCTGAGGATTGTCCATCCTAGGAGTATTTGGAATTGTACTTGCTATATGTAAAGATGCAGCAATCATTACAGGTGTTCCCCAAACATGAGGTATTGTTTGGATACCCATAGTAGAAGCCATATTTATAATTCTCTTGAATTCTGTAATTCCTCCAACATTAGCTACATCAGGTTGAACTATGTCATATGCTTGATTAACTAAGAAATCTTTGAATTGAGAAGATGTTCTTAAAGATTCACCCCCTGAAATTGCAATAGGAGAAATCTTTTTTAATTCAGCGTATGAATTCCAGTCATAATAATGTAGTGGCTCTTCAAACCACAATATGTTAAATTCGGCTAGTTTTTTTAATAATTTCTTTGCAGTGTATAGATTATATGCTTGATTCGCATCAACCATTAAATAAATGTCATCTCCTATTGCTTTTCGTATTTCTTTAATTCTTTCTATGTCTGATTCTGGTTTTATGGCCCCTATTTTCATTTTCATTCCTTTAAAACCTATTTTTTTGTAGTATTTAGCTTCATCAACTAGGTTTTTGGGAAAATCATTCTCTGAGTAATATAGACCTGTTGCGTAAGTAAGTATTTTGTCTCTTATTTTTCCACCCAATAATTCAGAAACAGGAAGATTATATGTTTTACCAGTAATGTCCCATAGTGCGATATCTATTGCACTAATAGCACATCCTCCAATTCCTACTTGTAAAACTGCATTATTTAATGCAAGGTACATCTTTTCCCATAATTTTTCTCTATTTAATGGATTTTCAGAGATAATTTGAGATTTTAAGGTGCTATGGATGACAGAAATTGTTTCTTGAGTTCCATATCCTTCTCCCCAGCCTTCTATGCCTTCGTCAGTTGAAATTTTAACAAGTACAGCAGATCTCTTTGTTGCTTTTCCGTTTGACCACCAAAAAGGTTTTTTCAGTTGGGATTCAATAAGATAAGTTGTTATTTTAGTTATTTTCATGCTTTACCTAAAACTAATTTATACTGCTTTAAAGTTTTTGTAACTAGTTGATTTTTTTTGAAAATGATAAAATGGAAAAAATTTTATTTATAAAGGAGGTGATGGACAAGATGTTTAAAAAAACATTTATAATTTGTTTATCTTTAATAATTTCCTATTCATTTTTGATATGATGTCAAGCAGAAGAAGAATCTGAAACTTCATCAGCTACTTCAGGTAGCACATTGGATGTAGTTAAAGAAAGAGGAGAACTGAAGTGTGGAGTCAATGATAATTTAACTGGATTCGGGGTTGTAATGCCTGATGGTTCATTTGAAGGATTTGATATTGATTACTGTAAAGCTATCGCGGCTGCAATTTTGGGAGATTCTAGTAAAGTAGAATATGTCCCATTAACTGCTTCTGCTAGATTTACAGCTTTAGGTTCAGGAGAAATAGATGTTTTGATTAGAAACACTACTTGGACTGCATCTCGTGATAGGGAATTAGCTCAAGATTTTACAGCTACTACATTCTATGATGGTCAAGGCATGATGGTTTATGCTGATAGTGGATATAAGACTATTGAAGATATGTCTGGAGCTACTGTATGTGTTCTTCAAGGAACCACTACAGAATTAAATCTTGATGATAGATTTACAAAGTCTGGCATTCCTTACACACCGTTAACATTTGAAACTAATGATCCTTTACAGGCAGCTTTTGAAGAAAAAAGATGTGATGGTTGGACTACTGATAAATCAGGACTTGCTTCCAAGAGAGCAGAATTTCCTGCATCTGCAGGTGGGCCTGATGCTCTTGTAGTACTAGCTGAAACTCTTTCTAAAGAGCCTTTAGGACCACTTACAAGAGATAATGACAGTGAGTTTTATGATGTTGTACAGTGGGTAGTTTTTGGTATGATGCAAGCAGAAGAAAGTGGGATTAATAGTTCTAATGTTTCTTCAATGGCTGCTAATCCGAAAGACCCTGGTATGGCTAGGTTATTAGGAGTTGGTTTTGATGGTGGAGAAGTTCAAGATTTCCAATTTGGAATACCTAAAGACTTTATGCAAAAGGTTATATCACAAGTAGGAAATTATGGAGAAGTTTATGATCGGCATCTAGTTCCTTTGGGACTTACTAGAGAGGGATCATTTAATGCTCTTTGGACCGATGGCGGATTAATTTATGCTCCTCCATTTAGATAAATCTTAAGATTTAAAACTACATAAATATTGTGCGTCGGAAACCCGGCGCACATATTGTATTTGTATATGTTTAGAACATTTATTTTTCAGAATTTTATTGATTGGATTGATAGAATTAGTTTTCTAAGAAAAAGAAAAACTAGGAGAATATCATTCCAATTATTATTTCTTGGTTTTTTAGGTTTAATTATTTGGTATTTTGTTTCTAAGGCTTTACAGTTAGATCTTGGTTTTAGTCATCTGAATAGTAGGGCAGGATTTGGTTTAAGCCATACTTTTTTTATAGATTACTCGAGTAATGATAGTAGATGGAAGGCTTATTTCACTGGTGTAATTAATACTATTAGAATTTGCTCTTTAGGTATCTTACTCACCACAATTTTAGGAACGATTATGGGAGTTGCTAGGCTTTCGTCTAATTTTTTAATTTCTAGAATTTCAGCATTGTATATAGAAATATTAAGAAATACTCCTTTACTCGTTCAAATAGTATTTTGGCAAATAGTATTTTTAAAATTACCTCAAATTTCTAATGCTATAACTACAGGAGGTTATACAGCTATATCTAATAGAGGGATTTTGATTCCTTGGATTGAGGCAAATCCAAAATTTGATATATTTTTTGCAATAGTAGTTATTGCAATTTTAATTTCTATATTTTTAAAAGTATTTTTAAATAGAAGAGAAGAAGAAAAAGGACAAAAATTATATTCTAATTTTATACCTTTAATAATGTTTTTTGGTATTTCTTTATTAGGCTTATTGTTTACCGGAATTCCTTTTAATTGGAATATTCCTTCGGTTGCTCAGAATGAGTTTGGGACTTATATGCAATCAGGGGGATTTGAATTATCACCAGAATTTTTGGCATTGTTATTTGCTTTGGTTTTATATACTGGTACTTTTGTAACTGAAATTGTAAGAGGAAGTATTCAATCTCTTCCTAAAGGTCAAACTGAAGCAGCATTAGCATTAGGGTTTTCAAGTTACCAGAGAATTATTTTAGTAATTCTTCCACAAGCATTGAGATCTATTATTCCTCCTCTTACTAACCAATATTTGAATTTAACCAAGAATTCTTCTTTAGCTGTTGTAATTGCTTATCCAGATCTTTTTATGGTTACAAGAACTATTATTAATAACTCTGGTCATGCTCTTCCAATGTTTTTCGTTGTTCTATTTACCTATTTAAGTCTAAGTTTAATTATTTCTTTGATAATGAATCTTTTGAATCGTCAAGTTACTAAGGTGAGGGTTTAATGAGATTAATAAATGAAATTACAAGAGATGGTTTTTTTTGGATAAAAGAAAATTTATTTCAATCTTATCTAAATTCATTAATGACTTTATTAATTGTTGTTTTTATAGGTTATTTATTCTTAGATTTTTTAGGCTTTTTGATTAATGCAGATTGGACTGTAGTAGAAGTAAACAGGAGACTTTTATTATTAGGAAGGTTACCTCTTGGAAATGAGATAAGAGGATGGTTAATTCTTTGGTTTTCTATGATATTAATTTCATCTTCTATAGGAATATGGGGTTCTCCAAATATAAAAGATTTTCTAATTATTTTTATTATTTCTTTAGTGATTTTCTTTATTTTTGGGACTTTAAATTCTATTTACCATATTTTAATTACTTATTTAATTTCTTTCTCTCCTTATTTCTTCTCAAAATATTTTCTTAGAAAAAAATATTTTGAATTATCAAAGAGAGTATTAATATTTTCTTGGATTTTAATTATTCCAATTTTTATTATAATTCTTTTAATTGGAAATGGTCCTAAACCTAATCTATGGGGCGGGTTTTTACTAAATATTATTTTAGCTTCAGTTGCTATAGTTGCAGGGTTTCCATTGGGATTGATTTTAGGATTGGGAAGAGCAAGTTCATTCCCTGTAATTAAGATAGCTAGTACTTTTTATATTGAAGTTATAAGAGGAGCACCTTTAGTTGCTTGGTTATTATTAGCATGGTTTGTTTTACCAACTTTTTTGCCAAATTTATTTGGTTTGAATGAAGTAAGTATTGTTGTAAGAGCGATGATTGTATTATCTATATTTGCTAGCGCATATATTGCTGAGGTAATAAGAGGAGGATTACAGTCAATACCAAAAGGTCAATTGGAAGCAGCCGATGCTTTGGGTTTAAGTACTATAGATTCTACTTTCAATATCATATTGCCTCAAGCAATCAGAGTAGTAATACCGGCTTTAGTTAGTACATTTATTGCTATGTTTAAAGATACTTCATTAGTGTTTATACTTGCTCTTACTGATTTGTTACAAGTGGGAAGATTAATTCCTGAACAGGAACCAGAATTTTTTGGTAGGCAATTAGAAGCTTTATTAGTAGTAGCATTTTTGTTTTGGGTTGTTTCAATTTCTTTATCGAATTTAAGCTCTAGACTAGAGAAAGCTATGGGTATAGGAGTAAGATAATAGAGGAGGTTTAAAATGAAAAATAAAAAAGAAATAATTATTACAGAGAATGTTGAGAAGTCATTTGGGAACTTCCAGGCTTTAAAAGGAATTACGGCAACAGTGAAAGAAAGTGAAGTTGTTGTAGTTTTTGGTCCTTCTGGTTCAGGTAAATCTACTTATATAAGAACTTTGAATAGACTAGAATCTCATGATTCAGGAAGAATAATTATAGATGGTGTTGAACTGAACGATGATGTGAAAAACTTAGAGAAAGTTAGATCAAATGTAGGTATGGTATTTCAGTCATTTAATTTATTTCCTCATCTATCAATATTAGGGAATATTACTTTAGCTCCTAGAAAAGTTAAGAGAATGAAAAAGAAAGAAGCTGATGATCTAGCCATGGGTTTACTTGAAAGAGTAGGTATTCCTGAACAAGCAGAAAAATTCCCAACACAACTATCTGGGGGGCAACAACAAAGAGTAGCTATAGCACGAGCATTGGCTATGCAACCAAAAATAATGTTATTTGATGAACCAACTTCAGCATTAGATCCGGAAATGATTAAAGAAGTTTTAGATGTAATGAGGGAACTGGCAGATTCAGGTATGACAATGATATGTGTTACCCATGAAATGGGTTTTGCAAGAGAAGTGGCAGATAGATTTCTATTTTTTGATCAAGGTTTATTGATAGAAGAGGGTTCTCCTGATCACTTTTTTTCTAATCCTAAAGAAGATAGAACTAAACTTTTCTTGAGTCAGATATTGTAATATTTTCATGAGTCCTTCTGAATCCTTTGAAAATATTGAAGATTATAAAAAAATAAATAGAGATTTTGAAATTGTTTTAGCAACTAGGGCCAGCAGGTTAGCAGCTAAAATATTGGATTTATTTTTTTTTCTAGCAATGATTGTTCTTGGTTTAATGTTAGCTAGTTTTTTTGGTGAAATGAGTTTTAGAGATATGTATTTTTGGTTAATTGAGTTGCAAACCAATGAGATTTCCACTTCTAAAAGTATTAATTCATCTCCAGAAGGATTTCAAATTTTATTGATAGTATTATCCTTTTTTTCTGTAATATTTATTCAAGCTAGGTTGTTGGTAAGAGATGGGCAGACTATAGGAAAAAAAATCATTGGAATAAAGATTATAAATGCATTTAATTTGGGTAAAGTAAAGTTGATTAACATTATTTTTATAAGATGGATATTTTTTGAGATTCTGTCTGTTCTTCCTTTTGGAACTATTATTGTTTTAGCAGATGTTGTCTTTATTTTCAGAAAAGACAGAAGATGTCTTCATGATATGTTATCAGGTACAGTTGTATCTCAAAAAAACGAAAATCTTTCCTGAATTTTTAAGGAGTATTTTCTTCTATTACTTTAGTTAATTTAGTCCTTACATCATTGGATTCTAAAGTATCATCAGATTCAAAAACGGGATTTAGTTCCTCTAAATCATTTTCTAAATTAAATAATTTTCCATCATCATATAGTTTCCATTTTTCATCTCTTGCAAAAACATATTTAAATTCTCTATTTGATCTTGCATCTCTTCGAGGATTTTTAGGATCATAATAAAAATATAACCAATCCCTAGGGTTTCCTTTTTGACCAGATAGTTGAGGAAGAAATGATTGTCCATCAATAATGAAATCATTTAAGGGTGTTTTGGTAATATCTAAAATTGTAGCTAAAATGTCAGTTGAATCTATTAAATCTAAATTGACTCCAGGGTTTATGGTTCCTGGCATAGAGCATATTAGTGGTACATGGGTACCTCTATCATTAGGTAACCCTTTCCCACCTTGAATTGAGGTAGATCCCATTTCAGAGCTTACTTCAACAGGAGTTCCATTATCTCCAATATAAATTACAAGTGTGTTTTCACTTAAATCTAGTTCATCTAGTTTGTGAATTATTCTTCCCACTATCTTGTCATGATACTCTACCATATCCTTATAATATTTAGGGTCATCTTCCCACCCTTCAACTTCTTCAAATGTTTTTCCTTTTCCTAATGAGATATTTGTTGGAGGATCAAATTCTTCATATTCTGGACTATCTGGGGTGGGCTCAAAAGGTCTATGAGTTAGAGCCATAGGAAAATATACAAAGAAAGGTTCTTCTTGGTTTCTATCAATGAAGTCTAATATATAATCACAAAAAATATCTTCTCCATATTGGCCTTTTGTATTATCTAAATAAGATCCATTTTGGTATATAACTGGATCCTTATATCTTGAACCTTTATCTTCTGTATGATGAGCATGCCATACGCAATATTCATCAAATCCTGCATCTTCAATCTTTTGTCCTTTATTTCTCATTTGAGGTTCTACATCAGGTGGATTGTAAGAATATAATTGCCATTTTCCCGATATTAGAGTTTTATATCCAGCTTCAGTCATTATATGACCAAAGGTTTTTTCGTCTGGTTTCATTAATCCGAATCCAATATAGTTTCTAGAATTATATTTACCTGTCATAAGTTGTAATCTAGTAGGTGTACATAAGGGTTGAACATGAGCTTCTGTGAAGTTAATTCCGTCTGTTGCTAATTTATCTAATACTGGTGTTTCATAAGACGTTCCACCGTTACATCCTAATACTTCATATCCCAAATCATCTGACATTATTAAGATCACATTAGTTTTGTTGTGTTTTTTGCTCATTATTCCTCCAGTAATTTGTATATTTTTAAAATAACATGGTTACTTAATAATTTATATGGTTACTCCTCCATCTACAGCTATAATACCTCCTGTAATCATATTAGAATCTTCAGATGCAAGAAAAGTAGATAAATTTGCTATATCTTTAGGAGTTTGGAGCCTCCCTAGGGGTATTTGACTTAATCTTTGATTATAATTTTCTGGATTATTAATACTTGTATTCCAGTCATTTGGACTATAATCAGAATCATTTCTTATGAAATTTGTATCTACATGCCCAGGGCAAACTAAATTACATCTAATTTTGTCTTTCGCAAAAGCTACTGCTGTACTTTTAGTTAACCCTATCAATCCTGTTTTACTCGCAGTATAAGCTGGGCTAGATGCTGAACCTTTTAGTGAAGCTAATGATCCAATATTGATAATTGATCCTTTACCGGATAATTTAAAAAATGGAATTAATTCTTTTATTCCTATAAAAACACTTGTCAGATTTACATTTAAAATTGTGTTCCAATTTTCTAAATTTTGATTAATAAATTTCTCTCGAAAATTAGTTCCATAGCAATTAACTAATATTGAGATTTTTCCAAATTCTTCAATTGTTTTAGATGATAATTTCTTCCATGATTCTTCATCTGTTGAGTTGAGATGAACATATTTAACCTTATTTTCAGAAGAAAAACTTGAATTTTCTTTAGCTATTAGGTTACCTTTTTCTTCATTAATATCTGCTATTATTACGTTTGCTCCTTCTCTGACAAATGATTCAACATGAGCACTTCCAATATCTCCTGCACCACCAGTAATTATTGCTACTTCATTCTTTAATCTGGTCATATTATTATCCGTAAACGAGTTCAATTAACAGGTATCCGTTAACGTAATTTAACACGTTTAAGTATTTTATTTCTACTAAACTCATTTTGCTTTTTCAGTTTTGAATGTGTTTAAGTATTCAACTATATGTGCTTGTTCAATTTCATTAAGCTTTATATAAGCTTGTTTACTATTTTCTGCTTCTCCTCCATGAACTTTTATAGCCTCAGAGATTAAAGTTGCCCTTCCATGATGTAAAAAAGGAGGCTCACTAGCAAATCCCCATAATTTTTTCGTGATCCATTGATCAGTAGGAACATTATTTCTTGTTGCTAGTTGTTTGACTTTTTCATTATTCAACAAATCTCCCATTTTATGTCTCTTCAAATCAGAAAATAGGGGAATAAGCAATTCATCATTTTCATTTATTTTTAAGTTTGGATAATAATCTTTTAAATCTATATAAATTCCCTTTGTGTCTTCTGCGGATAAATGATCTTTAGGGTTAAAAGGTCCAGGGTCTGAAAATAAGGTGTTTTTAAGTGGCAAATAGGGTCTATGACAATCAGAGCATCCAATTTTTGAGAATAATAATTGTCCATTTTTGGCCGCTTCTTTTTCAATATCGGTCTTTGGTTCTTCCCATTTAGGTATAGGAAGTAATGCTTGAAAAATTGTTAGAGCAGTAATATCTCCCATCGTCAATTCATTAATTACACCATCACCATCATGGTCTTTAGAATCTGATAATAAGTCCATAGCCTTATGAATATCTTCTCGATCTTCGAAAGTTTCTGAAGATTGCATTCCATGATGATGATTCATTGCGTTATTTGTAAAAACTCTTAGGGAAGGAACTACACCTTTTTGAGTAAAAGGTTTAATGATTAAATCTTTATCAACCCCTACTATCTCCGATGTGTCTAAAGTACCATTGGGTTTAGCAGTTAAAAATCCAAACGAAATTTCTTTAGTAATCAATTCTATTCTGACTTCTCTAGATTCATTCAAAGAAATTATTTCAGCGCTTGCTCTTTGAGCTATTAATTCTTTAGACATTTCTCTAGCCAATAGTTCAACTAGTCCAGAACCAAACATTCCTAAAGTGTTTCTTTCATTTCCTATCTCTTTTAGAGTGATATCCTTTCCAAGATCTTCAGTTTCAAAGTCTAAGAAGGGAGATTTTTCCGCTGAAGAAAAAACGTTAGTTACATTACTTCCACCACCACCAATTATAGGCATGTTATGGCAATCAGAGCATGCGCTAGTTTCAGGTCCAGAAATCCGATTAAAATTTTCTTGGAATAATTTTTTATCTCTTCTAGTTCTATTTCCAGAACTTTGTGGTCTGCCAAATCCATCTAATGAATTAAAATTTGCTGTAAATAATTTTTCTCCATGTAAAATTAGTTCTTCTATAGTAATTTGACCAGATTCAATATCTTGTTGTTTTAAGTGGGTTTTTATTGAAGGCTCATCTCCAATGAAGATATTTTCGTTAGTTTCTGTACTACATCCAATACTAATAGTGAATAGACAGAAAAGAACTAATAAATATTTTATCTGTCTAGTCATCATATATTTAAAAATCTGATAATAATTCTAAGGAACTATAGGAAGGGAAATCCAAAAAATATAATGTGAAATGCTGTACTCCAGATTCTACATAATTATTTATTTTTTCTTTACATTCATCTATTTGTCCTATTATAAAATTAGATTCAATAATCTCTTTAGACTCCTGTCTAGTGGGTACAACATTACCTGCAGTTTTCAAGAAATACCTAAACCAATCAATAATTTCGTCATTAATACCTTTGTCAGTAATTAGTATTCTTGATTCCATTGTTTTTTCAATTCTAGAATAATCAGTTCCTTCGTTTTCACAATGAGATTTTAATATGGATAACTTTCTAGAATATTCTTTGGCAGTAACTGCAGGAATATTCCAAATATCTGCATATTTAGCTACTAATTTTAATGTTCTTTTTTCACCACCTCCACCTATCAATAATGGAGGGTAAGGTTTTTGAGTTAATTTGGGAGTTAATTTTGTGTTAGGTGTAGGAAAATGATTATAATCTGGATGTTTATTGTCTTTAAAAATATTTAGAATTATTTCTATATATTCTTCAAAAGCATCCATTCTGATTCCTACTTTTTCTATCCAAGGAAACCCATATGCATTTTGTTCTTCTTTATACCAACCTGCACCAATTCCTAGATCAAATCTTCCTGAACTTAAAAAATCTAGTGTGGAAGTCATTTTTGCTAGTAATGTAGGCTCTCTATGTGAGTATCCTAGTACAAGTGGTCCCATTCTAATTCTTTCTGTTTGTTGTGCAATTACACTAAGAATTGTCCAAAGTTCATGTTCTCCCTTTTCATGGCCTAAATGAAAATGATCTGCACCCCATAAAGATGAATATCCTAATTCTTCAGATTTTTTCGCAAAATTAATAATTTCATTAATATTTATTTCAGATGTTTTTGCACTTGATCCTGAAAAAATTGGTAAACATACTCCAAATTTAGTCATACATTCTCCTTAGTTCCGGGATTACTTGTTGGTTAAATATTCTTGCACCATCAAGAGAAGGAGAATCAAGAAACCAAAACATAAAATTTGTTACTCCTAATTCTATGTACTCTTTTAATTTTGAAATAATTATTGATGGGTTACCTGATACGTTTGATTTATTCCAGTTTTCCCAATCTCCAAAATAGTTGTTTTTAGGATTATTTAAATTTATTTCTTTTTTAATTCTTTCAATATCTTCTTCATCTTTTCCAATAAGGATTTCTAATTCAACAGACTTGTTTAAGGTATTAAAATCTCTGTTATGGTCATTAAAAACCTTTTTTAATTTCTTTTGAGTTTCCTTGTATTCTTGTATTCCAACAGGAGTCACATTCCACCAATCTCCATATTTTGCTATTATTTGGAATATTTTTTTGTTCCATTCTCTAACTTGGTTACTTTCAGTTAAACTGCCAATCCATATTTGAGGGTGTGGTTTTTGTAATGGTTTTGGATATAAAAGAGGTTCATGAATATTATAATGTGTACCTTGAAAAGAAATAGGTTTTTGAGTCCACATTAACTTAATAATTTTTATAGCTTCTTCAAGTTGTTCAATTCTTTCTGAATCTGATAAAAAATCATAACCGTAGGATGTGACTTCATTTTTTGTTCCTGGGTGTCCTCCATCAATGAAAAAATTAATTCTGCCATTAGTAATAATATCTAGAGTAGAATACATTTTTGCGGTTAATGAAGGGTTTCTTAGAAGATTGTTGAAATGAATATGGCCCAATCTAAGTCTTTTTGAAATATTTGAGGCCCATGATAAAGTCGTTAATCCTTCAAGTATTGGTGTATCATTGCTCATATTTAAATGATCTGCAACCCAAATGGAATTGAAATCCATTAAGTCTATTTCCCTTACTAAACTATCCAAGGTATTTGGGTTTAAAGAATTTACCATAGGAGTTCTAGCCATTCTATCATTCCCGCCAGGGAATATAGGTAAGCAAAATCCAAAATCGATCATTCTTGTCCTCTTTTAATTTATTATATTTATATAATCTTTATACATTTTTAAATTATTGAAAAGTTTGTTCTTCTGTGGAAATAGATTTAAGAATATTTTTTATACCTATAATCGAACTAAGAAAAACTATAATTACAGCTGAAATGATAATTGAATAATATATTGACCAATTCACTTTCAAATATATTGGGAGATATAACAGAGTAGAAGTTGAATAGAATACTTCAATAAGTTCATTTACTAAAATTTTCGTTATAAAACTACTGGTAAAAATTCCTAATAAGATTCCTACAATTATTACTATCAAATATTCTAATATGACATGAGTAAATATTATTCTAGAATTTATTCCAATTCTTTTTGATGAAATCCATTCTGAAGATCTTGTAATTACTTGAATAGATACGAAACTTATACTTCCTAGAACTAGTAAAACTGGGATAATATATAAAGACAAAATGTTTAACCCATCCAATCCTCCCTCTGTTACTTTATTATCTTTTAAAGATTCTATTAAGTTATCTTTTATAAAATATTTTTGTTGGTTTTCTTGAACAGAAAAATCTAACATTGAAGAATTTAATTTTGAATCAGATTGATTTGATTCTATTGAATTAGAGAAAAAATTTTCAGTTGAAATATTATTTTTTGAAGATGCAAATATCTCAGTAGAATTAAATCTTAATGGACCTCTAATTTCTAAAAAATTTATTAAATCATCACCATCTAGAATTATAAATCCATTTTCTGAAGGATCTAGTGTTGGAAACAATTCAAGGCTATCTACTATTTTGAGTTGTACATAATGACCGCCTAATTTAGCGATAAATTTTTCTCCTACTTGATGAAGATTTTCTTTTAAGAATGATTTACTAGTAATAATTGGTAATTCGTTAAATGAAGATAAGTATATGCCTCTGATACCTTCATCTGATCCAGAACCAAAATTAATTTCCATATATTCAGAATCAGATTCTCCTTCCAGATAATAAAAATTTAAATTTGTATCTATTCCTTCAGAAGTTGGAAGAGTTTGCCAAGAATTTGACTCGTTTATAGGAATAACACCTAAATAATTAAACCTACCTTCGCTATTATTTAAATTATTATTTGTTGAAAAATTTATCTCTTTGATTTTAAGAGTGAATTCTGTTGATAAATCTTCTGGAGAAGTTTCATAAACAAGTATTCCTACTATTTCTATAGATTCTTTTATTTCCTCATCTAAATTTATGTAGTAGCTAGACCAATTTATATCAGGATGATTTTTTTGATGGCAATCAAATACTTTACAATTAGAGATTGGAATAGTTTCATGTCTTCCATTATTGAATTTTACTCTTAACCATAATTGCACGTGAGAAGGGATTGGAGTTGAATTATTAATAGTTAATCCTATTGACTTTATATTCTCTTTAATAAAAAGTTTTTCTTGTGAATTATTTATTTGGATTTTGGGCATTAATTCAGATATAGATTTTGAAGAAAAATCTTCTCTATACCATATTGATTTTTCTATTAATTCTGGTTGTACTGCAAGGAATTTAAAGTCTTTTTTTCCTAATTTCCCGACTCCTCTAAAACTCAATGATTGATTATATTGACTTAATACATCTATATTGATTTCAGTTTTATTCAGAGATTTTTCAAGAGGAACATCATTTATTCTGATGTCTCCACCTACTTGGTATGAAAGAGAATCATTAATATGATTATCGACTGTATTTATAATTGTTCTAGAAGATAAAATTGTACATGTTGAAATCCAAAATATTAACAATATCCACGAATATTCATTTGGCTTTCTAGTAACATTTATTAAACTGAATCTTAACCATAGAGGCTTATTAACATTTATTCTAAGTTTTTCGGTAATAAGATTTATTATTTGAAATAATCTTAATACCAAAAAAATCAAACCAAGAATCCAAAACATTGGAATTGCCATTTTTAAGATTGCTATTAGGGCTATATTATCATTACTGTAGTTTGCTAAATATTGAAAATTTGAAATGAGTGATTCCCAAAAACTTACAGACGCTAAAGAAATAATGATTAAGTCTATGTAATACCTTTGAAAGAATGAAGAACTTCTAAATTTATCGAAAATTTTCTGATTTTCTATTGAATTGTTTTGAAGGAATCTTTTAATAAATATTGGAATTGAAATAGCGATGATACTTATAAATGAAGCTAAAATCCCACTCAAAAAATTTACCGAAAAGCCATTCTTAGATTCATTATTTAAAATTTCACTTGAATCAATTATATAAGTTGTCAAATAATTTCCAATAAATGATCCAAGAAGACAGATAGGAAACACAAATAAAAATAACCAGAAAATTATATCTGCAAACAATTGTTTTCCTTTCAATCCTCTCATTTTTAATATGTAAAATTCTGAATTAAATTTTTCTCCTAGTTGTAATATTGGAAGTAGTGAAATGATTAGAGATGTCATTATTAACAAAGATCCTATTATCAATAGAGAAGGCAGAGTATTTTTATAATCATTTAAATTAGATTCTAATCTTTCTGCTATTGGATTAATAATTAAGGAACTTGGAAATTTAAGACTAAGTTGATTTTGAATATTTTTTATATATTCAATAGATTTTGATGGACCAAAGTCGAAAATTAGATTATCAGATAGAAAGAACATCCAATATAAACTAGTTGACCCTTCAGATCTTTCATTTAACTTCAAGAGATCTTTTGAATTTATTGATAAGGGTGTTTCTAGTATTCCATTTGCATTTACTCGAGGATTTACTACACTGGTTTGGCCCATCCAAAATTCATCATTTTCATCTAAATCAAATATTTTAGAAACATGAAACTTAAGTGGTTCAGGATATAATGGATCTGGAATATAGATTATATCTCCCACTAAGATGTCTAACATTTTTGAGGTGTTTTTAGAAATATAAATATTAAAAACTCCTTCTTTATTTTCATCAGTGGAATCTAAGATAGAAACATTTTCAAATAAATTATCTATAGTAACAACTGAGAGACTGTAATCTTTTATAGAAGAAGAATGTTGGGAAACATTTTTCTTATATATTATATTTTTTAATGGAGATTTATTTTTGGAAATATCAAGTTTTATAATTTTCGAATTGTCAGTAATGAAACCAGATTCTTGATTAACTAATTCTTCTATTAATTCTGATTTATTTGCTAAATAGTCTTCCGATAAAGACGCATTTGTATTATTCAACCAAATATTTTTATTACTAACTCCAAGACTATTTACTGTCTTGTTGATTACATTATCTTCTAAATAATTTATATAGATAGTTAAAGATGAAATTATTATTCCTAGAGATAAAGTAGATAGTAGAAAAATAATTGATATAAATTTAGATTTAAAAAAATAACCTTTTAAGATGCTGAAAGTGAGTTTCATTTATTTCAATCTCAAAGAAGATTTAAGAATTTCTCCACCCAACTCCTGGTGTTTCTAATAATTCTTGAGTTGCTGAAATATCCAATTTCCCCCACTTAATATCTGGATCAGGTTGAGGTATAGAATCAACTAATAATTTTGTGTAAGGATGTTGAGGGTTATTTATAACAACCTCTACAGAACCTGCTTCTTTAAGATATCCTTTATACAGAATTAATATATTATCTGCTACCTGATACGCAGTAGTTAGATCGTGAGTAATATAAACTATAGATATTCCATGTTTTTCTCTTAGCAATTTAAGTTCTTCTAATATTGTTGCTCTTAAAGATGCATCAACCATAGAAACAGGTTCGTCTGCAATTATTATTTTTGGTCTTAAAAGAAAAGCTCTAGCCACCATTATTCTCTGTCTTTGCCCTCCACTTAATTGATGAGGAAATCTTCCTAAAGTCTCATCAGGTCTAAGGCCAACTTCTTCTAAAGCGCTTAATATCATTTTATCAGAATCACTCTTGTTGGAAGTGATTCCAAATTTTTTTAATGGAGTTGTTAGAACATGATCAACTTTATAAAAAGGATTATAAACTTCAAATGGATCTTGGAATATGGTTTGAACTTCTTTTTTAAAAGTGAGTTTTTCTTCGGAATTCATTTTATTCAATGATTTTCCTTTGTATAAAAGTTCTCCGCCAGATTTATCTAAAAGCCCAGCTAAAAGACGAGCCATAGTTGTTTTACCGCTTCCACTTTCACCAGCTATACAGGTGATAGAAGGAGGGGTCTCTTCAACTGAAAATGAAATTTCTTTTAGAGCTAAATTTCTTTTCTTTAAGAATGTTCCACTAACGTATTCTTTACTTATATTAGTTGCTTGTAAAAGGCTTGCCATATTTTCCTATTTTTTTGTTTTTACTTTTCCATAATCTGAACAGATATCACATTTCTGAATAAAATGATCTTTACTGATTTCTACCCATGGGATTTCTTTTCTATTTTCTTTTTCTATTCTGAGACAAAAACTACATCCTGGAGCTAGATTTAGCAGGGATGGTGGTAATCCTGGAATTCCAATTAAAGGTCTTTTTCCTTTAGTATCGGGTAAACTTTCTATAAGTAATCTGGTATATGGATGAGTAGGATTTTTAAAAATATCATTTACTGAACCAATTTCTACTAGTTTTCCTGCATACATTATTCCAATTTTATCAGCAAATTGAGCCATTAATCCCATATCATGACCAATTAAAACACATGCAGCACCTAATTCTTCTTGTACCTTAGATAAAGTTTCTATTACCTGTCTCTGTACAATTACATCTAAAGCACTTGTTGGTTCATCCGCAATAATAACTTGAGGTTTCAAAGAGATTGATATAGCAATACAAACTCTCTGTTTCATTCCTCCACTTAATTCATGAGGGAATAAATTTAAGACTTTAGGATCCAACTCCACGCTTTCCATAAGTTCTCTAAGGAATGTTTCTCTTTCTGCTTTTTTAAATTTAAAACTATGGTCAGAAAGAGCATCTACTACTTGTTTTCTTATTCTAGCAACAGGGTTCAATGAATTCATTGCTCCTTGAGGAATCATTGAAATACCACTTAGTCTTGTTTTTCTCATATTTTCTTCACTGAGATCTAATAAATTAGTCTGTCCCAAATTTATTGAACCTTCTTCTATTATTGCTGGAGGTTTATGAGATCTCATTAAGGCTAAGGCAATTGTAGATTTTCCAGAACCTGATTCTCCTACTAAACCTAGTTTTTCTCCTTTTGAAAGGTTAAAAGATACTCCTTCTACAGCTTTAACTGGACCACCACTGGTGTGATAGTATACCTTTAAATTTTCTACACTTAGTGCGAAATTTGTCATACTTTAGTCCTTAATCTTGGATTAGCTATTCTATCTAACCCTGCAGTAATCATGAAAAGACCTATAAAGAGCAAAACCATTACTATTATAGGAGGCATGAACCACCACCAAAGTTCTCTTATTAAAGCTCCATAATGAAGGACCCAAAAAATCGTTAATCCTATTGAAGGTTCATTTTGGGGTCCAAGGCCTAGAGCTGATAGTCCAAGCGAAGCTAATACTGCACCTGCAGAAGCACCAACAAGACTAGCTGCAATAAATGGGAGAAGATTAGGGATCATTTCTTTAAAAATTATTTCTAGGTCATTCACACCGTTAAGTTTTGCTACTTGGATATATGCTCTTTCTCTCATTGTCAGTACTTGGGCTCTTGTAACTCTAAGTGCACCCATCCAACCAAAAGCAGCTATCAGAAGCCCTAACATTGTATTACTCATAACGTCTAGAAGAGACGCTAAAACTATCAAAATCATTAATACTGGTATGGTCATGAATACATCAGAAATAAATCTTATGAAATTATCTATATAACCTCCAAAATATCCACTTATGAATCCTAGAATTGTTCCAACTCCAACTCCTACAAATGCTGCAATCAATCCAATTTTTAAAGTTCCTGGAGTTCCATATACTATATCTGCAAAAACATCTCTACCTTGTTGATCAGTACCAAGCCAATGATCTAATGAAGGTGGTTGAGCAGGTCTTCCTGCACCAACATCTGCTCTTTCCCTGTCTACGAACCAACTTCCTATAACACCAAAAAATATTACGAATATTAAAGTAATTATTCCTGCGGTTAACATTCTATTATCGTTAATTAATTTTAGTGCTTTCATTATTAATCTCTTATGATTGTTGTTCCTGCAAGTTTATTCTTGGATCTATCAATGGATATAACAAGTCAACTACAAATAAAGCGAACCCTAAAGAAACAATTACAAAAATCATTATTCCTTGCATTAAGAAATAATCATTTGAAGATATCGCAGTATATAGTAGATTTCCTAGTCCAGGATAAGCAAAAATCACTTCTACTAATACTGATCCTGCTAAAATAGTTCCAAGGCTAATTGCAAGTCCTGTTACTTGAGGTAACATTGCATTCCTTACGCCGTAACTTAGGAAAATTCTATTTTCTTTTAATCCTTTATACTCAGCGAACTTCATATAATCCTCACCCATAGTAGTAATCATCATTCCTCTCATTCCAAGCCCCCAAAAACCTATTGAAGTAAGTACTATTGATCCTGCTGGCATAATTGCGTGTGAAATAACACTTAACACCATTTCAATACTCCATTCAGGTCTGACCCCGAAGCCGTATGCTCCAGATGTAGGTAGAATGGGCCAGTATATTGCAAAAGTATAGATCATGACTATTCCAAGAAGGTAATAGGGAATAGCAGAAAGAGTCATTAGGAAAGGGACAAAAATCTTTACAAAATTTCCAGTTTTTGGCCATGCAAGTAAAGCTCCGAAAACAGTACCCACTACAAAAGCTATTACAGTGGCCACAGATAACATCCCAATCGTCCATGGAGCCGATCTCATTATTTCATTAATTACCGGAGTAAAATCTGCTATAGTTTTTCCAAAATCTAAACGAATTACATCATTCCAATAATTAATGTATTGTTTCCATAATGGTTGATCTAGACCGAATTTCTTTTCCCATACTTCAATCATTTCTTCCATTTTTCCTACATTAACTCCGCCTTGAGCGGCCAATTGATAAAGTCTTTCTTTAATGGGATTTGTGTCTCTGAGTCTAGGAATTATGAAATTTATACTTACGGCAACGACAATAACAGCAAGAAATAGGAGAAATCTTTTAAGTACATATTCTGCGTTCATTGAGTTGATTTTTGTAATTTATTTATGATTTATAATTCTTCAACAAAAATAAAGCCATGTAAAGTTAAATTTTTAAATAACACAGTTTTTTTTCAATTAGATTATTATTTCAAGCAATTTTTTAATATTTTAATTGACTTTTAATGCTTTTTTGATGAAAATCTCTGTAAGTTAACTCTAAGATATTTCAGTTAGTTCAAAATTTTATTAGAATTTCTGAATATTTTTTATTGTTATATAACAAAAACTTAAGGAGAAAATTTATGATTAAATTAAATTCCAAAGTTATGGTATTTGCTTTAGTGACTGGATTATTTTCTTTTGTGATAGCTTGTGGTGGAACTACTACAGAGACAATTGTTGAAAAAGAAATTGTTGAAGTAGTAAAAGAAGTTCCAGTGGAAAAAGAGGTTATTAAAGAAGTTGAGGTTGAAAAAGTTGTTGTAGAAGAGAAAGAAGTTATTAAAGAAGTTGAAGTTGTTAAAAAAGAAATTGTAGAAGTTGAAAAAATAGTTGTACCTCCAGATTATAAAGCTGGGCACAGAGGTGATGTGGCTAGAGAAGACACATTAATTATTACTGGGTTTGGACCTGGTGCTTCTGAATGGACTGGTTTTGATAACTTAAACCCATACTCTGCTGGTGGACTTGGACGAGTACGAGGTATTCTTAACAAGACTATTTATGAATACATGTATTACTACAACCACAACACTGGTGAACAGATTCCATGGCTAGCTACCTCTTATACTACTCATGAAGATGGTATGGGAGTAGACTTTACTTTAAGACAGGGAATTAAATGGTCAGATGGAGAAGATTTTTCATGTGATGATGTTAAATACACTGTTGAATTGTTAAGAGATACACCTGAATTAGTATTTGCTAGTGATATGGGTGAATGGGTGAAAAATGTTACTTGTGTAGATGATCACAATGTTACAATTAACCTTAACAAACCTAATGTTAGATTTTTCTACTTCTATTTCGTAGAGAACTCTGAAATTCATATTCAAATTCTTCCTAAACACGTTTGGGAAAAAGAAGATCCTCTAGAGTTCACTAACTGGGATCCTGATAAAGGATATCCTGTAGGAACTGGTCCATATGTAGCTGTTGAAGCTACCGGACAAGGACAGATCTTTGATCGAAATGATGCTTGGTGGGCAGCAGAGACTGGTTTCTCTCACCTTCCAGTACCATTGAGAGTTGCTTATATTCCTCCAGGAAGTGCTGATACAGCAGTTGCTAGAAATATAAACAACGAATTTGACGTTGCTTCAATTATGCAACCAGGTGTTTTCCTAGTTGCTAAAAAGAAGAACCCTAACATTCAGAGTTGGGCTGTAAAAGGTCCGTCTTGGGGTGCTGCAGACGCTTGTGTGTACACTCTAGGTGTTAACACTGAATGGGGTCCTATGAGTGATGTTAATGTTCGAAGAGCTATTAACAGAACTGTAGATAGACAACTATTGGTTGACTTAGCTTATGAGGGTTCAACTGTCACAAGAGGAGTTCCGTACTCTACTTATGGTGGATTGAAATTATATGAAGATGCTCAGGCAGATCTTATTGCTAAGTATGATCCAGAGAAACATGATTTAGATGAAGCTGCAACACATATGGCTGCTGCAGGTTATGCTAAAGATGGAGACGGTCAGTGGGCCAAAGATGGTGCTAAGTTAGAGTTTGATCTACATGTACCTGGTTGGTTAAAACCAATGGGTCCAGTGCTAGAAAAGCAGTTAAAAGATGGTGGTTTTGCCGCTACCTTTGTATTACATGATCCAGATAATGGACCTATGTTTGATGCTGTAAGAACTGGTAAAGCTGACATGTGGGTACTAGTTCACTGTGGAAGTAGTAATGAACCTTGGGGAACATTACAGCACTATCACAGTAAATTTAGTGCACCTTCACAGGGAGAAATGAACAGTTATATTTGGGGTAATAGTCATTACAAAAACCCAGAATATGATGCAATCATTGACAAAATGGATGAAATCCCTGGATCTGCTAATGACCCTGCTTACATGGCATTAGCTGATCAAGCATTAGAACTATTCTTAAGTGATGTTATTGAAATTACTCTTGCTGAAGAAAGGCATGTAGTAACATTCAATACTGCTCATTGGAAAGGTTTTGCTAATGAAAATGATCCATATGTTGCTCCATATAGCTTATGGGCTGCGTTCATTCTAGAAGTTTTGAATGTGACAAAAGCTAAATAGTTATAGCACATATAAGATGAATTTATTGGGGGATGTTTAGTCATCCCCCAATTTTTTTTACCACTTATCACAACCTTCTGAAATAGGGCTATTCTGATTATTATTGATGTCACCACTTACAGATCCTGTTTCAGAGTTGATGTAATAAATCAAAGTTTTTGGTCCTAGAAACTTATCAGGTTTTAAATCCCAAACGATTTTCCAATCATTTGATTCATTGATGAAAGAAGATTTTTGTTTTTTGAGATCGTAATCCATGTTTACCCATTGATCACAAGTTCCTCCAAAAAATCCCCAAGTTTTACTTTTTAGGAATTTCATTAATTCATCATTAGCTGAATCAATGCTAGGGATTTTAGCATTTTCTCTTATGAGATTTTCTTGATCAACTGATTCTGGATTTTTAGATTCTGTATCAGATTTTATAATTTCTTTTGTTTTGCTTGGGTAACCTTCTTTTTCACAAGCTTCAGTTAATTCTTTTAAAGCCAAATATGATTCAACATGAATTTCCATATGCTCGTATGTGTCATCATATGCAAGAGGCATAAATGTAGGATAGTCATAATAATTCGCTACAGCTTCTTCTGCTGCTCTTATAAATCTACCTGATGTAACAAGTATTTCATCAGAAGATTTCATTGAAGTTATTTCAAGTTCTCGAATTTTAATGTTTATTTCATTAATAGGCATTTCATCTCTCATTACTCCTTCAGTAAGTTCAAAAAAAACTATACAAGCTGGTTCTGAATCATAATAAGAAACAGTGTTTTTACATCCAAATATAAAAAATATGAGAATAATTACGTGAAAATTCTTTAGTAACGAAGTTATTTTTGGAGCTTTCATAATGTAATATTTATTTTCAATTTTATTTAGTTTAATTAATGGGAGATTATATTATTAATTAAGAATTTTTTGTAATTACAATTTTTTAAAATATTTTTTGGAGACGAAATGACTTTAAAATTAGGAATTATAGGATGTGGTGGTATGGGACTTAGACATATGCATGGTATTTCAGAATTAATGAAATATAGTGAAATTATGAAATTAGAAGCAGTATGTGATCTTCATGAATCTGCAGCAAATTTTGTTGCTTCAAAAGCTGAAGAAATTACAGGAAAAAGGCCAACTGTTTTTACTAGCCTTGAAAAAATGTTACAGGAATCTGATATAGATGTTTTAGATATAGTTACAGATACTCGAACACATCATAAATTTGCTATAGAAGCTATGAAAAGTGGAGTACATGTGATGACTGAAAAGCCTATGGGGGTAACTCTAAAGGCTTGTAGGCAAATGATGGATTCACGAAAAAAAAATAATGTAAAGTTAGCTGTAGCTGAAAATTATAGAAAAGACCCCATGAATCGTTTAGTTAAAGAATTGATAGACAATGGGGCGATTGGTACTCCACAAATGCTTTTGGATATTTCTGTTTCCGGTGGAGGACACCTAATGCATGCTACTGGATGGAGAGCAAAAAAAGTAATGGCTGGAAGTTTAATATTAGAGCAAGGCGTGCATACATCTGACTTAATTCTATATTTTTTGGGTGATGCAGAATCAATTTATGCCACTACTGGAATTATGCAGAAAGAAAGAATTGTAGGGAAGAGGCCACCAGGTATAGAACAGTTTTACGGGCATAGGGTTGAGGATCAATTTGAAGGTCAGTCTAAAGTAATCATAGATGCGGAAGATACTGCATTTTCTGTAATAAAATTTCAAAGTGGAGCTATTGGCCAAATGACTATGACTAGTGGTGCAAATGGTTATGGTTTTGGAAATCAGACTATACATGGTACTGAGGGAACACTAAAACTTCCCGGAAGTAGAAATGGTAATAGTCCAATTATTTCTAGGGATAATTTATCTGATTCCATTACAGGAGATGATCTTCTGGATTTAGTTCCTGAATGGCAATTAGATGATATTACTTCATTATATTTTGATGGTAGTAGAAGAATCTCTAGCTATGATTATCCATTTGAGGCAGTAGATAGAAAACTTATTGCTATTGAGCTACATGATTTGGCGGAAGCAATAATAAATAACTCTACACCTGAGGTAGATGAGATTGTAGGAGTGAAAGCATTATCATTAGCTTATGGAGCATTAGAGTCTGGAGATACTGGTCAAATAGTTAACTTAAAAGATATAGAATCAGGTAAGGTGAATCAGTATCAGTCTGAAATTGATTCTGAATTGAAAATTTAAATCATAAGGAGAATCTTAGCAATGTTATTAGAAGGACAGAAAGCTCCAAGTTTTGAGTTAATGGGTTCTGGTGGATCTTTAATTAATCTTGATAATTTGAAAGGAAATATAGTAGTTCTTTATTTTTATCCTAAAGATGATACTCCAGGATGTACTATTGAGGCGTGTGAATTTCGTGATATGAAAGAAGTTTATGATCAAACAGGTATTAAAGTGTTTGGCGTGAGTGCAGATGACTTTGATTCTCATCAAAATTTTATTAATAAATTTGACTTAAATTTTGAATTGATAATAGATGAAAACCATGAAATTTGTCAGAAATATGGAGTTCTTTATGAAAAAAATGATAATGGGAATTCTAAATTGAGTATTAAGAGAATAACTTATTTGTTAGATGAAAATGGAATTATTATGAAAATTTGGAAAGATGTTGATCCTAATGGTCATGCACAAGAAATAATTAATTTTATTGAAACTTCCAAGAAAAGTTAAAAAAAGAGTTGTTTTTATCTAGAAGTTATTTTTTTGAGATGGCAAAATAATAAATAAATAGAGGTATAAATTATGAAAGGTCCTAGTATATACAAGTTTTTGACAAGTTTTCCTGTAATAATCGTATTAATAGTTATTGTAGTTATTGCAGTAATCTTTATTGCTGTATAAGAGAGAAAAAATGATTCCTCCAAATGATGAATGGGGATCAATGAAAGTTACACTTACATGGTCCAGTGCTTTTAAAATTGCTTTGGCAGTAGTAATAGTTAATGTAATAACTGTTCCGATTGTTCTTATAGGAATAGTAGCATTTATTGGAGATATTTAGATTAGTCAAATATATTGATAATTTTTTCTAAATTTTCTATCTCGTTATTATTTTTAGAGATAAGATTCTTAGCTATTTGACTAGAAGTAATAGAAGGTAATTCGCTACCAGATAATTTAGATAAAGTTTTATTTAAATTGTGAGAAAGAACAGAAATTTTCAAATTTATTTCATTGTTTTCTAACATTCTTTTCAATTCTTTATCGAATTTGAAAATTGTTAAATATCTATTTAAATCATTAATATGAATTCCTGTTTGATTTGATATCTCATTTAAATTCATTTTTTCATTATCAATGAGAAATTTTATTCCAATTGACTTATGAGAAGGAGTGAGTAATTCAGATAATGAAGGATATTGTAAAGATAGAGCCCATGCTTCATCAGAATTTACCATTTCATTTATAATTCCAACTACTACAGTTGAATAACCAAGATGTTTAAATGCTAAATATCTTTTTATTCCTAATATAATTTCAAAATTCCCATTTTTTAATTTTCCCACTAGTAGTGGTTCCATAAGTCCTTTTTCTTTTATGTCTTGAGCCACAGATTTTATATCTTCATTAGAATAATTATCTTCAAGATGATTAGGTGAAGGCTGAATATTTTTTATGGGTAATTGTTTAAACTCAGTAATGTAATTCATAATTATTAAGAAATTTTATTCTTTTAAAAGAATAACATGAGACATATGATATTTTGAAATTATTTAATTTTATGTTGTGATAATACAGCCCCTATAGGTAAGGGTCGTTATCAAGTTTTAAATAATGACCCTATATCTTATAATTTTAGTGCTTCGATAAGATTGTTCACTGAAGCATTCCCTCCAGAAGCAACTAGAACTACTTTTTTTCCTTTTATTTTCTTCTTTAAACCGATTGCTGCAGCTAAAGTAGATGCTCCTGCAGATTCAACAAGTGATTTTGTGTTTAATAGAAATATTTTCATAGCTGAGAATATTTCTTTTTCCTCAGATAAGACAAAATCATCTAAGCTGTCTATTAAAATTGATTGAGGTAATTCATATCCTTTTCCAGTAGCTAATCCTTCACATTTAGAATTAGATTTTGATTCAGTTAATTGTTTTTCTTTCCAAGATAAATAACCTGCAGGAGAAGCTGAAGATTGAACTGCTATAATTTTAGTTTTTTTATTTAATCCGTTTCTTACTATGCAAGCTCCAGAGGCTCCACTTCCTGCTCCCAAGGGCACTATAATAAAATCTGGATCTATTTCATCAAAAATTTCTAATGAATAAGTAGCTACACCTGCAATTAATTTGTCTTCATTGGCTCCATCTACATAGATATAGTTGTTTTTTTCTGCTATTTCTTGAGCATTGAATTTTGATTCATCGTAACTATTTCCTTTTGAAATAACCTGAGCTCCTAGATTTTCCATAGATTCAATTTTTGATGGGTTGATTCCAACAGGGCAACAAATTATTGATTTATATCCAAATACTCTTGCAGAATATGCTATAGATTGGCCGTGATTTCCAGTTGAAGGTGTAACTAACACTGATGAAGAATTAGGTTTTTCAAGATAAGTTCCGTAATTTAATCCCCCTCTAACTTTGAACGATCCTAATATTTGAAAATTTTCATGTTTTACCCAAACTTCAGCATCTAAAATCTTATCAAGGCTGGGGTAATGGATTAGGGGAGTAATAGTTATATATTTTTTAATAGCCTTTTTAGCTGATTTAACATTTTCAATTGTCGGAATTACATATTTCATAAAAACCTTCACAAAAGAAGAACTCCCACTTATTGCTAAGTGAGAGCTTCCTCCCGATACGGAATTGGTGATCGCTTTCTCCCTCTCCAGCGTCCCTTAATTGAGAGTTTGTTCGCTTTCATCCTGTGTCGTCACACAATCAATAGAATATTACAAAATAAAAAAGTTGTCAATACCTGTTAGCGAGTATTTTAAAAACTTTTTTTATAATTGGCCCTCGACGTTAATCAAGGGCCATATTTCCGCATCAGTTTCTTTATTGAAAAGAAACCATAATTAACCTTAATCTTTCCCAGAAAAAAGTAAAACTGATAATTTTATTTACTAGTTTTCAAAATAAAAGTGGTGCATTTAGGAATTTCCTTTATAGTTCTTGCTCCTACATAAGTAGCTGCAGATCTTAATCCTCCTAAAATATGTCTTAAGGTGTTTTCTACTTTTCCTTTATAGGGGACAGTTACAGTTTTACCTTCACTTGCCCTGTAACTTTCTATTTCTCCATAGTGTCTTTCCATAGCTGTATCAGAGCTCATTCCATAGAATCTTTTATATTTAATTCCATCTTCTTCAAATAATTCTCCTCCAGATTCTAAATGACCAGCGAACATTCCTCCCAGCATTACAAAATCCGCTCCAGCTCCAAAAGCTTTAGAAATATCTCCAGGGTATTTACACCCTCCATCTGAAATCACATGACCACCTAATCCATGGGCTGCATCGGAACATTCCAATATTGCTGATAGTTGTGGATACCCAACTCCAGTTACTATTCTAGTAGTACACACAGATCCTGGTCCGATTCCAACTTTCACAATATCTGCTCCTGCTAATATTAAAGCTTCAGTCATTTCTCCTGTTACTACATTTCCTGCAATAATTGGATTTGGAAAAGCATCTCGGACTGTTTTTACTGTATCAATAAATTTTTCTGTATAACCGTTAGCTACATCTAAACAAAGAAATTTAGGTATTTTTTGTTTATTGGTAGTTAAGTTTTTAATTAAATCTTTTATTTGGGATAAAGAATCAATCCCTGCAGTTAGAGAAAGATATTCAGGGTTTATGCCACTTTTAAGTGCATTTACCCAATCTTCAGTATTGTAAAATTTATGAATAGCTGTAAGCATTTGATTTTTTGATAGCACTTCAGCCATTTCAAAAGTTCCTATAGTATCCATGTTTGCAGCTATAATAGGAATTCCTGTCCAAGATGACTCAGAAAATTTAAATTTAAAAGTTCTGGTTAAATTAACAAGTTTTCTAGAGTAAAGAGTACTCCTTTTAGGTCTTATTAATACATCTTCAAAATCAAGTTTTACTTCTCTTTCTATTCTCATATTTTTACAGAGATTATTTTAATCGGTTATATATGGTAATCCTCGCCTCATCCCATTTTCATCATCCATGCCATAACCAAAGACCCAAGTATCTTCTACAATAAAACCTGTCCAGTCAATAGTAATATTGTTAATTTTCTCAATTTCTTTTTCCAATAAGACTACAGTTTTTATTTCCCTTGGAGTAAATTTTTCTTCCAACCATGGAATTATATCAGCCAATGTCTTTCCTGTATCATAAATATCTTCAATAATTAATATTGGTTCTCCAATTTCAGGGTTGGAATCAGAAAAATACCATTCTTCATCCATGTCATAGGCATAACACATTAAGAGTTTGTTTTGAATTTCATCAGAGAGTGATTTAACTAAATCTACTGCGAATGGAACACCTCCAGATAATGGGACGACAATGGATAGATATTTAAAATCGTTGTTTTCCAAATAAAAATCTGAGATTTTTTGGGATAATTCAATGATTTTTGATTGTATTTTTTTTGAAGTTATTTCCATTTTTAACTATTTTTCCTTATTCAATNGTTTTCCTAAAGATCCTGGTTCAATTCCTCCAATTATTGGTTTTAAGAAAACTGGTAACTTTCTTCTATGTTCTCCATTAAACATCTGTATAAATATTAGTGTCATTATCATTAAAGGGAAAGGGATTAATGGAAGAACTTGTGTAAATCCTATGGTAACCGACTGCATTTTAAGGGCTATTAATTGGAATGCTCCAAAAGCATAGGCTCCTAAAGCAGCTCTAATAGGGTTCCATCCTCCAAATATCACTATGGCCAAGCAAATCCATCCGTAGTTTCCAGTGTGNCCTTCTGACCATCCATACTTAGCATGTAGAGAAAAAGCAGCTCCTCCAATTCCTATAAGGAAACCACCAATTAATGTTCCTAATATTCTCATATGTTCAGGGTTGATTCCTCTGCTCATTGATGATGTAGGGTTTTCACCAACAGAACGTAAATTTAATCCAAATTTAGTTCTGTATAGAAAAAACCAAGCTATAGGAATAAGTAATACAGATAATAAAACAAGAATATTTTGATTAAACAAAGAAGGNCCTATATAAGGAATATCTTTTAGTATGGGGAGATCTACTTTAGGTAGAGATGGCCCAGGTATTCTTACGAAATTTTGACCAAGAAAACTGCTTAACTTACCACATAGAATTGTTAGTACGAATCCTATTGCAATTTGATTAATACTTAGCTTTATGTCACACAATACAATTATAAGAGCTATAAATGATCCTATTAAACCAGCAGATAAAACACCTAAACTAGCATTATTAGTTGATACGGCTACTGCAAATGCGGTAAGTGCAGTTATTAATATTGTTCCTTCTACAGATAGATTTACTACACCGGATCTTTCTGTGATTGTTTCTCCTATAACTACAAATACCAATGGAGCACTTAAGGATATTATCGTGATAAAGGAGGATTCAAAATAAGTCATTTTTCTAGATTCAACCTGGATGTAATTTTATTGAANATATTGTTTAAATAAGGTGATCTCATTACCAACCATATGAGAACAATTGAAGAAAGTATTATTGAAATCATGCTNGAGTGTAAATCTAGTCTTAGTTGTAATTGGGATCCTCCTGCAATCATAGATGCAAAGAAGAAACTTAGGATCATTGTTATTACAGGATTTCTTGAAGAAGCTAATACGATCAAGATTGATAAGAATCCATATCCTCCTGAAATTGCTGGTACAAGTTTATGATGAAAACCTGCAGCTTGAACTACTCCAGCTATACCTGCTAATGCTCCTGCAATTGCGAAAGCATAATAAAAATAAAGTGAACTGTTTATTTTATACCTACTGGTTGAAGATGGATTTATTCCAGTAGCTCTAAGTCTAAGACCTAAATTAGTATATTTAATTAAAATAAAGATGATAAAAAAAGAAGCTATTACTAGGATTAATGGAATAATCTGGAAGTTGTATTTTCCTAGAGTAGGAAACCAAGATGCATCTGGAAAAATATCTGTACCGCTTGTAGATGCTATTCCTGCTCTTTTCCAAGGTCCAATTATTAGATATACGATTAATCCTGATGCGACAAAATCAAGACCTAATCCACCAAAAATTTCATGTACATTAAACTTGACTCTAAGAAATCCACATAATAGACCCCATAATCCACCAAAAATCAGACCAATAAATATTTGAATATATGGAGATGCAATTGATTCTCCTAAAGCAGATCTTGCTATAATTGTTGCACCTATAGACCCTGCTATAATCTGACCTTCAATTCCAATATTCCATAATCCAGCTGAGAAAGTTATCAGAAGAGCTAATGATGCTAGTGCGATTGGTGCCCAAATTAATAAAGTTTTTACTATTTTTTGTGGTTTTCCAAAAGCACCGTAAATTATTGATTCNATTACTTCTAATGGGGAACCTCCAAGTAATAGAATAATTAAACTAATCAATAGGAATGTAACTAATAATTTTATAGTTATAAAACTTAGATTTAATAAATTTATTTTCAGTTTATTTTCCATTGCTACTAACACCTGAAATTAGATAAGGTATTTCATCTTTACTTATATTTGATTTATCTGAAAAATGAGTGATCGAATTTCCTGAAAAACACATTATGTAATCAGAATATGACCAAACTTCTTCTATGTCTGTAGTAGAAAATATTGAACCATAGTCGGAATTAGATCTGGTTTTAATTTTTCTCCATATGAAACTAGCTGATTGTACATCTAATCCTCGAGTGGGTTGTTCCATTAATAAAAGACCTATTTCTTCTGGGATCAAAGCAAGCATTAATTTTTGCTGATTACCTCCTGATAATTCCGAAGCCAGAGTGTTTTTTTCGCCTTTTATATTGAAATCATCAATTAATTTGATGCTTTTGTTTTCTACTTTTTTCCAATCAATTATTTGAGAATCTGAGAATCTTGAAATAGCAACGTGTTCATATATTTTCAATTCATTGAATAACCCTTTTTCCAGTCTGTCAGATGGAGTGTAGTAAAAATATTTTTCAGGTATAAAATTGTCAGAATTTTCATTTTTTATTGTAATATTAATTTTTCCGCTGAAACATTCTCTAATGAATTGATCTGCTCCAGAACCTTGTAGTCCTATGACACCTGTAGTTTTCCCACATGGAAAATTGATATCTTGATCATAATATTGAATACTTTTTGGTTTTTTAGAGAAATTAATCAGTATTGATCCTAACTCAGATTTTTTTGAATTTTCTTTTTCATTGTTAGTTTTANCAGAGAATTTCGAATCAAACATAAGATTAATGATTTGATCACTAGGGCAGGGAAGCTGGACAGTTGATACTATTTCTCCTCTTTTTAATATAGTAGCTTCTTGGCAAAGATCTAATACTTCATCAAGTTTATGTGATACTAAAATTATTATGAAACCAACTTTATTTAATGATTTAAGTACTTCAAATACAAGTTGTTTTTGTTCTAGGGAAAATCCGTTCGTTGGCTCATCTAAAATTATAACTTTTGTTCCATTGAATAAAAGTCTAATTAGTTCAACTTGTTGTCTTTCTCCTACTGAAAGATCTCTGATTTGATCCTCAGGATTCACATTAATTTTATATTTTTTAAATTGTTCTAAGATATTCTTTTTTATTCCTTTTATATTAATAAAAGGATTGCTGTTCTTACTTCCTACAATAAAACTTTCTAAGACATTCAGATTTGAAAAATCTAAGGGATCTTGAGCGAGGATTCCAATACCATTTTTTATTGAGTCTTTAGTAGATCCAAGTTCAAGTTTTTTTTCTCCAACTATGATTTCTCCATCATCTGCCTTGTAATGCCCTGAAAGTATTTTTACAAGAGTAGATTTTCCTGCTCCATTCTCTCCTAGTAATGCATGAATTTTCCCAGATGAAATAGTAAAGCTTATATCCTTGTTAGCGAGAATATTCCCAAATGATTTCGTGATATTTTTAAACTTAATTTCCATAATAAAACTAAATAGGCGACTCGTTTAGGAGTCGCCTATTATTATAATCTCTTAAAGCATTTACCGTTATTCTGATGAACCTTCTATGCCTTCTAACAATTGTGGTGTATACCATACTTTTGCAGCATCTACTCCAGAGGTTTCATTTAAATGATCTCCTGACCAGTCTAAGGATTTTCCACTTTCAACATACACTGTTCCATCTTGGAAATTTAATGGACCTGTATATAGGTTGAGTCCATTAGCTAATTCCCCTATGAAAGAATCTAAAGATTGTGATTCATCTCCGTTTAACCCATCACCTGAATGCCATCCGATAAAAGATTTATCAGGATGAGTAATATCTTTCCAGTATGGACCAACCCATCCCCATCCAATATCTCCATCCAATAATAGTTGATCCCAAGTATTAGGATCTGAGTCCATATTCAATGCGCCATTTAGAAACATTAGATAAGCTGGTCCCCAGTTGAAATAGTTTACTCCNAGACAAATTTCTGGAGCTTGTTCGCAAGCACCTTCATAGTCATAAGGGACTACCCATACATCCTCTCCACCAGCAGCCCTTTGTCCTCCAACTACCAAAGCTTCAGTAGTATCTATGTGTGAAATTACTACATCTCTTCCTTCATCAAAGAATTCATTAGTAACCTGTGTCGGGTCTAATGTAACTCCAGGGATATGGAACCAGAAACCAATCCATGTGACTTTAAAGTCTAAAGCTTTATCTCCTGCACAGTATTTTGATCCAAGATATGTAGCATTAGCTAATCTTCTAGTTTCATCGTTGATTAATGGACCAAGGAAACCTATTTTTCCATCTTTAGATTTTAATGCTGCAGCACAACCTGCAATCATTTGGCCATATTCCATTTGGCCCATTACATTACCTAAATTTGTTAATTCAGGTTTGTAACCTTTTCCACTTTCTAAAGCACTGTCACCTGAAGCCCATACGAATGTTGTATTAGGAAACATAGCAGCGGCTTCTAATATACCGTCTTTCATATCATCAGACGTAGCAATAATTAGATCAGCACCCTGATCAATCATGTCTTCAGCAATTCCTGGTATAGTGAGGTCTGGATTATCTGCTGGATTAACAAAATCTACAGTAATTAAATCACCATTCATAGCTTTAGCTGCATATTCAGCACCTTCAAAATGAGCTTGAGACCATCCTTTATCGTTACGAGGNCCTACTAGAATAACCCCAACTGTAGGTGGATCATATGCCCCACCATTATCTGCATATGCTCCTAAAAGCATTTGTGTGAGTTCAAGAGGACTTGCATCATCCATAGGATTTCCAGTCGCTTCAGTACCTTCCCCATTCATTCCCGATAATAATTGTGGGGTGTACCATACTTGCATTTCATCTGCTACTTCATCTGCTTCAAGATAAGTTGATCCATCTTCAAAATTTAATGGACCCATGAATAGATTCATTCCTGAAGCTAATTCATCAATGAATTGATCTAGCTTTGAAGCTTCATCTTCAAAAAGTCCAGGGCCATGATGCCACCCTATAGTAGATTCATCCATGTTATCCCAGTCGGGNTCAGACCAAATCCATTCATTTATAAATTCANCATTAAGACTTTTTTCAACAATTTCAAGATAATCAGGTCCCCAGTTGAAATAGTTTACTCCGAGNCAAATTTCTGGAGCCTGTTCACAAGCACCTTCATAGTCATAAGGAACAACCCAAACATCCTCTCCAGATNCTGCACGTTGTCCTCCAACTACTAATGCCTCAGTAGTATCAATATGTGAGATAACAACATCTCTTCCTTCATCAAAAAATTCGTTAGTAACCTGTGTCGGNTCTAATGTAACTCCAGGGATATGGAACCAGAAACCAATCCAAATTGTTTTGAAATCTATTGGTTGATTCGAACAATGAATTGCACCTAGGTATGTAGCATTAGCTAATCTTCTAGTTTCATCGTTGATTAATGGACCGAGGAAACCAATTTTTCCGTTCTTAGATTTTAATGCTGCAGCACAACCTGCAATCATCTGTCCGTATTCCATCTGTCCCATGATATTTGCAAGATTTTCTAATTCAGGTTTGTATCCTTTACCACCTTCAAGAGCGCTGTCACCTGAAGACCAAACGAAATCAGTATCCGGGAACATCGCAGCTGCTTCTAATATTCCATCTTTCATATCATCAGATGTAGCAAAAATTACATTAGCACCCTGATCAATCATGTCTTCAGCAATTCCCGGGATAGTTAAATCAGGGTTATCTGCTGGATTAACAAGATCAACAGTTATTAATTCTCCATTTAGTGCCTCTGCTGCATATTGTCCACCTTCGAAATGTGCTTGAGACCATCCTTTGTCATTTCTAGGACCAACTAAAATCATTCCAATTACTGGAGGTTTCTCTGGATATGATAATCCACTAGACATAGCTTCTCTTCTATCTTCGTCTTCTTTCTCTTCAACTTGTTGTTTTACTTCTTGTTTTACTTCCTGCTTTGCATCATCTTTTAATTTGTCATAATCACTTTTATCTACTGAACTTGACATTGGTTCTTCTACTTCTCCTTCTCCACACCCAATAATTAATAGAGAAGAAATGGAAAGAAGAATTAAAAATGTTAATAGTGAATTTTTTATGCGAAACATGAATACCCTCCAATTAGTTTAGTCTCTGTAATCTTTTTAAAGATTAGAAATATTAGAATAACATAAATTTTACACGTTAACAGATAAATTTTGGTATATTATTTCTCTTATCTATTTTGGTGTTCTCATTTTATTTTCAAGCCAATTTGCCACTCTTGTCATTGGGATAGTTATTGCTAAATATACAAACCCTGCTACTACAAGAGGAGTTGCATTAGCAGACCAATTGACTCCATCTCTTCCAAATCTAGTTAATTCTTTAGTTTCTGGTGTTACTCCTATTACTGAAATAAGGGCAGTATCTTTTAGTAGAAGAACTAATTCATTAGTTAGTGGCGGTAAGACAATTCTAAAAGCTTGTGGGAAAATAACTTTTTGCATCACATCAAATTTTTTCATTCCTAGAGCTTTTGCTGCTTCTTCTTGACCTCTTGGAATTGCTTGAATACCTGCTCTAAGCACTTCAGCTATATATGCAGAAGAAACAATAGCAAGAGCTAGGCTTCCTCGAGTGTATGTGCCTGGAATTCTTATTCCTAAAGCTATAGGTAAACCAAAAGCTATGAATATAAGTACTAATAGGGCGGGTAGTCCTCTAAGCATATCTATATAAACTATTGCTAACCATCTGTATAAAGTAAGATTTGATAATCTCATCAATGCAATTATCAGACCTAATATGATGCCTCCAGAGAACCCCAAGAATGTGAATATTAAAGTGTTTCTAGCTGCTTGAGTGACTATAAGAGGAAATTGTTCAACTATTAAAGAAGTTTTGAACATTTTATCTTGTAGACGTTCAAAATCAGCATTGAAAATAAACAAAATCAACAAAATAATTAATATTCCATACCCTATTATTTGAGATTTTGAAATTCTCTTTTCAATTATTTTAAGTATGTTTTTTAGGTACATTAATTCATTTTAAAGGATCAAAAGAAAAAATAATAATTAGCGGGGATATTAAAAACTTTAACAACTGTTCTCAAATGACTTAATAATTGTTGTTATTTTTAAGTTGGGTTTTAACTGAAGAAAATGGTGGAATAAAAAGTTTGACTGAATAAGGTATAAGATGTTAATTTCTTTGATGTGTTTAAATTAAAATCATTTTCAACTTCGAATTGCATATGTATCTGCCCCGACAAGATCGGGGATTAACTACTTAAATCTTCTAAAGATACTATCTAAAAATCACAAAATCGGAGTTTAAAATGAATTTCAAATCGTTATATATATTTATATTAAT
>PAOU01000008.1 GCA_002708085.1 Dehalococcoidia bacterium
TCTTCTGGCTTTGACTCTTCTGTCTTCGCCTTAACTTCTTCTGGCTTTGACTCTTCTGTCTCCGCTTTAACTTCTTCTGGCTTTGACTCTTCTGTCTCTGCCTTAGCTTCTGAAATATTTTTGATTACTGTTACTACTGATCTTAATTGAGCAGAAAGAACATAAGCTAAACCTGATACTGGGCTATACATCTGTCCAAGAAGTTTAGACATTAAAATATCTTTTTTAGGCAATGATGCTAATTTTAATACATTCTGAGAATCAAGTATTTNATCATTCATCAATGCGCCTATAATTTCTATGGAAAGATTTTGATCTTTAACTTCTTCTAATAATTTTTTAGAAGTTTCTGCAGGATCTCCTTTTGTTACTACAATTCCACAAGGACCATTAATAATGTCTTTTAAAATAGTTTTCCCAGAATTTTCTGCTGCTAGAAAAGCAAGATTATTTTTAACAATACGAAATGAGGAACCTGAAGAGCTAAGAACTTTTCTTAAACTAGTCATTTGATTAGCAGAAATATTTTTAAATTCAGTAGAAATGAAAAAATCATTCTCTTTAAAAATATTTTCTAATTCTTTTACTTGATTTATTTTCTTTTCGTTAGCCATATTACAATAAGTTATACAAAAAAAATTTGACCTCTAATATCGAAAACAGAGGTCAATCAAGATTCTTAGTAAACCTAGGCGGGAAATTAAGACTCTAGAGACACCCACTGTCTTCGGCCAAATTATATTATCTCAATTTTTAATTATTTTCCACCATATTTTCAAGATCTGTAATATCAATTTTAATTCCAGGACCCATAGTAGTTGCCAATGTGGCTTTTTTAAGAAATCTTCCTTTCACTCCATCAGGTCTAGAAGATATCAATGTTGTCATAATACTTTTGAGGTTATCCTGAAGCTGTTCTTCAGAAAAACTAACAATTCCAAATCTTAAATGGATTATAGAAGTTTTATCCATTTTTATTTCTAACCTTCCTTTTTTAGAAGCATTGATAGCTTTAGAAATGTCTTTTCCTTGTACTACTGTCCCAGTTTTAGGATTAGGCATTAAACCTTTTCTTCCAAGATATCTACCTAATTTTCCTATTTTACTCATTTGATCAGGTGTAGCTATTGAAACATCAAATTCTGACCATCCTGTTTCAATTTTTTTAATAACATCTTGATCGGCAATAATATCTGCTCCAGCTTCTTTAGCATCATTTGCAACATCACCTTCAGCAAAAACTAGAACTCTCACTTGTTTTCCAGTTCCATGAGGTAATTCAGCAAAACCTCTAACTTGCTGATCAGCATGTTTAGGATCAGCTGAAGTTAAAATGTGCAACTCTACTGCTTCATCAAAATTTCTATTAGAAACTTTCTTCGCTAAAGCGATTGCATCATCTGGGCTATAAAAAGTTTGACCAACTTCTTCTATAGCATTTCTATATTTCTTACCTTGCTTGACCATAATACCTCATTAATAATTAAAGTTTTATTTATCTTCTACTAAAACTCCCATACTTCTTGCAGTTCCTTCAATGATCTTTGTTGCAGCATCAAGATCTACAGCATTCAAATCTTGTAATTTCTCTTTAGCAATCTCTTTAGCTTGAGATCTAGTGATTTTACCAACCATTTCTACTCCAGATTCACCAGAACCTTTATCCAACTTTGCCATTTTTTTTATTAAGGCAGATGCAGGAGGGCTTTTTAACTCAAATGTAAAAGATTTATCAGTATAAATTGTGATCTCTACAGGAATAATATTTCCAGACATTTTAGATGTTCTGTCGTTATATTCTTTTACAAAACCCATGATATTTGCACCATGTTGCCCTAAAGCAGGTCCTACTGGAGGAGCAGGAGTTGCTTTTCCTGCTTCAATTTGTAACTTTACTAATGCTTGTACTTGTTTTGCCATATTATTATCCTTTATCTAACTGCAAGAAATCTAATTCCACAGGCGTATCTCTTCCAAAAAAAGAAACTAAAACTCTTGCTTTGCCTTTATCTTGATCAACATAATCAACAGTTCCCATAAATTCAGCAAATGGTCCATCTTTAATTCTTACTGAATCTCCTTTAGCAAACCCAACTCTTACTTTAGGGCTATCGGATTTCATTCTAGAAAAAATTTGATCCACTTCTTTATCTTCTAAGGGGACTGGCTTTGGTCTTCTTTCTTGTTCATCTTCTGNAGAAATAAAACCAGTAATTCCTGGAGTATTTCTTACTGCAAACCAACTATCATCATCCATAGTCATGTTTACCAATAAATAACCAGCATACATCTTTTTCTTAATGATTTTCCTTTGACCGTCTTTAACTTCTACTTCTGATTCAGTGGGGACTACACAACCAAATATCTTATCTTTAAGATCCATAGTCTTCACACGTTGATCTAAATTCTTTTTTACTCTATCTTCTTGACCTGAATAAGTATGAAGAATATACCAATCTCCAGAGTAAGAAGATAAATCCATAATTTCTTCTTCTTCTAAAATTTCTTCTGTTAAATCAATTTCTTCAATCATATTAACCTNCTGANATAATCTCGAATAGTCTGGAAAAACCCATATCTATTATTCCCAAAATAATCCCTATNGCACCAGNAATTGCCAANACCAACAATGTTAATCTAGTAGCCTCACTTCTACTGGGCCATCTTGTTTTTTTTAATTCACTTATAATTTCTCCGATCCGACCAAGCTTTAAACCTGATAATCTAGATGGACGGACTTCTGAAACCTTCGGACTTTGCTCTTTAGCCAATTTTCACCTTGTTTCTCTATGAATAACTCTTTTTCTACACTTTTTACAAAATTTAGTAAGTTCTATCCTTTCAGTACTATTTCTTCTGTTTTTTTCACTATGATAGTTCCTGTCCTGACATTCTGTACAAGCAAGAGTTATCAATACCCTAGCTCCAGTTTTAGCCATTATTACACCACCTTATTTTATTTTTTCTATTAAACAGCGATGAAAACACCAGATCCCACAGTTCTTCCACCCTCTCTAACAGCAAATCTCAATTCTTTTTCTAATCCTACAGGGTACATAAGTTCAACATCCATTTCTAAGTTATCTCCAGGCATCACCATTTCGGTTCCTTCTGGGAGAGTAACTGTTCCAGTAACATCTGTTGTTCTTATATAAAATTGCGGTTTATATCCACTAAAAAATGGTGTGTGTCTTCCACCTTCTTCTTTAGTAAGTACATAAATTTGAGCCTTTCCTTTAGTCAATGGAGTTATTGTTCCAGGTTTTGCTAATACAGCACCTCTTGCAATTTCTTCACGTTCTAGTCCTCTCAATAAACAACCTACTGCATCTCCAGGAATTCCTGAATCTAGTGACTTGTGAAACATTTCTACACCTGTAACAGTTGATTTTTCTGTACTTCCAAAACCAACAATTTCTATTTCATCACCAACCTTCACCTCACCTCTCTCAATTCTACCTGTTACAACAGTACCTCTTCCTTTAATACTAAACACATCTTCCACAGGCATTAAGAAAGGCAAATCAGTAGGTCTTTCAGGAACAGGTATATATTCATCTACCTTAGCCATTAATTCATTAATTTTGTCTGCCCATTCTCCTTCTCCTTCAGATTCTAATGCTTGTAATGCACTTATTTTAACTACAGGCACTTCNTCTCCAGGGAAACCATATTCTGTCAATAATTCTCTAACTTCCAATTCAACCAATTCTAATAATTCTTCATCATCCATCATGTCACATTTATTTAATGCAACAACAATTTTAGGGACATTAACCTGTCTAGCTAAAAGGATGTGTTCTCTTGTTTGAGGCATTGGCCCATCTGGAGCACTTACAACTAAAATAGCTCCATCCATTTGAGCAGCACCAGTAATCATATTTTTAATATAATCAGCGTGGCCTGGACAATCTACGTGAGCGTAATGTCTTGTCTCTGTTTCATATTCTACGTGTTGAATTGCAATAGTAACTCCTCTTTCCCTTTCTTCAGGTGCATTATCAATAGTATCAAAAGCACGAAACGAAACATTATCATTTGCCTTCGCTAATGTAGCAGTGATAGCAGCGGTAAGAGTTGTCTTCCCATGATCAACGTGGCCAATTGTTCCAACATTCACATGAGGCTTACTTCGATCAAAAGTTTGTTTTCCCATTTTTTGGATCCTCCAAAATATATTAGATTATTTTAAATACAATTTATAAAAATTTATTTTTGTTTATTTTAACCACAAATTTTTAAAAAGGCTATGGAGCCCACAACCAGATTTGAACTGGTGACCTCGTTCTTACCAAGAACGCGCTCTACCCCTGAGCTATGTGGGCATATCAGTTGGATCAAAATCCAACTGGTGCAGGGGGAGGGATTCGAACCCCCGTAGCCCAAAGGCGCCAGATTTACAGTCTGGTGGTATTAACCGCTCACCCACCCCTGCTGCCCTGCGTGATTCTAGCATAAAACATAGTACTTTTTCTACTTCTATACAAAAAAAATATTATTGAAGATTTTATATGGTGATNAATAATACTTAAATTAACTTATTAGAATGAATGTTTATTAGAAATATAGGGAAATTAAAAAAATAAATATTTAAAATGTAATTATGAAAAAAGAAAAACCGTTAAATGAAATTTCTCTAGATGAATTAGTAGAAAAAGCTATTTTAGAAAGAGTAGATAGAAGGAATAGAATATTTCGCCTAATAAATCTATTAATTCTCGGAATTATAATAGGAACAATAATATATTTTTTCTTCTAGTAATTAATCAAGAATTAAATGAAAAAACATACTAGTAAGGGTACCAATTAATATTAGAACTCCTATAATATTTAATACTCTAGTATCCATGGATATATTTTAATATCACAGAGTTTCTAAAATATTAAATTATTGGCTAAAGATATCTTTATATGTTACAAAAACAAAATGATGAAAACATTAAACTCATATTTTAATAACAAAAGAATTCCTCTGTTATTATTACTTAATGTACTTTTGATAGTATTTGTAGTCCTTGAATTTTCAATACTTAATCAAGGTAAAGTCACTCGAGACATTTGGGATGCAAAAAGAGAAGCTTCTGAAAGAGCAGGTAGAATTCTTAGAGCAGAAAGAGCTGATAAAGAACAAGAAATTAAAGAGCAAAAGTTAAAAGAAGAGAAAGAAGAGCAAGATTCTGAAGAATAAACAACCTATTCCTCGTTTCACTTATCAATTCCAAATAATTTGTGAAACATAATATATAACTAAATGAATGATAAGACTAAAATTTTTATAACCTTACTAGTAGTAATTGTTATATTACTTATCTGGGTTGGATATACTTTTGCGAGTGCTTCAGGTGTAGTACCTGCAATAACTGAAATTTAACTTCAATCTTCTACTCTAATTAACAAAGGATCCTTCTGTACAATTTTTAATAATGAAATTTTCTTCATTACATTTTGAATATTTTTCTCAATAGAAGAATGAGTCATTATTACTAAATCAACAAACTGATCATCTGTATAATTATCTTTTTGAATTACTGAAGCAATACTAATATTTTTGTCTGAAAATATTTCAGCAATTTGAGCCAAAACACCTGGTTTATCCACCACAACTAATCTTATATAATACTTATTAACATTTTCATCTATAGTTCTAATTTTCAAATTTTGATTGAGTGATTGGATTTCTAATTGTCTTGAGTCAAATAAACTCATAAGATCTCCCAAAACAGCACTAGTAGTAGAGTTACTTCCTGCACCTTCACCTTGTATCCATAGTTTTCCTATTAAATTACCTTCTATCTCTACTACATTATAATTTCTGTCTACTTTTGCCATAGGATCATTAATAGGAATTAAAATAGGGTGTACTCTAGCTGAAATTGTTGATTCTTCTTTTTCAGCAAATGCTAGTAGTTTAATATTTAAACCAAGTTCTTTTGCATATTCAAAATCTTTATTAGAAATTTCTCTTATTCCATCAACATAAACCGATTCAAGTGGAATTTCTGATTTAAATGCTAATGCTCCCAANATAGTTATCTTGAATTTTGCATCTAATCCATCAACATCATTAGTTGGATCTGATTCAGCAAAACCTAAATCCTGAGCTTCTTTTAACACATCTTCAAACTCAGATCCATCTTCTGACATCTTACTTAAAATATAATTTGATGTGCCATTGATAATGCCTCTAATACTCCGGATCTGATTTTGTTTACTTAATCCAAGTAATAATTCAATAATTGGTATTCCAGCTCCCACAGAAGCTTCAAATTTAATTTTTGAATTATATTTATATGAAATATTTAATAATTGCTTTATCTCTCTTGAAATCAAGTCTTTGTTTGCTGTAATTACATCCTTACCTGCAATTAGAGATTTTTTTACATATTCAAAAGCAGGATTTATTCCTCCCATTAATTCTATGACTACATCTATATCTTCATCGTCAAAAATTTTCTCTGGANCATCAACCAAATTAAATAAAATTTTATTGTTACTCTTAAATTTTTTATTATTGAAAACAATATTTTGATATTTTTTCAAATCTCGAACTAGAACTGTTTTAAGGTTAAATATTTGATTGAATTTATTATCTTGTAATAATTCCTCAGCAACTTTAGTGCCTATATTACCTAGACCTATGAGGCCTACATTGAGTACTTGTTTTTTTGTATTATCCATTTTGATTTTCTATTACTTTAGATCATTAAACTATTAAACTATTTTGAAAAAAAAATTAGCAATTATTTTACTTAAATTTAATCTTACTTTTCAATATATTGATAAAATTAACTAATGAAATGTTAAAAAAGAAATATCTAATATTAGTTTTATTTTTATCAATAATAGTGATTGGTTGCTCAAAAAATCAAATAAACAACGATAAATATTATTATTCAGAGAGTAATCAAGAAATATTTTATTCAGAATATGGAGATGACTCCAACCCTCAAATTCTATTAATACATGGACTTATGGGTAGTTCAAGTTCTTATAATTATATAATTGAATTTCTATCTAAAGACTATAAAATTACTGTAATAGACCTACCAGGTCATGGAAAATCAAACTTGGAAATTAAGTTTGATGTTACTAACCTCTCTAAAGTAATAGAAGAGTTTATAGAGAAAAAATTTTCAACACCTATAATTTTAGTTGGATATTCATTAGGAGGAACGATAATAAATGAAATTGTCACAAATTCCAATGAATTAACATCTTCAATCATTTTTCTAGACCCTTGGTTCAGTAACAATTCTTCTTTAGATTCCTTAGCTTTCAAGTTTTTATCTGTTGTAGAAAAAAATGCCAAAAATTCTTGGGTTGCTCCAGAAGATTCATTTAAACATATTGAAAAAATGAGTACAAAGTTAACAAAAGAACAAATTGAATTAATAGGTAATAACAGATTAAATTATGATTTAAAAATTTGGGACAATTCTATACAAAAAGAAACTCTAATAAAAGATTCTGAATATCCTATTGAAACTCCTTCTTTAATACTTAAACCCAGTTCAAGTTTAGTTAAAGAGTCTCAAATAAAAAAATTATCAGAAAAATACTCCTCTTTAGTTGTCAAAGAAATTGAAGATACCACTCATATGTTTATTTTCGAAAAACCTGAAAAAATAAGTAAGCTTATTGATGAATTTATAAAATGAAATTATTTTTTGTCTCTATTCTTTTTCATAATTCTCATATCTTGCGAAAATGAAGAAAATTTAGTCATGAAAACTAGATGATATAAATACTAAACTCGTAACAATTTAAGCAATATATTTATAATTCGGTAATCATAAATATATTAGAAACCGCATAACATTTTTTATTAACCATTCATGAAAAAGCTTTAAATGAAAACAAGCATCTTTTTAATGGATTAAATATTAGAGACGGAGTAATAGTTCATTCTTGAGTAAAAGAATCTTTTTGATTTCTGTAGAAAATGGAGCCTCAGCGAGGAGTCGAACCCCGGACCGGCTGATTACAAATCAGCTGCTCTGGCCACTGAGCTACTGAGGCTATTTTTCCAAATATAATTTAATTTTGTTTTGTACCTCTTGATAAACTTTCATCAAAGGAACATTTTTCTGTAAAGCTACTTTACGACATTCTTCATATTCAGGAAAGTAATCTTTTCCATTGGTATTAAATCTTACTTTAACTTGAATAATACCAAAAATAGTTTTCAATTTTATAATCTCTCGCTTAGATTTGTATCTCTTTACCTCTGATACTCTTATCCCGAATGTAGATGTTTCGCTCATCAATATTTCTGTCAAGGAAGCTAATTGTAGTGGGTCAGATAAAACAGAAATTTTATAAGCTGGTCTATTTTTTTTCATAAATATAGGCGTAACCCATACATCTAATGCACCATTATTTAATAATTTTTCAGTTGTAAAACCAAAAATTTCACCTGAATTATCATCAATATTGGACTCAATTAGTAATACGTTATCAATATCTTTGTTTTCTACTTGTTCTCCCTGCCAAATAGAAACAACATTAGAATAACCATCAGGATTTTTTACTCCTGCCCCATAACCTACTTTGTCTAATCTCATTTCTAATTTATCAAAAACACACAACTCGGTTACCAAAGCAGATCCAGTAGGTGTGACTAATTCACCTAAACGTATATTAGTTTCTACTTGAGACAAAGGAGCATTAACGGAAGAAATAATTTCTGACGTAGCAGGAGCTAATGAAGAAACAATACCATGGTGGGTTTTTATGGTACCTGTATCAAAGGGAAATGGAGATGCATAAATAATATCAGCTTTTAGAATTTTAAATCCTACAATTACTGAAATAATATCAACTAAAGTATCTATACTNCCTAATTCATGGGGATTCTCTTTCCCACCATGAACTTTTTCTTCTGCATCAACTAATTTATTTAAAACTCGTCTAGTTTTAATCTTAATATCATCATCTAATTNAGAATTTAAAATCAAATCAAAAAAATCATCCCAAGAAAAAGTGGTTTTTAACAAATTTTCATCAAATATTGGTTCTGCTAAAACTGCTTCTACTGGCCCCCTCTTTACATTCTTTTTGGTTAATTCAATTCCTTTTAATGGAAGTAATGATAATGTTTCATTAATTTTAGAAATTTGAACACCTAAACTCAAAAGTCCTCCAATCAACATATCACCACTAACACCACCAATCATATTTATAAAAAAAATATTCTTAACCTCTTCTTCATTAAACATGATTATTCAAACTTCCTGTTCTAAATCCCAAAAGATCAAAAGTTATAAATTTAAATCCAATTTTTTTTAATTCTTTAACAATTAAATCTCTAGATTGATTANCTAGAAGTTTTTCAAAATCTTTTTCTGGAACTTCAATTCTTGCAATTGAACCATGATGTCTTACTCTAACTACTTTATAACCTAATGATTTCAAGAATTTTTCTGATCTAGATACTTCTTCTAATATCTTGGGTGTAATAGTAGTTCCATAAGGTATTCTAGATGATAAACAAGGTTGAGAAGGCTTATCCCAAGTAGGAATATCAAAATGCTTTGAAATAGTTCTTATCATTTCTTTAGTTAAACCTACTTCAACTAAAGGACTCTTGACACCGTATTTCGAAGAAGCCTTCATTCCAGGTCTAAAATCATTTAAATCATCTAAATTCGAACCATCCAAAACAAAATTAAATCCCTNTTGAATAGCAATATCAGAAAGTACTTTGAATAATTCTTCTTTACAAAAAAAACATCTATCTAAATTNTTTTTCGTATAATTTGGATTACTAAATTCTTTAGTATCAATTATCCTATGATTCCATTTCCAATTTTTTGCTAAGTGTAAAGANTTTTTTAATTCTTCATTATCAAGACTTGGAGATTTAGCAGTAATCATTAATGAATTTTTACCCAATACCTTATTAGCAATAAAACCTAAAAAAGTAGAATCAACACCTCCACTAAAAGCAATTAAACATCTTCCATAACTAGAAATTAAATCAGATAAATTATCCAAATATGATTTAGATTCTGTAGTTAATAAATTTTTCAATANAATGCTCAGAGTTTATTTTTGTTCAAATTTTACAGTTTTGTCCTGCTTCAAAGCAATTTGATCATTTATTATATCTAATTCAATAATATCTCCAGGAGAAAATTTATCCTTAAGAAACTCTTCTGACAATAGGTCTTCAATATCTTCCTGAATTAACCTTCTCAAAGGTCTAGCACCAAATTTTGCATCATATCCAGTTTCTGCAAGGTAAGTACGAACCTCATCAGTAACTTGAAGAACATATCCATTATTTAACATTACACTTTGTAAATCAGATAATAACAAATCTACAATTTCAAAAATCTGAGTTTTATTTAGAGGGTGAAATACTATAGTTCCATCTATCCTATTTAAAAACTCTGGTCTAAAAAACTTTTTAACTTCTTCTAGAACCTTACCTTTCATTCTTGAATAGTCTCCTAAAGTATTAGATTCTTCAGTTGAAGAAAAACCTATTACTGAATCATCTCTTATCAAATCTGAACCTAAATTACTTGTCATAATTATTATGGTATTTTTGAAATCTATTTTCCTTCCTTTTGAATCAGTTAAATGCCCATCTTCAAAAATTTGTAAAAGTATATTAAAAACATCTGGATGCGCTTTCTCTATTTCATCCAAAAGAATAGTGCAATATGATTTAGTTCTTACTATATCAGTAAGTTGTCCACCTTCATCAAAGCCTATATAACCCGGAGGAGCTCCAACTAAACGAGATACTGAATGACGTTCCATATACTCAGACATATCTAATCTTACTAAATTATCTTCAGATCCAAATAAGAATTCCGACAATTTTTTTACTGTATGAGTCTTTCCAACACCTGTAGGTCCTAAAAATAAAAAACAACCTATGGGTCTTTTGGGATTTTTTAAACCAGATCTAGCTCTTCTTACAGCTTTAGATATTAAAGAAATTGCCTCATCTTGACCAGAAATTTTTTGTTTCAAAGTTTTTTCCATGTCTAATAATCTTTTCTTCTCTTCTATACCTAACCTAGTAACAGGAATTTTGGTCCACATACTTACAACTTGAGCTATATCCTCANAGGTAACAAGTTTTTTGTTACTCTTCTTTTTTTCCCAAGAAGAATTCATCTTTTCAACTCTCTCAGCCTGTTTTAATTCTTCGTCTCTTAAGTCTGCAGCAAAGTCATATTTTCTATCACTTATAGCTTTAAACTTCTTATCCTGAATTTTATTTAATTTATCTACAGCTCTCTTCAATGTAATCGGTTGAGTACCATTTTTAATTCTTACTTTAGAACCAGCTTCATCCATAAGATCAATAGCTTTATCAGGCATATTTCTATCAGAAATATATCTTTCAGCTAATTCTGCTGCAGCCCTTACGGCATCATCAGTAATCTTAAGTCCATGATGTTCTTCATATCTAGGACGGACACCTTTTAATATATCAATAGTTCCATCTATATCAGGGGGATCAACACTTACTTGTTGAAATCTCCTTTCTAAAGCAGGGTCTCTCTCCACATTTTTTCTATAATCATCAATCGTAGTAGCTCCAATAATTTGCAATTCNCCCCTAGCTAATGCAGGTTTTAGAATGTTTGCAGCATCAACTGCTCCTTCTGCAGCACCAGCCCCTACTATTGAATGCATTTCATCTATAAAAAGAATAGAATCTGAACTGTCTTTTAATTCCTTAATAACTTTCTTAAGCCTTTCTTCAAATTCTCCTCTATATTTAGTCCCTGCAACTAATGAGCCCACATTTAAAGTAATAACCCTTTTGTTCAACAAAGTGTCTGGAACATTTCCTAGGTTAACCATTTGAGCTAATTTCTCGACTATTGCTGTTTTTCCTACTCCAGGTTGGCCTATAAGAACAGGATTATTTTTAGTTCTACGACTTAAAATTTGAATTACTCTCTCTAATTCTGAATCTCTACCTATAACAGGATCTAATTTTCCTTTATTAGCTAATCTTGTTAAATCTGAACCTAACTCATCTGTCAAAGGAGTAGAAGTTTTCTTTTCTTTTAATTTAGGTGAACTTACAGTTTCAGAAATTAACTTATCTGATTCTTTCCTTACGGCATCAAGGGTAGCGCCTAAACTTTCAAGTACTCCCGCAGCAATTCCTTCTCCTTCTCTCAATAATCCAATTAAGATATGTTCTGTTCCAATATATTGATGATTAAGCCTTCTTGCTTCATCTACGGATAATTCAATTACTTTTTTTGCTCGTGGTGTTAACCCCAAACTGTTATGTGTCTGCCTATCTCCTTGGCCTATGATAAATTCTACTGAAGATTGAATTTTACTTGAATCTATTCCTATAGAATCTAAGACTTTTGCTGCAACACCCTCAGACTCTTTAGATAAACCAAGTAGAATATGTTCTGTACCGATATAGTTATGATTAAATCTTTGGGCTTCTTCTTGAGCCAAAGATAATACTTTTCGTGCACGTTCAGAAAATTTTTCGAATCTACTAGGCATACAAATCCTGAAATAATTTATAATTCAATACTCTTATTAAAATATATCTTCTTATTAGTGGAATTTCAAATAAAATTTATCTTTTTAAGATCTTAAAAATTTAGTAATGATATTGAAATATCATCTTAATTATTCACTTTTTTTAGAATCCTCAGAATTCTCAACTTCATCTACATTTTCTTCTTCAGAATTCTCAACTTCATCTACANNNNCTTCTTCAGAANTCTCAACTTCATCTACNTTTTCTTCTTCAGAATTCTCAACTTCATCTACCTTTTCTTCTTCAGAA
>PAOU01000009.1 GCA_002708085.1 Dehalococcoidia bacterium
TTGAAAGTAGGTTCCATTTCTGGAATGTACTGTCATAGTACTAGTATGTACTCCTTTCATTACTCCAGCCTCTTGAGCTTTATATAAAAATAAATGTAAACCCAAATTATTTAATTCATAGTTTTCCTTAATTTGTGTGATGTCTTGAGTGGTTTCAGAACCTCCTTGAGGGCTTTTCATTGTAACGTTAACAAAAGCATCAATTCCATCTAATGCTTTCTCTATATCATTAGGTTCAAGCATAGAACCTTGAATAAATTTAACATTGTCATGTTTTGGAGGAGCTATATCAAAAACTGTTACATTATGTTTCTTTGTTAAATAAGGTGTTATAAATGTTCCAACCATCCCAGATCCACCAGTAATTAAAATATTCATTTATGTTCTAAATTAATCATTTGTTAACTCTTTATTTAAATCATGCATTATTTGATGATGATCTATTCCTTTTTTTCTTAATGATTTAAATTTTTCTTCATCAATATTATTTCTATTTAAATATCCTCTAATATCATATTTTCCTTGATTTTTGACTTTTAGTTTTTCTTCTTCAACCATTAAATCTAATGGATATTTATTCTGAGAAACTGGGAAAGAAATCTTTTGATTAATTCGAGCAGATTCATATATTGACATCATAATATCTAATGTTACCTTGGCTTTTTTTGCAGAACCTCTATGTTCAGGTCCACCTTCAATCCATTTAATTAATTCAATTATCTGATCAGCATTTGTCTTTCCACCAATAGGTTTAATGTTTTTTTCGTCTNCACCTAATGAGATTGATGACCATCCAGNAGTGTTTTTTGAAAATAATAAAACTTTATTTTCACTAACATTTAACATTCCTTTTGTGCCTATTACAGAAAAATAACCAGCATCATTATTGAAACCAGTAAATTCTTGATCAGATAAATCTGATTGGATAAAAAGTTGAGATGAATTATCAAGTTGAACTAAGCCAATACATGAATCCTCTATTCTTACATTTCTTTCATATCTATCTGTATTTCTTTCTACTGATCCCATGACCCAAATAGGAGAAGGGTCATCAAGACTAAATAATGCACCATCAATTGTGTGGGTAGCCCAATTAAGTAGACCTTGTTCAACTCTAATATCTATCATCGAAACAGAACCAATTTCCCCGCTTTTGATTATTTCACGAGCTTTAATCCATCCAGGGGTAAATCTTCGTTGATGACTAATTATTAATTTACAGTTGTTTTCATTAGTAATGTTTATCATTTCAGAAGCATTACCTGAACCGATTGTCATAGGTTTTTCACATATAATTCCTTTTACACCTAGTTTTGAAACATCTATAGTATTTTGATGATGATGAAGATGAGGTGTACAAATACTTACAATATCTATGTTTATGTTTTTTAAATCAGATATATTTTTAAATCCGTAGGGAATCTTATATTCATCTTGATAATTTTCTCTTGCAGGATCATATGGATCAACTACAGCAGTCAAATTAATGTTTTCTAGTAGTTGATATCCTTCAATATGAGCTCTTCCAATTGCTCCACACCCAATTATTGCTACGTTATATATTTTTTTCATTGGTTGATATTAGTGATAAAGTTATTAAAAATTATAAATAATTTTATGATTATCCCTAAAAATATTGAAATAAAAGAAGACGGACTTTTAATAGATTGGACTAATGGAAAATCACATNTTTTCCCATTTCTTTATCTTAGGCTTCAATGTCCCTGTGCACATTGTGTTGAAGAGATGACTGGTAGACCATTACTTGATGTATCAACAGTCCCTGGAGACATAACAATTTTAGAATATTCATTAGTTGGAAAATATGCTCTACAATTTCTTTGGTCTAATGCTGATCCTTGCTCAACCTCAGGAATATACCCTTTTGAAATGTTATTAAAATTAGCTGAATTAGATAAAACTATAAAACATCTGAGTTAGAATTAATTACCCAAAATTGAACAAATATATTTACCTATAATATAGATACCTTCAAAACTGCAATTATCAATATAATGTGTAAATGAGTTATCTCCCAATTCATATATAAATATAGCTCTTAAAATAAAAAATGCACCTAAAGCAGTAATTAAAGTAAAAAGTAGAGAACCAAAAGCAATCATTATTAACAATAAAACTATATTNTTATTATTTTCATTATTTTTAACAGAAAATGATGAATTGAAATCTTTTGGAACAACATCATTAATTAAATTATCTGCTAGGTTGGCAATATAATCTCCAATTATTAAAGATGAAGTTGCCCCAGGAGAGGGTGCATTNAGAACATGAATACTTCTTGATCCCATTTCTATAGCAAAATCATCAATCAATGAACCATCAGAACCAATAGCTTGAGCCCTAACACCAGAACCTCCTTTAATTAAATCAGAACTATTTAATGATGGAACCATTTTCTGAAGATCTTTTAGGAAAATTTTCTTTCGAAAAGATCTGTTAATTTCCATTAAACCAGTTTTTAAATTTTTTGAAGAAAATTTTACAAAACCAGGATATGTAAGTGTGTTAATAACATCATATGGATTTATATCAATTTTCTTATAACCTTCACGTGCCCATGCTAAAACAGCATTTGGTCCTGCTTCGATAAATCCTTTAACGTTTTTAGTTAAATGTACTCCTAAGAATGGGAATTGAGGATCAGGAACGGGATAAATTAAACCATTAATTAAATTTGATTTTTCTGGAATTAATGAAAAATATTCTCCTCGGAATGGAATAATTCTTAAATTAGGATTTACTCCCATATTTTTAGCAACTCTATCAGAATATAAACCTGCACAATTTATAACATATTTGGTTTCAATATCTCCATTTGAAGTTTGGATAATAGTAGATTTATTTTTTGTATTCGAATTTAAAAATTTCGTATCTAATAAAATATTTGCACCATTATTAGTAACATTTTTTGCAAAAAGTTCTGAAACTTCTGTGTAATCTACTATTGCAGTATTAGGAGCATATAAGGCTTTTAAACCAACAGCATTAGGTTCAATTTCTTGNATTCTCTCAGGNCCAATTAATTCAAGTCCTTGAACTAGATTTGCTTTTCCGCGTTCCATTAATGCTTCTANTCTAGGAAATTCTTCTTCTTTATAAGCGACAATTATTTTTCCACATTTATCATATTTTAGATCATTTTCAATGCAGAATTGAGCCATTGATGCTCTTCCTTTTACACAAAATTTAGCTTTTAGTGAACCAGGTTTGTAGTAAATCCCTGAATGTATAACACCACTATTATGACCAGTTTGATGAGCAGCAACTTGTTTATCTTTTTCCAAAATGCCTAATTTAATTTTAGGATGTTTTTTTAAAATAGATATTGCTGTACCTAAGCCAATAATACCAGCACCAATAATTGTCACATCAAATTTTTGTGTCATTTTAAAACTCTTTTAAATTTAGTCGAATGCCGATTTTTATTGCTCTCATAAGTTGATCTGATGCTTGAAGAAGTAGTTCAGGAGCATTTTTAATAGCTGATTCAATATTCATAGGTTTATTAATTATTGATGAAATTGAACTTATTCCATTTTCATGTATAAGATGAAAACCTTCACCAATTGAACCAGATATTCCAACAGAAGGAATATTATATTTCAATCCTAGTTTTGCTATTCCTACAGGTGCTTTATCAAAAATAGTAGATTTATCAAATTGACCTTCACCAGTAATAATAAGATCAGCATCTTTAATTCTTTGTTCTACATTAAGTGTGTCAAAAACTATAGAGATACCTGGTTTTAATGTTGCTGATGTGAATGCCATTAATCCAGCACCTANACCTCCTGCAGCACCTGAACCAGGGATATCCAGNACATTTATTCCTAATTCTTTATTAATAACCTTAGAAAAAGAATAAAGTGAATCNTCTAAAAATTTTACTTGTTCTGGAGAAGCTCCTTTTTGAGGACCATATATATAAGATGCTCCGTTTTCTCCACACAAAGGATTATTAACATCACATGCAACTAAAATTTTATATTTAGAAAAATCTATTATATTTTTAGGTATGATGATGTTTTTTATTAATCCTATTTCTGAAGCTCCAGAAGAAATTGGATCACCATTATCTTTAAGGAATTTGAATCCCAATGCTGAGGCCATTCCTACTCCAGCATCATTAGTAGCACTACCTCCTATACCAATAATAATTTGTTTATGATTGGTATTTATTGCCTCTAGAATTAGTTGTCCTGTTCCAAATGTAGTTGTTTGAAGTGGATTCAATTCATTATTGTTTAAAAGTGCTAGCCCAGAAGCTCTAGCCATTTCAATAACTGCAGTTGTTTTATCACCTAGAGAACCCCATTGAGCTTGAATATTTCTTTCTAGAGGATCTAAAACATTTAATGATTTTAAAGTTCCATTAGTAGCATCAACTAGAGTTTCTAAAGTGCCATCTCCTCCATCAGCAATGGGAATAGTGATTATTTCTGAATCAGGAAAATTTTTTTTAACAGATTGAGCTATAATATTCGATACTTCTAATGCTGATAAACTTCCTTTAAAACTTTGTGGAGCAATAATTATTTTCATAGTAAATTATAGTATCATTATCCCCAATAAGATTTAATTTTTACTAGTTTTATTAATTATATCTTCTAGTTCAAAAATAGCGTTATCTAATTGATTTTTAAAGTTGATAATTTCGTAATCAAATATAGTAGTGTTTTCCATTTCAGAAATAGCTGATTTAAGTCTTNTAGTCATTTCTTTTTTAGTGTTAGTNCCTCTCTCTATTAANCGATCCTTAAGATCATCAATAGTAGAAGGTTTTATCAATATTAGAGTTGCAGCTGGATATAATTTCCTTAATCTTTCAGCACCTTGTATATCTACTCTTATTAATACATTTTGACCNGATAAAATTGGTTCTTCAACTTGAGTTTTAGGTACACCGTAATAATTACCATAAACAAATGCTGATTCTATTAACATATTTTCTTTTTTCATTTTCTGGAATTCTTCTTCGGATACAAAAAAATGATTAACTCCTTCTTTTTCACCAGTTCTAGCTTTTCTCGTAGTAACAGTAATAACAAAATGATATGGCATACCATGGTCAGCCATTTTTTCTAAAATGGTATCTTTTCCTACACCTGATGGACCAGAAATAACAAAAATATTTGATTGTAGTTTTAATGGGATCATTGTTCTGAAATTATTTTTAAGTGAGACCAAAAATTTTTATATGAAATAGATGCAACTTCAGCATTTTTTATGGTAATTGAATCTTCAGAAACTAATCCGGCAACGCCAATAGCCATTGCAATTCTATGATCTCCGAAAGTTTGATGAATTCCACCACTTAATTTTTTAGATCCGAAAATCAAAATTCCATCATCATTATTTATATGTTTTACTTTTAATTTAGATAAAACATTAGAAATAGCTTTTAATCTATCAGATTCTTTTACTCTTAATTCACTTGCATCTTTGATAAGAGTTTCTCCTTGTGCTAATGAAGCTGCNATACAAATTATTGGTATTTCATCTATCAATAGAGGAATTTCATTTCCTTCAATAATTGTTCCAATTAGCTTGCTAGATNAAACATTGATATCTGCGACAGGCTCATTTCCAATAATTTTATTATTGGTTAAAGAAAAATTAGCATTCATTCTTTTTAATACATTAAGAATCCCAATTCTACTTGGATTAACTCCAACATTTTTTATTGTTAATTCAGCATTCCTATGGATTAATCCAGCAATAATCCAATATGATGCTGAACTTATATCACCGGGAATCTCAAGATCAATTGAAGAAAGTAATGAAGGCTTTATATTAATAAAATTCTTAGTTAATTTAATTTTGGCACCCATTGAAGTTAACATTCTTTCAGAATGATCACGTGATAAAGAAGGCTGAGATATAGTAGTATCATTTTTGGCATTCAATGCCGATAGAATAATAGCACTTTTTACTTGAGCACTTGAAATGGGCATAGAGTATTGAATTCCATTGATAATTTGTTTATTTGATGGGAAATGAAGAGGAGGAAATCCATTTTTTGATTTTATATTAGCTCCCATAAGGTTTAGTGGAGATATAACTCTTTCCATNGGCCTTGAGCATAAAGAATCATCTCCAGTAAGNATATATCCTTTTGATTTAGATGATAAAATTCCAGACATTAACCTCATGGTAGTGCCACTATTACCTGCGTCTAGTTCTAAATTAATATTTGGAAAGAGATTATCTCCTATTCCTTCAATTCTTAAAGATAATCCAGAATTATCTTGATCTAACTTTGAAATCTTTACTCCAAGTTTTTTTAGGATTTTCAATGTGCTAATACAATCATCACCATCAGAAAAATTTTTAATATTACTAATACCTTTTGAAATAGAATTGAATATAGCAGATCTATGCGAAATTGATTTATCACTAGGGGTTATTAATTCTCCTCTAATAGAGTTAGGAGGGGATACAATAATGTTCATTTTTTATCTTTTTTTTGGTTATAATTTTGAATATTGCCACGATTTTTAAAATATCCTGTGAGTTTAGAACCAAGAAATAGTTCGAGCATACCGCCACTTAGATCATTCGGATTTATTGAAGCATCGGAATTAGGATTGATACCTTCTTTGAATTTAAAAAATTTTTCTCTATATATTTCAGAATTATTTATTACATTTTTATAAGAATTAACTGATGGATCTGTAAGATAGGAGAAATTTTGATTAAATCTTTTTATCCAATCTGCTGGCAATTGTTCTTTTAAAAATAGAAGATCACTTTCATCTTCAGGTTCTTTTAATGATAGTTCTGATAATTTCATGAAACTTGAACCATATAATTTTTTTATCTCTCTCCAAGAAGGGGATTCCATCATTAGATTTCGATAAGCAGTAGAAATTAAATTTGGAAGTCCATATAGGGCAAACATAAAATTATCGTATTCATCTATATGAAAAAATAAAGGAGAAAGATTTATAGATTTTAAAAGATTTACAACTATTTCCATACTTTCAGTTGACGTTTTAGAAGAGGGAATTAAAACAAAATGATTTTGTGAAGGTTTTGAATTAATATCTTGATCAAATATTATGCTTCCACCAATAAAAGAAATGGAGTTTTCAAATAATGAATCAGCATAATCTGAAATCTCTTTTTTGAAAATACTTGTATCTATAATTACACAATCTTTTTTAACAAACTCATTTAAATTTTTTAATAAGTCATTGATTTCTACTTTTGGGACACAAATAAAAATTATATCTGCATCACTTGTAGCAGTTTTTAAGTTCCATTCTGTAGCATCTAATATATTAGATTTCTTCATCTTAGAATGCGTATTAGTGTCAGCATCATATCCTATTAATTGATAATTTTTAGATGTAGAAGAATAGAGTAATTCTGATAATGTTTTTCCAAATTCGCCTAAACCTATTACGGTAATTTTATTAATTTGAAGTCCGTTATAATTATTCATCATAGTCATCTAAGTCTTGATTTTCAGAAAAATTTGGTAAGAAAGGAGTATTTGATGAAGTGTCATTGGACTTTAAAGGTTTTAATTTCTGTATTTGATTTTTTAAAGATTTAATTTGATATAAAGAAATGCCATTACCATCTACAGCAAATCCAGAAACATTTGTTTTTCTTAATAATTCTAAATCAGAAAAAGAAGGTAAAGAATTAGAATACATAAAAATAGTTCCTGAATTTTTTAAAACCATTTCTTGAATTTTTAATAGATCTGAAATCTTTAATGGAAAAGCTATAGAGTCATTTTTTATAAATAAAAAATCAAATCCAACTTCTTCAATACAAGCACCTTTATCATCACTAATTAATGATGAAATAAAATATGCAGATGATAAATTTTCTGATAATAATAATTCTGCATTCACATTATCAGAAGCATATACAATGAAATCAAACTCATTGTTTTCTAAAAATTTTAAATCAGTATTAGAATTATCATATAGTTCTAATCCAATAATCATTTTTGATTTTTTAATTGAATCTAAAGAATTATCATTATCAAAATTTTTTAGAATAATAGCATCAGAATATTTTAAAACTTTCATGTCAAAAGGTTTATTTAAATCAACATAAGTAAGTAAGATCATATTGGGGTTTTCTTTAATAGTTTTATTAGAATTAAATCCAATTGAAGTTGAGTCAGGTATATTTAAGTTTTCAATTAATTCAGTTATTTTAGTCATTGTTTTCCTCATCAGACCTAGATTTTTTTAAAAAGTTTTCTAGATCATGAAATAATTTGACATCTTCTTCTGTATTTTCAAACGTAGGAAGAGATGAATCGTACCTTTCTTCAAGATTATTGACATAATTTTTCAATTCAGTGTCTTGAAGAATTGCGTTATCTAATCTAGCTCTAAATTTAGCAGCTTTTGTATTAAGTTTTGTTAAGTCAGATTTTATTCCAATTTCAGAATCAAGTTTATTTAATAAAGCTAATGATAAAATTGGATTAGGTGAGGCTTGAAGGTAATGAGGTGAGTGTGCCCAAATACTTAAACATGAAATATCAATTTTAGAAAATTTATCTAATAATATTGATGTAATACCAGTAGGGCCTTCATAAGATGCTCTTTCGAATTGTTTAGATGTAAATTTATCAGGTATATCATTAGTAGAAGTAAGAGTTAATTTTGGAACTCTGGTGTGAGGAATTGCATCTAATAATGCTCCTAAAGTAATTACTAATTCAACATTAAATTTTTGAGATAATTCTATAATTAAATCTCCAAAAGTATTCCATTTTAAGTGGGGTTCTATTCCATTAAGAATAATCAAATCGTGATTATTCTTAATTTTAGGAACAAAGGAAAAATCATTACTAGGCCATTTTAATAATCTTTTATCATCTTCTGTATAAACCATAGGTCTTTCTCTAGAAAAATTAAAGAAATCTTCAGATTGAATTTCTGCAAATTTTTTAGCATCCAAATTTTCTGATAGAGTTTTTAAAGCATTAGTAGCTGATTGACCTGCATCAGGCCATCCAGCAAAAGCAAATATAAGAATAGAAGAATCAGATTTTATATCATTGTTATTATTTAAATAATTAATCATTCAACCTCAAAAATGTGTTTTTTAAAATATTAACATTTTAATGAATAAGAAACTAAAATAATTACATGAAATTAATTGCACATAGAGGAAACTCTTCAAAAGCACCTGAGAATACAGTAAGAAGTTTTAAAAAATCTCTTCTCTCTGGATTTAATATTATTGAATTTGACGTTCAATTATCCAAAGATAATTTTCCCGTAATTTTTCATGATGAAAGGTTAGAAAGAACAACAGATGGAAAAGGCTTTTTAAGAGATCACTACTGGAATGAATTAAAAAAATTAGATGCAGGAGAATGGTTCGGAGAAAATTTCAAAGAAGAAAAGATACCTTCATTTGATGAAATTTTAAAAAAATTTTCAAGTAATACGCACTTACAAATAGAAATAAAATCCAATGAAGAAAACATATCTCAAATAATAATTAAATCTTTAGAAAAATATTCATTGATAAAAAATTACAAACAAAAAGCATATTCTATACCTGGATTTAGTATTACATCATTCAATATAAATCAGATAATTAAAACAAAAAGATATCAACCCCAAATAAATGTAGGATGGCTAGTAAAAGATAATGAAGATGAAAATAATCTTATTGAAAAGCTTTTAGATAATAATATAAATATGTATATCCCTAATATTAATTCAGAATTTTGGAAAAAGATTGAACTAAAGAAATCTCTAAAAGAAAATAATATTACAGTTTGTGCGTGGGGAGCTAAAAAATTTAGTGATGTAAAAAAAATGTTATATTCAGGAGCTGATGCTATGACTGTAGATTGGCCTGAAGAAGCAATAAAAATTATTTGAGTTTATAATTATCTTTATCATGTTCAAGTGCTACTTTTCTTCCATCTTCAACATTTACATATTTTAAAATAATTACTCCGATAAAAATTTGAATTGCTAATGAAATTATTCCAGTTCTTGGAGTAAAAAACCCTGCTAGTAAGGCATATGTTACTGGACCAATAACTGATACTGCTCTCCAAGAAAAAGAAAAGAATCCAAAAAACTCACCACTTCTTGATTTTGGTACCATGTAAGCAAACAGACTTCTTCCTAAAGCTTGAGATCCACCCATTACAATACCTACTCCTATTCCCAATATAATAAATTGAATATCTTGACTAAAACCTAATGGTGCCCAAATAATCATTCTTAAAAACCTAGGCCACAAATCTATAAAATTTTCATTTAATTTTGTAGGATGAGTATCACATATTGATGATTGATTATCTAAGTTACCACCTAATACAGACGCACTAAAACGACATCCATCTAGTCCAAAATTATCAAGAAATAAAGAAACTTGATTTTCATTTAGAAAATTTTCATCTTCATTATGATCTATTAAATCAATATTAAGATTAGCCCATTCAATTTCATTTTTATTTGTATCTGAAAGTGTAGGTTTAGTAGTAAGTTCGTAATTGTCTTTAGTCTTATCATAATTTAATTGATAATCATATTGTGTATGAGTAGATAAGTTTAAGGGAGCAAAGCCTACTGCTAAAATTGTTATAAAACCCCAACCTAAAACTGCAGTAATTAATGATTTTTTGGTACCAATTTTTTTAGATAAATATGCAAAAAACATTGCTCCAGGCGTAGCTACAAATTGAACAATCAAAATTGTAAGAATATTAGTTTCAGCGGAAATTCTCAGTACATCAAGACCAAAAGCTCCAGCAACTCCAAGGGCTGTTTGTATTGCATCATTAAAAATAATAAATGCCAATAAAAAAATTAACAGAGTTTTAAATTGTTTAAACTCTTTAGCAGTTTTACGTAATTGTTTAAATGCTTGTGAGATAGAATGGAAAAGTTTAAATTTACCAGAATCTTGTATTTCAATTTTTGGTTCAGGTACAACTAGTATTGTCCATATTGCCCAACCAAATGCCCACAGGCCAGTAGATGCTATACAGGATCTAATAGCAATATCTGAATAATCAAAAAATATAAGAAATATTACATGAACAAGTAAAAGAAGTCCGCCACCCAAATATCCATAAGCATAACCTCTACTACTAACATCATCTAATAAATCTTCAGGAGCAATATGCGGAAGTAGGGAATTATAAAATACATTAGAACCAGCAAATCCTATAGCAGCAAGAAAATAAAAAGCTAAACTAAATAGCCATGGAGTAGATGTATATGCAGATAAAAATAGTAATAAAGTACAAAATGATCCAGTAGCACATAAAATAGTCAAAAGTTTTTTCTTAAGTCCAGATCTATCTGCAATAATCCCAAAAATAGGACTGCTTAATGCAACTATAAAAGTAGCTAATGCACCAGTAAGAGCCCAAACAACTGAAGCAGAAAACTGAAAGCCCCAAAATACAGCTCCTGATCCCATTTCTGCTTTGTAAAGAGAAACAAAATAAACAGGCATAATTGCAACAACTACACTTGTATAAAAACCAGAATTAGCCCAATCATACATACACCATGCTCTAATTATTTTTCTTTCAGCATTTGAAAGTTTACTTAGAGGAGAATTAGATGATTTTAAAATTTTTGAAAATAAAGACATTTTAATTAATTTATAATACTATTTGTTGCTCTCAATAATGTTTCTTGAACTAGAACTTCATGTTCTAAAGTTCTATCAGGTTTTTTTAATCCTTTTATAGACTTTATAAAAGAATCAAAACTTTCAACATATCTAGGTTTATCAGTAAGTGTAATAGAATCAGAGTAATATTCTTCTTCTATAGGCAATGAATCATTAGATTTTTTTAAATTAATTTGTAAAAATTGTGCTGGTTCAAATGGTTCTAGTATAAGAGTTCCATTTTCACCATATACTTCAAATCTTCTAGTTTTCATATGATTTATAGTTCTTGAATTGATTTCAATAGTAGCTATAGATTTATCAAACTCAAACACTGCTAAAGTATTATCAGAGTAATTTTTTATTGATGAAATATCTCTTCGTAAAAATGAATATATTTTATTAGGACGACCTAAAAAATAAACTATTTGATCAATCATATGACCTCCTAGATCAAATAATATTCCTCCTTGATGTTTAGAAATTTGTATTTCTCCGTTTAAACCTTCAGGTAAAATATTAGTAGACATATTAGCTCTAATATTAAATACGTTCCCAATTTTGCCTTGAGAAATAATTTCAGCAATCTTAGTAAAACCATCATGCTTTCTAAACATATAACCCATCTGAATAAACAAATTTTTTTGTTTAGCGATTTTTATACATGAAAGGAAATCGTCAAAATTATCTCCTGCAGGTTTATCATAGAAAACGTGTTTTCCAGATTTAAGAATTTCATATGTTTGAGCTAAACTTTCAAAATTATTACCTTCTGAAGCTACCGCTTTAATAGTTGGATCTAAAAAAACTTGATCTTGATGTTCAAAAAAGATCACTTTATTCCATGGATATTCATTAAGATTTTTTAATTCTTCAACTCTATTTATATCTGGTTCAAAAATTCCCTTAACTTCAACATCATCATTCTCTAACATAACTTGCAAAACTCCTTCAGCATGACCATGTTTAGTTCCAATTTGTGCCACAGAAATTTTTGAATTTTTAGAGTTCATAAAAATACCTAGTTTTTAAAGAATAAATTCAGTGTATTTTTTTCCTGTTCACTAAGCAATAAATATTTTATTAAATATAAAAGTAAAAATTCTTAAGTATCATTGTGTTATCATTCTTTAATATTTTTAATATTTGGAGGTTAAGTGGCTAACTATAATAAAAATTCCAATCCATCAAAATTGAAAATAACAGATATGCGAATTGCTGTTGTTGGTCATGACAATTGGAGATGGCCAATTATAAAAATTCATACTAATCAAGGTCTAATAGGATTAGGTGAAGTTAGAGATGGTGCCAGTGCTAGATATGCCTTAATGTTAAAAAGTAGACTTTTAGGAGAAAATCCTTGCAATGTTGAAAAGTTATTTAGAAAAATAAAACAATTTGGTGGCCATGGAAGATTAGGAGGAGGAGTATGTGGGGTAGAAATGGCATTGATGGATTTAGCTGGAAAAGCTTATGAAGTACCTGCATATATGATAGCCGGTGGAAAATATCGTGATCAAATAAGAGTTTATTCAGATACACCATCAAAAAAAGATCCTGTAGAAATGGGTCATGCACTTAAAGAAAGAATGGACAGAGGTTTCACTTACTTAAAAATGGATATTGGAATTTGGATTGCAGAGGAAATTGATGGTGGAATAATTTTCCCTAATGATTATCATGAAACTGAAATTCAAGAAGGATCCACTGGAGGATCACAAAAAAGTATGATTAATGAGTCACAAAATGTAATGCACCCATTTACAGGCATTCAATTAACTGAAAAAGGTATAAAAGAAATTTCAGAATATGTTAAAACTGTAAGAGATATTGTGGGTTATGAAATCCCTATTGCCACGGATCATTTTGGACATATAGGTCTTGAAAGTTGTATTAGGTTAGGTAAAGAGTTAGATAAGTATTCGCTTGCATGGTATGAAGACATGATTCCTTGGCAGTATACCCAACAATGGAAACAATTGAAAAATTCTGTTGATACTCCAGTATCTACGGGAGAAGACATATATCTACTTGATGGTTTCAAACCTTTAATAGACAATGATGCAGTTTCTATCATTCATCCAGATTTAGCTACATCAGGTGGGATTTTAGAGACAAAGAGAATTGGAGATTATGCTCAAGAGAAGGGAATACCAATGGCATTACATCAAGCAGGTTCACCTGTAGTAGCAATGGCTAATGTACATTGTGCAGCTGCAACAGAAGGGTTTATAGCCCTGGAAATGCACTCAGTTGACAACCCATGGTGGGATGATCTCGTTAATGGTGAGACCGATAAAATAATAAATAATGGCTTTGTTAAAGTTCCTGAAAGTCCAGGTTTGGGAATAACGTTAAATGAGGATGCTGTTGAAAAACATTTAAACACTAATGCTAGTGGTTTTGCAGGAAAAGGAAAATCAATGGATATATATCCAACAGGAGCTTTCGAGCCTACTGATGAATGGGACAAATTAGATTCACATGATAGAACTTGGAGTTAATAATTTATGGAAATTACTCTTTTTCAATTAATTGTTTTTCTATTATTAGGAATTATTGCGACATCATATGGAGTGTTAGTAGGCGCAGGAGGAGGCTTCATAATTGGGCCAGTATTAATTCTATTATTTGGCTGGGATAATAAAACAGCTGTAGGAACTAGTTTAGTATGTGTTTCAGTAGCATCCATTTCAGGAGCAATATCATATTTAAGATTGAAAATTGTTGATATTAGGAGTGCAATTCTTTTTGGAATAGCAGCAATGCCGGGAGCAATATTAGCAGTAATTGGATTAGAAAAAATAGATAGTGCTATTTTTAATATTCTGTTTGCAATTATGCTTTTATTAACTGGATTCTATGTGTTTTGGAGTCCATCAAAATCTAAAAAATCATCCACTAATGAAAATGAAAATGAAAAAAATAAAGGATACTGGAGAGTTTATAGAAAAATCACACCAACTATTGGAGATAAATACACATATAATTTTATTGAACCACTGGCTACTGCATTGAATACAATTTTTGGTTTTATATCTAGTTTTTTTGGTATAGGAGGGGGTCCTTTACGAACACCCTCATTAATATATTTTTTTAATTTTCCTGTAAAAGTAGCTACCGCAACATCTGTAGCTACAATGTCTATATATACTATATTTGGATCTATAGCTCATTTATACAATGGGAATGTTGAAATTCAACCAGTTTTACCATTAGCTATAGGAGCAATAATAGGTTCTCAATTTGGCGTTATTATTTCAAAGAAAATTAAAGGAAGACTTATGATGAAACTATTATCATTTGCAATGATAGCTATAGCAATACAAATGGGAATAGAAGGGATAAACGGTCTATAAGGAGTAAAATGAACAACGAATTTAGATTACAGAAATCAATAGTTCCAAGTCATTATTCAATTTTTATTGAACCCGACTTAATAAATGAATCTTTTTCAGGAAATGAAGAAATTTCCATATCTGTTTTAGAGACAACAAAATCTATAAAAATTAATTCTATTGGATTAGTAATTGGAAATGTGAAATTAACTGGCAATATTGAATTAAATTCCACCAAAATTGAAGAAGACAAAAAACATGAAACAATAACTATTCATTTTAAATCTCTGATAGATCCAGGAGACTATAACTTAAAAATACAATTTTCAGGTAAATTAGATAATTCTCTTAGAGGTTTTTATCTTTCTAAATATCGAGATAATCAAGGTATTGAGCATAAGATAGGAACTACACAGTTTGAAAGTACAGATGCTAGAAGAGCTTTTCCATGTTTTGATGAACCAGAATTCAAATCAGTATTTTCAATTTCACTTAAGTTAGATCAAAGTCTTATGGCTATATCAAATTCTCCAATAGAAAGTGAAATAACTAATAGTGAAGGGAAAAAAACCATTATTTTTAAAGACACAATAAAAATGTCTACCTATCTAGTAGCATTTATAATCGGACCATTTGAAGAATCAGAAACTGCTGAAGTAAATAATGTTCCTATAAAGATAATTTCTGTGAAAGGGAAAAGGCATTTATCAAAATATGCGTTAAATTGTGGAAAGTTTTTTCTTGATTATTTTAATAATTATTATGGAATTAATTATCCTGGATCAAAACTTGATTTAATAGCTGTTCCAGATTTTGCTTCAGGAGCAATGGAGAATTTTGGATGTATAACATTTAGAGAATCATTATTGTTAGTAGACGAGACACGAGCTACAGAAAGTGAACTTACCAGAATAGCAGATGTTATTGCTCATGAAATTGCACATATGTGGTTCGGTGATTTAGTAACCATGAAATGGTGGAATGGAATTTGGTTAAATGAAGCATTCGCTACATTTATGGCTACAAAAGCAGTAGATAAATTTAATCCAGATTGGGAAAGATGGGTGCAATTTGGTTTTGAAAGATCAGCAGCATTTGATGTAGATTCATTAGAAGAAACAAGGCCAATAGAATATGAAGTAATATCTCCTGACGATGCATCAGGAATGTTTGATCTTTTAACATATGAAAAAGGAGGATCTGTCTTAAGAATGCTAGAACAATATCTATGGGAACAATCATTTCAAAATGGAGTAAAAAAATATCTCAAGATTCATCAATATTCTAATACAGACACAAAAGATCTATGGGAAAGTTTAGAAAAATCAACCAATGAACCTGTTGAAAAAACAATGGAAAGTTGGATTTTTCAACCTGGTTTTCCACAATTAATGGTTTCAGAAGAAAATAATTCCTTAAAATTAGAACAAAACATATTTAAATATGAAAACACATCAAATAAAAATCAAGTATGGAAAATTCCTATAGTTATAAAATCATTTACTGAGTCTGATAAATCTATATATAAAACTTTGATGGAAGAAAACAAAAAATATATTGATTTAAACAATTCACCAGATATTTTCCATCTAGTTAACGTCGGAGGTGATGGTTTCTACAGAATTCAATATTCAAATAATCTATTAACAAAAATTTTAAAAAATTTAAATCCAGAAAAAAATAAATTAACTAATATTGAAAGATTTTGTCTGTTGGATGATTATTGGAGTGATATTCTTAGTTGTAATAAGACTGTAGATGTTTTCTTAGAAGATCTTCAATTCTTTAAAGAAGAAAATGATCCAGAAGTATTAAATTTAATAATTAGTTGCTTATCATTTATTGATAAATTCGTAGATGAAAATCATTCAAATAATTTTAAAAGTTTTTCTGAAGGTTATTTTTCCCATTTATTAAAAAAATATGGTTTCAAAAACAATAATAATGATACCAATAAAATTAAAGAATTTAAGGCAGCATTAATACGTGGATTAGGAAACATATGTGCTGATGAAAAAATAATCAATTATTGCGGTGAACTATTTGAAACTTATAGAAAAAACCCTAAAGATGTGGAAGCAAATGCATTAGCAGCTACTATATCAGTGCTCTCAAATAATGGGGATTCGAACTTATATAATGAATTTCTTGAATTATATTTAAATTCATCCACTCCTCAAGATGAAATGAGATTTCTTTTTGCATTATCTTCATTTCAAAATATAGATAATTTTATAAACACATTAGAATTATCATTATCTGAAAAAGTGAGAACTCAAAATGCTCCATATCTTTTGGGTCAAACATTAAGAAACAAAAAACATTTTTCAGTTTCATGGGATTTTATAGAAAATAATTGGGATAAAATAAATGATAAATTTCCTGAAAATTCGATACCAAGGTTACTAACTGGAATAAGAGCAATCACAGATGTTGAATGCTCTGAAAAAATAAAAACTTTTTTAAAGAATAATAAGGTGCCTCAAGGACAAAAAACAGTGGATCAACATCTAGAAAAACTTAATATTAATGTTAAATTTGCTGATTTTAATTTAAAATATTTAGAGAAATTTTTACTTAACAATAATTAGGAACTTTATGACAATTAAAGAAAATATCAAAAATCTGAAAATAACTCTGAAAGATTTAATTTTTATACTGCCATTAGTTTTTGCTTTTATCCTAATTGTTTTTATGATTTTCGATACAGCAAGCACAAAATGTGATTGGTCAGTAAGAGATAGATGGGAGTGTTATTCAGACGCTGATAAAAATTCTTAACTAATATTATTTTGGTAAATTTGGAGAATTATATTTGTGTTGAGATAAAGTATGAAAATTAAACTCTAATTTACCTTTATCCTTAGTTAAAATAATTCCAGATTCAATCAAATTGTTAAATATAATATTAAAATTTTTTTCATCTAGAGTTGAATAACGAATTAAAGTAGATAAAGGTGTTTCAGAAATATAATTTCTTGATTTTGTATCAAATTCACAGTTTGTTGCTATAGAAATGAGGACAAGCTTTTCTGATGAATTTAAATCAGAGCAAATAATTCTTTTAATATTGTGGTAAGAATCCCAAACCTGATTTTTCATTATTTCACCTTCCTGATAAATTAAAAATATTAATAACTATTGTCTTTAAGGAATATCATCATGTCAAAGCCAATTTTCTGGAATCAAGCTTGTGAAGATTTATCTAAAAAAGATAAAGTAATGAAATTAATTATAAAAAAATATAATAAAGACTATCTAATAGAGTCCAAAAATCCATTCAAAACATTATGTAGATCTATAATTAGTCAACAAATTTCTACCACAGCTGCAAAATCTATTTATGAAAGATTTGAATCTATTTCTTCATTAATTCCTCAGAAAATTATAAAAATATCAGATTATAAATTTAGAGAAATAGGATTATCTAAACAAAAAATTTCTTATATTAAAACATTGTCTGAAAAAGTGAACTCAGAAAAAATTGATTTGGTTAAGTTAAAAACATTAGAAACTGAAAAAACTTTTAAAACACTTACAGAATTAAAAGGTATTGGTCCATGGACTGCTAACATTTTTTTGATGTTTTACTGTTTAAATTCAAATATTTTTCCTTCTAATGATTTAGGACTAATAAATGGATTAAAAAAATTCTATGGAAACTCAAGCCAAATAAATACAATAAAAAATCTTTGGGATCCTTGGTGTTCAGTTGGAACTTTTTACATATGGAGAGCCTTGGACGGAGAAGCATTAAATTATTAGTTAAATTTTTCAATTTTTAGGTATGATATCCAAGTAAATAGATAATTAGGAGAAGAAATGAAAATCAGTGAACTTTTTATGAATATAGCAAAAGAAAACTCTATTGATCATTTTTTTGGGATCCCTGGAAGTGGAGTACCTTTAGATTTAATGGATAGTGGCAGGGAAATCGATTTACATTTCGTAAACGTAGCACATGAGTCAACTGCTGCAATTGCAGCAGGAGCTTATGGCTTATTAAAAGAATCATCAGGACTATCTTTAGCTGTAAAAGGTGTAGGGGCAGCAAATCTTACAGGTGGAATTGCAAATGCTTACTTTGAAAGAATGCCGGTTGTTGGAATTTGTGAAACCACTCCAAATTATTCATATGAAAATGAAATGGTCCAACATGCAGATCATTATGCAATGATGAAATCAGTAACAAAAAAAATGTTAACTATTTCAAATGATAATCCAGGAGAAACAATAAGAGATGCTTTTTCTACATCAATGGAAAATAGACAAGGACCAGTATTAATAGATTTTCCATCAGATATGGGATTAGTAGATGTAAAAGATAAATTAAACTCTCCATCTAAACCTAAAAAATCTAAAGAAACTAATAAATCAGAAATTAAGAAAATTTCTGAAATTATAAACAAATCAAAAAAACCTGTTGTAATAATTGGAAATGACGTAAAAGCAGATAATGCAATTGAAGAATCAATCAAATTCGCAGAAAAATGTGGCGCTGGTGTAATATCCACAATGAAATCTAGAGGAGTATTTCCAGAAAATCATGAAAGATGGGTAGCTGTAACCACAGGATTTCCAAGTCAAAATACAAAAGCAGGAGATTTAATGCTAAGTTCAGATTTAATAATTTTGATTGGCGTTGATCAAATGATGACCCATACTCCTTGGCCTGAAAATACACTTCAAACCATAGAAATAATTTCAGACTCACATTTCAAAACAATGTCTTCAGATCCAATTTTTACAGAAATAGGAAATATAAAATCTACACTTAATAAATTAACAAAATTAATTATGAATCCTGGATGGAAAATTCAAGAATTATTAAATATATCTATAAATCTTGAATCAAGATTTAAAAGACCATCTAATGCAATTTTTGCTACACAAGACATATTTGAAATTTCAAAAGAACTTTTGCCTAAAGAAGGTTTGGTTTATAGCGAAACTGGAGCTTTTATAACTCTGTTAGAAAATACTTGGAAGTTTGATCAACCTTCAAAATTCTTTGGTACTTCGGGTGGAAGAACAATGGGTTTAATGATCCCTTCATTTATTGGTGGATGTTTGGCTACAGATAACTCAATACCATCAATAGGGATTGGAGCTGATGGAAGTTCATTAATGAGAATGGGAGAATTTGAAACTATTAATAGATGTAACCTTAAATGGCCTATTGTAATTATAAATGATGCAGCTTTATGAACTATGAAATACAGACAAGGATTTCGAAAATATCCTGATTATGGATTAGATTTAACTATGGTTGATTTTGCAAGCGCTGCAAAGTCATGTGGTTTAAAAGGAATAACAACTAATACTCCAGAAAGTTTTAAAAATGCCTTAATTGAATCATTTAAAGAAGATACAACAACAATAATTGATGCAAGAATAGATCCCAAAATTTATCAAGACAGTTTTGGATTAACTTTAGGAGACTAATTAAATAACACTACCCCAGGATCTTGAAAGATATTTATCAGGAGTAATTTTTAATAATACTCTATCTTCTTTCTTGATTTGGGAAACTCTATCTTCAACTAAATCTTTCGGGACATAAAGTTTTACAATTTCTTCGGTAATTGGAAAAATTTTTTGTTTAGGCAAAATATCACATTGTCCTTCAATCACAACATAATCAGTAGCTAATGGTTCAGAATAAATACATAAAGAAACTCTATTGTCTCGAGAAATATTCCAATACTTTGCTCTATTTTTAGTAGTAGAAATATAGATTGAACCATCTAAATAAATATACCAATTAGGAGAAAGTTGAGATGTTCCATTTTTTTTAATTGTAGAAACAACTGCAATCCTCGGATGATTTAAAAAAGCTTTTATATTTTCAAAATTTTTATCAGACATAATATATTTTCTTTGATCTAGTATATATAATTTATTTAAGTAAAAAAAAATATATATAAAAATTGTCATAATGAGAGAAATAATAAAAGAAACAAAAAATGAAATAGATAGTTTTATTGAAGAACACAAATCTATTGATGAAAGACTTTTAAGATCTCAAAAAAATTTAGCTTTTTTAATTAAAGAATTTGAAAGATTAATAGATAATTTTTATAAAGAAAATACAGAAAAAATTAATAATGAATAATTGATCTTAAAGGTACTGTAAAAGGTTTTTTATATAATTTAAGATCAATAACACTTAAAATCCCCAAAACTTTATTTCCAGTTTTCTCAATTAAATCTATCGAAGCATTCACAGTACCTCCAGTAGCTATAATATCATCAACAATTAGTATGTTTTTCGATTTTGGAATTACTGAAGAAGAAACTTCTAAAGTATCCTTTCCATATTCGAGATCATAATCAATACCTATTACAGGTGGTGGCAATTTACCTTTTTTTCTAATTAAAATTAATGGAATTTTAAAAATTTGAGAAAGGGGAGAAGCAAAAATAAAACCTCTTGACTCTACAGCAGCTAAATAATCAGGATTAAATTTTTGAATATTTTTTCCTAATTCATTTATTGTAAAGGAAAAAGCATCGGGATTTGCTAGTATTGTAGAGATGTCTCTAAATATGATTCCTTTTTCGGGATAATCTTGAATTTCTCTGATAATTTTTTTTAGGTCCATATTATTTAAAATGATGTTATTCTCAAATTATTATTATATGGTGAATATTAGAATGAAAAAAGTATCAAGACTAGGAATAATAGGCGGAAGTGGAGTATATGACCTTCCAGGAATACAAAATTCTGATTGGATAAAAATTCAAACAAATTTTGGTGAACCTTCAGATAAAGTATTAATAGGAAATTTAAATAATATCCCAGTAGCTTTTCTTCCTAGACATGGAAAAAATCATCAATTTTCACCTTCAAAAATCAACTACAGAGCAAATATTGAAGCTCTTAAAATATGTAATGTAACTAAGATAATATCTGTTAGTGCTGTAGGTTCACTTAGAAAAGATTTACATCCAGGAACAATAGTTTTATCTGATCAATTTATCGATAACACAAAGTTTAGAAAAAACACTTTTTTTGATGATGATATAACTGCACATATCTCTATGTCAGATCCTACATGTAGCAACCTTAAAAATGAAATAGTCACAATAGCAAAGCAATCAAAAATAAATGTTATTGATAAATCTACATATATTTGTATTGAAGGCCCACAATTTTCCACAAAATCTGAATCATTATTATTTCAAAAATGGGGAGCAGATATTATCGGAATGACTGCAATGCCAGAGGTAAAATTATCTAGGGAAGCAGAAATGTGTTACGTAAACTTATCTTTAATTACAGATTTTGACTGTTGGAAAGTAGAAGAAGAACCAGTATCTGCAAAAATAGTAATTCAAAATTTTAAAAAAAATTTAAAACAAATTCATTCTATTATTACAAACCTAACTAATAATAAAAATTTAATAAATAAATGTACTAAGGGATGTCAAAACTCTTTAGAAAATTCAATAACTACAAAACTAAACAATAATAATAAAATAACTCAAAAAAAATTAATAAATATAATAAAAAAATACTATAATGTTATTTAATGAATAATAAGAACGTAGAAGAAAAAAAGAAATTATTTTATAGAATAATAGATGTAATTAAAGTTAGAATGATTGCTGGTATTATAATTTTAATACCATTACTAGTTCCTCTTTATCTTCTTACTTTCGCTTTTGAAACATTAGATGGATTTTTTGCACCAATTTTTACTCAATTATTTGGAAGAAAAATACTAGGGGTTGGATTCATAGTATTACTGTTATTAACATTCTTACTAGGAACAATAAGTAAATTTGCTATTGTTACAAAAATAATTCAATGGATTGAGTCGTTAATCCTTAAAACACCATTATTTGGAGCAATATACAACACAACACGTGAAGTAGCCAGTTCATTTCAAGGTGGCAAATCTACTGGTTTTACTACTCCAGTAACAATTGAATATCCAAAAAGCGATGTATGGACAATGGGATTCTTAACTAGAACTATTGAATTTGATGAAAAAGGAACACATGGAATAGTTTATATGCCATCAACACCTGTACCTAGTACTGGTTGGGTAGTTCTAGTCCCTATTGAAAAGATTAATTTCCTTGATCTAAAAGCAGATCAAGCAATGAAATTGATTGTCGCTGGAGGAATTGCATCATCTGGAAAATTAAAATTCAAGAATATAAATCAATAACATCCAAATGACAAATCCCAAAATAGTTTCAGTTTGTTTAAGTAAATTAAACGGAATTCCTAAATATCCTCAAAAAATAGTTGAAGTAGGTAAATTTGGTATCAATGGAGATTTCCATTCAGGTGAAACCAATAAACATGCAAAAAAAACCAATTATGATAGACAACTTTCATTAGTATCTCAAAATGTAATTGACGAATTGTCTGAAAAACTTCAAATAGACTTATCAGCAGGAGATTTAGGAGAAAATTTTTTAGTCGAGAATATGGGTGATCTAACTACCATAAAAGCAGGAACAAGATTAAAAATTGGAAAAAATGTAATTATAGAAATAACAAAACACAATACACCATGTGTAACACTAAACAAGATTCATCCCTTACTCATGGAGAGCATATTAGGAAGAAGAGGTTTATTAGCTAAAGTAGAATCTATTGGAAAAGTAAAACCAGGTGATTCTATTGAGATTTTATGAAGAAAAATAAATGTTTAGTTTGCAAATATAATCATTGGCACAGAAAAGATATTTTGTCAGATATAATAATTTTTTTTCTATTAATTATTGGATATAAACATAACCATAAATAAACATGTGTGGTAGATATAACTTACATCAAACTGATCAATTAATAGATAGGTATAATACTGTAAATCAAATTTCTATTTTTCCTGATTACAATAGAAGTCCAGGTACAATAAATCCAGTAATAATATCAAAATACAATGAAAATTGGATTTTGGGCTTTGAATGGGGTATACAAAAACAAAATCAACTAATTGCTAATAAGAGAATTGAATCAATAAATAAAGAATTAGGATCATTCAATAGATGCTTAGTGCCAATAAATGGATATTATGAATGGAAATCTCATCCTAGCGGAAAAATACCATTTTATATTTTCCCAAAAACTGAAAACTTAATCTCACTTGCTGGAATTTATTATAAAAACTCTGAAAGTAATGTATCAAAGTTCTTAATAGTAACTAAACCTGCAGATAAAAGTTTAGAAAAAATTCACTCTAGAATGCCAATGATGATATCTCAAAATGAGGAAAATAATTGGTTAAATGAAAATAATAATACAGATTTCAATTTTTATAATGTGAAACTAGGAATAATTCCAGTATCCCAGAAAGTTAATAATCCTCAATATTCTGATCCTTCATGTATAAAAAAAACTGATGAATATCAAATATTTTTTAATTAGATTACAAAAGAAAATTTTATATAATAAAAACATAAAAATTATAGAAGGAGGATAAATGCCAGTAGTAAACATTACTTGGAAAGAGGGCAGAAGTAGAGAACAAAAAGAAGAGGTAATAAAGGACATTACAAAAACACTAGTAGATAAAGCTAATGCTAGAGAAGAAGATGTAGTTATAATTTTCAACCCATTAGAACCTTCAAACATGGCTCATGGAAAAGAGTTATTAGGATAATTAATTCATTATATTTTAATTAATATTAGATCTGTTTTTTCCAATAACATCTCTATTAATTAAATTTTCAGGAAAATTTCCTTGTAAAACAGTTAAAGCTTCTCCAACGACTCTTTCTTGTAATTCTTCATTGGATTCCTGTGAAAAATAGGCAGTATGAGGAGTTACAATGACATTTTTAAATTTGAATAACTCATTAGAGGCTTTAGGATTAGGGTCTTCCATTACATCTAAACCTACTCCTAAAATTTTCTCTGAACTTAGACCTTTAATCAAAGCATCTTCATCAATCAAGCCTCCTCTAGCAGCATTAATAATAATGACATCATCTTTCATTATTTGAATTTGATCAAAAGAAATCAAATGTTTAGTTTCTTTTATTAAAGGAATATGAAGAGTAATAAAATCAGAATTTTTAAATAAATAATCTAAAGTTACCGATTTAACATTATTTTCTTGATCGTCATCTTTTAATAATGGATCAAATGCTATAACTTCTATACCAAATACGTTAGCTTTTTTCGCAACATTTTTCCCAATTCTTCCATAACCAATAATACCCAAAGTAGATTTATTCAATCTCCGTATTCTTTCTACTTTATTTACTTCATGCCACAATCCTTCTTTAACTTTTTTATCATGAGGCATTATAGATCTATTCAAATTTAAGAGCATAGCTAAAACATGATCTGACACTTCATCTAAACAATAATCAGGAATATTTGTAATTATTATTCCTAGTTCTGTAGCTTTTTGTATGTCAATATTGTCTACTCCTATACCATATCTGCAAGCTACTTTACATTTTTTCGCAGCTTCTAAAACATCTTCATTAATATCAGCAAAACAAAATAAGATAGCATCAACATCTTTAATTAAATTTATTAAAGTGGATTGATCAGAATTTGGAGCTACTATCAACTCATGGCCGTTATCTTCTATAATTTTCTTCTCTATATCAATATTAGGCCAAACATAATCAGTTATTAGAATTTTCATTATTCTGACTCCATAAGTTCATTTTCTATAGGTTTAAATTGACAACCTTCAACAAAAAAATTAAAAAAATCGTCGGTTGTTTCTAATTCTACATGTTCAATAGTTTTTACCAAATTTTCCATTGAAATTCTGAGTTTTTTGGATAATAACATTATAGTAGCACCTTCTAAAGAACCATTACCAATTTTTATCACTTCTGTGTTTGGTAGATCTACTATAAATCCAATTTTCTTAGCATTTTCAACATCTATATAATTAGCAAAACCTCCACTAAGATAAATTTTTGAAAAGCTATTCAAATCAGCAGGATATTTTCTGATTACAATAGCTTGCCCACATGAATTGGCAGCTTTAGCTTGTGCTAGAGCACTCACATCTGCTCTAGATAAACTAATGCCTTCATCTTTTGAAATAACATATTCTTGAGCATTTTTTTCAAAAACTCCAAGTTCATTCATAATACCATTTGATTTAAGTTCAGAAAGAATATCAATCAAACCAGAACCACAAATTCCTTCTGGCTTTGAATTGCCTATAATTTTAATTTTTGATTGATCATTATCAAAAACAAATGCTTCAATAGCACCATCATAACCTGGCATAGCATAAGTAACTTCCCCACCTTCAAAAGCAGGTCCGGCAGGACAAGAAGCAGCCATTAATTTATTCTTATTACCAACTACGATTTCAGTGTTTGTTCCAATATCAACTAGTATTACATTTTTTTCTTCATTATCCATTGATATAGTTAAAAGATCAGCAGTAACATCTGATCCCACATGTGAACCAATTAATGGTGCTCCATAAACATTTGCATTCGGATTAATCCTTATACCTAATTCTTTAGCAGTAGTATATATGGCTGTAGAATCTCGTTTTCCTTTTTCTGTTTCTAATTCTGTAAAAGATTTATATGGTTTTTGTCCTATAGAAAAAACATCAAATCCAAAACAAATATCTCTCATTGTTGAATTTCCAACGATTACAATTTCATAAATCCACCTGCGCCTAATATTAAATTCTTTACATAATTCACCAATTTCAAAATTTATTCCAGAAATAAGTACTGATTGAAGTTCACCTTTAAATTTTCCAGTTTCATAAGAAATTCTATTCATTACATCGCTACCACCAAAACGTTGAGGGTTTTCAAAAGAAGAAGTACCCAATATATTTCCGTCTTGCATATTAACTAAATTCATAACTATCGTAGTTGTTCCAATATCTATTGAAAGACCAAAAATATAACCTTTAAAATCATCAATTTTTTCTGATTCATTATAAATTATTGAATCTCCTTTTTTTACTGTAATAGGATCAAATTCAAAATCTCGTTTTAGTCCTTTATCTAAAATTTTTGGTTGTCTTCGAAGAACATTAAACCTAATGTTTTTGTTAGGGTCTTTTACAATTGCTTGACAAGCTAAACGATAATTTTCTTTTAAAAATTTTTCTGATTCAGTTTTTTCAGAAAGTCCTTCAAATCCTTCTATTAGTTCAACGATACATTCATGACATTCACCTGTACGGCCGCAGGATGTAGGAACTCTTACATTTAAAAAATCAGCATAATCAAAAATAGATTTATTTTTTTCTGATTCAATTTGAAATTTTTCGAAAAATATTGGAGACATTTTATAAATAGAAAATTAGATATATAAAAATTATATCAAATTTCCCAAGCCGTCCTATAATCTAATAAATCAGATCCAGTACATACAGGTAAGTCTTCTTTTTTTTGTGTAAAGAATTGATTTTTACAACTAAAATTAGCAGTACATCTAGATTTTGCATCTTTATATGGACAACGTTTTTTACTAATCTCATCAGCATTAAAAGAAATATCTTTATAAATTAAAAATAATTTTTCAAGACTATCTTTAGCCTTTTCAACATTAATTTTTTTCCTTAAATTATTACCATTAGTATTCAAAGTTATCCTTTATTAACACCTAATATATCTTTAGCAATCTGAACACATTCAACCGCATTTGAACCATATCCATCTGCCCCCATTTCATCAGCAAAATTCTTTGTTACAGGAGCGCCTCCTACAAGTATTTTTACTTCTTCTCTAAGACCAGCTTCTTCGAAAGCTTCAATGGTTACTCCCATATTAGGCATAGTAGTAGTTAATAATGCAGACATACCTACAACTGTTGCTTCATGTTCTAATACAGCATCTATAAATTCATCAGGTTTTGTGTCAACACCTAAATCATGAACAGTAAAACCACCACCTCTCAACATCATAATACATAAATTTTTTCCTATATCATGTAAATCACCTTTTACTGTACCCATTATTACAGTTCCTATAGGCTCAACTCCTGATGCAGAAAGTATTGGATCTATATGTTCCATTCCTGCTTTCATTGCTCTGGCAGAAATTAAAACTTCAGGTACAAATATCACATTATCTCTAAATTTCACTCCTACAATTGCCATACCAGCAATTAGACCATCATCTAGTACTGTATTTGCCTCATAACCTTCATCTAATGCTTTTTTGACTAAATCATATACGTCATTATTTTTACCTTTAATTAAATTAAAAGCTATCTGTTGCATCAACAAATCAGAACTATCAAACATAGAACCTATATGTTCTTGCTCATTCGGTTTTGTCACATATTTAAATTCTTCAGATAATCCTTCGTGAATAATCGCCATAAAGTCTCCTTATATATTGAAAAGAAAGTTTATATCTAAATTCAATTTAATGAAATAGTTAATGCTTTTTTAAAGTCCATTCTTCAACAGCTTCTGGGATTGCTAATAAATTTTCAATTTTAGTTTTTAAAGGAATTGCACATTCTGGTGCAATCAATTGAACTCCTGCATCTAGAGCTTTAAATACTTCTTGTTTAACATCACTAACACCTTTAGAGTATAGAGTCTCTGGATTATTGATGTTTCCAGCTAAATTAATTTTACCATCAACTGCATTCATAGCTTCTTGAGGATCATTTTTTGAATCAAAATGAAAAGCAGCCATTCCACTTTCTGCAATATAAGGCATTCTATCAATCGTTTTACCACAGATATGAAGTATTAGAGGAACAGGAAGAGTCTCTACTAATTCTTGATGAATTTCTAAAAGAAATCTTTTATAGTATTCACCACTTACCAGATCTCCAGTAGCATGATCAGGTACAACTAATACATCAGCACCAGCATCAATTTGAGCTTGACCAAATAAAACAGTTATTTCTCTTAATTTGTATAAACATTCCATAGTTTTTTGTGGATCATCTATAGATAAAAGTAAAAAAGGCTCTACTCCAAAAACATGATAGGCAAGAGTCCATGGACCCATGGTTTTACCAATTATAGCTACTTCATCACCAACTTCTTTTTTTAATATTTCAATTGATTTAGTAATAGCCAAATTATCTTGATGTTCCAAAAAACCAGAAGGGATTTTAATATCATCGGGAGTTTTCCAAATAGGGTTACCCATTCTTACAGTAGGCCAATTATCTTTTTGTTCCCATTGCATTTCACATCCTAAAGCAGAGGATTCTTGGATTATCGAAAAATATGGAGCAATAGAATCAAAACCTAGTTCTGTATAACCTGTTACTGCTAATTTAGCATTTAATTCTGGATCTCTACATGCATCTGGAAAAGGTGCATCTACTAAATCCATTAATTCAACAGTAGCAACATTTGTTGGATTAGATACAGGAGTTCTATCTACTGGTTTTCCAGTTAAAGCATTAATTACTCTTTCTTTCTTTTTCATATCATTAAAAAATTATTTATGTTGATGAAAATCCCAATGTTTGAGTGGTCATTTGCCCAGCCATATCTTCTGCTGCAAGAGAATCTTCAGTTGCGCTAATATTTCTTGCTATAGGAAGTATTATTTTCATTATTGCATCGTTTCTTCTAAAACATTGTAGGGATACTTCAGTATGACTTACTTTTACACATCCTCCATATCTATTTAATCCATTCACAACAGCTCTATATCGAATTTCAGGTTTTTTAGCTTCTCCTTCTCCAGAAACAGTGTAAATAGTTTTGCCTTCAACTTCTTTTGGAGTTAGATATAATTGCATCTCAGATCTTAAATCTTTCACAGTAATTTTAGATTCTGAATCATAATTATCATTTTTCATTACAGCTCTTTTTAATAGAAATCTTAGTGGAGAAGTACAACAACCATTTTTCATTCCGCAATCATAAGTAGCTTGATTGTAAGAGCCCTCTAATGGTTTAGCTCCACCAAATAAGACAATCCTGTCTCTAATTTGAGTTAACCTTTCTTTTACACCATCTTTATTTCTGTAAGAATGAACAGTTAAAGTTGAGTCTTTTAAAAATAGCCCTACTGTAATTTCATGGAAAAAAGGATCCATAGAAATAAGCTCTAAGCATGTTCCGTATTTCTCTATAACTTCTTGAGGTTTCATAATTAATTCACTAAATATACTTTAATATAATAAATTATTTAATTATTTGAATCTATCATTTTTCTAAATTCTTTAATATGGAGTTTATTTGTCCCACAACATCCTCCGAGAATACTTACACCTAAATCTAACATTTTATTGTAATTTTTAACCATAAATTCAGGTTTTTCATTATATACAATTTTTCCTTTGATTATTTCAGGAATTCCTGCATTTGATTGAATCATAACAGGTTTTTCAGAATATTTTGTCAATTCTGAAGCAACTTCAAGCATAATATCAGATCCATTACCACAATTAGAAGCAACAACATCTGCTCCAGAATTAATCAAATCTTTTACAGCTTTTTCTGGCGTAATACCCATCATAGTAAATAAACCTCTAGGGCCTTTATCAAAAACCATACTTCCTATAACTGCTTTATCAGTAATCTGTTTGGCAGTTTTAATACCTAATGTGATTTCTTCTATTGCTGTCATAGTTTCAAAAATTATTCCATCAACCCCTCCTTCTAATAAAGCAGAAATTTGTTGGTGAAAGGCTTCACCCATTTCTTCTTCAGAAATATCTCCTAAAGGTTGTAAAAATTCACCTGTAGGGCCTATTGAACCAATAACAAACTGGTTATCTTTTGCTTCAGATTTTGCTAATTGTGCAGCTTTAATATTTAAAGTTTTGATCAGATCTTTATGTCCATATTTCTCTAACATAAAAGAATTGCCACCAAAAGAATTTGTTAAAACAAAGTCTGATCCATTTTCAAAATAATTTTTTGCCATACCTTTGATAACATCAGGGGCAGTATGACACATATATTCTGGACATCCACCTGGTTCAAGTCCTTTAGTTTGCAAATAACTCCCAGTAGCACCATCTCCAAGAAGAGTAATACCAGATTTTATTGAGTCTAAAAAATTCACTCTACTCATTTTTTATACCACAAATGATCAATAGACCCTGGAGTTTGATCTCTATTGTTTTCTTTTATCAAATCTCGAATTATTGAAACAAAGTTTACAGGCATACCTTCATTGATTTCTTTCAATTTAAGATTTACTAACGTGTCTAAATCACCTTCAAAAGTACCATGTTCTTTCCATTGAAATCCATCCAAATAAGCATCAGATCCATAACTTCCATCGTGCATAGCTATAGCATCTGCTGCTTCTTGAAATCTCGAATCTAATGTGAATGAACTTCTGTTAGATCCTTTAACACCTTCAACTTGAAGTGGAATTTCTTTCCAGTACATTATTCTGATATGGATTTTCATTTTTTAATCAAGATCTCCAGATCTGAAAGAATCTAAATAATTCATACAAAAATCATCATTACCTAAAAGCATTTCACTTGTAATCTTAAATGCATTAGAAGATAAATCTAATTCAAATACATTTCTAATATTTGTCTGAACTGGATCAATGATTCCACTATCTATTCCATTTTGAATACAAAGATAAATAAAAACATCATTTATTAATTTTCTTTTTGGTAAACCGAATGAAACATTACTTAAACCTCCTGAAATATGAATTTCACCCCCAAAGGATTGTCTTATTACCTTTACTGCATCAAGAAAATGAGGTCCATATGTAGGAGATACAGAAATAGGGAACACTAAAGGATCAACATGAACTTTTCCATAATTAATATTAAGTTCATCTACTTTTTTCATTAATTCATTTACATTCTCTACTCTTTGAACATCATCGTCAGGCATTCCATCTTTACTAGCAGCAGTAATTATCACATGTGTATCAAATTCGTTAACCAAATTTATTGTTTCAATTCTTTCCAATGCTACTGAATTGATCATAGGAGATCCTTGTTTTCCTGAATAAGCTTTTAAGCCTGCTTCAATAATTTGTGAATTTGAAGAATCAATACTAGGAGGAACAGTAGATAAATTCTCTACAACATCGACTAACCAATTCATTGAAAGTATTTGCTCATCTAAATTGTAGGAAACTTCATCAACATTTAAATCTAAAAAATTAGCACCAGCATTGATTTGTCTATCTACTTGATATTTTATATAACTGATTGCTTGTTCTTGTTCTTGAGATGAACCATGAACTCCTTTCCAGATAGCAACCATAAGATGTTTTACGGTTCCTTGTTGATATGGTTGAGTTTCATGAAAATGTTTAGGGATTTCTAAAAACATTTTTTCACCATTAGGATCAGAAAATAAAACAGATTTTACTCCTTTTTCATTTTCCCCAATTCTTTTCCCATTCAGTCTTAAAACTCTAGTAGCATGAATGTTTTCACCTACTATAATAAAATTATTATGACTATTTAAAGGAATTGACATCAAAAAACCTCTTTAATATTTGTATTTTTATACCACTTAAGAAATTCATTAATTCCACCGAAAGGATAAATATGTAATTTATCATATCCAATTAAAGAATTTAGAATATTATCTGGGTTGTGATTAATAATTTTTCTAATATCTAATCCTTGTTTCATAAAAACTGATGTAGTAGCAGATACTCCACAAATTTTTGCATATTTTAAAATGGTTGTTAATTTTGCAGGACCAGCAATACCTAAATGAATTTCAGATTTTACACCTATTTTTCCCAAATGACTTTTAGTTTTATTAATCCACGAATTTGTTATATCTGGAGACAAACACCATTGAGTAACAATATTAGATTGAATGTTATTTGTATTTAACCATTTAGATTTTTCAATCATATTTTCAAAATGATTTTTATCATCAGGATTTCCTTCAGGATGACCAGCTATATTTACAGTTTTTATTTTTGACTGTTGGATCAAACCAGTATTAAGTAAATCTATTGAACTAGAAAAACGACCTTTGGGGGTAGATATACTTCCTCCAATAATTAAAATTTTGATCACCCCAATTTTTATTAAACCATCTAAATAATTTATAAAAAACTCTTCGTCTGGAATAGTTCTTGCCGGACAATGTGGTATTGGTGTAAATCCATAATTCAGAATAGTTTCTGATGCATTAATGATATCTTGAGGAGAAGCTCCCGGAATATATGTAATGTATATATCATCAACTATATCTTTAGGAAGATCTTTTATTTTTTCTACTTGTTTTGGAATTATTTCCAAAGAAAATTTTGCTTTCATTAATCTTATCTATTTATAAAAATCAATATATTATAATAACCCTATTTTTTACGAATAAACAGTTTTATAATCATTGAATAAATATTTTAGTATAAAAGGAATCAATTAATGAATATAGGTTTTATAGGTTTAGGAAATATGGGAACGGGAATGGTAAGGAATATATTAAAAAATATGGGTCAAAATAATAATTTAAACGTGTATACAAGAACTAAATCAAAAATCGACTCTATGGTTGAAGAAGGAGCTACTGGTTGTTATTCACTTAAGGAACTAACTACAAATTCAGATATTATTCTAACTTGTTTACCAAATGTTGATACTAGTAGAGATCTTATATTAGGATCAGATGGAATTATAAATCATGCTAATTCTAATCAAATTATAGTAGATCATAGTACCGTGGACATGAAAACTTCTCAGGATTGTTCAAAGGTAGCATCTGAAAAAAATATTCCTTTTCTTGATGCTCCAATAAGTGGAGGTCCAACAGGGGCTGCTGAAGGTACATTAACAATAATGGTAGGAGGAGATAAATCTGCATTCGAAAAATCAACTTCAGTTTTCGAAATGATGGGTGCTAAAATATCTCATATGGGAATAAGTGGAGCTGGCACAGCCATGAAATTAGTCAATCAACTTCTAGTGAGTACTAATACAGTAGCAGCAGCAGAAGCCTTCGTACTTGCAGAACAAGCTGGAGTGAATTTAAATTCAGCTATAGATATATTAAGTACAAGTTGGGGCAAAAGCCAAATGATTGAAAGAAATGGTCCTATTACAGTTGAAAAAAATTTTGAAAATTCAGCTGCACCACTTAGAAACTTAATAAAAGATCTCAATATTATAGAAGATCTAAGACTACAGTTAGGACTTGAACTTCCAGTTACACAAGCAAGTTCTAAAGTAGCTAATGATACAAATAATATGGGTCTCACAGAGCCAGATATTGCTGCAACTGCTTTAACAATAAAAAAACTATCATCAATAGAGTAGCAATATGTCCAAAGAATATAATATTGCAGTTATAAAAGGTGATGGAATAGGAACTGAAGTTGTAGAAGAATCATTAAAATTTCTTAATCACATTGAGAAAAAAACCAATATAAAATTTAACTTTCAGGAATTCCCTTGGGGATCTGAATATTATTTTTCTAATGGTGTAATGATGGAAGAAAATGGGGAAAAAAAATTATCTTCATTTGATTCGATTTTTCTTGGTGCAGTAGGACATCCAGACATTCAAGACCATATTACATTAAATGGATTATTATTACCTATAAGAAGATACTATGATCAATATATATGTCATCGTCCTTCAGTTCTTTACAAGGGAGTTAAATCACCACTTTCTGATAAGAAACCTGGAAGTATAGATATTATTGTTGTAAGAGAAAATACAGAAGGGGAATATGCAAATATAGGTGGATTTCAATATAAAGATACAAGTGATGAAGTAGCTGTTCAAACTGCAGTATTTACAAGAAAAGGGTGTGAAAGAGTAATGGAATACTCTTTTGAACTATCATTAAAAAGAAATAAAAAAGTATGTTCAATTACTAAAAGTAACGCACAAGGTTATGGAATGACTTTGTGGGATCGTGTTTTTGAAGATGTATCTAAAAAATATCCAAATGTAGAGACTGAATCATTACTAATAGATGCAGCATGTATGGACTTCATAAGACAACCTGAAAAATTTGATGTAGTAGTTGCAAGTAACCTCTTTGGAGATATCTTAACAGATATAGCAGCTATGATTACAGGTAGTTTAGGATTAGCTTCAAGTGCGAACATAAATCCTGATAAAACAAAACCATCAATGTTTGAACCAACACATGGTAGTGCACCAGACATTGCAGGTAAAGGAATAGCAAACCCAATGGCTCAGATACTGACTTCAGGGTTAATGATGGATCATCTAGGAGAACCTGAACTTGCTAGAAAAATAGAAAACAGTGTGAAAGTTGTATTAGAAAAACAAGAAATAAGATCCCCAGACATAGGGGGAAACAATTCTACAACTGAAGTAGGAAATGCAATTGTTAATGAATTGAATTTATAATCATTTCAAAATCATAAATTGATAAATCCCTTTGAAAAAACACAACTAAATTCAACCGGAATATATTTACCTAGATTAGGTTTTGGAGGAGCTCCGATAAGTGGTATATCCATGAAATCATTTGGAGGAGTAGAAGAAAAAGAAGCTCTGAAAATCATCAACTTAGCTTATAACAAAGGAATAAGATATTTTGATACAGCTCCACTTTATGGAATAGGAAATGGAGAAAAAAGATATTCCAAAGTTTTAAGTAAAAAACCAAGAAATGATTTTGTGATATCTACAAAATGTGGAAGGGTAATAGATGTTGAAAAATATGAAAAACCAAAATTCTCATCTGAAGTTGAATATACAGAAAACAAAACCATAAAATTTGATTTTTCCAGTGATGGAATTAAAAGATCTCTGGAAGATTCACTAAAAAGATTAAATCTTGATTATATTGATATTTTATTACTACACGATTCAGATGTAGAAAATCTTGAAACTAAAGCCAAAAAAACTGCTCTACCAACAATGATGCAATTAAAAAATGAGGGAATAGTAAAAGCTATAGGATGTGGAATGAATGAATGGGAAATGCCTTCAAGGTTTATTGATGATTTTAATATAGACGTGGTTTTATTAGCTGGTAGATTCACATTATTGGATCACTCATCATTCGAAATATTTTTGCCTAAATGCATAGAAAATAAAGTAAAAGTAATTATAGGGGGGCCATATAATTCTGGAATATTAGCTGATGATAATTTAAATAAAAACAGTCTATTTAATTATGAAAATGTTCCTCAAAATATACTTAAAAAGGCTATGAAACTTAATAAAATATCTAAAAAATATAACATACCTCTAAAAGCAGCATCTCTTCAGTATGTTATGAATCACCCTGCGGTGATTTCTACAATTCCAGGATCACAAAGTATTTATGAATTAGAAAATAATATAGAAATTTGTAATATAAAGATTCCTGAAGAATTTTGGAAAGACTTAATTCAAAATTCTCTTATACCTAAAAATGCTTTTTATCCTAAATAATCAAAAAGATTAAAGTAAAACTTAAAATTAATAACAACAAAAATATTTCTAAACAACCATTAAAAATCTTAAAACCTTTTTTGGGAGATTTTCTTTTTACAGTACAATTAACACATGTACAATATGGTGGATGTCCACCTCTATATGATCTTTCATCCATTTTAATATCTAGTTTCTATATTTATATATCTAGTTTATACTTGTTCTTTATTTTTGTAGAAAATTTATATTAAAAATGATACAAATTATCGATTTTAATAAACAATAAAGTTAAAATCTTCATTAAATAAAAATTTAGGAGTTATAATGTTCAATCCGGAAGAAACTGAGAATAATTCAGAATCAACTAATTTAGCTCTATGTATATTTCCTCATCTAAAAGAATTTGCAGTGATAGATTTCACAGAATCTAATAATGGTGATCCCATTAAAATTTTTAATTCTAATAAAATTTTAGATGAAAAATTTTTCACACTAATTGAAAATGAATTTAAGAAAATGCTAAAAGATGATGATTTTCCTTTTTTAAATTTAATAGGATTACCCCAAAATATAGAAAATTTAATACGAACACAGACATTAGCATCTATTTTAGAAATTCTAAAATCATCCAATAATGAAATTAATGACATGAACAATATAGCCATTTTATTCTTTTCAGGAAAAATATTAGAAATTTCTAAAGATGAATTAGAAAAAATACTAAATAATTTATTCCATGAAGAAATAGAATTAAATAAAATTAAAGATTCAGTAGATAAAATTTTAGAACTAATGGCATCTGAAAAATCTGCTCAAAAATCTCTTATAAAAAATGACTTATATGGTATTATCACTGGAAATAATGAATCATATGCAACTTTATGGGAACGAAGTAATAATTAGTTGAAGAATTAACTATATTTACTGTTTAATAGATACATGACTATTAATAAATATCTTTCATCAGATGAAATAAGGGATTCTTTTCTTAATTATTTTGTTAAAAAAAAACATATCACTCATCCAAGTTCATCATTAATTCCTGCTAACGATCCTACGCTATTACTTACCAACTCAGGTATGGCTCAATTTAAATCATATTTTTCAGGTGAATCAAAACCACCAAAACCAAGAATTACAACATCACAAAAATGTTTTAGATCTACCGATATTGATGAAGTAGGTGATAACACTCACTTAACTTTGTTTGAAATGCTGGGAAATTTTTCATTTGGAGATTACTTCAAAGAAGAAGCATGTAAATGGGGTTTAGAATTACTAATAAATGAATTTGGATTAGAAGAAAATAGAATTTTTGCCACTGTACATTCAGATGATAGTGAAGCTAAAAAAATATGGTTAAATTTGGGAATGCCAGAACACAAGATATTTTCTTTTGATGATAATTGGTGGGGACCAGCAGGATTAGAAGGTCCATGTGGTCCATGTAGTGAATTACATTATTATACAGGTGATTTGCTACCAAATGATTATAAATCAGCATCTAAAAACAAATCATGGGGACCCAATGTATCAGATGAATTCTTAGAATTATATAACTTAGTTTTTACTCAGTTTTACCACCATTTAGATGGACGAAAAACTGAGTTACCCAAAAAAAATATAGATACTGGTATGGGACTAGAAAGATTAACTTCTGTTATTCAACAAGTTGATAGTTGTTATGATACTGATCTATTTACAGAAATTATAGAAAAAATTGAAAACTTATCAGGTATTCAATGGAAAAAGTCTAAATCTTCAGACAAAGCAATTATCATTATTGCAGAACATGTAAGATCAGCAACATTTTTAATTGGAGATGGTGTAATACCTGAAAATACTGGTAGAGGTTATATATTAAGAAGAATAATAAGAAGAGCTATGAGATATGGAATGACTCTAAAAATAAAAGCACCTTTTATGGGTCTTATTGCTGAAGAAGTTATTAGAAAAATGGGTCATCACTATTCTGAATTAATAGAAAATAAGCCTTTTATATTAAAAGTTTTAGAAGTAGAAGAAACTAAATTCTCTTCTACACTTCAACAAGGTAATACTCTATTAAAAACTTTAATAAAAGATAGAAATCTAATCCAAGAAAAATTTGATCAAATAAATAAAAATTTAATAAAAATAATATCCAAAGAAAACTTCAAAGATAAAGAATTATTTGATTTATTTGAAAAATCAAAAATAGGACCAGAATCACTAATATCGAATCTAATAAATAAAGCTATAGATTTAGAAAAACATATTGCTAAAGAAAAAAATGATCAATTAAAGCTATTAATAAAAAATATCACAAAATTAAATTGGAAAAACAATATATCTGGATTTGAAGTCGCTTATCTTTATGACACTCTTGGTTTTCCAGCAGAAGTTACTTCTGAGATTGCTGAAGAATCTAATCTTAAAATTGACTTAGATGAATTCAATAATATCATGGAAAAATTAAAACTTAGAGCAAAATCTTCTTCTCAATTCAAAGGAGATTTATCCCTACAGAGATTATTTGAAGAAATGGGAATTAGTGAAACTACTTTTCAAGGTCATAACAACTTAAAAACTGATTCTTTAGTCATAGGTATTTTAAAAAATGATAAACCTACTAAAAAAGCTAATTCAGGAGATGAAATTAAAATAATATTAAACCAAACACCATTTTATCCAGAAGGTGGTGGACAAGTATGAGATTCAGGAAAAATATTACAAGAAAAATCTACAAAAATAACCATTTCTGATACTCAAAGTCCAGTATCTGGAATAATAGTTCATGATGGGAAAATAATAGAAGGCTCTCTAAAAATAGGTGATAATGTAAATGCTGAAGTAGATATTTTATCAAGAGAAAAATCTAAAAGAAATCATACAGGAACACATATTCTTCATGCTGCTTTAAGACAGGTACTTGGAAAACATGTTAGGCAACAAGGATCTCTAGTTGCTCCAGAAAGACTAAGATTTGATTTTACCCATGTTAAAAAATTAACTGAAAATGAAATTAATGAGGTTCAAAATCTAGTTAATGAGAAAATACGTCTTAATTTGCCAGTACATAAACATATTACAAGCTACAACGAAGCTATAGAATCTGGAGCATTAGCTTTTTTCGGAGATAAATATGATCATGAAGTAAGAACTGTTGAGATATCAAATGGTTCTAAGTTCAGCTATGAACTATGTGGAGGAACTCACTGTAATTATACTGGAGATATTGGATCATTTTACATTATTTCTGAATCAAGTATCGCTTCAGGTGTAAGAAGAATAGAAGCAGTAACTGGAGTAAATGCAGAAAAATTAGCAACTAACCATTTATCTATATTAAATAGTTTATCATCATCTCTTAATGTGCCCATATCTGAAATAAAAAATAAAATTAATGATATTACTAATGAAATAGAAAAATTAAATAAAAACTATAACAAATTAGAAAATAAAATTCATTCAGAAAATATACTAGATATTGAAAAAACCTCAATAAAAATAGGTAATTCAACACTAGTTTCAAGTGTGTTAGATGTACCAAATCAAGAATTATTAAGACAAACAGGAGATCAAATAAAAAATAATATTAAAAGTGGAGCAATATGTTTAGGTTCTAATATTGAAGGAAAAGCAACACTTATTATTATGGTTACTAAAGATCTTACCAATAAAATAAATGCTAAAGAGTTAATACAAAGTATCTCACCAATTATTAATGGAGGTGGTGGTGGTCGGGAAGAATTAGCTCAAGCTGGAGGTAAAAATCCTGAAAAATTAACAGAAGCTATTAAAACTTTTGAGAAAATCGTAAAAAACATTCTTTCAACAAACTAAATGACTATTTTAGCAATAGATTATGGAGAAAAAAGAATTGGGATTTCTATTAGTGATCCAGGAAAAATTATTAGCTTACCCCAAGAACCTATTATGTCAAAAGGGATTAAAAATGATTCTCTAACCATTTCAAAATTAATAGAAAATAATAATATTGAATTAGTAGTTTTAGGTTTACCATTGACATTAAATGGTGATTTCGGTTTTCAGGCAAAATTCACATCAAATTTTGAAAAAGAATTAAAAAAGCAAACTTCAACACCTATAATAAAATTCGATGAAAGATTCACCACTAAACAAGCTAAAGATATATCTAAAAATTCTAAAAAAGCTAATTCAAAAATTGATTCTATCGCAGCTTCAATTATGCTCCAAACATATTTGGATTCTCGTAGAGATGAGAAGCTAATATGATTATAAAATTAGGTGTAATAGGGTATCCATTAGGTCACACATTATCTCCTGTATTTCAACAGGCAGCACTCGATCATCTTAAAATAAATGGTCAATTTAAAGCTATACCTATTACTCCAGAACAATTACCAAAATTTATTAGAACTATGGATAAAAACAATATTAAAGCTGTATGTGTAACTATTCCTCATAAAGAATCAGTATTAGATTTAATAGATGAAATTGATCCAGAAGCTTTAAAAATTGGTGCAGTTAATTGGATTGTAAATAATGAAGGTAATTTAAAAGGATTTAATACAGACTATAAAGGTTTCTTAAAATCATTAGAATTTGAAACAGGGTTTTCACCATATAAAAAAACTGCAACGATTTTTGGTAGTGGAGGTTCTTGTAAAGCTGTTTCTCACGCATTGAATTTAGCTGGATTATCAAAACTTTTTATCATCAACAGAACCAAAAAAAAGGCTGAAAATATAGCTAATGATTTAAAATCAGAAAATTTGGATATTATCCCATTAGATTTTAAAGATTCTATAATTAATAATGTTTTACTAGAATCAGAATTAATCATTAATTCTACTTCTTTAGGAATGTCAGGTGGACCTGAACCTAATAATGATTTAATAAATAATTATGATATTAATCCAGGTACTATAGGATATGATTTAGTTTATTCTCCTAAAGAAACTCCTTTTTTAAAGAAAATTATTGAAAAGAAAGGAATTCCCGCTTCAGGATTGTCAATGTTGGTATTTCAAGGAATTGAAGGATTTAAATTGTCCACAGGACAAGATGCGCCTGAAAAATTAATGTTAGATATCACAAATTCCATTTCATTGTAAAATTTTTGTATTGATAAAAAATGGTTAAACTATAATCATATATATAATAATATTATGAATTAATATCTCTTTAAGGAGTAGGGTATGTTTCGTTTTATTACCGCAGGAGAATCTCACGGGCCATCATTGTCCGTTATATTAGAAGGTTTACCAGCAGGTTTAAAAATTAACGAAGATAACATCAAAGTTGATTTACAAAGAAGGCAAAAAGGGTTTGGAAGAGGAGGAAGGATGAAGATAGAAAAAGATCATGCTGTTATTAAATCCGGTGTTAGACACGGGATAAGTATGGGATCACCAATAAGTCTATGGATAGAAAATAAAGATTTCGAAAATTGGACTGAAGCAATGTCACCTTATCCAGTAAATGAATCGGTAGACAAAAAAGAGTTCACTAAAATCGTACCTGGTCATGCAGATTTCGCAGGTGCTTTGAAATATAAACAACATGACTTAAGAAATGTTTTAGAAAGAGCTAGTGCCCGAGAGACTACTGCTAGAGTTGCTGCGGGAGCACTTTGTAAATCAATGTTGAAAGAACTAGGAATAATCATAAGAAGTAGGGTTATATCTATTGGAGACTCAGTTCCTTCGAATACATTAGATTCTAAAGAAATAGAATCAATTAACTGGGAAACAATTGAAAAATCGGAAGTTAGAACAGATTCAAAAGATCTTGAAAAAAAATTTATAGATTCAATACTTAAAGCAAAAAAAGATAGGACTACTGTTGGAGGAATATTTCAGGTTATTGCTTTCAATATGCCTGTAGGCCTTGGAAGTTTCTCTCAGTGGGACAGAAAACTGGATGGAAAAATTGCACAGGCAATGATGAGTATTAATGCTGTAAAAGGTGTAGAAATAGGTTCTGGGTTTCTAAATACAAGAAAACCTGGACGTAATGTTCATGACGTAATTATTCCGGACAAATCAGATATAAGAAATTTCAATCACGTATCTAATCATGCTGGAGGACTTGAAGGAGGAGTAAGTAATGGAGAGCCAATTATTGTCAATGTAGCAATTAAACCTATAGCAACTATGACGAACCCACTACCATCTGTGGATATTAATTCAGGTGAAATAGTAGAAGCTCAATATAATAGAAGTGATATATGTCAAGTTCCACCAGCATGCGTTATAGGAGAGGCAATGTTAGCTCTATCTTTATCTGAGGTGGTAATAGAAAAATTTGGTGGTGATCACATAGATGAGATGCTCGCAAATTTTTCAAATTATCAAAAATCTCATAAAGAATTTGGAATTTAATCAGATGAAAGATAATCATGAATTTGATTACAACTTATATCTAATAGGATTATCAGGGACAGGAAAAAGCACTTGTGGAAAAATGTTATCTCAAAAGCTAAATCTGATTTTTATTGATTTAGACAAAGAAATAACAAAAAAAGAAAAAACTCCAATATCTGAAATATTTTTAAAAAAAGGAGAAAAATATTTCAGAAAAACCGAGACATCTTTACTGGAAAAATTTTCTAAAAAAAAGAACCATATTATATCTACTGGGGGAGGAATAGTAGAGAATAATTATAATATGGAAGTAATGAAAAATAGTGGAAAAGTTATTTGGTTGACTGCTTCTCCAATCAATATAACCAAAAGGTTAAATTCAAAGTATGCTGAATATAGACCATTACTTGGTAATTCTCCAAATGTTAAAATAATTTCACAAATGCTAGAGAAAAGGAAACTTGTATACAATCAAGCAGAATTTAAAATCAACACAAATAATAACTCACCATCAGAAGTGGTAAAAAAACTATCAAAATTATTACTAAAAAATGAATGATAACAACGATAATTTAGCAACTATAGTAAAAACTTCTCAAAGAAATTATAAAGTTTTAGTTGGATATAAAAGTATTGAAGCATTAGGAAATGAATTAGAATCTCTTAATGTAAATGGGAAAATCTTTTTAATATCTGATAATTCAATCTTCCCAGAATTTATACTCAAAATTCATCATATTTTAGAAAAATCCAAATATAAAACTAATATATTCACACTAGACTTTAATGAAAAAACAAAAAATCACTCCACATTAAATGAATTATACAGATGGTATGGAGAACAAAAAATAGAAAGAAATGACACAATTATTGCAGTAGGAGGCGGAGTTACAGGTGATATAGTAGGTTTTTCTGCATCAACTTGGCTCAGAGGAGTTAATGTAGTCCATATTCCTACTACTCTAGCAGCAATGGTAGATGCATCTATAGGTGGTAAAACAGGAATCAATCTAAATATTGGTAAAAATTTAGTTGGAGCTTTTCATCAACCAATTTTAGTATTATCTGATACTGAATCTTTAAAAAGTTTACCTAAAAGAGAATTAGCATCAGGTTGGGCAGAAGCTATAAAACATTCATTATTATATGATGAGAAACTTTTAAATATTTTCATAAACAAATCATCAGATATTAAAGAACTCAAACATCCTATATCTACAAAAGTAATAAGAGAAAGTGTAAAAATTAAAAGTGAAATAATATCTCAAGATGAATTTGAAAAAGGGGATAAAAGAATTTTTCTAAACTATGGTCACACAGTAGGACATGCTATAGAGTCAATATCAAAATACTCAAAATTCTTGCATGGGGAAGCTGTAAGTATTGGAATGTGTGTTGCTGCAAAAATTTCTGAAATGAGTGGATTTTCTAATCCGAATTTAACTAAACTTCATCAAGAAATTATGGAATTGTATAATCTTCCTATTACTATTTCAGATATAAAAGAAGAAGAAATAATTAAATCTATAAAAATAGATAAGAAAGTAAAAGATGGAAAGGTAAGATGGATACTTCTGAAAAAGATATCTGACCCTTTCATTAATAATCAAATAGATGATGAAGTATTAATTAAAGCGTTAAAATCTTCTAGATAATTCCTCCAGCAACTGCTGGGACAATACTTATTTCATCTGCAGAATTAACTTCAGTTTCAACTCCATCTAAATATCTAGCATCTTCGCCATTAATAAATATATTCACAAATTGCTTCAATTCCCCAGAAGTATTAAAAATTTTTTCTTTAAAACCAGGAAATTGAGTATCTACATAATTTAAAATAGATCTTACATTATGATCATCAAATTGAGATAGATTAATTTCTATCTTATTTTTTTGACCAGTAATACTCCTAAGAGGAGCTGGTATTCTTACGTAAACGATTTCTTCATTTACCATTATCTGATTTTCCTTTTATACTTTATAAAGATTAATCGATTATACGGTTTTATTATATGAATCTATAAATTGCAATATATTAAAATGTTTTTTAATAAAAATATAAATGATTGTAAATTATTAGTATTTGATCTTGATGGAACAATATTAGATAAAAAATCAAATATCTCTAATAAAATGATCCAATTGTGCTCCAAACTAAAAAAACAAAATATTTTGTTTACTATAGCTACAGGAAGATCAGCAAAACCAGCATTAAATTATGCAAATATTCTAGGAGTAAAGATTCCCATAATTTGTCTAGGAGGATCATTAGTAATAGATCCAATAAATAATAAAATTATTCGGGAAACAAAAATTGATAAAAATATTTCAAAAGAGTTAATAAATATTTTAGATGAAGAAAAATATGAATCTGCCTTATATTATGGAAGAAATATATACATCAAAGAAATTAGTGAATGGTCAAAAGGTTATATTGAAAGACAAAGTATCCCATATTTCATTGATAAAAATTTTTCTAAAATATTAAATAAAAAACCTACAATGATTTTAACTGTAGGAAAACCTGATGAAATGGATGTATTAGAGAAAAAACTACGTGAATTAGTTGAAAATTCATTATGTGTAGTTCGTTCTATGCCTCATTTTTGTGAATTATCTAATTTAAAAGGAAATAAGTTTTTTGCATTAAAATTTTTACTAGAAAAATTGAGTTTAAATTTTTCTAATGTAATTACTTTTGGAAATGGTGAAGCAGACATAGAAATAATTAAAAAATCCCAAATTGGTATATCTATTAACAATAGCCCTGAAAAATTATTAGAAAACTCTAATTTTTTAATAGCTCCGCCTGAAGAACAAGGCGTAGAGAATTTCATAGAAGAATTTATTTTAAAATAAATATTATGTTTAAAAAGAACAAAATAATTGTACTAGGATCAATAAATACTGACATAAGTATTAAAGGAAAAAGATTACCTAAACCTGGAGAAACTATTTATGCAGAAAAAATTTCTTATACTGGAGGTGGTAAAGGGGCCAATCAAGCAATAGCTGCTTCAAGATTAATAAATAATGATTCAAAAGTAGATATGATAGGCTCAATAGGAGATGATATTTTTTCTAAAAAAAATTTAGAAAAATTAAGAACAGAAGGAATAAATACAGAGGGAATAAGATCTATACCAAATACTTCTACAGGCACAGCAGTTATATTTTTGGATCAAAAATCTGAAAATTATATACTCATCGTAGAAGGAGCAAACTATAAATGCAATAAGAATGAACTCAATTATCTAAAGAGAATTATAAATAATAATTCAATTCTACTTCTTCAACATGAAATACCTATAAATATAGTTCATCAATCTATGGAAATAGGGAAAAAACAAAAAGCTCTTATTATTTTAGACCCAGCTCCATATATGAAAATTGATATAAAAAATTATTATCAGAATGTTGACATACTAACTCCCAATAAGATAGAAGCTGAGAATATATCTAATATAAAAATTGATTCATTGGAAGATGCTTACAAAGCAGGAGAGATAATTCGTTCTTTGGGACCATTATTTGTAATAATAACATTGGGAAAAAAAGGATGTGTATTCATCAGTGATCAAGAAAAAATTCATATAGATACACCAAAAGTTAATTTAGAAAATTCAGTTGGAGCAGGAGATTGTTTTAATGGAGCTCTAGCTGTTGGAATAAAAAATGGACTATCAATAATCGAATCAATTAAATTTGCAAATAAATCGGCATCCATTAGTGTTTCTAAAGAAGGAGTACAAGAGTCAATGCCATATTTTAAAGAAATAATAAATTAATATTTAGAAGGAAAAGGTGATTCACTACAAAATAATTCTTTCACAGAAGATATTTTATTAGATAGAAATATATTTTTTAATTCTTTATTAATCTTATAAGCAATAAATGGTCCTTCATAAACTACTCCAGAATAAATTTGAACAGCATTAGCCCCTGAAGCAATTAATTTCCATACATCACTTGTAGTACTCACGCCACCTGATCCTATGATAGTAAAGTTATTATCGACGATTTTTCTAATTTTACTTACCATTTTCAGAGTATGTTCATATACTGGCTTTCCACTCAAACCTCCAAATCCAATATTAAGTTTAGAATCTTTAATTGGATGAGAATTGGAAATCACTACACCTTCAGATCCTGAATCTTGAACACATTTTACCATTTCAATTAAATCGTTTTCTTGTTCAAGAGATGGAGGCAACTTAACTATTAGAGGTTTAGTTTTTTTATTGTTAAAAATTTTTAATAATTTTTGTAAATTCTTTAAATTATGAAAATTTTTTAATCCTTGGGTATTAGGGCTACTAATATTTAACTCTATACCTACTACTAGAGGTGATAATTCATTAAAACATCTATAAATATCATCAATATTCAATCCAGAAATAGATGCAAAAATTCTATTTTTCTCAATCTCTAAATTTGAAAATTTATTCTTAATTGTATTTAAGCCTTCACTTGGAAACCCTAGAGAATTTACTATAGATTTATTATTTAAATATCTAAGTAATCTAGGTTTAGGATTACCAAAATTTTGATTAGTCAAAATAGTTCCTGTTACAGCAAAACCAAATCCAAAATTTAAATAATTAATTGAAGTCTTATAATTTTTATCTAATCCCGCTGCTAAACCTATAGGGTTTGGAAATTCAATTTTCCCAATATAAGATAATAAAGATTCATCTTTAATCTGAAGAAATTTTAAAAAATGATTAAATGGTGAAGTAAGCTTCAATGAAGTTTCCGCCAAGTTATGAGATATCTCAGGATCAAGTTTGAAAATTAAGGGTCTTATTATTGACTTATAAATGATAATATCTCCAAATCGTCAAATTTTATAAAAAATTAATGAATCATATTAATCATATAAAATGTTATTTAACTTTAATAGGAATAAATTGAAAAATCCTTATTCAAATGATAATCCTACTAGTGAATCTGATATCAAAAAAGTACCTTACCTTGCTTCATTATCAATAAGTAGTTTTAGATGGTTATGGTTTGGAACAATATTGCAAATGGGTGCTGTTCAAATGGGAATGACAGCAAGAACAATGGTAGTTGATGACATTACTAATAGTGCTTTCTTATCAGGAGTTGTGGCAATGGGATTTGCTCCTTCTCTTTTAGTTTTTGCAATTATAGGGGGATGGGTATGGGATAAGTTTGATAATAGATCTATAATTCAATTTTGTTTGATATGTTTTACTTTAGTTTCTGCTAGTATCGGTTTATTAATTGCTTTTGAAGTAATTCATTGGATTCACTTATTTATTGCCTCATTGTTTCAAGGAGCATTATTCTCACTTCAAATGCCCTCTAGGCAATCTTTAATACCCAAACTAGTACCCAAAAGTTTAATAGGAAATGGAGTTGCATTAATAGCGGCATCAATGGCTACTATTTCTATTTTTTCAGGGGCTGCTATAGGTTTACTTTATGGATCATTAGGCCCAAGCTATGTATTTTTAATAATATCTATTCTTTATGTAATTTCTTTTATTCTCACATCTCAAATTCCATCAACGAAACAAATAAAAGAAAATCAAAATAATCAAGGTCTATTAGGTTCTACTAAAGAATCTATTACTTATCTATTCTACAATAAAATGATTTTAGGAATTTTTCTTTCAAGCATTTTAGTATCATTATTTGCACTCCCTGTGAGATTACAACTTCCTATCATAGCAAGAAGATTATATGAAGCTTCATCAAATGAGATAGGTTTACTTTTATCTATAAGTTCTATAGGCGCAGTATTAGCATCATTATTTATAGCAAGCTTAAGTAAAAGTAAATTAAGAGGTTTCATTTTTCTTTTGGGGATTTTCGGATTAAGTGCATGCGTTTTCTTATTAGGATTTTTTCCATATTTTATAGCAGGTATAATTATATGGATCTTATTTGGTATATTTGAGAATATCAGAATGACTTTATCCCAATCTTTAACCCTTGAATATGTAGATGAAAATTTTAGATCTAGAATTATGGGGCTTTATATGATGAATTACGCATTTATTCCATTGGGAGCATTACCAATAGGAAAATCAATTGATGTCTTTGGAGCAGAAAAAAGTCTCCTAATTTTTTCTTTAATATTCTTTATTTCAAGTGTTTTAGTTTTAATATCTTCAAAAGAGCTTAGAAAAATAAGATAATGAATTTATGGTTAAAAATAATCGAAACTCTAAAAATCTTCAAAACACAAGAGTAAAACTTCTTGGTGAAAATACTGCTTCAAAAATAGCTGCAGGCGAAGTTATAGAAAGCCCTTTATCAATTGTAAAAGAATTAATTGAAAATTCCCTAGATGCTAACTCTTCAATCATCAACATATCTATCGAGAATGGTGGTATTAACAAAATTTCAGTTATAGATGATGGCGATGGAATTCACCCTAATGATCTAGAATTGATTTTTCAAAGGTTTGCGACTAGTAAAATAAATTCAATAAATGATTTATTTCAGTTAACAACATTAGGTTTTAGGGGAGAAGCTCTTCCTAGTATTTCTGCAGTATCTAAAATAAATCTAATTTCTAAAAAAATAGACTCTTCTGGATTTGAAATAGAATTTTTCAATGGAAAAAAAATAAAACATAAAGTATCTGCAATATCTAAAGGTACTAACATTAACGTAACAAACTTATTTGAAAATATTCCAGCTAGATTAAAATTCTTAGGAACATCAACTCAAGAATCTAGTAAAATTAAAACGTTAATCTCTGATTATTCAATTATTTATCCAAATGTTAAATTCGTTCTTATTTCTGATAGCGTAACAAAAATATCAACACCAGGTACAGGCGATATACTAGAAGCTTATTCTTCAATTCATGGAAATGAAATCACTGAATCAATGTTAAAATTGGAACTAGATAAAATGATCTCAGGAGTTACCAGTAATACTTCTATAGCAAGAGGAAATAGATCAAATATTAAGTTTTCTGTTAACCAGAGAATTATAAAAAATTCATCCTTGGTTTATGCTGTAGAAACTGCTTATAGTGGACTAATTGAGCCTAGAAGATTTCCATTTACATTCATTAATATAAAAATAGACCCTAAATTAATTGATGTAAATGTACATCCAGCAAAAACAGAAATAAAGTTCAGAGATGAACGTGAAATATTTAGGACAATATTAGATGTTGTAAGAACTACAATTACACATCAATCATCTATACCTGAAATAAATTATAAAAAAAATAATTCCTATCCTGAAAACTTTAACAAAATTAATTCTAATTTGTATGATTCAAATATAAAAACCCCAAAATCTTTTTTTGATAAAAATGATGATTTCAAAAATAACAAAGAATTAAATAATAATTTCAACTTAACTGAAGAAAAGATATCTTTAGAAGAATCTAAAGTAATTGGAGTTCTTGATAATACTTTCATCATATGCACTCACAAATCAGGGATATTAATAATTGATCAACATGGAGCTCATGAGAGAATAAATTTTGAATCTATTTTAGAAGATTTGAAGAAGAAAAAAAACATTGGGCAAAGTCTTCTGGAACCTATAATAATTGATATAAATGAATCAAAATTCACAAAATTAATATCACACAGATTAACATTTAAAAAGTTTGGATTAGATTTTGAAGAATTAGATGATACTTCAATAATAATCAGATCTATTCCTTCTATAATTTCAACATCTAAGGACATATACGGTAAACTTATAGAAATTATAGAAGATATAGATTCAAAAAAAATCACTGATTGGCAATATTGGATTTCAGCAGAAATAGCTTGTAAAGCATCAGTAAAAGCAAGAACTAAATTAACTATTAATGAATGCGAAGAATTAATAAAAAACCTTAGTAATTGTAAAGAAATTCATGATCCACATGGAAGACCAGTTATCATGAGATTACCTATAAATACTATAAAAAATCAGTTTCACAGAAGTTGATATCTTCAAATTCCATTAATAAGTTAAAATTATCTTTAATGGGAATAAAAAACAAAATTATTTATAAGATCAAAACTTACAGTGATTTAGTAAAATTTGAACATTCAATTTTTGCATTACCTTTTGGAATAGCTGCTTTTTTTCTAGTGGTAAAAAATACAGAAATTTCATATATAAATCTGATAAATATTATCATCTCAATGATTTCCATCAGAGTTTTTGCTATGACAATCAATAGAATTATTGATAAACAAATAGATCTTCAAAACCCTAGAACAAAAAATAGAGAAATTCCTTTAGGTATTGTAAGTATAAAAGAAGCTATATTAATTTCAATAATTAGTCTTATTGTGTTTTTAGGGACACTTTTTACATTTCATCCAATTTGTTGGGCACTTTCTCCAATTGTAATTTTAGTAATGATTATTTATCCATATACAAAAAGATTTACCTGGTTATGCCACTTTTTTCTGGGTTTAATTTACTTAATTGTTCCACCTGCAGTAAGTATTGCTTTAACTGGTACTTTCTCTATTGAAATGGTCTTATTAGGATTAGGAGGATTATTCTGGGTTACTGGATTTGATATCTTATATGGTATATTAGATTTTCAGTATGATAAAACTAACAATCTTAAATCAATTCCAGTAAAATTTGGTTTAAAAAATAGTATCTTAATCTCTCGATTATTACATTTAATAACATTAATATTTTTGTTACTTATGGGAATAAATCTAGAGTTACAATTAATTTATTGGATAGGTTTTAGTATTATATCGATATTATTTATATGGGAACATAGTCTAGTGAAAGTAAATGATATTTCTAAATTAAATATATCTTTCTTCACTATGAATGGATTAATTTCCATAGTATTTAGTATTTTTACAATATCTGAAACATTAGTTATATGAGAAAAATGAGAAAATTTATAGTAGCAATATCAGGTGGAAGCGGAGCATTATATTCATTAAAAGTTTGTGAATCCATACTTGCTAATGGAGATGAACTGTTTTTAGTGACTTCAGAACCAGGAAGAAGAGTTTTATCACTTGAAACTTCGATTAATCTTTCTGGAAAAACTGAAAAAGATTTAAAAATTTTATTGGAAAAATTCGGAGCCAATTATAAAAATCAAATTCATATACATCATGAAAATGATGTAGGGGCTTCTATAGCTAGTGGTTCATTCAAAACTGATGGAATGGTAATTATTCCATGTTCAACTGGCACTCTAGGAAGTATTGCAAATGGAATATCCAGAGGTTTAATTGAAAGAGCAGCAGATGTTGTTCTAAAAGAGAGAAGAAAATTAATCATAGTACCCAGAGAAACTCCTTTAAGCTTAATTCATTTAAAAAACATGGTTAAATTAACTGAAGCAGGAGGAATTGTTATGCCAGCTTCTCCAGGTTTTTATCACATCCCTAAATCTGTAGATGATCTTGTTGACATGGTTGCATCTAGAGTTTTACAACATTTAGAAATCGAATCATCAATAATAAAACAATGGAAAGGATAAAACTTAAGAATGACCCCCAATAATTTTCAATCTTTTATACATCTACTAGAAAAAGAGGGAGAATTACATAGAATAAGAACAGAAGTAGACCCTTATCTAGAAATAACTGAAATCTCAATTAAAGCTCAATTAGAAGATAAACCTGCTATATTATTCGAAAATGTAAAAGGATCAAAATTTCCTTTGGCAATAAATACAATGGCTTCAGCTAAAAGAATTGAACTTGCTTTGGGTGAAGATCCTTCTAAAACAGGGGAAAACCTTGTCAATTTTGTTGATTCTTTAAATCCACCCAACATAAAATCATTATGGTCTAATAAAAAATGGATTCCTAACCTATTATCTACTTTTCCTAAAACTAAAAGAAAATCTGAAGTTTCTGAAAATTTTTTATCAAATCCTAATCTTTCAGATCTACCTTTACTTCATTGTTGGCCTGAAGATGGGGGCAAATTTATTACTCTTCCTTTAGTGGTAACCCAACACCCTGAAAATGGTTCTTATAATATTGGAATGTATCGTATGCATATGTATGACTCTAAATCTACTGGTATGCATATGCAAATTGAAAAAGGTGGAGGATTTCATCACTATCAAGCTGAACAAATGGGACAACCATTAGAATTAGCAGTTGCTATTGGAGGAGATCCTGCTCTAATTTTAAGTGCAATCATGCCCCTTCCAGAAGGTATAGGAGAAATGCAATTTTGCGGTATGTTAAGAAAAAGTAGAACTAAATTAATAAAATGCAAAACTATAGATTTAAAAGCTCCAGCTGAATCTGAATTTATATTGGAAGGATATTTAAACCCAAATGAAAGAAAACTTGAAGGACCTTTTGGAGATCATTTTGGTCATTATTCAGAAGCTGCAGAATTTCCTGTATTCCATATAAATGCAATCCAACACAAAAATAATCCGATTTATCCAGCTACAGTAGTAGGAAAACCTCCTCAAGAAGATAAATTTATGGGAGATTGTACACAAAGTATTTTAGGACCACTTATAAAACTTATTCATCCAGAAATTAAATCAACATGGGCATATTTTGAAGCTGGGTTTCATAATTTACTAGTAGTTTCAACAGAAAATAGATATACCAGAGAACCTTTTAAAACTGCTTTGGGTATTCTAGGACAAGGGCAATTATCACTAACTAAAACGATCATTCTAGTAAATTCTAATGTTGATGTAAAAAACAAGTCTCAGATTCTACAAGAAATTAGAAAAAACTTTAATCCTCAATCAGATTTTCTTCTTCTAAGTAAAACTCCTTTAGATACCCTTGATTTTACAGGAGAATCAATGCATAAAGGTAGTAAAATGATCATTGATGCAACTGGTTATAATACAAATACTGTAAATCCAGTCCCAATTCCTAAAGATATTCGCACTTTTTCCAATCAAATAATTGATTGGAGATTTATTGGAAATACTCTTCTAGCAATTTCTGTAAAAGAAATTGGGAGAAATGTTATAAATAATCTACTATCAAATAAGTTACTAGAAAATGTAAAAATAATTGCATGCGTTTCAGAAGATGTAAACATTCACAACGATGTTGAGCTTCTATGGGGAATTTTTACTAGATTTGATCCTGCTTCTGATGTAACTTTCAGGGAAGCTACTATAAAAGGAATAAATCCTTCATACGAAGGGACTATGTTTATAGATGCTACATGGAAAAAAGGTTATCAAAAACCTTTAGTAATGGATCAAGAAATAATTAATAAAGTAGAATCAAAATGGGAAACTTATTGGAAATGATAGATTTATCTACTAGTGATACTAAATTAAATGAAATTTCAGAAAAAATAATTAATAATGAGCGCCTTACTTTTGATGACGGAGTTTATTTATTTGAATCTAATGACTTCTATTCACTAGGAAAAATGGCAAATTATGCTAAAAATAAGATTTCTGGAAACAAAGTTTACTTTGTTTTAAATAGACATATTAATCCCACAAACATATGTGTTTTAAGTTGTAATTTTTGCGATTTTGCTAAGAAAACTGGTGATCCAGATGCTTATGAGATGACACCTGAGGAAATACTTGGAAAAATAGATAAAGATATTTCTGAAATTCATATAGTCGGAGGGCATCATCCTACATGGAAATTTGAATATTATGAAAATATTGTTAAAGAAATCCATCAAAAATTTCCTCATATCCAAATTAAAGGTTTCACTGCAGCAGAAATTGACTACTTTTGGAGAAGATGGAAAATAGATCCAGAAGAATCATTAGCAAGACTAAAAGAAGCTGGTTTAGCATCAATGCCAGGGGGAGGCGCAGAAGTATTTTCTCCAAGAATTCATAAAATGTTATTACCAGGTAAATCTAACAGTTCTAGATGGTTAGAAATCCACAAAACTGCCCACACTATGGGAATAAAATCTAATTGTACTATTCTTTACGGACACCTAGAAACATATGAAGAAAGAATAGACCATCTTATACAACTAAGAGATCTACAAGACGAGACTGATGGATTCCTTGCATTCATTCCTCTCCAATATCAAATAGGGGATACCCATTTACGTAAAAATAAAATTTCTCCTATTGAAGATTTAAAAATGATATCAGTTTCTAGATTGATGTTAGACAATATTCCTCATATAAAATCATATTGGGTTACGATTGGAGAATCCACTGCATCAGTAGGATTAAATTTCGGTGCGGATGATTTAGACGGAACTATAGGTGAAGAGAAAATAATGCATGCTGCAAGTGCATCATCTCCTGCTGGTCTAGCAAGAACAAAAATGATTTCACTAATAAGTGAAGCAGGTAAAATACCTGTTGAAAGAGATGCCCTCTATAATGAGGTCAAAACATATGCATACTAAAATTGGCAGAATGCCATATTTAAATTCAGAAATTTTCTACCTGAATATTGATAATAATTATTTTGATTTAATTTTCCATACTCCTAAAGAAATGGGGAAAGAAATTAATGAAGATAAAATTCATGCAGGACCATTATCATTAGTTGATTCAATAAATTGTAAAAAATCTATTGATTTTCTACCTTTTATAGTTTCAACTGAGAAAAAATCTAATAGTGTTTTACTATTTTCTAAAGTTCCATATCAGAAACTGGATAGAAAAAAGATTTCAATTACTGATGATACTTCAACTTCAGTAAAGTTACTTGAAATAATATTAAATAAATTTTGGAAAATTAAAGAGATTAATTTTGCTAATGAAGATGAAAGAACATCAAATGCAGAATTGTTGATCGGAGATAAAGCTTTAAAACAATTATATATTAATAATTCATGGCCTTTCGTTTACGACCTTGGACAAATTTGGCATGAAATGACTAATTTACAATTTGTGTTTGCTAGATGGGCTATACTAAGTTCTGTAAATAAAAATATTAAAAATACTCTAAAAGAAAATATATTCAAAAGTTTATCTGAAAAATTAATATCTATAGAAAAAATTGCAAATAATAATAAAAGAAATTTTATGCCAATTAAAGATATAAAAAAATACGTTTCAAGTTTTACCTATGAATATAAAAGCAAACATAATGATTCAATTATAGAATTTCAAAAACTTCTTTCATCAAATCAACTAAAAATCAATTATTAAATTATGTTAAATAATATTAGAGAAAAAGTTCTTAACAACGATAGAATCACATTTGATGAAGGCCTATATCTACTTGAAAAAGTAAGTATCTATGATTTAGGTAAATTAGCTAACAATATTAGAACAAAAATCAACCCATCTAATACTGTTACTTTTGTAATAGACACTAACTTAAATTACACAAATATTTGTGATGCCTTTTGTAGTTTTTGTTCATTTTATAGGACTGACCCTAAAGATCCTTCAGCATATACATTCTCAGTAGAAGAAATGATGAAAAAAATAGAAAAAGCAAGAGATAAAGGATGCACTACTGTTTTAATGCAAGGAGGGTTAAATAGTGAACTTCCATTTGATTATTATAAAAATATGGTTTCAGAAACTATAAGACTTTATCCAGAAGTTACTCCACATTATTATTCAGCACCTGAAATAATGAAAATGTCTGAGGTCTCAAATAAATCTATTAAACAAGTTTTAATTGAATTAAAAAAATCTGGTCAAAGAACAATTCCTGGTGGAGGATCTGAAATTCTTTCAAATTCAATAAAATCTCAAATTAGTAGATTAAAACCGAAAAATAGTATAGATCAATGGACAAAAGTTCATAGTATAGCTCATGAAGTAGGATTTTTTACAACAGCAACAATGATGTATGGACACATAGAAAAGTCTAATCATATTATTGAAACTCTATCTCATATAAGAAATATCCAAGATGATTCTAAAAATAAACAAGGATCATTTACTGCTTTTATTCCTTGGTCTTACAAAAGAGAACATAATCCATTATCTAAAAAAGTTTTAAAAGAAGCAGGAGCAAATCAATATTTAAGAATTATAGCACTTTCAAGAATTTTTTTAGATAACATTCCCCATATTCAGGCAAGTTGGTTTTCAGAAGGATATTCAACAGGGCAAATGGCTTTACATTATGGAGCAGATGATTTTGGAGGAACACTTTTTGATGAAAATGTAATGTTAGCTGCAGGATTCTACAATAGAACAACAGTGGAAGGAATAAAATCATTAATTAATGATGCAGGATTTAATGCTTCACAGAGAACTACTGAATATGAAATAGTAGGGGAGAAGACGAAAGTTGGATAAATATAAAATAAAAAGTCTCAAAGATTTCAATGTCACTTTTGGTCATAGCCCTGATGCTGATGATGCATTTATGTTTTATGGCTTGGCAAAAAATAAAATCCCAACAACTTTTAAAGTCAATCATCTTATGGACGATATAGAATCATTAAACAAAAGGGCAACATCAGGAAAATTAGAGGTAACTGCAATTTCTGCAGCTCATTATCCAAAAGTTTCTAATAATTACCAAATAATGTCATGTGGTTCGTCTGTAGGAAGAAACTATGGTCCTCTATTGGTTTCGGAGAAAAAAATTAATGAAAAAAAATTATCTGGATTAAAGATAGCTATTCCCGGAAAATTCACCACATCATATTTACTTTTTCAAATTTTTATTAACCAAAACATTGAACCTGTTTTTATGCATTTTGATGAGGTAATTAATAGTATTAAATCTGGATCGACTGATGCGGGAATATTATTACATGAAGGTCAAGTGACTTTTCAAGAATATGGATTAAATAAAATTCTAGATTTAGGAGAAAGATGGTTTGAAAAAACATCTCTTCCTATTCCACTAGGATTGGATTTAGTTCATAAGAAGTTCTCTCCAGAACATAGAAAAGAGATAACTACTGCATTTTATAAGAGTATTAAATATGCTATTGAAAACGAAGATAAAGCATTAGATTATGCTCTTAGTTTTGGAAGAGGAATAGAGAAAAATAAAGGTAGAAAATTTGTAAGAATGTATGTAAATAATGATACTTTAAATATGGGGCAAGAAGGATTAAATGCTTTAAATAAATTATTTCAATTCGCTAAAGAATCAGAAATAATAGATAAACAACCTAACATAGAATTATGTGTACCAGATAATTAATATATATCCTAAAAATGAACATTCTTATAACAAACGCCAGTAATAATTTATCTCAAATAATTGGGAATCATTTCTCAAAAAAACATAATATTGAATATATTGAAGATCCCTCAAAGAAAAATTCATTAAACAAATTAAAGGGAATAAAATTCACATCTTTGAATGCTAGTAATAAAACTAATCAAATTATTAAAGATATTGATTTAGTT
>PAOU01000010.1 GCA_002708085.1 Dehalococcoidia bacterium
CTTGCATCATCATTTTTAAACCAGGGAAAATGTCTTGCTTGCTGACCCTGTTCAGAACAAATAAGGTCTATTTCTAGTTCTGTTGCTCTTCTATCGAACTTTGCTACTATTTCATCAAGTTCTGTTATCTTATTCTCTAACTCTGCTACTTTTATATCTTGCTTAGATTCTCCACAAGCTACAGTTAATGCTAAAAGTGTTATTGATAGTAATAATAATTTTTTCATAATAAGCCCCCATTAATTTCATCATACCTAATGTAAATCTTTATGTGGAGAATGATGACACCAATTTTGACACCAACCGACAGCGCACAACAAATTACAATAAACGACGTCATATGACTTAGTTTAAATTAATCTTAATTAATAGAAGACTTCAGGGGACAATAGATTACAAAATTATCAGAAATTGGTTAAACCTGGAATTAGTACCCCAATTAGATTTGGTTCATTATAAAATATGTGCCAATCGTCAAGTTCAATAATTACCATGGATGTATATATGAGATATCTACCACAAGAAATGGAATATGAAGTTGCTGATGTAACAGATAATTTCCTCTTCTAACTTAAAATTATGATAATTTTTATGATAATTGACTCCCAAGTGACTCAAAATTGCTTGGGAGTTTTAAGTTGNAGANTNAACTTAGAGTAAATGGTGACCCGCCTCGGGCTCGAACCGAGAACCTATTGATTAAGAGTCAATTGCTCTACCATTGAGCTAGCGGGCCTAAAAAATTATTATTCCATTCAAAATTAAACTTGTCCATTAAGAATTATTGGTATTCCTTAGGAGTAACCCTAATATATCGGTTAGGCTCATTTCTGGATAAAGATAATTGTATCTGTCGTTTTCTTTCACGTAGATTTTCTTTTTTCTGTTCTGACAAATGATCATAACAATTATCACATGAAACAGAATCTTCATATTTATAAGATGTTCTATCAGTTGGAGTGACTGGATANCTACAACCAGGACATATAATTGCTTCACCTTTAACTAACTCATTTTTCACAGAAATGCGATTGTCAAAAACAAAACACTCCCCTTCCCATTTACTTTGTTCAGCAGAGATATTCTCAAGATATTTTAAGATTCCTCCTTTTAGTTGGAATACATTTTTCATACCATTTTCTATCATATACGAACTTACTTTTTCACATCTTATTCCACCNGTACAAAACATTGCGATTTTTTTATCTTTATTTTCCAATAATTTTTTATCAACAAGTTCTTTTAGTTGAGTAAAAGTTTTAACNCCCAATATTTCTGAATCAGAAAAAGTACCTATTTGTGTTTCATATAAATTCCTTATATCCAATAATGTAACTTCAGGATCTTCAATCAATTTATTCCAATCTTCAGGACTAACAAACTCACCAGTTTGTTTTTCTACATTTACTTCTTCNCCCGCAAATGTGATTATTTCTTTTTTTAATTTAACTTTCATTCTGTGAAAAGGCATATATGAAGAATAAGCATATTTCTTCTCAAGAGTTGTGAATCCTTCTTTTTCTAAATATTTCTCTAACTTTTTAATTCCATCAATAAAACCAGAAACTGTTCCATTAATTCCCTCATCAGCGATCAAGACAATACCTTTTATCTTTTCTCTCTTAGATAAATTATTTAATTTTTCCNGAAGCTGTAATTTGTTAGTAGTTGTNTTAAATTGATAAAAAGCAAAGATGCAAAATTCTTGTTCTTTCATGTNTGCTCCAAACTTAGATTCCAGTCAATTAATTCTTTAGATGTTTTAGGTAAAATTATTACTATAAAAGCCCCAATTAAACTTGATANACATGAAATTAGTATCGCAATATCATACGAATTAGATAAGTCAAAAACTAATCCTGGAATTATTCCTCCAAGAGCCATACCTAACCCTGCTCCNAATAATTGCCANCCATAAGTTCTTCCCATTGGGAATAGTCCAAAATATTGTCTATTAATTACTGGATGAACTGTACCTTCTCCACCGTAAGGAATTCCAAAAGAAACAGCAAAGACATAAAAACCAAATGTAGAATCAGTAAATAATAGAATCAATACACTCAAACCTTGTCCTAAAAATGAAATAAATATAATGAATCTACTACCAAATTTATCTCCTATAATAGGAAAAAAGAAACGACTTAAAATACTTACGGTTGCTATAGTACTNAATACACCTGCAGCTTGGATAGGACCAATTCCTTTATTAATAGCTAAGGGAATAATGCAAACTAAGATAATTGCATGACCCACACAACCCCAAAAATGAATATTTACTAAATGCCAAAACGCATCTGTTCTATAAATTAACTTTTGTTTATTCAAATCAAATGAACTTAATAAATTATTTTTAGAATTTTCATCTTCTTCTAACCATCCAAATGGTTTCTTTCCAGCTTTTTCAGGGCTATCTTTAAAAAATATTAATAATAGGAATGTGATAATTGAAATTAAAATCCCAAAGACCAAAAATGTGTTTCTCCATCCATAATTAACAAAAGATATTGCTAATATTTGAATGGTCAAAGCTGGTCCAAGGCTCCAAGAAACCATTAAAGCTCCAGTTCCTAAGCCAACATGCCTTCTAAACCAAGAGATAACAGATGGTACTATTGGTACACCTATTAGAGACTGAGCAAAACCTAAAACAAGTCCATAGGCTAGATAAAACTCCCATAAATTATTCATAAATGAAACCCATAACATTCCTAGTAAGAATAAAATTGTTCCAAAAAATATAGTTTTCTTTGCTCCAAATTTATCTCCTAACCATCCAGAAAATGGAGATGATAAAGCAGATGTTATAGACATTACTGCATATGCTATTCCTATCTCTCCTACAGACCAATCGAAGTTTACATTCAAAGGGTCAACAAGAATTCCAAANATATTTCTTAGTGCACTTCCTATCATCTGAACAAATACACCAATAGAAACTATCACCCAGACATAATGTTTTAGATAACTTTTCAATGTAAAGGACATACCCATAAAACTGTATTTTCCCACCAAACTGGGTTTTTTTGCTCTCGAACTTCTAATCTTTTTTCAGTAATCCACGCACCAAAATAAATCAAAAAAGCTAAACAGATTATAATTGTAAATCCCATTAAAGATAGACCGATAATTGGATTTGATTTATTTTTTTTATCAATTATTGAAAACATTAATAATACTTCATGAAGAGTTCATCAGTCTTGGATGCCATAATGAAATCATTCATATGTAAATCTTTAATTTTATGTGTCCACCAAATTACACTAACTTTTCCCCATTCTAGAGTTAATANAGGATGATGTCCCTGTTCTTCTGACAATTTTCCCATTTTAATTGTAAAACTTAAGGCTTCTTGAAAATTAGGAAATTTAAATTGTTTTTTAATTTTTCTTATTCCATTTTCATTTAATAGTTCCCATTCTTTAAAATTTTCAGAAAAAATTTTTAATTCTGAATCTGTCACAGGTAAAGATCCTACTCTACATGCCTCACAATGTCTTTTANTTAAATTATCCATATTTAACTTTCTGAAGCCATCACTCCACCATGTGCCCAATTTGATTTTTCCACATCATGAAATATTATCTGAGTATCCTCAGCAGTTGTATTTCCTATTTCTGCAACAGCTTTTGTAATCACATCTGCTAATTCAGATTTTTGTTGTGTAGTTCTTCCTTTGTACCACATTATTTGAANCGTAGGCATCAATTTTTCTCCTTAAGACTTATAATTGTTACATTAAATAATATTTTAAACTTTTTATTAAGTTAAGAAATTTCATGATGAAGTCAAGTTTTTCAGAAAAAGAACTCATAAAAGATTTTTGCAATATTTTAATCAATAATCCTAATGAAGATAACCTTTTAATAGGAATCGGAGATGATGCAGCAGTTTTCAGATCACATGAATTCGCTACTCAGAGCACTGATGCTCTTGTTGAAAAGATCCATTTTGATCTTTCTTACACATCTTTCTATAACTTAGGATGGAAATCTATTGCAGTTAATCAAAGTGATCTTGCTGCTATNGGTTCTTCTTCAAAATATTTTCTTGTTACAATCGGAATGCCAAAATCTATTGAAAGAAAAAATTTAAAAGAATTATATTTAGGTTTTAATGACATTTTAAAATTATATGGAGGTGAAATAATAGGNGGAGATTTAGTTAGAAGCAATGAACTATTTATATCTATTGTAGCTACAGGATTCTGCAAAATTAATAATAACAAACCACTAATTATGAAAAGAAACTCAGCAAAACCTGGAGATGTAGTTGCAGTCACAGGATTTCTTGGAAATTCAAGTGGTGGACTAACACTTTTAAAAGAAAATTTAACTAACTTTGATTACTTAAAAAATGCTCACTTAAAACCACTTCCAAAANTAAAAGAATCTCAAATATTTGTAAAAATGGGAATAAAGTCTTGTATAGACTTAAGTGATGGTCTTATTGTAGATGCTACAAGAATTTCTGAAGCAAGTAATGTCTCAATGATTATAGATTTAAATAAAATTCCAGTTTCCCAAGAATTAAAAAATGCTTTTCCAGATAGTTGGAAAGATCATGCATTAAATGGAGGAGAAGATTTCCAACTACTTATTACTGGAAAAAAAGAATTAATTACTAAAATTAAAAATGAAACTAAATCAAATTTAACTATAATTGGAAAAGTTAAAAAAAAATCATCTAATTATTTAACCGTATTAGAAAACAATAAACCAAATTCTAGATTTCTATCAAAAGGGTGGGATCACTTCGATGACAAATAATTCACTTCAAAATCCTGATATTACAATATCAAGCTTATCGGAAGAAGAAACTCGAACTAAAGGTAAAATACTTAGCAAAAATATTCAAATAGGAGATTTAATATTTTTGATTGGAGAATTAGGAGCAGGAAAAACACGATTTGTACAAGGCTTAAGTAAGGGTATTAATTCTCCTCAGATTGCTAGAAGTCCTACATTTGTTTTAATAACAGAATACATAGGAGACATCATTTTATATCATTGTGATTTATATAGAATTAGTATTCCTGAAGAAGTAATAAATCTAGAATTAGAAGAATTATTAGATAAAGGTGCATTAGTTGTTGAATGGCCTGAAAAAGGTGGAGAATATATGCCTGATCCAGATTTAATAATTTCTACAGAAATAAATCAAGATAATTCTAGAAAATTACTCTTTTTTTCTTATTCTGAAAGAGGAAAAACTTTATTAAAACATATGAAAAAAAATATTTAAAATGAAAAAAAATATCCTCTTAACTATAGACACTTCAACTAAATTCTCAAGTGTCTCATTATCAGAGAATTATAAAATTCAACATGAAATACATTGGGTATCTGATCAAAACCATAGTCTAGAACTTATGCCGAATATAAAAAAATGCTTAAATNTTTCTAAGATAGATATTTCTGAAATCACAGATCTTGCAGTTGCTTTAGGCCCTGGAGGATTTAGTTCATTAAGAGTAGGAATAAGCACTGCTCTAGGAATTTCATTACCTAACTCAATGAAAACTTTTGGCATCCCCACTTTTTTAATAGAATTTTTTGAACACAAAAACTTATACAATAATTTATTTGCATTTCTACCAGCAGGACGAAATAAGTATGCGTGGAAAAAATACGAAGACTCAATGACTTTTTTTCCAGATGGAGTGGATTCTGCTGATACAATATCTAAAATGTTAACTAAAAACTCATATATTTGTGGAGAATCCGCAAAAGAATTGTCGGAGATAATAGAATTTGATAATGTTGTTTCTAATCAAACTCCAACAAGATCTTCAATAAATTTCATAAAAACATTAAAAGAAATAATTGAAAAAGATTTACTTAATGAGTATCAACTGATAGAACCTATCTATTCAAGACCACCAAATATTACAAAAACTAAAAAACCACTACCTAAATGGAGAATTAATTAATGTCCTTTGAAACCACATTAGTATTAATAAAGCCAGATGCAATTCAAAGAAATTTATCAGGAAAGATAATTAATAGAATCGAAAATACTGGTTTAAAAATAGTCGGATTAAAAATGATAAAAATTGATAAAAAACTAGCCAAAAAACATTATCAAGAACATCAAGAAAAGCCATTTTTTGAAAACTTAGTTGATTTTATATCAAGCTCTCCAGTATTAGCTATTGCAATAAGTGGTCCTAATTCAATACAAAAAATAAGAACTTTAATGGGTCAAACAAATCCACTAGACTCACCTCCAGGAACAATAAGAGGAGACTATGGAATAGATCTTGAAAGAAATCTTATTCATGGTTCAGCAAACGACTCTGATGCCCTCAGAGAATTAGAGTTATTTTTTGATAAAAAAGAAATCCAAAACTTTAAAAAATCTATAGATGAATGGACTGGATGGACTACTGAAGCCTAACGATTTCTCGTCCACCGCCTAATAAATTTTCTATGTCATATTTTTTTCTGGATTCATCACTGAAAATATGAGTTACAAGACCTAAAAAATCTAAGAGAATCCAACCACCTGAACCACTTCCTTCTTTATGATGAACTCTTAGCCCAGCATTTCTTAAATCTTTTGTAACTCTAGTAGACAAAGATTCAAGATGTTGATCTGTTTTTCCAGAAGTAATTACCAAAAAATCTGAATAGTCACTGTTACCACGAACATCTAATAAAACAACATTATCTCCTAAATTATCAGATAAAATTTTTACAGCAAGACGTCCAAATTCTTCTATACTCTTATGTTTTGTATTTGCTGNATTCATATATTTTAATAATAAACAATGTTATAAATATTTCCTTGTAATATATTAACGTGATATTTTAATAATATGAATAGTAAAAAAACTAAAAGAATAGTAGTTGCAATGAGTGGAGGAGTAGATTCTTCTGTTGCCGCAGCNTTATTATCTAAAAAGGGATATGAAGTAATAGGGATCACAATGNGATTATTCGCATACCCTGATGAAAAAGTCAGTAAACTTAACAAATCTTGTTGTTCACTAGAAGATGTTGAAGATGCACGTTCAGTATGTAGAAATATAGGAGCTAAACATTATTTTCTAAATTTTGAAAAAGAATTCAATGAACATGTTGTAAATTATTTTATCTCAGAATATGAGAAAGGAAGAACTCCTTATCCATGCTTAGCTTGCAATGATAGATTAAAATTCGATTTTCTACTTAAAAGAGCTGAGTTTATGAATGCAGACTATATTGCTACAGGTCATTATGCTCAAATAAAAAATGAAAATAATGAATGGCATTTGATTAAAGGAAAAGACGAAACAAAAGATCAATCATATGTTTTATATAATTTAAACCAAGAAGTTTTATCAAAATTAAAATTACCTATTGGAAAATTTTTAAAGTCAGAAATCAGGGAAATCGCAAATNATTTAGGTTTAATAAATGCTTCTAAACCAGATTCTCAGGATATTTGTTTTATTCCTGATGGTAACTACAAGAAATTTCTTGAAAAAAGAATTGAAAAAAACCCAGGAAAAATTGTTGATTCTTCAGGGAATACCATAGGAAAACATGATGGTGTTTACAATTTTACTATAGGACAAAGAAAAGGATTAAATTTAGATAAAGGATTTAGTGAACCAATATTTGTTACTTCAATAGATCACGAAACTAAAACCGTTGAAGTAGGAACATCAAAAGATCTTTTAAAAACAAAAGTAATCGCATCTTCAGTAAATTTTCTGTCTGGAAAAACTCCGAAAAAACCTATTAAAGTTACTGCAAAAATCAGATATCACAGTAAAAATTCAACAGCTATTGTGAAAAAATTAAAGACTCATACAGAAATAACTTTTGACGAACCTCAAAGAGCAATAACGCCTGGACAAGCCATAGTTTTCTATAAGGGAGATGAAGTTATAGGTGGAGGAATAATTGAAGGAAACAAAATAAAAGAAAAAATTCCAGCATAATTCTATCTGGGAGAAAATTATTAATTTTACTGAACTAGAAAAAACACCTATACCTTTATCCAAAACAACATTTCCTCAAGGTGAAATTGAGAGGAAATTATTAAAATGGGGAAATAAAAAAATAGTAGGGATAGATGAAGTAGGAAGAGGTCCTTTAGCTGGCCCATTAGTATCTGCAGCAGTATCACTAGATGAAAAGTTTTTTTTTACTAAAAATAACCTATTTAGAGACAGTAAAACATTATCAATAAATCAAAAAAATAATGCTTTTAAAAACATANTATCAAAAAGTTTTTTTGGTATAGGAATATCAACTGCAAAGGAAATTGATGAAAAAGGAATAAATTATTGCACAAAAAAAGCTATGTATCAGGCTATTCAAAATCTAGATATTAATCCAGATTTTATTATTATTGATGCAGTAAAACTCGAATCTCTTAAAATACCCAATATCTCCTTAATTAAAGGAGATCAAAGATGTTTAAGTGTTGCTGCAGCTTCTATAGTTGCAAAAATCTCAAGAGATAGAATGATGCGAGATATTTATGAAATAAAATTTCCTAAATATGGTTTTGCATCTAATAAAGGCTATGGATCCAAGAAACATATTGAATCAATAAATACTTTAGGGCCTTCTAAAATTCATAGAATGTCTTTTAAACCTCTTAGTGAGATGAAGATAAATTGAGTAAAAGTCACAAAAATAAAAAACCAAAAATAAATAAAATAAAAGGCCTATATGTAATTGTAGACCCTGAACACATTTTAGGAATGCCTCTTCATGAAATGTGTGAGTTGATTTCTGCTTCAGGTGCTAATGTACTTCAATTAAGAAGTAAAATACACGATGATGGAGATTTTCTAGAACACGCGAAAAAAATTAACTCTATTTGCAAAAAAAATAACACTTTATTCATTATTAATGATAATTGTGTTGTTGCTAATTTATCCGGAGCAGATGGAGTACATGTAGGAAGAACAGATCTTCCTATAAAAGAAGCGAAAGTTATATTAAAAGATAATCAAATAATAGGAAATTCAAATGCAACTATAGAAGAAATTCAAGAATCATCAAAATTGGGTGCAGATTATATTGCTGTAGGATCAATTTTCATTACAAAAACTAAAACTAACACTATACCTTCAAGTATAGAAATTATTAGAAAAGCTAAAGATCTTGTAACTCAACCAATCGTTGCTATCGGAGGAATAAATTTAAGAAATATTAAACACATTACAAAATCTGGAGCAGATGCATTTTGTGTTGCTAGCGCAATTACTAAATCAAAAAACCCAGAAAAAGTTATTAAAGAAATGAAACAATTTATAAAATAAATGGAGAATCAATGAGTTATCAAAAAAACAATCTTTCAATAATTATCAATCAATCTATAGAAAATATTAATGAAATTCATTTAGGACGAGAATCAGCTCTTGCAAACTGTAGAAAAAGTATTCAAAAATCTTCTTCTTCTATTAGAGCTAGCCACAGAAATCAATTTGATGAAGCCTTAACTCTTGCAAATGAATCTAAAGAAAGTTTAGAAAAAGCTAAAGAAGCTCTTAAAAAGTTTCACTTAAATATTAATACTGTATTCTTTCTAGATACAGAAAAAGAATTTTGTGAAGCAATGTTGGTATATTCATTCCTTTCAGAGTCTAATATCCCTACACCTGAAGATCTTCAAGTAACAGTAAGTTCTTATTTAAAAGGTTTAGCAGAAGCTAGTAGTGAACTTAGAAGAACATCTCTTGATAGTATTAGAAAATCTAATTATGAATTAGCTGATAAGTATTTGGGTATAATGAATGAAGTTACTGATTTACTTGAAACAATAGATTTTCCAGAAGCTGTGACTGGAGGATTAAGAAGAACAACTGATCAACTAAGATCTGTTGTTGAAAGAACAAGAGGAGATGTAACTCTATCATTAGATAGAAAAAAGCTAGAAAATCAACTTGAAAATTTAAAAGAAACTCTAAAAAACAGTTGAACAAAATTTTTAAAAAACAAAAATGGTTTGACTGATCAATAAATTAGATGATAGGTTTTTTAGAATTTCATTTGTAAAAATCTTATAAAAGGAAAAACATGAATATCATTATAGTGAGTATAATAGCTGGAATTCTAGCACTTCTAACTGCCCTATTTTTAGCCTTCAAAATCACAAGGCAAAAAATTGAAAATTCAAACCTCTCTGAAATTGCTAATCTAATACAAGAAGGAGCAATGGCCTTCTTAAAAAGAGAATATACAATACTATCAATTTTCGTCATTTCAATGTTTATAATAATTTTACTTTTCATAGACTTAAATGTTCTAAATGTTTCTAAAATTAAAGAATTACAATCAGATGGAAATATTACTAGTTCGGGTCCATGGACAGCTTTATCATATCTTTTTGGAGCAATTGGATCAGGACTTGCGGGTTTTATAGGAATGAGTATTGCAGTAAGAGGAAACTCTAGAACTGCTGAAGCTGCTCAAAAGGGATTAAATCCCTCATTAAGAGTAGCATTCAATACAGGCACAGTAATGGGAATGACAGTAGTAGGAATTGGAATACTAGGAGTATCAATTCTTTGGTTAATATTTGGGAATGCAAATATTATTGCTGGATTTGGTTTTGGTGCTTCATCTATCGCATTATTTGCAAGAGTCGGAGGTGGAATTTATACAAAAGCGGCTGATGTAGGCGCAGATTTAGTTGGAAAAGTAGAAGCAGGGATTCCAGAAGATGATCCGAGAAATCCTGCAACAATTGCAGATAATGTGGGTGACAATGTAGGAGATGTTGCTGGAATGGGTGCAGATCTATTTGAATCATATGCTGGATCTATAATTGCTACTATTGCACTAGCATTATTTGTTCCAACCTTAAATAAAGGTTTATCAACTGAATCAGCAATAGTATTCCCTATTCTCATAGGAGGAATTGGAATTTTTTCATCTATAATTGGAACACTGCTAGTAAGAACAAAACCAAATGCAAATATGAGTTCCCTATTATGGTCTTTGAGAATAGGTATTTTCGGAGCAGGAATTATTAGCCTTATAGGTACTTATATTGCAACAATTTATCTAGACATACATATTTACTATTTTTATATAATTGTTATTGGCATAGTTGTGGGACAAGTAATAGGAACTGCAACAGAATATTTCACATCTTATGAATATAACCCAGTAAAATGGATAGCCAAGCAATCACTTACTGGTCATCCTTCAAATATAATTGCTGGAATTGCAGTTGGTCTTTATAGCACATTGATACCAGCTTTATCAGTAGTGATTGGAATATGGGCTGCTTATCAATTAGGGGGATTATATGGCATAGGATTATCTTCTGTTGGAATGCTAGCAACACTCGGAATCACTCTATCTACCGATGCATATGGTCCTGTTGCAGATAATGCAGGTGGTTTGGCNGAGCAAGCTGGACTAGACCCAGAAGTAAGAGAAAGGACAGATGCACTAGATGCTCTTGGAAATACCACTGCAGCAACAGGCAAAGGATTTGCTATAGGATCAGCTGTATTAACTGCTTTAGCTCTTATGGCAGCATATGCAAATGTTATTGGTGTAAAAAACTTCAATCTTTTAGATCCATCAGTTCTTATTGGAGTATTAATTGGATCTACTTTACCTTTCATTTTTTCTGGAATGACTATGCAGGCTGTTGGAGTAGCGGCTGGCGCAATGATAGAAGAAGTAAGAAGACAATTCCGTGAAATACCAGGTCTCAGAGAAGGAAAAAAAGGAGTAAAACCTGATGCTGCTAGAGCAGTAGAAATTAGTACTACAGGTTCTCTCAAAGCTATGATTTTACCAAGTTTAACAGCCATTATAGCCCCTATAATAGTAGGAATCATTTCAGAAAAAGCCCTAGGTGGTTTATTAGCAGGATCTATAGTATCTGGATTCCTTTTAGCAATATTTATGGCTAATGCTGGTGGTGCATGGGATAATGCAAAAAAATATATTGAACTAGGAAATCATGGAGGAAAAGGATCTGACGCTCATAAAGCTGCAGTAAGTGGAGATACTGTTGGCGATCCTTTCAAAGACACTTCTGGNCCTGCAATAAATATATTGTTAAAACTTATGGCGATAGTATCATTAATCTTTGGTCCTCTATTTTTAGGAATAAATATATTTTAAAAACCAATTAAATAAGATAAGGGTTATTATTATTTTCGGAACCTATTGTAGTAGAGTCACCATGACCTGGAAGAACAATACAGTCTTGTTTTAATGTTAATAATTTTGTTTTTATACTAGATAGTTCCTTATCTTTATCACCTCCAGGTAAATCATATCTTCCTATAGAATTCTTAAACAAAGTATCCCCAGTAAAAATATAATTTTCTAATTTATAACATAAGCTACCTAAAGTATGTCCTGGAGTAACAATCACCTCTATATTTAAGTGATCAATTTTTATTTTCTTATCATCACNAATAATGGAATATTGTTTTGGAGGAGATTCAAATTCTGGAAAGAAATCAGTTATCCATTTATCAGGATTTTCATATAAATTTTGATCTCCATCCCCTAAAAACACCTGAATATCATATTTTTCATTAAGCTTAGCAATTGCTCCGGTATGATCAGCATGACCATGAGTAACAAGTATATATTTTAATTCAAATCCATATGAAGAAATTTTATTTAATAACTTTGATGATTCATAACCAGGGTCTATTAAAAAACATTCTTTACTATTTTTTCTATTAACCAAATAACAATTTTCAGAAAATGGACCAACAATAATTTTTTCTATTGAAAAATTTTTATCTTCAAATATTTTTTTCATCACCTTTAATTTCTTGAGATTTTTTCTTAATTTCTGATAGTTTATTTAATGCTTCTAATGGAGTAATTAGATTAACATCTATTGAAGATATTTCTTCAGAAATCCAATTTTCTTGTTGATCAATCATAGGAATTTGAAAACCATAATAATTATTGTATGTAGTTTTTTCTTGATTATTTCCTTCGTAATCAGATAATAAATCATATGCTCTATCAATAACTTCTTTAGGGAGACCAGCAAGTTTACCAACATGAATGCCGTAACTCCTTTTAGATGCACCAGGAACAATTTTATGGAGAAACGTAACGTCTTTCCCTGTTTCATTGACATCAACACGTGAATTAACACATCTATCTAAATATTCTTCACAGTTAGTTAACTCATGATAATGTGTAGCAAAGAGTGTCTTACAACTTTTTTGAGGATTATTATGTATATATTCTACTACTGCTTTAGCTATAGCTAAACCATCATAAGTACTAGTTCCTCTACCAACTTCATCTAAAATAACTAATGATCTTGAAGTTGCTCTTCTTAGAACATTAGCTGTTTCTACCATTTCTACCATAAATGTAGATCTACCTGCTCCTATATCATCACTTAAACCTGCTCTAGTAAACAGTTGATCTACTAAACCTATTTCTGCTTTTTCTGCAGGAATAAAACAACCTATTTGTGCCATTAATGTAAGCATAGCTACTTGTCGAATATATGTAGATTTCCCAGACATATTAGGACCAGTAATCACTAATATTTGCCTTTTATCATTTGAAAGATCTATATCATTAGGAATAAATTTACCAAAAGGCATAGATTTCTCTATTACAGGATGCCTTCCAGCTTTTATATCAATCTTGTTTTCTTTAGTAAATGTTGGGCATGTATAATTATTTTCCACACTTATTTCAGATAAATTAGATAAAACATCTATTTGAGAAATAATTTTTGCTACTTGTACTACATCATTTTGATATTCAGAGAGAGAAACACATAACTCATTAAACAATTCAGTTTCCATAGATGAAACTTTATCTCTAGCATTAATTATCTTANATTCTAAATTTTTTAATTGAGATGTTGTATATCTTTCTGCATTTACTAAAGTTTGCTTTCTATGAAAATCTTCTGGAACTTGATCTATATGAGATTTTGAAACTTCAAAATAATAACCAAAAATTTTATTGAATCCTATTTTTAAATTGTTAATTCCAGTCTTTTCTTTCATGTTTCTTTCAATGCTAGCCAATTTNTCTCTAGATTCGAAAATATATCCTCTTTGAATATCTAGTTCCTTATTTAATCCTTTTTTAATAATTTTTCCTCCTCCAACTAAACCTATAGGTTCTTCTTCAACAACACTTAAAATTTTTTTAGAAAAATCATTTAAATCTATTATTTGATTAGATAAATCTTTTATTTGTGGCAAATCTTGACCAATTTCTTGAATTATCTTTCTTATATTGGGGATTACTTTTACTGCAAATGCTAAAGCAACAATTTCTTTAGGATTAATTCTATTGGTAATAATTCTATGAATAAGCCTTTCCATATCAGGGATAGAACTTAATATTGATCTTATTTCTCTTCTTTTAAGATTATTATTAAAAAATATTTTTATTAATTCCTGTCTATCTTGAATTATTTTCAAATCAGCTAATGGTTTTGAGATCCAATTTCTTAACAATCTTGCTCCCATTGAAGTTCTTGTAGAATTTAAAACTCCAAAAAGAGTAAGACTTTTTGAAGAAGGGTTTAAAGTTTCAAATAATTCAAGATCACGAGAAACTTGACTGTCAAATAAAAGAAATCCATCTCTGGAAAGAACTGAGACATTATTGAATTTTGGCAAAATTTGTTTTTGAGTTTCTGAAATATAATTGATTAATTCACTTACTGCAAAAAGAGAAGGTTTTCCTTCTACACATCCCATGCCTTTTAAATTCTTAACTTTTAAAAAATTTTTAATTTTTTTAGAAGATGTAGAAATGATTTGATCATCCGTAGATACAATTCTTAAATTAGTTGGAAGTTCCCCATTTTCTTCAAATAACATTCTCACTTTATTATCACAAATCAATTCAGACACAGAATGTCTACTTATCTCATCAACAACCAAGTGCTCTGGAAAATCTCCAGCAAAACATTCACCTGTACTGATATCAGCAATTGCGATGCCTACTTCAAATTGACCTGAAATAGCAGAACATAAATAATTATTTTTATCATTTTGAAGTAGATCTGGTTCTATAATGGTTCCAGGCGTAATAATTCTTACTACTTCTCTTTTAAATATACCCTTATATGAAGTANGCTCTTCAGTTTGTTCACAAATAGCNATTCTATAACCAGAGTCTACCAAGTCTTTTAAATATGAATCTATCGAATGATATGGTATTCCAGCTAATGGAGCTCTTAATCCTTTCCCTACATTTCTAGAAGTTAAAACTATCCCAAGAATCTTTGAAATTAATTTTGCATCTTCATCAAAAGCTTCATAAAAATCTCCAACTCTAACCAATAATATTTCTTCGGAATAATCTTTTTTTAATTCTAAGAATTGTTTTCTAGAAGGAGATAAATCTGAAATATCTTTTCCCATTTTTCACTCTTTATATGAAATAGTAATAGAATCTGATCCTAGCCAAGCAAACTGAGAAAAATCAAGATTTGGAGGAACTTCAAACACTAAAGATCCCTTTATAATTTCATTAGATAACAAGTCCACTGAACCCCATAATGGAGAAAATTCTATTGAGTTATTAGAATTTTCATTACTGATGAGCTCTGAAGTAGAAACAGAATTTATAGGTTCAAATCTACCTTGTTTTGTAGTAATTAGTTCTGCTGCCTTTTCATCTATCAATGTTTTAACNATGGACTCAGAATGATTCGTTAATTCTACATCAATTTTCGCTAATTTATAATTAGGGTTCACAGGTTTAATACTATAGGTTTTAACGTTTCCTGATTCAGTTGTTTGTGAAAAGACAATTTGATCTAAAATCAATGGTTCTGTAATTCTTAAATAAAATATTTTTCCAGAAACATATAAAGGATCTATGGGAATCCAGGGTTTAAAAATTATCATAGGGATTATTATTACAGCTAATAAAATTGATCCTAATGCAGTTAAAAATAATATTTTATTAGTATTCATATATTAAGTTGCCATTTCTCTAAGGTTTTTTACTATTTTAGATAATTCTTTTACCACATAATCAATTTCTTCTTCAGAATTAGATGGACTAAAACTAAATCTTATTGACCCAACGGCTAATCTAGGATTTAATCCAGTAGCTATAAGTACATGAGATGGGTCTAAAGATCCTGAACTACAAGCACTTCCACTAGAAGCATAAATACCAGCAAAATCTAATCCAACTAGTATAGGTTCACCTTCAACACCATCAAATGAAATATTAACAATATTTGACAACCTATCTGTTGGATGTCCATTTAAAAATGATCCTGGAATTAATTTAAGGATTCTGTTAGTCAATTGATCTCTTAATTTTGAACATTTTTCATTAAAATATCCTCTTTCTGAGTCCGCTAACAATAAGGCTTCAGCAAAACCAACTATAGATGCAACATTCTCAGTTCCAGATCTTAATTGTTTTTCTTGTCCACCTCCAAAAAACATTGGTTTCATAGGAGAGCCTCTTTTGATAAATAACCCCCCTATTCCTTTAGGACCATTAATCTTATGAGCTGAAAATGAAAGTAAATCAATATCCATATTTTTCACATTTATTTCCATTTTACCTAAAGATTGAACTGCATCAGAGTGAAATAAAATTATATTATTATTAGAATTTTGTTTTTCACGTACGACCTTAATTAAATTGTTCATATCTTGTATAGTACCGATTTCATTATTGGCCATCATGATGCTAACCAATATAGTGGTAGGTTTTATGGCATTCTTTAGATCTTTTGGAGAAACTAATCCAAATTTGTCAACTGGAAGATAATCGACTTTAAATCCTTCTTTTTCAAGTTCCTCACAAGCATGAAGGACAGCATGATGTTCAATAGATGAGGTAATAATATGATTACCAAATTCTTTCATGGCATATGCAGAACCAAAAATAGCTAAATTATCTGATTCTGTGCCACCACTAGTAAATATAATTTCATTCGGCCTACAATTTATAATCTTAGCTATTTTTTCTCTACTTTCTTCAATAGAATTCCTTGATTCTTGACCAAAAGAATACAAGCTTGAAGGGTTACCAAAATTACTTTCTAAATGAGGTACCATAGAATCTAGAACTTTCTTTTTAATTTTAGTAGTTGCTGCATTATCTAAATATATATAATCATCCATATTTTAAATATTTTAGTTTATTACTATTTACTTTTTTTAATGATAACGTATAAATGACCTTAATATTATTGAAGAATTTAAATGTTTTGGCTATCATCTTTTCTTGAATTGATTTTATTATTTTAAATGTTTAATTCAATCTTACTATGATTAATGTAAAGAATTTATCTAAATATTATGGAGATTACCCAGCAGTAATCAATATTTCTTTTGAACTCAAAAAAGGAGATATAGTGGGTCTATTAGGACCTAATGGAGCTGGAAAAACTACAACAATGAGAGTTTTAACAGGTTTTACTCCTCCGACTGAAGGAGATGTAACCATTGGTGGATATGATATTATCAAAGATTCTTTAGAAATAAGAAAACTAATAGGTTATTTACCTGAAAGCGTACCTCTATATTTAGATATGGAAGTTACAGATTATTTAGAATTTATGGGAAAAATCAGAGGTATGAGTAATTCACAAATTAAAAAACGTCTTCCTGAGGTTATCGATACAATTGGACTAGGTGAATATAGAAATGTTTTAGTAGGAAAATTATCTAAAGGATATAGGCAAAGAACTGGAATAGCACAAGCAATTTTACATGAACCAAAAATATTAATTCTAGATGAACCTACAATAGGAATAGATCCTGTTCAAGTAATTGAAACTAGAGGATTGATAAAAGAATTAGGTGGTAATCACACATTAATTCTAAGTTCTCATATTCTTCCTGAAGTTAGTATGATATGTAAAAGAGTTTTAGTTATTCATGAAGGGAAAATAGTAGCTGATGATAAACCATCAGTGCTATCTGAAAAATTAAAAACATCTGAACAAATTGAACTTACAATCAGATCAAAAAACATTACTGAAATTTTAAAAGAATTAAGAAATTTCAATTTTATAATTGATGCACGAGAAAATATTGTCAATCAAATTACAAATAAAAATGATGAAACTATTAATCTTATCGTAGAAGTTAAACCAGAAAATAATGCTCAAGAAATTATTGCAAAAAGTGTAATTGAAAAAGGTTGGGGATTAGTTAGATTGAATTCTGTCCCTATGACACTTGAAGAAATTTTCATGCAAGTAACTACAGATGAAAAACCCAAAGAATAATGAAAAATATATTCCTTATAGCTAATAAAGAAATTAAAACATATATAGCATCTCCAATGGCCTATATTGTTGCAGCTTCTTTTTTAGCTGTTACAGGATTTTTCTTTGTTGCATCAGTATCAGATGCATTTGCTGAAGCAAGTATTAGAGGATTTTTAGCAGGTGCAGTATTTTTTCTTATTTTTCTTTCTCCTGCAATTACCATGAGATTATTATCAGAGGAGCAAAAATTAGGAACATTGGAACTCCTTTTAACATCTCCTTTAAAAGAGACTGAAATAGTTGTAGGAAAGTTCATTGCAGCTTTTTCAATAATACTGTTAATGTTTCTACTCACAATATTTTACACGATAATTCTTTTGATTTATGGAGTACCTGATATTGGTCCTATTTTCACTGGTTATTTAGGTTTGATATTATATGGTGCGGCTACATTATCTGTAGGATTATTCGCATCAGCATTAGGTCCTAATCAATTAGTGTCACTAGTTGTGGGCTCTGGAATATTAACAACTTTGACATTTATTGATTTCATAGCCAATAGATTAAGCCCAAATGTTGCTAAAATTTTAAATCATTTACAGCTAGGAGGCTCTTTTTCTGTTTTTGATCAACAAAGTTTTGGGATTTCTGAAGGAGGACATTTTGCTGATTTCGCACGAGGAATCATTTCATTAGGAGATATAACATATTATTTTTCAATTACCTTAATATTTTTAATGCTTACAATTCTTATTCTTGAAAGTAGAAGGTGGAGATAATGAATAAGAAAGAATCAAGGTCTCCTAAAAAAAACAAATCTTGGAATATGTTTGCTTGGTTGAAAGATAATTCTAGATCTTTCACCCAATTATTAGTTCTATTTGGTTCCGGATCATTAATCATAGGAATACTTGTTTATGTCTTCTTTAGAGACATCCAGGATGCAGGAATAATAGTTTCTGGAGTAGCAATTTTAACCTTATTTATTGCAGCTATATTAAACAGAAAAAATGTTTTCAGAAGTATTTTGGGGAGACGCGGAAAATACAGTGCAAATACATTTTTTATAGTTTTTGGAACTATACTACTTATGATAGCTGGAAACGTACTTTTCTTTTGGTTAGAAACAAAAAATTCTCCCCCTAGTTGGATTAGAAATGATTTGACTGCTACAAAAGAATATGAGTTATCTGAACAATCAGGTGCTGTTTTAGATCAATTAAATGAAGATATAGAAATATTTATTTTTATCAAAAATAATACCCAAAACAGTAATCTTGCTATAAGACGTACAGAAGATTTATTAAGTGAATTTTCTAAAAGATCTACAACTAAAAATTTAACATATAAACTTATTGATCCAGATCTTGATCCAGATATAGCTCAAAAATTAGGAATAGATAGATTTTTAGCTGGAAGAAGCCTTCCTTCATTAGCATTTAAAGGAAGTGAAACACAAAGAATATCCTATTCTATAGGTATTGATCCTAGAGAAAACCCTGATGTGTTTTCCGAACAAGACATTATTACTGGATTATTAGTCGTAACTCAATTAAAACAAAAAATCGTCCTATTTCTTTCAGGTCATGATGAAAGAGATATTACTGATTTTGACCAAAACTCAAATGGATATGGATTAGCTGTAGATGCTCTAGTTAGAGATAACTATATAGTAAACAATGTTACAGTAGCAGAATTAGGTAATATTTTAGCTAGTGGAGATCTTGAAAATTTCCCTGCGGCTGTAATAATTGCTGATCCCAAAGAACCTATTTCTCAACCTCAATCTCAATTATTAACTGAATATATAAATTTTGGTGGAAATGTTTTTATATTGATAGAATCAGATGTTCCAGAAGAATACCTTACTTTTCTCGCTCAATGGGGAATAATAGTTGGAAATGGAACATTAGTTGATACCATCAGTTACGTTGCACCTAGCTTAGATTTCTTGCAAGTTAAAAATACAAACTTACAAATTCCAGATCATCCAATTACTCATAATTTTGATGTTATGTATTTTCCTGGAGCTTCTTATATAGCTATGTCATTATCAAAAGAAGAAATGCCTATAACGCCAGAAGGGGTTTTATATGTTAACTCTCAACCTTTAGCCTTTACCACAATAAATAGTTGGTCAGAAACTGATCTAGAAAAACTTTCCTTTGATAATAAAGTAGATACTCCTGGGCCATTGCCAATAGCTATGGCTAGCCAGATTATAAGCACTGTAATAGGAGAACCTTTAGATCAAATAGATGGAGGATATTCATATTCTCATTTAGTTGTAATTGGAGACTCTGATTTTGCTAGTAATAAATATATAACATCATCACGTAATCAAGATTTTTTTGCTAATTCAGTTAATTGGTTAACAAAAGATACGGATCTTATTTCTATAAGAGTAAAAGAAAGTGTTTTTAGAGAATTAGTGCTTACAAAAAATGAAAGAGCTTTTATTAGGTGGAGTGGATGGTTATTAATGCCATCCGTTATAGGATCACTAGGAATATTAGCTTGGTGGAGGAGACGCTAAAATTGAGTATAAGAGTATCACTAATACTAGTGATTTTATTATCTTTAAGCTCTATTCTGGGGACATGGGTTTATATTGAATTTTTAAATTCAGAAGATACTGTTGAAGAATCACCTTATCTATACAGAATATCTAATAAAGATATGATTACAGTGGATATAAAAACAAAGCAAAAAGAACTATCCATTGAAAAAAGAGATGATCGTGATGGACTTTGGTTTTTCAAAACATTAATAAATACTCCACTTAACTTAAATAGATGGGGAGGTTTTACTTTCTTACTTCAAGGTCCGATAACTGACAGGTTTATAGATGATTCAGAAACTAATAGATCAAAGTTTGGATTAGATGATCCTTCATTATTTCTTAATATAGGCTTATCAGATGGAAGTAACATAGAACTTGAATTAGGAGATAAAACTCCTGATGGAGCATATCATTACGCACTAGTAAAAGGTAGATCATCAATAATGACCGTTGATGTAAGTTGGGTAGAAGTAATTCAAAAACTAGCTAATATTCCTCCCTTACCAGACTGGTATTATTCATTAGATCCAATTACAGTTACCGAAGTTGTTTTCTATATTAATGGAAAAATTTTAAAAGCATATGGATTTGTAAAATCTAACCCAGATGAAAATTTTAGAAAATGGGAAGAATGCAAATTACTTATAGATCAAGAAACAAACCAACCATATTTAGAAATAGAACCATGTGTAGGTAAGAAAATTGATGATCAAAAGTTATTAATAAATCTAGTTAAACACATTTCAAAGCCTGATTTTGATGGAGTTGCATTAGATGGAACTGGTTTAAAATCTCCTCAAGAATTTGCAAAATTTGGAACCACGTCAGATTCTCCTCACATATTTTTAAGAACTGAAGGTTTTGACTCTAGAGGTAGAAAAATTCTTTCTAGGGTTGCAATAACTTTCGGATCAGATACTTCAGATGGAAATCATGTTTATGTGGTTCCACAAGATGGTGAAGACGTGATTTTAGCTGATAAAAAATGGGTTCAAGAAATAATTAAAAATTTTTATTAAGTCATTGTTAATGCCTTATATAATTCTGGCAACCTTGAAGGTAAAAGAGCAATATTATCTAATACTTCGTAACTCATATCATCCATCATATTCTTCATATAATCATGGCCTTGCTTATCCACAGTTAAACAGAATGGAGTCACTCCTATAGATTTAGCTTCTTGAAGAGCTTTTTTAGTATCATTTACCGCATATTCTTTTTCAACACCTTCCCTACTATAACCTCTATCTTGAGGTCTTCCATCACTTATTAGAAACAAAAATCTTGATTTAGCTTCTACTTTTTCTAATTTTTTAATCGTATGGCGAATCGCAGGACCCATTCTAGTTGCATGTAATGGACTTACACGATCAATTCTTCTAGCAATCTCAGGAGAAAATTTTTCTTCAATTTCTTTCATCACAAAAAACTCTACATTCTCACGTCCATATCCTGAAAAACCATAAATACCATAAAAATCCCCTAAAGTTTCCAAGGCTTCAATTAAAAGTATCATGCCTTCTTTTTCTAAATCTACAATTCTCTTGTAACCTCTTCTTAATCCTTGAGATCTTCTTTTTCTTAACCATTCCATATATTTCTCTGGATCATCTGGAGCACCCCAATCATCTCTAGAATATTTAGTGTCTTCAATAGCTTCTGCAGTAGAAGCGCTCATGTCCAATAAAAAAGCTACAGCAATATCTCTCTCTATTTTATTTCTTCTCCAAAATAATTTTTCTGAAGGTGTAATCCCAGCTCTCAAATCTGTCATTGCTTCCACAACAAGATCCAAATCTTGTTCTTCTCCATCTTCTAATCTTTTAATTTTTCTATAATTTTCAGGAACAATCATTTCAAATTGTTTCCTGATTTCTTTCATTAATCCAGAATAATTTAATAAAGTTTCATCATAAAAATCAGATTCACCTTCAGACATTTTCTTTTCATTCACTAAACACCAATTTTTTTTATATTCTTTTGCTCTAAAATCCCATTCATCATATACATATTGATCTTTTCCAGTTGGCACAAGTGATTTACCATTCTCATCAACATGACCAAATGAATCAGAAAACATTCCACCAGAATTTGAATCTTGGCCATCAAGAGTATCTAATAAATCAGCTATGTTTTTTGCAACATTACCATCAGCTTTTTCAGATTGATCGCCTTCAGAGTCTTGAATATCTGGAAAATTTTTTATCATTTCCTCTAATTCATTTTCATCAAGATTTAAATCTTCAAAATTACCATCAGAAATACCATCAGAAAGTTGAAAATCATAAAGTAATTGAGATAATTCAGGCTTAAAATCTCCTCTATATTCTACTTCTTGAGGTGATTGATATTTTGATTCTTCCAAAACATTTTCTGATTCATCTGAATCATTGTTTTTATTAGAAGATTTAAATTCTTTTACTAAAGATTGGAAATAATCCAAAATATTTTTTAAATCATCTTCATTTTCTTGGTTCTCAGTTTCATCTTGAAAATTTTCATTAAGATCCAATTCTTCAAATTCCATATTATCTTCTAAGGTATTGTCTATTTCAGACAAAATTTTATATATCCTGATAGTTGCTTCAGCAGTATCTTCTACTATAGCTTTTAAGGAATTCATCTTATCCACCAATACAAACAATGTTCTTATAATATCTTTGTACTTAGAGGGAATATTCACTTTCAAATTAGGATTGATACTATACCTAATTAATATTTCTACAAGGGCTTCTCTTGTGGGCAATTCTTCAATTTTAGGCCTGTTAATTAATGCTGATTTTTGTACATCAAGATAATCATCTCGAATTCCTCTATATACATTTAAAACTTTTCTATCAATTCTAGAAGCTTCCAATAATGTAAAAATATCTAATGCAAGTTTTGAATCATCAAAAATATTCAAGAATTTACTAATATCCGTCAAATATGATTTAGAGTCTTTATTAGTATCTTTCAGAGTATCATCTATATTTTCTTCAGATTTTAAATTTAATAATTGAAATCTTAAATCAAAAAACAAAGAAGATTTTCTTTCGAAATTAAATTCAAAACTACCAAATTCTACATGACCTGTTTGATGAGTTGCTATTACTTTGTACCATGCAAAATTTTCTTTCTTAGTACTAAATCTTTTTACTGTTTGAGGCAGAAATATTGTTGTCCCTTCTGTAGTAGCTAAATTCGAATCTAACCATCCTATTTCTTTTTCTACTAATTTCTCTGAAGATTGAATTTCAAGATCTTTTCCAGATAATGCTGCACAATAAATTTTAAATAATTCTTTTTCTCTTTCAATATCCACAGAAAATGAAAGAGTATCAATTAATAACTGAGATTGCTCAGTTTCAATAAGAAAAAACAATTCTCCTAAAGTTAAGTCTTTCTTTAAAATTTCAATACCTGTGTTAAACCATTCTAGTAATTGAGTATCAGTTAATTTTTCTAACAAAGAGTCGACAGAATTATTAAAATTATAAGCTGATTGAGAAGAAAATTTTATTAGATTTAAATTGAAGTTAAATATTCGAGAAAGATCTAAATCTCTAAGTTTTTCAGTATTTTTCAAAAAAGTTTTTGCAAAATCAGTAATTTTTATATCAGCATTCTCAGTTTTATTTTTATTAGATTTTTTTTCTTTTTCTAAGTAAAAATTTAATAATAACTGATTTAAATATTTAATATTTTCAACTTTATTTTTCTGAATATTTAAATCTAATAATTCAAAAAACATGTTTATTTCACGCCAATCAGAGGTAGTCATTTTTTTTAAAAGAATTATGAAATCCCCACTTTCTTTACCTAAAATAGGCAAATTCTCACTAAACCAATCTAAATTATGAGAAGCTAAATCACATGATTTTACAGATAAATTTTTACAATATTCAGATATTTTTTTTAAATCATCAAATGAAATTATTTCAAGTAATAAAGGAGATAATTCTAAAAATTTTGAAGCAAGTGAATTAGATTTCCATGATCCAGAAAAAATACTTTTACTTATCTCTCCCCATTCTTGTAAGTATCTTGGTCTTAAAAATTTTAAAACAGATGGAGAAGAAATTAAGTAAGAATAACCTAATGCAGTAGATTCTAAAGAAATTTTTTCTACCATTAGCATCCAAATCTTAAATGTAGAAAGAGGAATTTTTTCATTTATCAAAGAACTAACTTGAAAAAACTTTTTCCCAGTTTTCAAATTTTTTTCAGAACCCTTAGAAATATTCAATCCAATTAAAGCCCAATCAACAAGTGTCTTTTCATCAAAATATTTCCTTAAATCATTCTTATTATTTAGAAATGTTAAATACAATTCTTGAGAAATTAATTTTAATTCATTTCCTATTTTAGATAGCTTACTATTGTAATATTCTGAAGTTGTCATGATTTTTTACTGATGTATTCTTTCAAGTAATTCATTTGTTATATTTGAAGTTGCACCCCATACTAGATAATTATTAAGCAAAAATCCGTTTCTCTGAATTCTAGATTTTTTAGATAAAAAATCTATAGTTCTTTTTCTTTCAGGATCTTGAATATCATCCAAAGTAATAAACATTACCTTTTCAATTTCTCTTTTATCAGGCTTAATGTTGCTATCATCAATTAAATGAGCAACATAAGGAAAAATAATATAACCAGTTCTAGTAATTTCAGGACTTAAAGAGCAAATTATTTCTATTGATTGTTTAGTAACTCCTATTTCTTCTTCAAGTTCTCTATAAGCTGTGTCCAAAAGAGATTTATCAAAAATTTCTTTTTTACCACCAGGAAAACATATTTCACCTTTATGATTTGAAACTTCATTAGAACGTTTTACGAATAAAATACTTGGCCCATCATGTTTCTGAGTTAACAAAACAAAAACAGCAGCTTTTGGAATCCCAGAAGATTTTTTGTCAGAAAATTCTTGAACCTTTAAAAGTTTTAACCTTGATTTTATTTTAATTATAGAATTATGGATATTTTCCATTGAATTTTTTCTAGTTAGGAAAAATTGCTGAAATAACTTCTTCAATACTTTTATGAAGTTTTTTATCGTCTGTAATCCCCCAGGATATAGCCACCTGACATGCTCTTCTTGCTGGAATACCGTCTTTAATTAAACGTCCTGCGTATATCAGTACTCTTGGACTAGCTGCTTCAGTAAGTCCATAGTCGGTAAGATTACGAATTTTTTCTCCTATTGTAGCTAAAGAAGAGGCTATAGAATCATTAACTCCTGATTCCGTTTTAATAATTTCTTTTTCTACTTCAAATGGAGGAAAATCAAATTCAATCGCTATAAATCTTTGTCTAGTACTTTGTTTTAAATCCTTTAAAGCATTCTGGTAACCAGGGTTGTAGGAAACAACCATAAGAAAACCTTCAGATGCTTCAATCAATTCACCAAGTTTATCTACAGTAAGTAATCTTCTATGATCAGTTAAAGGATGAATAATTACAGTTGTATCTTTTCTCGCCTCTACAACTTCATCAAGATAACATATTCCTCCAACTTTAACTGCTCTTGTTAAAGGCCCATCTACCCATCTTGTACCTTCTGGATCTATTAAATAACGACCTACTAGATCACTAGCTGTAAGATCTTCATGACAAGCTACTGTAATTAGTGGAACTTCTTTTTGAACATCTGATTTCTTCTTATGATTTGTTGAAGCAATATTCGAAATATGCCAAGCCATATATTCAACAAATCTAGTTTTCCCTGTTCCTGTAGGTCCTTTAAGAAGTACAGGGATTTTTTGTTTATATGCAGAATGAAAAATATCAATTTCATCAGCAACTGGAATATAAAATGGCTTTTCAGAGATTTTAAACTCTTCAATTCTGATATTTTTATAATTAGTTTTATCTGAAGACAATATTATCTCTCTCCTAAACTACTTTTAATTTTCTTTTAATTATATCTTCCAAATTTAGTAAATTTTTATTATTTATTATAACTTGATCAACTTGTTTTTTATTTTGTTTTATAAATGATTGAAGTTCCAAAATAGAATCTACTTTATCTTCTCTCATGCCACGAAAATTAGTTAATCTTAATTTGATGTTTTTTTCTGAAGATTCTACAAACCAAATTTTATCGCAAAAGTTTTCCCATCCTCCACTAAAAAGCAATGTAGATTCAATAGAAATTTTTTCATAAGAATATTTTTTATATGTTTTTAACTTTTTTTTAACTTCAATAGTAATTTTAGGCCAAACTAAATTCTGAAGAAAAATTAATTTATCCTTATCTTTAAAAACAATATCTCCTAATTTTTCTCTATTAATAGTCAAATCGGAATTTAAAACCTCAGATCCAAAAAAATTAATTATTTCTTGATATATATTTGTACCTACTTCATAAGATTGGTGAGCTAATTTATCTAATTCTATAATTTGAAAACCATAATTTCTTAACAATTTACAAACTTCTGATTTACCACTTCCTATCAAACCTGTGATTCCTAATACAAGCA
>PAOU01000011.1 GCA_002708085.1 Dehalococcoidia bacterium
TGACCTAGAAGAGGCAGGAGGAGGATTTGGTGTACATATCGCAGATATAGAAATTGATGAAAATACTGGAAAAACCGATGTAGTTAGATACACTGCAATTCAAGATTGTGGAAAAGCAATTCACCCTTCTTATGTTGAAGGACAATTACAAGGAGGAGCAACTCAAGGTATAGGTTGGGCTTTAAATGAGGAATATTATATGAATTCTGATGGAGTGATGGAAAATTCTAGTTATTTAGATTACAGAATGCCTATTTCTTTAGATCTTCCGATGATTGATACAATTTTAGTAGAAGTTCCTAGTGAAGAGCATCCATTTGGTGTGAGAGGAGTAGGTGAAACACCTATTGTGCCTCCAATCCCAACTATTTCTAATGCTATTCATGATGCAATAGGAATTAGAATGTCTAGTACCCCAATGAAACCTTCTAGTATTATAGAGGGTTTAAAAAATAAATAGTTTTCATGGCAATTGTTTATCTACCATATAAACTAAGACATTTTTCTATTGAATCAAATGTCATAGATGTAGAAGGGAAAAATTTAAAAGAATTGATAAACAATTTAGAAAAATTATTCCCTGGGATTAAATCAGAATTAGTTGAAAATGAAAAACTTAAACCTGGTCTTTCAGCTGTTATTGATGGTCGTACTACTAGATTAGGCTTAATTCATAAAATCAATGAAAATTCTGAAGTCCATTTTCTACCTGCAATTGCTGGAGGATAATTTGGTTACTCAATATAATGAGAATTTTCCCTGGAGAATATTCGTAAGCATGAATGTTCCATATATCATTGGAAAAGAATTATCTGAAATTAAAAACCTAGTGCCTGATAGTTACAAACACTTATTGAAATGGGTAGATTTATCATTGATCCACTGTACATTAATATTTATTGGCGATTCTGTAGAAAATCAAGTTATATCTGTAAGGGAAGTTATAGAAAATCTTAAGTTTGATTATGAAATTAATACATTTGTTGAAGAATTTGGATTTTTACCAAATCAAAATCATCCGAATGTTTTTATTGCTAAGTTAAACCAGTCCCCCGAAATGTTTCATCTATATAATCAATTAAGATCAAAATTGTTAGAAAATAATTTTAAATTACAAAAAAAATTTATTCCTCACATTACAATTGCTAGAATAAGAAAAAATTATTCTAAAAAAGAATTAAAATCTTTTATTTCATTTTTCCAGAAAATGGAATATCTGAAGAAAATTTCTTTTCAGTTTAAAAAAATTAGTGTAATTCGGAGTATTTTGAAAACTGAAGGACCTGATTATAAAATTTTATCCGAAATCTCAATACAAAGTGACAACACATAGAATGTAAAATTAAATTATGACAGAAAAGCAGAAACAAGAAAAATTTTATTCAGATTTACAACCTAAACCTGATTTTGCTCAAATAGAATTAGAAATTTTAAATTTTTGGCAAAATGAATCTATATTTAAAAAATCTGTAAATGGGAGATCTGATAAGAATGAATATGTTTTTTATGATGGTCCTCCATTTGCTAATGGATTACCTCATTATGGGCATTTATTAACTGGATTTGTAAAAGATATTATTCCTAGATACCAAACAATGATTGGAAAAAGAGTAGATAGAAGATTTGGGTGGGATTGCCATGGTTTACCTGCAGAGATGGAATCAGAAAAAGAGCTAGATTTAAATGGAAGATCAGAAGTAATAAATTTTGGAGTTAAGAAATTTAATGATCATTGTAGAGAATCTGTGATGAAATACACTAAAGAATGGGAGACCACAGTTAATAGACAGGCTAGATGGGTCGATTTTCGAAATGATTACAAAACTTTGGACCTTAATTATATGGAATCTGTAATTTGGGCATTCAAGAAACTTTGGGACAAAGGTTTAATTTATGAAAAAGCAAAAGTAATGCCTTATTCTTGGAAAGCCGAAACACCACTATCAAATTTCGAAACTAGACTAGATGATTCATATAGAGAAAGAGTTGATCCCGCAGTAACTGTAAAATTTTCTTTGAATGATTCTGATTTAGGAGATTCGATTGATGTTTTAGTATGGACTACGACCCCTTGGACATTACCATCAAACCTTGCTTTAGCAGTAGGCTCAGACATTACTTATTCAATTTTTTCAAATGGAAATAATTATTTATTGATAGCTGAAAATACTGTAGAAAAATATAAGAATGAATTAGAGGGAATGGAAAAAATAAAAACAATTAAAGGGGAAATTCTTATTGGAAAAAGCTATAAGCCAATTTTTGACTATTTTTCAGATACTGAAAATGCATTTAGAATCCTTGAAGCAGACTTTGTGAATACAGAAGAAGGAACAGGAATTGTTCACATGGCTCCTGGTTTTGGAGAAGATGATCAAATTGTTTGTGAATCAAATGGTATTCCTGTTAAAAGCCCAGTAGATTCAAGGGGGAATTTCACTTCTGAAATCTCAGATTATGAAGGAATGCTAGTATTTGATGCTAATAAAGAAATTATTAAATATTTAGATTCTAGAAATATTTTATTTAAACATGAAGAATATTCTCATAGTTATCCTCATAGCTGGAGAACAGATGAACCTCTAATTTATAAAGCGGTCAATTCTTGGTTTGTTGAAGTTACAAAATTTAGAGACAGGATGTCGGAATTAAATCAACAAATAAATTGGATTCCTAATCATATTAAAGATGGAGCATTTGGTAGGTGGTTATCAGGAGCAAGAGATTGGTCAATTAGCAGGAATAGGTTCTGGGGAACTCCTATTCCAGTATGGAAAAGTGATAATCCTAATTATCCTAGAGTAGATGTTTATGGAAGTTTAGATGAAATTGAGAAAGATTTTGGTGTAAGGCCGACTGATCTTCATAGGCCCGCAATTGATGAACTTACACGTCCTAATCCAGATGATCCTTCTGGCAAAAGCATGATGGTTAGAGTGGAAGAAGTGTTGGATTGTTGGTTTGAATCTGGATCTATGCCATTTGCTCAGGTTCATTATCCTTTTGAAAATAAGCAATGGTTTGATTCTCATTTTCCAGCAGATTTTATAGTTGAATATATTGCGCAAACACGGGGTTGGTTCTATACACTTATGGTTTTAAGTACGGCTTTATTTGATAGCCATCCTTTCAAGAATGCAATAGGTCATGGAGTAGTTGTAGATGAGACTGGATCTAAACTTTCTAAGAGATTAAAGAATTATCCTTCTCCAGAAGAGGTATGGAACAAATATGGTTCAGATGCACTTAGATGGTTTCTGGTATCGTCTCCAATTTTAAAGGGGCATAACTTAGAAATTGATAGAAAAGGCTCTGGCATCGAAACCTCTTTAAGGAAAGTCATAGTACCTATTTGGAATTCCTTATACTTTTTTATTCTTTATTCAAACCTTGAAGGAATTAAAGGACAAGATATAAACACATCAAATGTTTTAATTGATAAATATATTTTAGGAAAAACTAGAAAATTGATTGAAGATGTAAATTTGCATATGAAAAATTATGAAATTACTGAAGCATGTTCAAAAATTTCTGATTTTATAGATGTTTTAAATAATTGGTATATTAGAAGAAGTAGACCAAGATTTTGGGATAATATTAAAAGCTCTGAAGTTTTAAGTGCATATAATACTTTATATACTGTTCTTAAGAGTTTTTTTAGGGTGTTATCTCCATTTTTGCCTTTAATTTCTGAATATGCTTACAAAAAACTTACTAATGAAAAAAGTGTTCATTTGCAAGATTGGCCATCAATAGACGATTTTCAAGAAGAAAATAATTTAATAGAGAAAATGGATTTTGTTAGACAGATTGTATCGGTAGCATTATCTATTAGAAAAATAAATAATCTTAGAGTGAGACAACCTATTAAATCAGTAACAATTATTTCTCCAGATTTAAATGTTGACTGGCTAGATGAATATGAAAGTCTTATTAAGGAAGAAATAAATTCAAAAGAAATAATTTATTCAAAAGAATCATATTCTTTAGATGGTTATAGTCTTACATTAAATCCACGTGTATTAGGCCCAAAACTGAGTCATGATGTACAAAAATGTATTATTGCTGCTAGAGAGGGAAGATGGGAGCAGGATGACCAAGGAAGAGTAATAATAGAAGGTTATATTTTGGAAGAGAATGAATTTTCTATAAATCCTGTATCTACTGAAGAAAAAGGAATACAAAAGGTTATTGGATTTAATGTATTTGTGAAATTAGATTTAAATATTTCTCCTGAATTAGAATCAGAAGGATTAGCTAGAGACCTTGTTAGATTAATTCAGAACATCAGAAGAGATACAAAATTAGAGGTTACAGATAAAGTGAAAGTTGAAGTTTTTTGTACTGAAAAAATGAAAAAATCATTTATGGGTCACTATCAATATATTGCAGATCAAATTTTGGCAGACTCATTAAGTTTTTCTCAAGAGGTTAAAGATCGTGATGATTTAATTTCTGAAAAAATTTCTGGAGAAAGAGTAAATATATCTGTTTTGAAAAAATGAATTAGTTATTCTTTTTTCTTAATTCTATGTTAAAAGAAATATCTTTTTTTTGTCTTTTGCCTTTTAAATTTATGGAATTTCCTAGTTTGTAGCTCCACAATCTACTATAAAATTCTCTGCTGGATTTTACTGGCTCTGATTCTACATGTGTTATTAAATCTCCGGCTTTAATCCCCGTTTCAAATGAAGGTGAATTTTCTTCAACTTCCATTATAAGAATCCCATCTATTGTTTTGTATTCACAGGTTTTATATCCCCAATTACAATATGTTTTAGCTTGTTCTTGGGTTAGTGTTCCTAACTCCATCCCCAACCATGGAATAATAACTTCACCAAATTTCATCAGATCATCTGAATATCTTTTAACTAAGTAAGAACTTATGGCGAATCCAATGCCTTCTGCTCTACTTAACAAAATAGTATTTAATCCTACGAGTTCTCCTTGTAAATTTACTAATGGTCCTCCAGAGTTTCCTTGGTTAATAGCAGCATCAGTTTGAATCATATCAGTAAGAATCATTCCTGATTCAGTCTTTATACTTCTATTTAATGCACTTACTATTCCTAGTGTGACAGTAGGGCCACCCTCTAAACCAAAAGCATTACCTAAAGCTATAACCCAGTCTCCTGTTTTAAGGGTATCGTCTTTCGAGAAAGTAAGAGGCTGTAAGTTTTTTTTAGGAATTTTTAATAGAGCTATATCACTACTTGGAAATTTGCCAACTACAGAAGCCTCATAAATATTGCCATCATGTAAGGTCACTGAGATAGTATTAGCTTTTGAGATAACATGATCATTGGTAACTATAAAGCCATCTTCAGTTATAATTACACCAGAACCATCTGCAGTCTGTGTTCTTTGACGTAGAAAAAAATCTCGTTCCACAGTTGATATATTTATTGCGACTACAGAAGGTGAAATCTTTGTGATTACCTTGTTCAGGCTGGGTAAAATAATATTTTCTTCTTCTAGAATTTCTATCGATGAAATTTCCTTATTTTCTTCTTCTTTTGAGGAACAACTAAGAAGTATTAGGGAGAAAATAGAGATTAAAAAGATATAAAAAGTGTGTTTTAACATTGTAATTTTTATAAAATTTTGAATAGAGTAATAGGTAGAGAAATTTTATAATTGTTTTTTAAATGTAATTATAAATCCTCTTAGAGAATAATAAAAATTTTTTTGGAATCTATAATTGGAGAGACAATCAAGAAATAGAGTAATTTTAACTCCTAGAAATTCAGAGATTTCTTCTATAAATTTTAAGATCAAGAAAAGAAAATCTGTATTTAGGGGACCTTCATCTTTAATGTTGGTTGTATATGGTTTTTTATCTTTAATTTTTATAGGAGCATTTTTACTTTTTTTACCTATTTCTCACTCAGGGAATTTTAATGTTTCATTTGTAGATGCTTTATTTACAGCTACTTCTGCTGTTACTGTAACTGGTTTAGTTGTTTTAGATACAGGTTCAACATGGTCATTTTTTGGAGAATTAATAATAACTATGTTGATTTTTATAGGAGGCTTGGGTATTACCACTAGTGCTGCATTTCTTATAGTGATAATGGGCCAAAAAGTTGGTTTTCAGAATTTATTATTAATTAGAGAAGAAATCAGATCTCAAGGTTTATCAAATCTTGGTTCATTAGTTATAAATGTAGTATTTTTAACATTAATTATTCAAATAATTGGTTCAATTATTTTTTTCTTTTCATTTTCTATTTTAATTCGAGAGTTTGATGAGTTTTCTTTAGGTCAGTTAATATGGTTGAGTGTTTTCCATTCTATTTCTGCTTTTAACAATGCTGGATTTGAAACTTTAAGTATCTTAGGAAGTGAAAGTTTAACAATATTCAAATATAAACCTTTAATATTGATGATTTTTTCAACCTTAATAATTATAGGAGGATTAGGTTATTTTGTTTTACATGATTTAGTCCACCATAGAAGAATAGGAAAAATTAAATTTAGATTAAAGTTATTTTTGGAAACTAGGCTGATTCTTTTGGGTTATCTAATACTAATATTGTTCGGATTTTTATTCATTTTTATAGGAGAGTTTTCTAACCCAAACACTTTAGGAAACATGGATTTGTCTAATAAAATTTTTAATAGTTTTTTTGGTTCCATTACGTCTAGATCAGCAGGATTTAGTACATTTGATTATGCTGATCTTACCGGATTCAGCTTATTAATTACTGAGATCTTAATGTTTATAGGAGGAGCTCCTGCTTCAGTAGCTGGAGGTATAAAAATCACTACATTTGTTGTATTAGCTTTAGCGGTTTTTTCTTTTTTAAGAGGAAGGAAAAGTGTTACGATCTGGAGAAAGAAAATTCCCCAAGAAACGATTAATCATTCAATTGTAGTTATTATAATCTTGGCACTTATGATTCTTATCTATATATTTTTTATAACTTTATTAAATAATGAGATACAATTTGATAAAATTGTTTTTGAGGTAATTTCGGCTTTTACCACTACTGGTTTAAGTACAGGGATTACTTCAGAAGTATCAATATTAAGTAAATATTTATTGATTTCTGCAATGTTTATAGGTAGATTGAGTAGCTTGGTTTTGATTTTTCTTTTAACAAATTCAAGAGAACCAAATTACAATTTATCCGAAGAAAAAATAAGAATTGGTTAATTGGTATTTAGGTGAAATAAGTTGGCTAGTAGACAAATAGTGGTAATAGGGTTAGGAAGGTTTGGCACGCGGGCTGCGAGAACTTTATATCAACTTGGTCATGATGTAATGGCAATAGATCTTGATGATAGAAAAGTACAAGCTTTAACTGGAGTAGTTACTCATGCAGTCCAGGCTGATGCTACTGATGAAGTGATGTTAAAAGAATTAGGAGTTGATAATTTCCATTATGCTATTGTAGCTATTGGAAGGAACACAGAGGCTTCTATAATGGTTACAGTATTATTAAGGGATCTAGAAATTCCTGTAATAGTCTCTAGAGCTCAGAGTGAATTGCATGGAGAAACATTAAAAAGAATAGGTGCCTCTAAAACAGTTTTTCCAGAAAAAGATGTAGGTGCTAGTTTAGCTCATGATTTATTTCTTCCAGGTGTTGAGCAATATTTAGAATTAACATCTTCATTTGGAATAAGTAGAGTTCTAGTTCCAATAAAATATGTTGGACATTCTTTGAAAGATAGTGGATTTAGTAATGCTAGAGATAAGTATGGAGTTGTAATTCTGGCTATTCAAAGAAGAGATGATGTTATTTTAAACCCTGATGAAGATGAATTATTTGTGGATGATGATGTTCTATTAATAGCAGGGACAGATGATAGAGTAGTAAGAGTAATAGGTACTCAAAGCTTAGAAAATGAAATATAGATAAGTGTTTTTATGTTGTTTGATAAAATTTTAGTGTTATTGGGTGACTCTTCTTATGATGATATTTTGGCAGAAGAAATGGGTGATCTTGTTAGATCTTCTAGAGGGTATTTAATTGTAGTAAAACCTAAGATTATTCCAAGGAAATTTCCTGAAGATGCATCTTTAAATCATTTAAATGTTAATTCTGATGAACAATTAAAAAATTTTGCAAAAAAGACGAAATTAAAAGAAGGTAGGAGATTGAAATTGGAAAATCCTCAATCTAGAGACTTAAATAGTGTAATAACGTCTTTTCTGATTCAGGAAAATCCTGATTTATTGGTTATTCCTTATGACCTTATTTTTAATAAAAAAAATCAAGAAATTTTATTTCATCAGAATAGAATTGAAGATATATTGATTGATAATAGGTGTAGTTTATTAATCTGGAAGAATCAAAAAAATACTTAGGTTTGATATGAGAATTTTAATTTTTGGGTCTTATAATATTAAATTGTTTTCACATGTATTCGATTTCGATGATCATGATGTTTTTCTTTTGCTAAGTAAAGATGAAAAATCACGCTACAATAATTTGATTGAAAAATGTGAATCGAATTTTTTTAATTTTAGCAATTTTTCTGATATAGATTTTTCTGAATTTGATAAATTTGATTTGTTCATTGTTTCTTCTGGTAATGATAGTGTTAATTCTTTATTCATTCATCGATTAGATCAAATTTATCCTGATCATAGAAAAATTGTTTTTATAAAAGATTCTCAATTTGCAGAACTACAACGTGATTTTGGATTTAATGTGGTATCTTCTGATGAGATTCTTAGAGAGAATATTATTGATATTTTAGGAGGATTAATTGATGAATGATTATGTCATTCTTGTGGGATTAGGAGAAGTTGGTATAAATATATTTAGAGAATTTTTTATTGTAGAAAATGATGTAGAGTTAACTGCTATTGATAATTCATATAATCGAGTAAATGAAGTTAATGATTATGTGAAATCAAAAAATCCTCAAAGTGTTGATTTATGTGTTTATGGAGACCCTTTAGATCATAATGTTTTGATTAACGTTGGTTTGAAAAGATGCAATAAGTTAATTTTAGCACTTGATCAAGATGCTGATAATTTAGCTGTTGCACAAACTGTTAAACGTTTAATGGAAAATCTTTCGGAAGATGAAAAAAAGCATAATTTAGAAATCATTTCTATTGTTTGGAATAATGAAAATAAAGATTTATTTTCATTATTAGATGTTCAAAAAACTTTAGGTGTTTCTGATAATATTCTTAATATTGTTAATCAAATCTCACGTCCTTCTTTTCCTATAAATATTTTAGATATAGAAGGCACTGATAATAGAATTTTTACTATAAAAATTTCTTCTGAATCTAAATCTATAGGAAAAAAAGTTTTGGAAATTAGAATTCCTTTTAAAATTATATATTTAGGAATAATTGATTCTTTTGGTAATTGTGAATTGTTAAATTCTGATACAGTTTTAAATGATGGAGATTTGTTAATATTTAGTACATCTAAAAGACATCAAAATTTATTGAATAGATATTTTTAAAGGTGAATTAATGAGGAAAATTTCATTTTTAGGCCCTGAAGGAACATATAGTGGTTTAGCTTTAAGTGAATATGATTCCAAAGCTTCAAGAGTTCCTTGTAGAACTTTTAGCGAGGCTTTAGGTTTACTAGAATCTGATCAAGTAACTGATTGTATAGTTCCTATAGAAAATAGTTTGCATGGTTCTATTGTAGAAGTATTAGATTTTCTAATAGAAACTCCATCTGTAAAAATCAAAAATGAACTTTTAATAAAAATTGATAATTGTCTTCTTTCAAAATCAAAAATGAGGTTATCTGAGATAGAAGTTTTGTTTTCTCACCCACAACCTTTGGGTCAATGTAAAGATTACATTAATAAAAATTTATCTAATGCAAAATTAATAGCTTCATTAAGTACAATTTCTGCAATAGAAGATTTAGAAAATAGTGGTTTGAAAGGTGCTGTTATAGGGCCTAAATGGGCTGCTGAGCAAAATAATTTAAATATTTTAGAAGAAAAAATAGATGGAGGATTGATGAATATCACAAGATTCGTGATATTAAGTAAAAATACTTCTATGGAATCTACTAGAAAAGATAAGACTTCTATAGTATTTAGCTTTGATGAAGATTCTCCTGGTAGTTTATTCGAGGTTCTTAGGCCATTTGCAATAAGAAAGATCAATCTAACTAAAATAGAATCTAGACCTACTAGAAAACAACTAGGAAGATATTATTTTTTTATTGATATTGAAGGAAATTTTAATAATCCAGAGATGAAAATAGTACTAGATGAGACTTTAAAATATACAAGTGAATTAAAAATATTAGGTTCTTATCCTAAAGTTAATTATAATCTTTAGATATCTTCTAAATAATCTTCATCTCTCATTTCTCCAGCTACTTTTCTGCCTTCATGAGTAGCAGTGATAATTCTTTCCTTGGCTGCTTCACTTAACTCTTCAGCTTTTTCTTTCCAATCACTTGTTTTATCAGAAATAATACTTCTTGTTTCTTCTCCAGATTTTGGAGCAAATAGCACACCCATAGTTAAACCAGCAATACTACCTAGAAAAAGTCCAGTATAAAAACCAGCTCCATTCTTATTTTCAGACATTTGTCTCCTAAGTTATCTTATTTATCTTTTTTATCTTCTTTATCTTCTTTGGTTTCTTTTTGTTGTGAAGATTTATTCGTGAATTTATTGATCATTGATCTTAGTTTTTTGAATCCATTAGTGATTTTGAGTACAGGAAAAGTAATATCATCAATAATTTTATTTGAAATTTGATCTAGGCGGTTTGCAGTTCGACTAAGAGCAGAAATAGTTTTATTGATATCTTTATACATTTTAAATATTAGAAATAATATTAATAAAGAAGAAGTAAAAACAGTTACTCCGGTAATTATTAAAACTATATCTCTAATGAAAGTAATTAATTCTTGATTTTCCATATCAAAATTTTAAGGATTATTCATGAATAGTATCAATAATAGAACTTAGAGTAAAGTTATATTAAGTAAATAGTTAATAACAATATTGTGAATAACTTAAACTAGAAAATCTTTTAGTTTTTTTGACCTTGTGGGGTGTCTAAGCTTTCTTAAGGCTTTTGCTTCTATTTGTCTAATTCTTTCTCTTGTTACACCAAATTCTCTTCCAACTTCTTCTAATGTTCTACTCCTCCCATCTTCTAATCCAAATCTAAGTTGAAGTACTCTTTGTTCTCTAATATTTAAACTTCCTAATACATTATTAACATGATCTTTTAATAAATTATGAGAAGCTGCATCGGATGGTCCTAAAGAGGTAACATCTTCTATAAAATCGCCTAATAACGAATCGTCTTCTTCTCCTATAGGCGTTGCTAAGGATACTGGTTCTTGAGAAATTTTTAAAATTTCTCTTACTTTTTCTGGTGATAAATCCATTTCTTTTGCTAATTCTCTAGTAGTAGGTTCCCTTCCGTATTCTTGAACTAATCTTCTACTAACCCTTAATAATTTATTTATGGTTTCAACCATATGAACTGGAACTCTGATAGTTCTTGCTTGGTCTGCTATAGCTCTTGTAATAGCTTGTCTAATCCACCAAGTAGCATAAGTACTAAACTTAAAACCTTTTCTATAATCGAATTTTTCTACAGCTCTTATTAGTCCTATATTGCCTTCCTGTATTAAATCTAGAAGAGACATTCCTCTGCCAATATATTTTTTTGCAACACTAACTACTAATCTTAAATTTGCTTTTACTAAATGGTCTTCACAAATTCGACCTTGATTTAAAATTTTTTCAATATGGTTTTCATAGAGTGGTTCTAAATCTTGATCTTTATGATACTTAAATGATTTTTTATTAGAACCATATTTTTTCAAATCTTTTAATTTAGGGTCTTCATCGAATATTTCATTGATAATCCATTTTGGAACCACATCAACTGTTGCAGAAAGATCAGCAATTAGTGATTGTACTTCCTCTTCATTTATATTTAGACTGTCAGACATTAAATTAATAAGGGTAAAATAATCTTCAGATTTTGAAGCTCCTGCTAGTAAAGATTTTATTTCCATATTGTTTAAATAATTAGAAAGAGTAATATCTGATTTTCCTTTTTCAATATTTAGGAATTTGTATATAACATTAATTGCTTTTAGGTTTGAAGAGATATATGCGAGTGTATTTCTGATGATTTGCACATTAAGAGTATTTTGATCTTGATCTGATAGTAAAAGTAGAGATTTAGTATCGTTAATGTATTTTACTATTTCAATTATTCTAGCTAAATTTCTTTCTCCTTCAGCATTTAATAATTCTACTTTTCCTATTTCTCTAAGATACATTCTTACTGGATCATCTGTGACTAATTCCGTTTCATCTAATGTTGTCCATTCAGTAAGGTCTTCTTGAATTTCGTTTAATGAATCTTCTGAAGGCTCTTCCCAGTTATCAAATTGGTTGGGATTAGGTCCTGCCAATATAGATTTTAATAAAGGGGAATTTTCATTTATAGCTTCTTCGTCAACGATTTTTTTGGAATCAAATGAAGAAGAATTGGTAGAAATCTCTTCTTGAATATTTAATGAGAAGTTTTCATTATCTATAGATGCGTAATCTTTTTTATCTTGTTGACTCATTAATTTTTAGATTCCTGAAGTGTTTTTATTTCTTGATTATCTTTAATTGCTTCTTCAATAATATAGTCCCATTCTTGAACAGAATTTTTATCTTTTTCTACCATACGTTCTTTCATAATTTTTTCTGTTTCAATCTTTCTTTCTTTGAGATATCTTTCACGGATTCTTCTAATATAGTCATTCATAATTGTAATTTTACTTTCATGACTACTAGATGGTTGAGTTTGATTAAATATACTTTCTATTAACTCTAAAGTAAATTCATCAGAAGAATTTTTCATATTGTTTAATATCTCCTCTAATGGTACATCAGATATGATTTTTTCGTATATATGTTGATAAAGTGGAGAAAAATATTTTGGATCTATAATAGTTTTAGCGGATTCAATAAGTTCTAAATTGGTAATTAAAAAATTTATCAATGCTTCATCAAGCTTATTTTCATTGTTTTGCCATGATTGAGAATAAATATGCTTAGATTGTCTTTTATTTTTTTTAGGTTTTGGTAATAGTTGTAATTTTTCTCTGGAAATGTTTAGTTTTTTTGCTAGATGATCAAATGCTTTATTTTGTTCGTGAGAATTTTTTATAGTAATTATTATTGGATAAATTGATTGTGATGCTTCAATTATTTCAGTTTCATCAGACAGATTATAGGAATAATCAATATTTTCTATTAAGTAAAAAATTAAAGATTTAGTATCATTAATGTGAGATTTCCATGATTCAGGATTCTCTCGAATCATTGTGTCGGGATCATTATCTTTATCAGAATCACAGAGGTAGATTTTTTCATGTAAAAGATCTGGTTTTTCAAAGTTTCTTATAATTTTTATTAAATTATTATAAGTAGCTTTTTTGCCTGCAATATCTGAATCTAGAGATAGAATAATTTTTGAGCATAAAGGATCAAGTATTTTTAAATGGTCATCAGAAATTGCTGTACCCATACATCCAACAACATTCATGAACCCGTTTTCATGGGCAGTTATGACATCAAAGTATCCTTCTACTATTATTGCAGAACCAGATTCTTTTATAGAATTTTTAGCCCAATTGAGTCCATATAATACTTTTGATTTATTGAAAAGTTGAGTTTGTCTAGTATTGATATATTTTGGTTGATTTTGGCCTAAGGCTCTTGCTCCGAAACCTACTAACTTGTTATTCTCATCCCTTATTTCTATAGTGATTCTATTTGTAAAAGTATCTTTCCAGACGTTATTATTCCATTTGACTAGAAGTCCTGATTTTATTGCAGATGAGCTATCAACGGATTTTGATTTTAAATGATCAACAAGAGTATTCATTCCCTCATAATTTACCCCCAACCCTCTTCTTGAGATTATTTCTTCACTAATACCTCTTTCATTTAAATAATTTCTGGCTTTTAATCCTTCAGGTGTTTTTATTAAAGATTGAAAATAAGAAGCTGCAATTTCATTGGCATTTTCTACAGAATGAGTATCTCTTTCTGTGTCTGAATTAAAAGTGAGTTTTACTCCAGCTTTACTAGCAGCTATAGATAATGCTTGAGGAAAATTTATATTTTCTGAAGTCATAATAAAGTTAAAAATGTCTCCGCCGGTAGAACAAGCACCAAAACATCTCCACGTCTGCTTATCTGGATAGACTACAAAAGAAGGAGTTTTTTCATTGTGAAAAGGGCACAATCCTTTTAAAGCATTTTTATTACCAGATAAATTAGTGTTATCAGAAACTAATTCTACTAGATCGAGTTTACTTTTTACTTCTTTTACTAGATCAGGTTTTGCCATTATAAAAGTGAATGATACAGAAATATTAATTATATATTATCTGACCTATAATCTTCCATCAAACATATTTGTTGTTAGGCCTGGTTTTATTTGTTCAGCAGTTCTTAAAGCAAAAAGATCAGTCATACCACAAACGTAGTCAGTTACAATTCTGTCTGAAGAGTTTGAAAGTGATTTAATGTAATCAGGGACTAAGTGAATATTTTTGATGTAATAATCAAATAATATTTTTACTATTTCTTTAGAAATTTCTCCTTCTTTAGTTATTCCTATTGGAAGATAAATTTTTTCAAACATAAAATTTCTTAAATCTGTGATTGTTTCAGTTACCTTTGGAGACATCCTGATCCAAGAATTTTTACTCTTACTAGAAGTTCTGCAGTCCCAAGAACTAATAATTACGTCAGTGATAATATTATTAAGTCTTTCGCTATGTTTTAATCCTAGATCTCTCTTAGTTTTTTCTGGAAGATCATTATTAGTTATCATTTTTGCTCTTATTGCATCATTAATATCATGTGCTAAATAAGCAATTGAATCAGAAAGTCTTACTATTTGAGCTTCAAGAGATAGGTTTTTAACTAATTCGGGTTTCATGTAATCTCCCTGAGGTTTTGAGTGGTGTTTTATTCCATCAATAACTTCAAAGGTAAGATTTAACCCAGAGCCATTTTTTTCAAGAATTTCTACTATTCTTACACTTTGTTTACTATGATGAAAACCTTCAGAATTAAGTTCGTCTAATACATTTTCTCCTATATGACCAAATGGAGAATGTCCTAAATCATGACCTAAAGATGTTGCTTCTACTAAATCTTCATTTAAATTAAGTGCTCGAGCAATTGTTCTTCCTATCTGAGATACTTCAATAGTATGAGTTAATCTAGTTACATAATGATCACCTAAAGGAGCGATAAAAACTTGGCTTTTATGTTTTAGCCTTCTAAAAGCATTGGTATGAATAATTCTATCTCTATCTATTTGATAGGGAGAACGGAAATTGTTAGATTCTTCATTATTTAATCTTCCTTTAGACTTTTCTGTTGTCATTGCTAAAGGAGAAAGCAGTTTTTCATTTTTAGAATTTTGATTTGAAATTTCTTTTATTATTTCATTTAATTCTTCAATTGTTTTTTTACTCATATAATTATTCCACTGTAACCGTTTTTGCTAAATTTCTAGGTCTATCTGGATCTAAATTTTTAATGATAGAGGTATGGAATGCTATTAACTGTAATGGGATAGAAAAAAGTATAGGGTTAAGGTATTCATCTAGGTTTGGTAATACAATATATTCATCTATTAAAGTAGGTATTAATTTATCTTCTTCAGATATTAGTGCTATAACTTCACCATCTCTAGATAGTATTTCATTAATTGAATTAATCATTTTTGAGTGTAACCTTCCTGATGGAGCTAAAATTATTGTAGGCATTGATGGCCCTATTAATGCATTAACTCCATGTTTCATTTCTCCAGCAGGATAAGACTCAGCATGTAAATAACTTACCTCTTTCATTTTTAATGCGCCTTCGGATGCTATGGGTAGCATATTATCTCTACCTAGATAAAGAAGATGATTCTTTGAGCTTATTTTCTCAGAGATTTTTTTATATAGAGGTTGATTTTGAATTATTTCTCCTATCAATCTTGGTAATTGATTTAAATTAGTGATAAGACTTTCGATGTCTTTTCTAGGAGAATTATTAAATTTTGATGAAAAAAATAAAGCTAAAATATAAAGTACAATTAATGAACTTGTAAATGTTTTTGTAGCTGCAACTGAAAATTCTTGTCCACAATTTAATGGGATACACACATCTGAAATTCTACTAGCTTGAGAAATTTCTTGTTCAACTATAGATATAGTGAAACATCCACTCTCTTTGGATTTTTCTATACATCTTATAGTTTCCGCAGTTTCACCTGATTGTGTGATGGCAATAATTAGATCATTTTTAGAGATATTTTTTTCGCTATACAGGAATTCAGAGGAATTTTCTGCAATAGAGGGGATTTTTGTTATAGATTCAAAGTATTTTGCTCCAACCATACATGCATTAAAACTACTACCCATACCAATTAAAATAATTCTATTAATTTTTTGAAGGTTTTTTATATATTTTTCAAGCTCATGAAACTCTATAGTAGAATTTTCAAAATTTACTCTATCTTTTAATGAATATAATGAAGTTTCACTTTGGTCATATATTTCCTTTTCCATAAAATAATTGAATGAAAATTTTGAAAAATTCTCTTTTTTATTGGTTAAATGATGATAAACAGGAGTGATATTTTTTTTGTTATTTGAAATAGAGATTTTATTTTTCTTTATTAACGCTATATCACCATTTTCTAGTGCAATAAATTTATTTGTATTTCCAATTAAAGGAATTGTGTCGCTTGATACTAATGAAAAATTATCTGAATTACTTACTAATAATCCTCCAGAATTACCTATTTTGAAAGCAAATAATGTTCCTGGATCTTTAATAGAAAAACCAACAATTGAAGAGGCTCCCTGAATTTTTTGTGTTAGTTGATAAATTGAAGATTCTAAAGAAAAATCTTCATTTAGATATTTAGATATTAAATGTGAAATAATTTCACTGTCTGTTTCAGATTTGAAAATAACATTTTCATTTAATAACTCTTGTTTTAATTGTAAGTAGTTTTCTATAATTCCATTATGAGAAATTACCACATCAGAGTTTTGACTGATGTGAGGATGTGCATTTGCTTCAGAAATTTTTCCGTGTGTAGCCCAACGAGTATGAGCTATTCCTATATTTCCATTTAAAGTTTCATGGGATAATTTAGTTTTTAATTTTTTTGTATTGCCTACTACTTTATGAATAACTATTTCATTTTCATTTTCAATAGTAGAAATTCCTACACTATCGTAACCTCTATATTCAAGTTTTCTAATTCCTTCTATAAGAGATTGGGCTGCAGGCTTATCGCCCACATATGCATAGATTCCACACATTCAATTTTCCTTGTTGCTATTATATAAATTTTTTGTAAATTCAAATTTATTTTCTTTATTATAAAATCCTCTATAATCTTGGGGAAGTAAATCAGCGATTCTAAACATTATTTCACTTGTAATCCCTTCTAGTTCAGATTTATTATTATAGGATAAACCTTCTCTTAATATAAAAGGTTTTCCACATTTTATTTTTATAGATCCAGTAGGTTTTAGTACTCTGAATACAGAAGTCAGATGATTAGTTCCAGTAATGCTAACTGGCATAAGTGTTGCTTGACTGTGAAGAGCTATCTTAGCTATTCCGGTTTTAGCTTTTAATAAATTTCCTTTACTTCTATGTCCTTCAGGAAATATAACCATAGTTCCATTAGGTTTGGATAAAATATTAAGAATTGACTTAAAGGCATTTAAATCAGCTTTTCCTCTTTTTAACGGGATAGCACCATAAGAATTTAGCAATATTCTAATTATTGGATTTTTAAATAACTCTGATTTAGCTGCGAAATATAGTCTTCTGTTAATACTTGCTGATAATATTCCTGGATCTATATTTGCCAAATGGTTACTTACTATAATTAGAGGATTGTTTTTAGGTACATTGGTTAAATCTTCAACTCTATATGATGTGGTAAATATTTTAAGAGTTTGACGTAATCCAATATTGCAAGCTTTATTAAGAATACTCATTATTAATTTTTTCAATTATTTCATCTGAAACTTGATGAATATTTTTTTACTCTGTATTAATTATTAAGGCATTTTGAGGTACTTTTAAAGGAGAGAATTTTCTAGACATATCTGAATTGTCTCTTTCTTTTAGATCTTTAAGTACTTTAGAGTAGGGATTTTCTTCAGAATTTTGTGAAAATCTTCTTCTAGCTCTTTCTTCTGCTGAAGCAGTTAAATAGAATTTTGATTTGGCATTTGGTAACACTATAGTTCCTATATCTCTTCCTACTACTACACAAGAAGAATTTTTCACAATATCTCTTTGTTTTTTTACCATCATTTCTCTAACATTTTTAAAACTTGATATTTTAGAGACATATTTTTCTACTTCAGAAGAATATAATACATCTGTAACGTTAATTTTATTTATTAATACAGTTGTGATATCGATATTTGTTATATCTAAATCAAAATTTAAGGTTTTTAAATCTGTTTCTATTCTATCAATAGTAGAATTTTGAAGATTATTTTTAATTAAAAACCAAGTTAAAGCTCTATACATTATTCCTGTATCTAAGAATCCAATCCCTAGTTTTTGTGCTGTTAATTTTCCTACTGTTGTTTTTCCTACTCCTGCAGGACCATCTATAGTAATAATCATAAATTTAGTTAGTGTTTTTAGTTGGGGTTTACTTGAATATTTTTTGGAATTTGCTTTACTAAAATGTCAAAAATTATTAATGGATTCACATTCATATCTAGTGTTTTTTTTGAAGACGAAAGATAATTTAACAGAATAAGAGTTTTTGAAATTGGTATTATAGAAGCAATTTTTTTTGTTTCATCAAAATACTTAGAATAAATAATTTGATGATCTTGATTTGTTTGAATCATTAAAATATCTCTACACCAATTTGACCAGCAATCTAATTCGTTTTTTACAGAATCTTTGTTTTTTTTATATTGTCCAGATAATTCATTAGAATATTGTAATTGTTTTGATAAAGGATTTTTTAATAAATTTAATATTCTTTCAATGGTTTGATTTTGATTGTCTAAAATTATTGGATTTTCTATAATATTAATTGCTTTCCCAAAGCAACCTTGTGACAGTTTTGCTATAGTACTTAGTTTTTCAGTTTTTTCCGGATAAGTCATTTCTAATAATTTTTCTATGTTTTTAGAAGGTAGAGGAAAAAGTTTATAGGATTGACATCTTGATTTGATTGTTAAAGGTAAAAAATCTAAAGATTGCACTAATAAAATTAGTAGAAAATTTGGAGATCCTTCTTCTAATATTTTTAATAAATGATCAATGGATTCTTTTCTTAGTAAATGTGAGTCTTCTACTATAATAACTTGATAATTTCCGTAGAAAGGTTTTATTTGAGATTTTCCTAATATTAAATCTCTAACAACACATATTGAAATCACAGTTTGTTTTGTAGTTGGGCCACAACATTTTCTTTCATCATTTTTTTTAGGGTTTGAACATACTGATTCTTTATTAATAATTAATACATCAGGGTGATTATTAGAATTAATTCGTTTACATTGGTCACATGAACAATCTTCGACTCCTTTTTCACCTTTACAGTTGATCTCCTTGGATATATCTAGAGCTAGTGTAGTTTTTCCAGAATTTTTAGGTCCAGAAATAATAATTGAATGTGGTAAAGGATTAGATTTACAGACTTCTTTAAGGCTGTTAATTACTTTAGGATAACCTAATGTTTGCCAAGAACTAATTTAAACCTCCAGATTTAAAAGTTTAAACAAAATGAGAGAGTAAATCTTCATGGGTTTCTCTTCTTTTTATTACTTGATGATTACCTTTGTTAACTATTATTATAGTAGGCCTGCAGTACATATTATAATTGCTAGACATAGCAATATTATACGCCCCAGATGTAGCTGAGATAATTAAATCATTATGGTTTAATTTTGGAAGGTAAGTTTCGTTGGATAAAATATCGCCTGATTCACAAAATTTTCCTACTATAGTAACTTTTTCTGTAGTTTCTTCTAAAATTTTTGTTACAGGGAATATAGAATATTCTGATTGGTATAACGCAGGTCTAATATTATCTCCCATTCCTCCATCTATACTTACATATTTTCTTACTCCAGGAATATTTTTTATGCTTCCTATTTTATAAATTGCTACTCCTGATCTTGCTACTATCGATCTTCCTGGTTCAACTATGAGATGAGGTTTAGGTAATGAAAGTTCATCACATTTTTTTATTATTGTTTCAGATATCGCATCTGCATATTCTTTAACACTAGGAGGTTTTTTATCCTTAGATGTATAAGTAACAGCAAATCCTCCTCCAGGGTTAAAGATTTTTAAGTTTAAGCCATTATTTCTTTGCTGATGAGCAAATTCTAATACGTAATTTATTGCGAGGACATACGGTTTTGTCTCAAAAATAGGAGACCCTAAATGAAAATGAATACCTTGTAAGTCTAGGTTAGACATTTTTGTGGTTAATTTTATCGCTTCTTCAGCTTGTCCTGTTTCAATAGGAAACCCAAACTTAGAATCTAGTGTTCCAGTAGTAGTTAAAATGTGAGTTTTAGGGTCAACACTAGGAGAGACTCTGATTAAGACCTTTTGAGTTTTTGATGACTCAGAAGCTATTTTATTTAACAAAGAAATTTCATCAAAACTATCTAAAGTAATTGTTTCGATATCCCAATCTACAGCTTGTTTTAGTTCTTCATATGATTTGTTATTACCATGAAAATTGACTTTATTTGAAGGAAATTTTGAATATTGAAGTACTGATAATTCACCTCCTGAGACAACATCTATTCCTAGATTTTCATCTTCTAAAATCTTTGTAAGATGTGGACTAGAAAATGCTTTTGAAGAATAAGAAATATGGGAATTAGGATAGGATTGTTTAAATTCATTAACGAATTCTTTACAGATTTCTCTAATGGTACTCTCATCATATACGTAAAGAGGTGTACCATAGATATTTGAAATTTCTTCTAAATTACATCCTCCTATTTCTAAAATTCCCTCTTCATTAACTTGAGAAGTAATAGGAAGTATGTTTTTTATATTTTCATTCAACATATTTGTATAATTTATTTTGTTTAAAATTTCTTATTTTGTCTAATCTTTATTTTATGTAATTTTTTTTATAATTGAATTATTATATTCCCTAAGAATTTCTTCAGTATTCAAACCCATTTCTTCAAGGCTTGAAACTAAATTAAATAATTTTATTGATATTTCTTCTTTAGATATTTCTTCTTTAGATTTTAATTCAAAAGTAATTTTTTGGGGGATTGTTTGTTTTTTTATTAAGTTAAGTTTTTTAGCTCTTGAATATAAACTTGCAGATTTTAATAGGGAAGGAAGGTGGTTGGGTATATTTTTTATTAAAGACAAAGGATCTTCATTTTCTTCTAGTTTTATTTTATCCCATTGTTTATGAACTTCTTTTAAATTTAAGTTACTTTTTTCTGAAGAGAAAATATGAGGATGCCTTCTTTTAAGTTTTAATGTGGCTTTTTGTAGTATTTCATCAATAAAAAACTTTTTTTCTTTTTTCCCTATATCAGCATGAAAAATGATATGAATAATTATATCGCCTAGTTCCTCAACAATTTTTTCCTTATCTTTTTCTTCTATAGCAGACACTAATTCATATACTTCTTCAATTAATAAAGTTTTTAATGAGTCATGAGTTTGTTTTCTGTCCCAGGGACATCCGTTAGAGCTTCTTAAGGTTTCTATTACTTTAATTAATTCTTCAAAATCTCTAGACATAGTACAAAATTTCTCCTAAGTTATGGAAACAATTAATATATTTATATGTTTACAAGAAAATTAATTTTATGAAAGTAGTAGTTTTAATTTTTAAAGGATTATTTGTTATAAGTGTGCCTATTCTTTTGATAATCATTGCATCAGATGTTGTCATTAAAACATCATTTATTTATGAATATGATTATTGGAAATACAACATAACTGAAAGGACTAATATTGATTTAAATAATTTGAGAGAAATAGGAAGAGATATTAGAGATTACTTTGAGAATGATCAAGAATATTTATCAATTGAGACTACTGTAAATAATCAGAAAAAATATTTGTTTAATCAAAGAGAAGTAGAACATATGAAAGATGTTAAAAATCTCATTAATTTTCTAGATTTTATAGGGTTGATTTTAGGTTCTATTTTAATAGTTTTTTCCTGTTTATTATTTTTTTATGATAAATATTGGAAAAAAACTCTCGTAAATTTAATATTTTCAAGTGGGCTGTTCAGCATCTTTTTAATAATAAGTATTTTATTAATTTTTTTAGCTTTTTTTGATTATTTTTTTATTTTGTTTCATGAGATTAGTTTTTCAAATGATCTTTGGATTCTGAATCCTAAAACTGATTATTTAATAATGATTTTCCCAGAGAAATTTTTTAGAGATGCTTCTTATTTAATAGGATTAATTTCTATTTTAGAATTTTTATTTTTTTATTTGATAATTAGATATTTATTTAGATTTAAAGGTTAACAAAATTCTCAATTTCAGTAATATTACTGATTGTGAGATCTTTATTTTTTGAGTTATTTTTATTATTGATCCAAATAGAGTTAAATCCACAATTTTTTGATCCTAAGATATCTGCAGTGTAATTGTCTCCAATATGAAATATTTCTTGACTGGGTACCATTAATTTTTTAATTGCAATCTCAAAAATATTTTTTGATGGTTTTGCAGTTTCTAATTCATTCGACAATAAGATAAATTGAAAATATTTTAGTAAACCAATTTTTTCTAAATAGATATTGTATGTTTTAGGAGAAGTAAATCCAGTATTAGAAATCAGGCATATCTTATATTTTTTTTTATATATATTTTTAATAAGTTCTTCTACTCCATCAATAACTTGAGGAGGATATTTTAGAAAAGCTTTATCAATTATTTTCCCTATAGAAATATTAATTTTTCTTGTTGGGACAATTTTTTCTTTCTGAGAAATTTTCTCTATTAATTGATTCACTCTATTATCAAAATTTATATCAATTCCTTTTTTATGATCTTCAGTGCATTGTTCTCTTATGTAATTCAATGAAATTTTGATGTTTTCTAAAGTAATTTTTGAGTTAATTTTTGATAATAATATGAGAATTTCATTAATTCTATATTCAGATCTATTTTCTCCCATTTGAGGTGAATCTTTAATTAAAGTGTCCCATAGATCGAAAGATATAGCTGAGATTTTTTTATAATTCATATTTAAGATGTTTGTGTTTTTTTTGAACTAGGTAATAATAAATAATAACTAATTTTATGAGTAAGGAAAATAATTGATAATAGTTACAGGATGTTCAGGTTTTATTGGGTTTCATCTTTCTAAGGAATTGTTAAATAATAATTTGCCAGTATTAGGTATTGATAATTTAATTTCTTCACAAAATATTCTTAAAAATTGGAGGTTAGAACAATTAAAGAATTATGGAATAAATTTTATAGATGTAGATATTACGAATAAAGCAGAATTAAATAAAAAAATAAGAGACATAAATTTTTCTGGAAATTTTTCTACAATTTATCATTTAGCCGGATTAGCAGGAGTAAGGCAATCAGTTCTAGAACCAAAGAAATATTACAATAATAATGTTATGGGGACTATTAATATGTTGAATATAGCTACAGAATTTTCTTTAGAATCTTTTGTTTTTGCTTCTTCTTCTAGTGTTTATGGGCTTCAAGATAATAGAATTCCTTTCGTAGAAAATGAAACATTAGAAAGTCCTCAATCTCCATATGCATTTTCTAAGTTATTTGCTGAATTAATTTCTAAGGATTATTCTAATATTTCTTCTTTGAATGTATCTTTATTAAGATTTTTTACGGTTTATGGTCCTGCTGGAAGGATTGATATGAGTATTTTGAAGTTTATCCATAATATTATTAATGAAAATCCTATAAATATTTATGGAGATGGTTTTCAAGAAAGAGATTTTACATATGTGGAAGATATTTGCGAAGGAATTATAAAATCTAGTAGAGTTGACGGCTTTGAAACATTTAACTTAGGGTCATCACAACCTTACTCTATAATTAAGGTTCTAAGCATATTAAAAGAAATAATTAATAAAGAACCAAAAATAGAATATCTTCCAAAGCATTACGCTGATGTGAATTATACGTGGGCAAATATTGATAAAGCTAAGTCACTTTTGAAATGGCATCCTAAAACAAGTTTAGAAAATGGATTAGAAAAGACAGTGGATTGGTATAAAAATAACAAAGATTTGTTAGCATCAACTTTTGAAAAATTTAATTGAAATTATACGAATAGATGGAGATTTAAAATTTTACTTTCTAAAATTTCTCTAAAAAACTTTAGGAATCATGTTGATACTTCTATTGATTTAGCTCCAGGTTTAAATATATTTTTTGGTTCTAATGGTCAAGGTAAAAGCAATTTTGTTGAAAGCATTTATTTGCTAGCTATTGGAAAAACATCTAGATCATCTTTTGATCAAGAATTAATTAATTATGAAATCAATTCAGGAGATAATTGTTCAATTAAAGCAATTGGATCAGATGGTCCCATTTTGTTCAATATAGAATTTGAATTAAAACAAGATATAAAAAATTCAAATTCTAGTATTGAAGATAATAAGGCATTTAAGTATAAAAAAATCTTAAAAATAAATGGAGCTAAAGTTTCTTTGAATTCTTTTGTAGGCGTTTTTAATGTTGTTATGTTTGAAGCTAATGATTTAATGTTAATTTTTGGAGCTCCTATATTAAGAAGGAGATTTTTAGATATCTTAATTTCACAAACTGACATTCAGTATTTGAAAGCTCTTCAAAGATATAATCAGGTTATAAAAAATAGGAATAGAATTTTGAAGAATATTTCTTTAAATAATTCTAACTATAATGAGTTAAAATTTTGGACAGATAAATTGATTGAAGATGGAAGTATGATAATGTATTTCCGACATAAAATAATTCAGAATTTATTTCAACGTACAAGTATTTTATATGATCAATTATCTATAGAAAATGAAACTTTAGAAATAATATATCATCCTAATTTGAAATACTCAGATGATATTGATTTAAAAAATCAATTGATACAAAAAAATGACTATGAAAAATTTATTTTTGAATCTATTGAGAGAAAAAAGAATGATGAATTAAGATATGGAACTTCATTAGTTGGCCCTCACAGAGATGATTTAGATATAAAATTGTCAGGATTTAATATTTCTAATTATGCTTCTAGAGGTCAAATAAGATCTATAGTATTGGCATTAAAGTTAGCTGAAGCTGAAATTATTAGTGAAATAAAAGAAAGTGATCCTGTAATTATTTTAGATGATGTAATGTCAGAAATGGATTCAGATAGAAGAAGATTAGTTTTACAATTAATTAATAATTATGATCAGGTTTTAATTACAGTTCCAGACAGAAAATTATTAGATCAACCCAATCTGAAGTATTCAAAATTATTTAATGTTAATAAAGGCAAAATTAATATTTTATAAATGGTAAATAATATTTTAGAAGCAACAAAAATTATTAATTCAAGTAAATACATTGTAGCTGTTACAGGTGCAGGGATTTCTGTTGATAGTGGAGTTCCAACATTTCAAGGAACTGATGGTCTTTGGACTAGATTTGGAAAACCTAGTTTAAATAGTTACTCTGATTTTATTAAAGATCCTGATAAATGGTGGCTAAAAGAAATAAAATATACCTCTTCTCCTTACATTAATGAATTAAGAAGAACTCTTGAATTAGCTAAACCTAATATTGGACATAAAATTTTAAAATTGATGGAAGACTTGGGTTTAATAAAAATGTTGATTACACAAAACATTGATGGTTTACATCAGGATGTAGGTAGTAGAAATTTAATAGAAATTCATGGAAGTAGAAAAAAATTTCGATGTATTGGTTGTAATTGGAGAAAAGATAGAGGAGAAAATAAAATTTCTAAAATTCCTGATCCTTGTATGAAATGCGGAAAAATTATGAAATTTGATTCTGTGATGTTTGGAGAACCTATTCCGAAGGATGTATTAAACTCTTCTAGAGATTCAATTAATTATGCTGATTGTGTTTTATCTATAGGGACATCTTCTACTGTAAGGCCTGCAGCAGGATTATTTTGGATTGCTAAATCTCAAAACGCTAAACTAATTGAAATTAATATTTCACCTACAAAATTAACTAAATTTTGTGATGTAGTCATAAAGGGTTCTACATCAGAAATTTTACCGAAACTTTTTGATAGTCTTGAAAATCATTAATCTAGTGAAATTTATATTTTCTAAAAATCCTATAAATTAATATTAATATAATTTCTAAGAATGCTTTTGAGCCATTAGAGAATTTTACAGAACTACTAGGATTGTAATACCACTCAATAGGAATTTCTTTAATATTTTGGTTTAATTTTCTACTTAGAAATAATACTTCTACATCAAAAGAAAACCCATTGATTTTTTGCTGGCTAAAAATTTTTGAGGTAGTAAAATTTTTAAAAAGCTTAAATCCACATTGAGTGTCATTGAAGTTTTTTAATAATAACAACCTTACAAAAATATTAAATAATATTCCCAAATAATGTCTTGTTTGAGGTTCCATATAAACATTTGATTGTGAATGGCTTCTATTTGCAATAATTATGTCTATAGAAGGATCCTGCTGTATTTCGCTTAGAAACATATCTAATTGATCTATTGACATTGATAAATCAGCATCACATAAAAAACTCCATTTTGCATTTGAAGAAAGAATTCCTTTCTTGACTGCCGCTCCTTTTCCTTTATGAGTGATGTCTATAATTTTTAAATTAATATTTTTAGAAGCTAATAAATTTACAATTTCAAGAGTATTATCTGTACTTCCATCATTGATTATAATTATTTCATATTTAAAATCTTTTTTAGACAAAAAATCTTGAATTTTTTTTAGAGAATTTTCGATAATTGAAGATTCATTATATGCAGGAATTATTATTGATAGAAACATGCTGAAGATCTATTATCCAAAAAATTCTTTATGCAATGTATTTGTTGCTTTTTCTATATCAGAATCTTTGATTATGCATGTGATTCTTATCTCAGAAGTTGTAATCATTTCTATATTTACTTTTGCACCAGCTAAATTCTTGAACATTCTAGCAGCATAACCTGGTTGATTTTGAATTCCTGTGCCTACAATACTTATTTTTGCTAGACCTTGTTCACTATTAATATTCTTTGAGTTAATTTTATTAGAATCATTTAATATCTCTATAGCTTGATTTAAATGATTTTCTGACAAAGTAAAGCTAAGGTTAGTTTTCCCGTTATTTCCTGCGCTTTGAACTATCACATCTATATTTATACCTTGATTTGCAAGAGGCATGAATATACTTGCAGCTACTCCAGGAGTATCATCTAAATCATTAATAGTTATTTTTGATATTTTCCTTTCTGTAGGTATTCCTGTTACTACTTCTCTAATTTCCATTTTTTTTATTCCTGATTTAATTATTGTTCCTTTAGATATTTTTGATGAATGTTTTACAGATATAGGTATATTATATATTGCTGCTAATTCTATGGACCTAGGATGCATTTTTGCACCTAATGATGCCATTTCTAGCATTTCTTCAAAAGATAGATAATGAATTAATTTTGCATTTTTAACTATATTTGGATCTGCTGTAAATATTCCTTCTACATCAGTGTAAATTTCACATGATGAAGCTTTTAATGCAGCAGCTAGAGCTACTGCTGTTGTGTCTGAACCACCTCTTCCAAGAGTAGTTATATCTTTAGTTTGTGAAACTCCTTGAAAACCTGCAACAATTACAATTTTTTTTGAGCTTAATTCTTTTTTAAGTCTTGAAATTTCAATTTTGGAAATCCTTGCAGATCCATGATTTAAATTAGTTTTGATTCCAGCCTGGGGACCTGTAAGACTTATTGAATTTACTCCTAATTTATTAGAATTTATTGCCATTGATAATAATGTAGCACTAACTATTTCTCCTGTAGAAAGAAGCATATCTATATCTCTGTTATGTTTACTAGAAATATTTTTAATAATCTTTGTAGCTTGATAGAGAAGTTGATCAGTTGTTTTTCCCATTGCTGAAACTACTACAACTACATTGAATCCTTCAGAGTGTGTTTTGATAATTTTTTCAGCTATTTTTTTTATAGCAGTTACATTTTTTAATGATGAACCACCGTATTTTTGGACTACGGTTTTATTTGATAGAGAAGACATTATTATTTTTTTACTTTAATATATGCACCTTTATTAGTTGGTTTAGTTATGATGACTCTTCCTTTCAAATTGTGTTTTCTAGCACATTCTAAAAGTTCATATTTTATTGTCATTTCTCTTCCTTTTGAAAAGAACATTATTGATGGACCTGATCCTGCAACAAATCCTGAAAGAGCACCTGCATCTAACCCTGAATTTAAGATATATTTCATTTCTTTAAAATTTTCTAATCTTGCATCCTGATGAATCATATCTTGGGTGGCTAATTTTAATAGAGAATATTCTTTGTTGTTTAAAGAATTTATCAGTAATGCTACTCTTCCAATATTGAACACAGCATTTTTTCTGTCGATCAAAGGGTTTAATAGAGATCTAGATTTTTTTGTTTCAAATTCCATTTCAGGAATATAAATTATTACGTTTAAATCTTCTGCAATTGAAACTTTTGAAAATCCCCATTCTTTATTGTTAAGTACTGAAATAACACATCCTCCAATCATAGTAGGAGCAATATTATCAGGATGTCCCTCTTCATTGATTCCAATTTCGATAAGTTTTTCTAGAGAAGTTTTTTGTTGATTTTTTAAAGTAGAACCAAGCAATAATCCAGCAGCAATAGCTGCTGAACTGCTTCCTAATCCTCTTGAAAGGGGAATGTTATTGTTACAATTTATTGAAATCCCATTAATATTGTTATCAATAAAATTTTTTAATTGAATTAGAGTTAAATTATCTTGATTAGGGATTTTTTTATAAGATTTTTCTCCAGAATATTTTATTGTAGGTGGTTTTGAAGAATTAATGTCTTGTGTGAGTGTAATTTTATTCCAAATATCTACTGCAATTCCTACACAATCAAATCCTGATCCTATATTTCCACTGCTTGCAGGGACATTTACTTCGATTTCATGAAAATTCATTTTTGGATTTGACCTAAATAATTATATGCTGAGAGTGCAGATATTGCTCCTTGTCCAGCAGCAGTAACAGTTTGTTTTAAATTCCCTGAGGCATCTGTTAAATCTCCTGCAGCAAAAATTCCTGCTATATTAGTTTCCATTAAATTGTTTACATGGACTTCATTTGTCGTAGGATTAATCTCTAATCCTAGTTGATTTGGAATTTTTAATCTTGGGTCTGCGCCTATCTCAATAAATAAACCATCAATATTGATATTTTTTGATTCATTATCACTTCTAGTTTCTATAGAATTAAGTCCAGATTCATTATTTCCGATAATTTTAGTAATTTTGGTGTTAAGTAGTATATTAATATTTTTTGATTCATCTAGATGTCTTAAAAGTACAGGTTCTGGTCTATATATTTTATTCCCTCTGTATATAAGATAAACTTCAGTAGAATATTTACTTAGCAATAATGCCCCTTCTATAGCTGCGTTTCCTCCTCCTACTACTGCTGTAATTTTGTCTTTATATAAAGGAGCATCACAGGTAGAACAATAAGAAACTCCTTTTCCAGTTAGTTCTTCTTCATTTTCTAAATTTAATTTTCTTCTTTCTCTACCTATTCCTAGAATTACAGCTCTGGTTTCAATTGTAGTTTTTCCTGAACATTTTATGGAATAGCCTTGGTCTTTTTTTTCTATACTTATAGCGTTTTCATCAATAGTTTTTATATTATAATTTTCAACTTGTTGTTTCATATTTAACATTAGATCATAACCATCGATTTCTGGTACTCCAGGATAATTTTCAATTAATCCTCCAGTGGCAGTTTCTCCACCAAAATCTTCTCCAATCATTACAGTAGGTATTTGATATCTAACAGCGTATAATGCCGCCGCATAACTGGCAGCTCCAAGACCTATAATACTTAAATCTATATTATTTTTATTCATATAATAAGTTTCTATGATTGTTTATTAGAGATTATAAACTTTATACTTATAATAATTTACTTATACTTATAATAATCTACAAGTAAATTTTAAGTGCAGGAAATTTTGAAAGAGCCTATTGTTGATACTATAGTTGTTGGATCTGGACCGGCAGGTAGTCAGTGTGCATACAATTTAAGTTCTAGGGGTCACTCAGTAATATTACTAGATTATAGAGAAAATATTGGTGATAAATTATGCACAGGAATTGTAAGTGCTGAATTTGAGAAATTTTATCCTGATGTTTCAAAGTTTATTTATAGGAGAGCTTATTCAGCAAGTATTTTTTCTCCTTCTGGTAAATTATTAAAAATTAAACGGAAATCTCCTCAAGCATTAATTATTGATAGGGAAAGTTTTATCAGAGAAATAGCATTTAATGCAGAAAAACTTGATACGAAATTGAAATTGGGAAGAGTAGTTGAAAAAATTGAAGTCAATTCTAAATTTGTTCAGGTTAGAGTTAAATACAATGGAGAAGTAGAAGAATATACTTCTAGATCTTTAGTTTTAGCAAGTTGGTTTGGAAGCAGACTAGCAAAAATGGTAGGTTTAGATACCCCTAAGACAAAAATTTTTGGAGCTCAGGTCAAGATAAAATTTAATGGAATTGATGAGGTTAATGTTTTTACAGGACATAGTTTGCCAAAAGGTTTTTTTGGATGGATGGTTCCTTTAAATAATAATTATTCATATTTAGGTATATTAGGAAAAGAAAACCCTAAGGAAATTTTTGAAGATTTTTGTAGAAATTTAAAAAATCGATTTACAACATTAAGTTTTTCTGATGATGTTGATATTTGGGGAATTACTGTATCTCCATCATCAAAAATTTTTTCAAATAGAATTGTTGGAATAGGAGATGTAGTAGGACAAGTTAAACCTACTACAGGTGGAGGGATTTATTTTTCTATGAGGTCTGCAGATTTAGCTTCTCAAGTTTTATCTGAAGGGTTACTCTCAAACAATTTGTCTGAAACTTTTTTATCTAATTATCAAAAATCTTGGGAAAAAATTTTTAAAAAAGAGCTTCAGGTAGGTCAATTAGCAAGATTTTTTTATGAAAGTTTAAGTGAAGATGAAATTAATAATATTATTAATTATCTATTTGAATCAGGAGTACTAGATAAGGAAATTTCTTTTGATTGGCACTCTGAATTAGTAATGTATGCATTCAAAACAAAAATTTTAAACTTTGTTAAAACCCCTATGAGGAAAGCTGTTCAGAAAGTTATTTATTCTCTAAATAATTAGAATTTTTTGAAATAGTCTCTTTGATTATTTTCATGATACTTAATGAATCAACTTTATGATAACTTAATACCTCTTCATTAGAACCACATTTAGGAATTTCATTAATCCCAATTTTTAAAAGAATTTTTGGAAAATCAGACTTGTCGGGTTGTTGAGAAATATTTGATAGTAACATTTCTCCTTGACCTCCACTTTCATAGTGATCATCTAATGTAAAGAGAAATTTAAATCCTTTTATTTGTTCTTTTAACCATTCTTTGTCTACATAGTTTAGCCAAGGTAAATTAATAATTTTAATTTTAATTCCCGTTTTCATGAGTTCAGTTCTTGTTTTTAATAATTCATTTATCATTACAGGACCATAGCTGAAAATTATCACATCTTTTCCTTCAGCTATTGTAGTTCCTTTACCTTTTTCGATTTTATATTTTTTAGATAAATCAAAAGGTGTTTCTACTGGAATTGAACATAATCTAATATAGGAACTTTCTTTTAATTCATCTATGCAATAATTCAAAATCATTGATACTTCTTTAGAACAACTTGGTTGAATTAATTTTAGATTTGGAATTCCTGATAGAGATGCGATATCCCTTACAGATTGATGGGAGTGTCCAGGTCCTCCTGGCAGGATTCCTGCTAAAGAACCTACATAAATAATTTTAGAATTTTCTGTTGCATTATTATATATTTGCTCATTTGGTCTACTGCTTAAAAAGCTAGCAAAAGAATGAACTATAGGTAGGAACCCTTCTAATGCTAGGGTACCAGCTTGAGAGACCATATCTTGTTCTGCTATTCCGCATTCGAAAAACCTATCAGGAAATTCTTCCTCAAATGGTATTAAGCCTGTGTCTAAAATTAAATCTCCATCTAAAGCAATAATATATTTATTTTTCCTTGCTTGCTTTAATAGAGAAATGGAATATTCTTTTACTAATGATTCTTTTTTGTGAGAATTAGAAATGACATTTTTTGACTCATAAGAATTTTCAAGATCAAAATCTAAAGAAATTGAATTATCATTTATTATTTGATTGATTTTAGTAGAAAGTTCATCAATAGATTTTCTAAATATTTCATCTGTTGTTGAACCACTGTGGAATTTATAAAATTGTCCAGGTTTAAGATTATTAGCTTCTAGAAATGATACACCTTTACCTTTTATGGTATCTGCAATAATTGCTGAGGGCTGATTGCTATCAATCAATTTTTTTATATCTTTAGAAAATTTGAAAACATTATGTCCATTTATTTTAATTGTTTGAATTCCAAAAGAAGTTATTTTATTTTTTAATTCTCCCAAGTCGCTTGTATATTCTACTGTACGGTCTGATTGAAATTTATTATTGTCTATTATGATCATTAATTCATGTAAAGATTCTTGTTTCACTCTCATCAGTGATTCCCAAAATTGACCTTCTTGTAATTCTCCATCTCCAGTCATAACAAAAACTCTACATTCTGTATTTTTAAGTCTGTTTGCTTTTATTATTCCTTTAGCTTTTGATATTCCCATTCCTAAAGAGCCAGTATTAGTAATTACATTGGAAGTATTCACATCAGGATGCCCAGGAAGACCATCAATTTTTCTTAATTTATGAATCAAATTAAAATCTATCAATCCTAGAGATGACATTACCGAATACATTGCTGGTGCATCATGGCCCTTAGAAGAAAAAAAATAATTTCTTGTTGAGTTATTATTTAAAACATATTTTAAGAAAAACCATGACATTAGATCTATAGAACTGAATGATGACCCAATATGTCCAGATCCAGCTTTGTTTATCATATAAAGAATATTAATTCGACATAAATAAGAGAGTAGTTCAGATTTTATTTCAGGTTGGATCTCTTTTTTTAAAAGATCATTAAATATTTCATGGGGCACAAAACTTAGAGTCATTTTAATAATTAAATGGTTTTTGGGTTATTTCAGTCAACTTAGCTTTTTCTGATTTTAAATATATTTCTGCTTTGATCCAATCCTCTTCTACATTCACATCAATTCCTTCATCATCTTTTGTGAAAAAGGGGATAATTTTTGAACCAGAAATGTTATTTTGCTCAAAAACTACATTAGAATTTGCTATTTCTAAGCTTGCATTTTGTACAAAGACTTCAGGTAAAGAGGGGTATTGGGAACTATGTAATGGTTGATTATGTGGACCATAAGATTCAAGATTTACGAATGGCTTTATATAGTCATCTTCTAATGTCCACATTTTACAAGGATGCTGTAAGCATTTTTCTACTGCTCTCAATGAATCTGAATTTGAATTAGAAAATAATTTAAAAGCTCTTTTAATAGTATTGGCTTTTCTGAAAGGACTTGTTGGCCTGAGGATGCTAAATTGAGAATAATTTTTGCTTAATTTAGATAATTCAACTAATGCATGTTTGACAAATTCTATATCTGGAGATGTATCTGTTGCATAAACAGATGGTCTTAAAAAAGGGACTGAAGCTCCATAATACTCTGATATTTTTTTTATATCATTAGAGTCAGTTGAAACTATTATTTCATCAAAAATTTCACTATTTATTGCTGATTGAATTGTGTAAGCAATTAAAGGATGGCCATTTAACAATTTAATATTTTTATTTTTAATTCTTTTAGATCCAGATCTTGCTGGGATCAGAGCTACAATATTATTACTACTTTTTTTAGACATTTTTTCTTACCAAGCTGTCCATCCACCATCAATAATCAGATTAGATCCAGTCATGTAAGACGATGCATCACTAATTAAAAATAGAATAGGTCCACAATATTCTTCTCCTCTTGCCATTCTTCCTAAAGGAACTCTTTTTGAATATTCTTTTACAAATCTAGGATCTTGTTCTGAATATACTCCACCTAAAGTTAATGTATTTACTCGAATGTTTTTTTCAGCCCAATATGTGGCTAAATATCTAGTAAAATTAATTATTCCTGACTTGGATACAGAATAAGCAATTGGTTTATAGAAATCTACCCCTGATTTTTTAGTGAAATCATAGATTCTATGATCAGGTGATATAAGTCCATAATGAGAATTAATGTTTATTATGGATCCCTTTTTATTTTTTGCCATTTGAGAACCTATTATTTGAGATGTAAGAAATGTTCCTTTTAAATTAACATCTAAAACTTTATCCCAAGATTCTATTGGTAGATCTTCAAGTGGACCAGTGTCTTTGCTATCAGTGCTTGGAGACGAATCTATAGCTGCATTATTTATTAATCCGGTAGGCTGTAAACCTTTCTTAATAATTTGATTTAGGCCATATTCAATAGATGATTTTTCAGTAATATCTACTTCTATATATTCTAACTTAGAATTCTTAGGATCTTTTCCAAATTTTCCTTCATCATTTGGGTTGCCTAATATATCAAAGCTGAAAACATTTGCACCTCTAAATGCTAAATAGTCAGAATAAATGGAACCTAATTTTCCGCTACCACCTGTGATGATTATCACTTCATTTTCTATTTTAAAATAATCTTTTACCATAATTATTCTGTTTGATTTGTTAGATGATCACATACTTCCCTTACAGCACCATTCCCTCCAAGAGTTTCAGTAATGTATTTGGCAACTTTAATTAATTTTGGATGACAGTCTTTTACAACAATTGGAAGGCCTACTTTTGATAGGCATTCTAAATCATTAATGTCATTTCCCATGAAAGCTACTTTAGAGATTTCTAAATTTTTATTTTCAATAATTTCTTTTACTAAAGAAAATTTATTTTCTACAGAATCATAACATTCAATATTCATTTTTTTACATCTAGTTTTTACTAAAGGGTTTTTCTCTGAAGATATAACAATTTTTCCTATTCCTTGAGATTCTAAGTTTTTTAATCCAATTCCATCATATCTTGAGCATTTAACCATTTCTTCTCCAGTTTGAGAAACATATACACTGTTGTCAGTGAATACTCCGTCAAAATCAAAAAATATAAATTTTATGTTTTTGAAAATAATTGATGTTTTAAGATCTAATTGTTTTGATTTAAGAGACATTTTATTCCAAGTTTTCAATAGTGAAAGAAGAATCTTTTGTTAATCTTTTTTTTATTTTTTTCCCTAGTATCATATCTATCTCAAAAGGAGACATTCCATCTCCTGGAGATTTAATTGATATATCGTTTTCTTTAATGACATGACCCGCATTTAATGTACTAGAAGCAACAAGTTTTTTACCCATTTTAAATTTTGATAATTGTTCTTCAGGATAAATGATTTTTTCTCCGTCTCCCAAAGATAATTTTACTTCATAGATCTCATTAACAAGAGAAGTCATTTCATTTGGAGTTAGTGAAAATTGATGATCGGTTCCTTTTAAAGTTTTATCATTAGTAAAATGTTTTTCAATAATTCTGGCACCCATAGAGAAAGCTGCAATAGGTATAGAAGTTCCAAAATCATGACCTGAATATCCTATTACAGCGTTAGGAAATTCTTCTCTATATTTCTTAATCACATTCAAATTTATGTGAATAGCTTTAGCAGGGTACTCAGAAGTACATTGCATTATAGCGATTTGATTATTTATTGCTGAAATAACTTCATAGGTTCTCTTAACTTGATCTAGTGTTGCAGCTCCAGTACTAATAATTGTAGGGAGTTTAAATTCTGCTACAGTTTTTATAAGATTAAGATTATTTAGATCTAATGAAGCAATTTTAAAAGCTGGAGTTCCTAGTTTATAAAGAAACTCTGCGCTCTTAATATCAAAAGGAGTTGCAAAGAAAGTGATTTTTTCTTTTTTGGAATATTGAATTAATTCTTTAAAATCATTTTCATTTAATTCTAGATGCATTCTATGTTCACCGTAAGTAGGTCCAAAACTTTGTGCCCCTGTATATGGAGAGTTGAACATTTCTTCAGTAAAAAGATTAATATTATCTCTTTTTTGAAATTTTACTGCCGATACACCACTTTGTTTTGCTAAAGTGATTAATTTTTTAGCATTTTCCAATTTTCCTTGATGATTATTTCCTATTTCAGCAATTACAAAGCAATTGGAATCATCATTTATTATTTGATTATCTATTTTTATCTCTCTAGGCATAATTTAACTATATATTTAGAATAGGGTTTTATAAAAGTATTTTAGTTTAAAGAGTTGATATATTGAAAGTAGTTTACATTACTAATGCAAGATTACCGACTGAAAAGGCTCATGGCATTCAGATAATTAAGATGTGTGAAGCATTTTCAGAGTTGGGTTTTGATGTCAATGTTATTCATCCTTGGAGGTATCAGTCAAATAAATATCATCGTACTAATGTGGAAGACTTTTATAATCTAAAATATAAGATTTCTATATCTAAGATTCCCTTTTTTGATGTTTATCTTATAAGAAGATTTTTGCCAGTTTTTTTATTTAGAATTTTTTCATTTAACTTTGCTGTATTGTGGGGAATAATTTCTTTGATAATTGCAAAAACTAAAAACCCTAACATTTGTATCATGAGAGATAATACTCCATTTTCTTATTGGTTTTTTCAAAAATTTGGGATGAAAACAATTCTAGAATTTCATGATTTACCCCCAAAATTATCCCTAAAAGTTTTTAAATCAGCTATCAAAACTAGTTCTTCACTTTTCGCTGTTACTGAAAATTTAGCTAGAGATCTAGAAAAAGCATTAGATTTACCTCATGAAATAATTAATGTTTTACATGATGGTCTTGATTTAGAAACTTTTAAAGAAAACATTAGAGAAGATTATGAGAAACTGGGAGTAACTTATTGTGGATCTTTGTTGCCAGATAAAGGTATAGACACATTACTCCAAGCTTCTGAAATGTTACCTCATTTAAAATTTACGATTATTGGGGGTCATCCATCAGAGATAGAATCATATAAGAAAAAATGGGAAAACCTTAATCTTGAGAATGTAAATTTTTTGGGTTTTAAGAATCCAAAATTTATACCTAAATATCTTAAAATGTCTGATTTATTGATTCTTCCTTCTACTGCAAAGACTAAAAAATCATCTTTATATACATCTGCAATGAAATTATTTGAATATTTGGGAGCAGGAAAGGCAATAATTGCTTCAGATATTCCGTCAGTAAGAGAAGTTTTAAAACATGCTGAAACAGGGTACTTAATTAAACCTGATGATCATGAAGAGTTGGCAATATCTATAGATAAAGTTTTGAAAGACAATGACCTGAAGACTTTATTAGAAAATAACGCAAAAAAATTATCTATGAAGTACTCTTGGGTTGAAAGAACTAAAAATATGTTAGAAAAATCAAAAATTTTTTATTAAAAGTCATAATGAAACAAAGAGTAAATAAAAATATTACTGTTTTTTCTCCCTTCTTAAATCCTGTAGGAGTTAAAAGAGCTACTTTTGGATTAGCTAAAGTGTTTTCTCAGAATTATTACAATGTGAATCTCTTGAGTGTTCATAGAGAATGGGAAGGACTCAAATTAGAAGAGAATATGAAAATCATATATTTATCTACAATTTTTAAAAGAATGCCGACTAAAGGTTTTTTAATTTTTCGACTTGTATCTCTAATTATTGGATTTAGGACAGTTTTCTCTCTGGCATCTTATTTGAAATCTAATAGAACAGAAATATTGTTTGTTTCTATGATGCCTACAATAGCATGGTTAGCTTTAAAATTTTCTGGTAAATCTAAAGAAATTAATTTTGTAATAAGCCTTCAAGGTTTTCCTAGAGAAAATATATTTAGGAGGGTAATTTGGAGAAAAATTTTTAATGCTTCTAAAGATGTAATAGCAGAGTCTGAAGGATTAATGAAAAAAGTTATCAAAATGACCGGGATATCTAAGAATGTGAACTTTATATATAATCCTCACTTTGAAAATCAAGATGAAATTAGAAACAAATCAGAATTTGTAAAGCTTGACTATAAATATATTCTTGGTTTAGGTCGACTTACTAAACAGAAAAACTTTTCTATGCTTATTGAAGCATTTAATCTTATAGATCACTCTAATGGACTTAAATTAATTATTATTGGAGATGGTGAAGAAAAAAGTAAACTGAAAAATCTAGTTAATAAGTTGAAGATCAACTCAAATGTATTATTTTTAGGTAAAATAGAAGACCCATTTGGCTATATTGAAAATGCAGAAATTTTAGTTATACCTTCTCTATGGGAAGGATTGCCTAGAGTGGCAATTGAAGCTCAAGCTTTGAAAACCCCAATTATTTCTGCATGTAAAGAAGGAGGTTTGGAAGAAATTTTAATGAATGGTCATGCAGGAATAATTGTAGAAAATCATGATGTGAATGAAATGAAAAATTCTATAGAAAAATATTTAAAAAATCCTAAAATTGCTTTAAGTCACTCAGAATTAGGACTAAAAAATATTTCAAGATTTTCACTTGAAACTTCTGCAAAAAAATATTTAACTAAATTCTCTAATTATTTTTAAGAAAATGTATCATAGTAAAGACATCACTGTTCTTATAGCTACTAAAGACAGAGTAAAGCAAATTGAAAGAGCTATTTTGAGTTCTGTAAATCAGTCAATAAATCCAAGAGTAGTTGTATTGGATGATGCCTCAGAAATAAATATTAAGAAAGAATTAGCATATAAATTTTCTAAATTTCGAATCAAATGGTTAAGATCAAATACACCTTCTGGAGTAGCAGGTGCAAGAAATAAACTTGTAGAAAATTCTTCTGGTTCTATAATGGTTTTTTTAGATGATGATGCTTATTTTTCAGATGAATATTCATTAGAAAAAATATTAAAGAAATTTTCTTCATCAGATAGTCTTGCTGCTATGGCTTTAAAAATTGTTTTGCGTCAGGAAACTGATGGTCTACAAATTCCTTTTAATCGATTAGAAAGAATATTAAACAAAAATATTCATAATAATGAAACTGAAGCATCTTACTATGTTGGCGCAGGACATGTTTTAGTAAGGGAAGTTTTTGAAAAAACTGGTGGCTACGATAATGATTTTTTTTATGGACTTGAAGAATTAGATTTAAGTTCATCAATTATTAAGGAAGGAAAAAAAATCATTTATTTTCCAGATGTTGAAGTGATTCATGAACCTCAGAGATCAGTTGTAGATAAAAAAAATCAATTAAAAGATGAAACCTACTATAGTATTAGAAATCGAATATGGGTTTCCTATAAACACTTACCAATAATTTATCTTATTAGTCATTTATTTATTTGGGGTTCATTTTATTTATTAAGATCCTTGTTAAAGTTTCAGTTGATAAAATATTTTTTTGCATTGAAAGATGGATTTTTAAAATTAAAACATTTAAGAAGGAACCCATTTAATTCTGAAAGCATAAAATATTTAAGAAAGAATCATGGGAGATTGTGGTATTGAGATGACTACTCAGATATCTAAAACAGTTATTATTCCAACAAGAAATGAGGAAGAGTACATAGAGGATTGTATAAATTCTCTTCTTGAAGGATCAAATGTAATCAACTCTACAGAATTTATCATTGTTGATGGAAAAAGTTCTGATAGAACTTTAGATATAGTTAGAGAAAAATTTCAACATTTGAATTTAAAAATATTAAATAATTCTAATGTATTTCAAGCATCAGCACTTAATTTAGGAATTGAAAATAGTTCTTCAAATATATTAGAGGTAGGCTCTGATTCACAAATTATTATCAGAGCAGATGCTCATTCTGTTTATCCTGAAAACTATCTTGCTCTTTGTGTAGAAGCATTACAAAAAAATCTAGAAGTAGGAAATGCTGGATCTATTCAGAAAGCAGTTGGAAAAAATTATTTTTCAAAAGCAATTGCTCTAGTAATGAATTCTACTTTGGGTATGGGTGGTGTCAAATATAGAAAAATAGGAAATGAAAAATTGGAAAGTGATACTGCTTATCTTGGTTGTTGGTGGAAAGCAGATTTATTAAAATTAGGTGGATTTAATGAAGATTTTCAAATCAATGAAGATTATGAATTAAATATTAGGATAAGAAAATTTTTAAATAATAATTCAATTACTATTAATCCAAATTTAATAGTAGATTATTTTGTGAGAACAAATTTTTTAGGATTATTAAAACAATTTTTTAGATATGGATTATGGAAGACCAAAACTTTATCCATACACCCAGATTCTCTTAAGAAAAGACAATTGGCACCTGTATTATTTGTATTATTTTTGGTTTCTTTAATAATAGGAAATTTAATCTTATCTTATCCATATTTAGAAATTCTTAATTGGATAGGGGCTATTGTAGGTTTATTTTGGTTAATTATGATTATAGATATTTGGAAAGATTCTCCTAAAATTATAAATGTTTTTCTAATCCCCATAGTTGTTTTGTCTATGCATATTTCATGGGGTTTAGGTTTTTTATATGGACTTTTAAGATGGACTAGAGGAGGATGGAATAGATCTTGAATTCTAAGAGATATAAGTTAAAAAGAGTTCTTGATATTTCCATGATAATTGGAGGATTTATTTTCCCTTTACTATGGCCTTTTTGGATAATTATAATTTTTATTGTTCCTTTATTAATTTGGATTGAAGATAGAGGTCCAATTTTTTATTCTCAAAAGAGAATAGGAAAAGATAAGAAAATTTTTAAGATTTTTAAATTTAGAACTATGGTACCTAATGCTGAAAAAATGACTGGTGCAGTATGGTCTACTAAAGATGATCCTAGAATTACTAAAATTGGAAATTTTTTGAGAAAGACAGCAATAGATGAGATTCCACAGTTAATAAATATCTTTAAAGGAGAAATGAGTTTTGTAGGGCCAAGAGCAGAAAGACCGGAATTGCACGAGGAATTTTCTAGAAAGATTCCAAATTTTGATAAAAGATTAGAGGTGACTCCAGGTCTCTCAGGTTTGGCACAAATAAATGGATCATATGATTTGAATCCTAAAGACAAATTGAAATTTGATATTGAATACTCAAATAAAATGAGTTTGCTTTTTGATATTAAGATAATTTTTATTTCAATATTAAATAGTTTAACTGCAAGATGGGATTCTCCAGAAAATTAATTTGATAATTCATTTTCAAGTTTTGAAATTAATGAATCCCAATGATTTTTATCTACATCGTTTAAATCAGGATGATCTTTTTTCCATATCTTGTTCCATCTTTTTGCACCATCTAAATCTTTTTTAATTAAAAATGTCCTTATCATTGTTTCTTGAGATGAAAGACTGGTAGGAGCTAGTTCAATTAATTTTTTAGATTTTTCTTCAATTTTATTTATATATGATTGATCATATAGATAAATTTTTGTGTAAAAATTCCACATAGCCATATTCATATCATAATCATTTGGATCTCTATTAAGACTATCTTCAGCATTTGATTCTATTATTGAAATAATTTTTATGATTATTTCTTCTTTGTTTTCTTTAGATTCTGCAGAATCTAATATTGAATCCCAGTCTATTAGAACTTGATATACTAAATTAGTCCTTCCTGTAATAGACATTTGTGGAAAAGAGGATAATTTTTTGTTATAAATTTCGATATCATTATTCATCCCTTTAGGAAATTGATTTTTGGATGCATTAAAAGGGATGATTATTAAGAAATATAAACTTATTAAGCTTATAGAAATAACTAAAACCACTAAAAAATTTATTCTCATTTTTTTAATGGAGCTTTCTGAATTATTTTGAATTATTGAATGTTTATTGAATCCTATTTGAGATCTTGCTAAAAAGGAAATTAATAATGAAAATTGTAAGTATGTAGAGATTGTTGGAAATACTAAAAGGTTACTAATAAAAAATGATGTTAATCCTCCAGCAACAAAAATATGGAAAGTATTTTGAGAGTTGTTTTTGAAATTTTTTATGATTGCAGAAACTATCCATATCCAAATTAAAGCCCATATTGTTAATCCTAATAAACCTGTAGAAGTCAGTATGTCTAATGGTCTACTGTGAGATCTGTCCCATTTTGCAGGAGAATAACCTTCAAAATCTGTTCCCTTTAAGTATTTATAAAAAATGTAAGAAAAACTTTCAGTACCAAATCCTATGACAGGTCTTTCTTTGAACGATTCAAGTGCTATTCTATAGGTAACTTTTCGATGACTTAAATCAATTCCTTCTTTGATAATATAAGATAGAGAAGGATGAATTTCGTATAATGTTTTATACATTGAGTTACATTTAGTGTAATCTCCTCCTGTACTCTCGCTTCCATCTAAAGTTATATTTACACCGCTAGGCAACTTATAAGATAATCTTGAAGTGGTTAAATTTGTTGCTCCAAAAAAATCTGTTGAATAATACCATATAATTATTTCATTCAGTGCTAACAATTTTTCATTACAATAAAAGTTTTCTTCTTCTAATTTGTCCACATCAAACATTAATTTATCGATAGTATTTTTCAACATAGGTTTATAGAAATCATCATCTGGATCCAAATTAGTACTGAGATTTGAGACTGGTCCATATTCAGTATCAACAAAATTTAACATACCATACTTGTAAAATTTTTCTTTATTAAAAAAAGAAGTGTTAGGATTTTCTAGATTTATTATTTCTAAAATAGGTTTTGGTAAATTTTCTTCTAAGATTCTATTTCTGTATTTGTCTATTGACCAATCAATAGTAAGAGTGAGATACAAAATACTTGAAAAGGTAATTAATAGAGAAGAGAAAAATAAAGTAATAAAAGTATATTTAAAAAATTTATTATTACTCTTTAAAATTAATAAGGGAATTGTTAATAAGATTGCAGTAAATAATCCTAATAAAGCTCCTCTTGATCCACTTAACATTATTGTTAAAAAACAAGCTGATATCCCTAGTATAATTAAAGAAAATTTTAAAAATTCTATTTGTGAGTTTTTTAGAAAATCTTTCTTTTTCTTTAAATTTTTAATTATGAAATTGCTTTTTTCAATTAATAATCCTAAACCAATGATTACAATAATCGATAAATATTGAGCTAGAAAATTGGGATTAGCCAAGGTACCGTTAATTTTTGAATCTATCACTGCTTTTCCAAAACCAGGGTATGATTCATTTACAGGAAGATAAGTAATTGTAATGGGGAGAAAATTAAGAAAATTAAAAGGAATTCCTATATATTGGCTTAATGCAATTAATCCAACAATAAATCCTATGAAAAAGTTAATTTTAAATAATGTTTTCCACTCGTCTAGGGATTTTAAAAAATTAACTGTTACAAAAACCATTAAGATTATATACATTATTGTAATAATCCCTTCCATTCGAATCCATGTGCCCCAAAAACTTTTTGTGAAGCTATAACCGAATAAGCTTGAAATTGAATTGATTGTTAAAAATCCCAATAATAGTAGAATTATTGGAAAAATTTTTGGTTTTTCTTCTCTGTATTTAATTACTAAAATTAAAAAAGCAGTTGTTGAAATTATTACTAAGCTTCTAAACCATATTGCTTTTCCTACTATGAAAGGATAAATAGTTTCAGGTGATACCAATAAAGGTGTTATCAGTAATCCAGATATTGATAGTTTTATAATCCAGATTAGGTATTTTTCCATTTCAATATAATGGTGAAGATTTTATAATCGATTAATTTAGAGTAACAGATTTTAAAAAAGATATTGTCTCATTCAAACCTTGTTCAAAGTTAATTTTAGGCTTCCAATTGATTTCTTTTAAAGCTTTTTTGCTATCAAGAGTAATCCCTTTAATGTCTCCTGGTCTTTTAGGTAAATAATTAGGCTTTTTCGTGTAATTTAATATTTCTGCTAAATCTGAGAAAACTTTATTAGTTGTAATAGATATACCTGTTCCTACATTAAATACACCGGAGGCATTTTTTTCAATTGCTTTTTCTATGAAATTCACTACATCATTAACATAAACATAGTCTCTATAATCATTTCCATCACCGAATATAGATACATTTTGATTATTTAGCATTGAATTTGCGAATATAGATACAACTCCTGCTTCTCCATGGGGATTTTGTCTTGGTCCAAAAATATTAGCAGGTCGAACAATTAAATGTTTCATTCTTATTGATTCTGAAAAATATTTTATGTAATTTTCAACTGTTAACTTTGATAAACCATATGGAGATTTAGGAGAACAAGGATGATTTTCTCCTACTGAGAGTCCAGTGTTTTCTCCATAAATAGCTCCTCCGGTCGAAATGAAGACAAAATAATAATCTTGAGAATTATAAAAAGATTCTAGTAAATTCAAGGTACCTAAAATATTATTTTCAGCATCTTTTTTAGGGTTCCTAGAAGACATGGAAACACTAGTTTGACTAGCACAATGAATTATGATTTTGGGGTTAATTTTTTTGATTGTTTTTTTTAAATTAGTGTCATTAATATCCATTTGAATAAATTCAGCTTCAGGATTTATATGATTACTTTTTGAAGTTGTAGAAAGATTATCTATAATTGATATTCTGTTACCTTTTTCTAGAAATGTGTCTACTAGATGAGACCCTAGAAATCCAGCTCCACCTGTAATTAATATTGAATTATTGTTTTTCAAACTACCTCCAATTAGCATGAAATATTAAAATAGATAACATTATAATACTTTATTAAGTTATATTGATGAGTAAACTTAAATTCTAGATATTTTTTTTCTGTTAAGTTAGGATGCAATAAGAATAGGAGAATTATGATAAAAATTATTAAAAATGGTTCAATTACTACTCCAAAAGGTTTTAAAGCTGGTGCTGTTTATGCTGGACTTAAAAGCCCTGGAGAAGATAAATATGATTTGGGAATAATTTATTCCTCTTCCCCTTCAAATTGGGCTGGTGTATTCACCAAAAATAAAATTGTTTCTCCTTCAGTAGTTTTAAGTAAATCTCTACCCGATATTATTCAAGGAGTAGTGGTAAATAGTGGGTCAGCTAATTGTTGCGTTGGTGATCAGGGCATGAGTGATGCAAGAGAATTAGTAGATCTTACCAAAAAACATTTGAATTCAGATCTTGATTTTGTTTTATGTAGTACAGGTGTAATAGGTGTTGAGTTGCCTATGGGATTAATAAGAGAAAATTTAGGAAAAATCAATGTTAATGATTCAGGAGGATCTGATTTTTCGAAATCAATTATAACTACAGATACAATTACTAAAGAAATTTCTATTGAGATAGAGCATGATGGTGAAAAAATTCATATTTCTGGTGTAGCTAAGGGTTCCGGCATGATTCATCCGAATATGGCTACAATGTTAGCTTTCATAACTACTGATGCAAAATCTGAATCATCTTATTTAAAGAAAGTTTTGAAAAATGTAGTTGATAAAACTTTTAATCAAATAGATGTTGATGGTGATACTAGTACTAATGATTCAGTTATTTTATTAGCTAATGGAGAATCAGGACAAAAAATTGATGAAAATTCTTCAATGCACGATGATTTCTTAAAAGGATTACATATTGTTGCTGAGGATTTATCAAAAAAATTGCTATTGATGCAGAAGGAGCACAACATTTAATTACAGCAAAAGTACAAGGAGCTATTAATAGTGTAGAGGCTAGACTTATAGCAAAAGAAATAGTTTCTTCAAATCTTGTAAAAACTGCTGTTTATGGAAGAGATCCTAATTGGGGCAGAATAATGATGGCTATAGGTAACTCTGATTCTAATATCAAAGAAGATAAGATAAAAATATTTATTAATGATATTCAAATTGTTGAAGAAGGAAAATCTATTCCTTTTAATCCAACATCTGTGATTGCAGCTCTTACGAAATCAGAAGTAGAGATATTAGTAGATCTGGGTATTGGAAATGGTGATGGATGTGCTTGGGGTAGTGATTTAACTGAAGAATATGTTGTTTTTAATTCAGCCTATAGAACATAATACTTCTGATTGTGTTTTATATTAATAATATGATCTTTATTTAATATGATGACTTCTAATAATAATATTGAAAACCCAAAAAATGATGTGATAGTTGTAAAGATTGGAGGTAGTACATTAGGAGTTGGTGATAGCACTTTGGCAGACTTAGTAGAATTAAGAAAATCTGGTTTTAAGGTAATTATTGTGCATGGAGGAGGAAAACAAATTTCTGAGTGGGCATCTAAGTTAGGCATTAGGCCTGAATTTATTAATGGTCTTAGGAGAACTGATCTTCAAACTATGGAAGTAGCTATTGGTGTCCTTGCTGGATTGATAAACACAAAAATTGTTAATGAATTAAATGTTTTAGGCGCAAGCGCAGTAGGTTATTCAGGTGTTTCAGATAGATTATTTCAAGCGAAAATAAAAGATAAAAATTTGGGGTTAGTAGGAGAATTAGTTGGATGTAATGTCGACTCTCTGATAAAAATCTTAGAAAATTCTATTCCTGTTGTATCTCCAATTGCTTTCAATATAGGATTTCTAGATATAGAACAAGATGGAATTTTAAATGTAAATGCTGACACAGCAGCAGGTTACTTAGCTAAAAGTTTGAATGCAGACAAACTGGTTTTTCAGACTGATGTTGAAGGAGTATTAGATTTTTATGGTAGAGTTATACCTCATATGACAACATCTCAAGCCAAAGAGATAATAAAATCTGGAATTGCGAAAGATGGAATGATACCAAAAATTCATGCTTGTATTAATTCTCTTTCAAATGTTTCTTCAACTCATATAATAGATGGCAGGGTAAATAAAGCATTGTTAGATTGTATTTCGAATAAAAAAATTGGAACAAGGATTATTTAGTATGAATGAGAATATAGATAAATTAAAAAGTTGGCAAAATATAGAATCTCAATACTATATGCAAGTTGTAAATAGATTACCTGTAGTTTTAGTAATGGGTAAAGGGACTTTAGTATGGGATTCTAATTCAAATAAATATCTTGATTTTACTTCAGGGTGGGCAGTTTTAAATTTGGGGCATTCTCATCCTGTTGTAACTGAGGCTATCCAAGAGCAGTCAAAAAAAATTATGCAAATGACGAATCTTTACTACACAATTCCTCAACTTGGATTGGCAAAATTATTAGCTGATAATTCTTGTTATGATAGAGTTTTTTTTAGTAATAGTGGTGCAGAAGCTAATGAGGGTGCATGCAAGTTAGCTAGAAAATGGGGCAGAGAGATGTTGGATGGAGCATATGAGATAATTACTGCTAATAATTCTTTTCATGGAAGGACTATGGCAATGATGGCTGCTACAGGTCAAAAACATTATCAAGAAGAATGGGAACCTCTAATGCCAGGTTTTATAAATGTTGAATATAATAATTTCGATCAATTTTTAGAAAAAGCTAGTGAGAAAACATGTGCTGTTCTTTTGGAAGTTGTCCAAGGCGAAGGTGGAATAAATGTTCCTGATCAAAAATATCTACTAGATGTACAAAAATGGTGCCAAGAGAATAATGTTTTATTTATGGTAGATGAAGTACAAACTGGCATGGGAAGGCTAGGTACTTTATTTGGATATCAAAAATTTGGTTTAGATCCAGATGTAATGGTTTTAGGAAAAGCTTTAGGAGCAGGAGTGCCTCTAGGAGCTTTTATGTGTAAAGAAAGGTTTTCAGTTTTATCTCCAGGAGACCATGGTTCAACTTTTGGTGGGAATGCATTGACTACTGCTGCAGGTTGGGCATCTGCTAAGTATATAATAGAAACAGATTTACCTGCAGAAGCTGCAAGAAGCGGAAAGTATTTGCATTCAATGTTAGATGTTATTAAAGAAAGGCATGATATAGAGGCAGTAAGAGGGTTTGGGTTATTGCTTGGTCTTGAATTAAGAAAAAATAAAGCTCAAGCAGTTATTGAGAGATGCCTTTCAAAAGGATTATTGTTAAATGCTGTGAGGCCAAATATCATTAGATTTTTCCCTCCTTTAAATGTTTCAGAAGGAGAAATGAATCAAGCCGTAAAAATATTAGAAGAAGCTTTATTAGAAGAAAAAATTTAAGGATCATAAAAAATGAGTAAATCAAAAAAAATAGCCATTTTAGCCTATAGTGGTGGCTTAGATTCGACTATCTCTATAGATTGGATTAAAAAAAATTATGATTTTGATGTTATTGCACTTACAGTAGGTTTGGGTAATGGAGGATTATCTCAAGATTTGATAGATAGAGCTAAAAGAGCAGGTGCGGTTGATTGTATCCAAGAGGATGTAAGTGATGAATTTATAAGAAATTATGTTTTTCCCTCATTAAGAGCAGGTGCTATATATGAAAATCAATATTTATTAGCTACTGCTTTAGGCAGGCCTCTAATTGCCAAGAAATTAGTTGAAGTAGCTAGAAGATTTGATGCTGTTGCTGTAGCTCATGGCTGTACTGGAAAAGGAAATGATCAAGTTAGATTAGATTCTGCAATTAAAACTCTTTCATATGAAAACCCCTTATTAATTATTGCTCCTGCTCGTGAGGGCAAAATGACAAGAGATGAAGAAAAGAAATATGCTGAAAAATTAAATATTCAATTGCCAGGAGTTGGAGAAAAAATTTATTCAATTGATCGCAATTTATGGGGAGTTGCAATTGAGGGAGAAGATTTAGAAGATCCTTGGAGCAAGCCACCTGAAGATGCATATATAATTACAAAATCCCCTAATGATGCCCCAGAAGAACCAATGGATTTGATAATAGCATTTAATTCTGGAAACCCTATTTCCTTGAATGGAGAAACTTTAAGTCCTGTTGACTTGGTGGGAAATCTTAATGAAATTGCTGGTGAACATGGAATAGGGAGAATAGATCATATAGAAAACAGATTGGTTGGAATAAAATCTAGAGAAGTCTATGAAACTCCAGGCGCAACAGTTTTGGATCTATCTTTGATGGCACTAGAAAAATCAATATTAACTAAAGAACAATTGAGGATTAAATCTTATATTAGTCAACAGTATGCTGATTTAGTGTATGAGGGAAAATGGTTTTCGGGTTTGAGGGAAAATCTTGATGCATTTGTTAATAGTTCAATGAAATATGTTTCTGGAGAAGTGAGAATCAGATTATTTAAAGGTAATGCATCTGTGAATGGTTTGAGATCCCAATATTCTTTGTACAACTATGATTTAGCTACTTATTCTGAGGAAGATAAATTTGATCATCACTCTGCAACTGGTTTTATTGATATATTTAGCCTTCCAAGTCAGTTGCAAAGGCATAAACAACCCCCTGATAATAGTTAAATTTGTGAAATGAATAAAAAAGATAAAGATTTAGTTTCTATAGTACGTGGATCTGTAAGCAATTCTGACTTTACTAAGTCAATACACTTTGACAAGAGATTGTATAAACAAGATATTCTATCTTCTCAGGTCCATGCTTTGGTCTTAGAAAAATTAGGAATTTTAGATGAAAAAGAAAGAGAAAAATTGATTGGAAGTTTAAATATCATCAAAGAAGAAATCGAATCAGGAGAATTTGTTTGGAAAGACCAATATGAAGATATTCATATGAACATAGAAGCTAGATTAAATGAAATAGTAGGATCATTATCAGGAAAGTTACATACTGGAAGATCTAGAAATGAGCAAATATCTACAGATACCAGGATGTATGTAAAAGATGCTATAGGAGAAATTAAAAAATTAATTGTTAATCTTCAAGCTTCATTAGTAGATATTTCTGAATTAAATTCATCTTTAATTATTCCAGGCTATACTCATTTACAAAGAGCTCAACCAGTAACTTTAGGACATCATTTTTTGGCATATTTTCATATGCTAGAAAGAGATTATGAAAGATTCGTAAGAGCTTATAATGTATCAGATGTTTTGGTTTTAGGTAGTGGGGCTTTATCTGGAAATACTTTTAAAATCGATAGGAAATTTCTTGCTAAAGAATTGGGCTTTTCTAGAATCAGTCAAAATAGTTTAGATGCAGTCTCTGATCGTGATTTTGTACTTGATTTTGTTTATTCTTGTATGTCATGCATGATTCATCTTTCTAAGTTGGCCGAAGAATTGATATTATGGTCTTCGTCTGAATTCTCATTTTTAAATATAGGGGAAGAATTTACTACTGGTTCTAGTATGATGCCTCAAAAAAGAAATCCAGATTTTGCAGAATTAGTGAGAGGAAAAACTGGTAGATCTATAGGATCTTTGGTATCTCTAGCTACTACTCTTAAAGCACTTCCATTGTCTTATAACAGAGATTTACAGGAAGATAAGGAGCCATTATTTGATTCATTTGACACTCTTAGGGATTCTCTTAATGTCATGGTGGGTTTAATTCAATCATTAACTTTCAATGATTCTAGAATTAATGAAGTGATTAATGATAGTTTTATGATAGCTACTGATTTGGCGGACTATTTAGTCAAGAAGGGAATGCCATTTAGGGAAGCATATGCTAAAGTGGCACTTGAATTGAAAAAAGTAATGTCAACAAAAAAATCTTTTAATGATTTAAAACTGAAAGATTTAAAAAAGATAAGCAAATTGTTTGAAAAAGATGTTTTAGATATAACCATAGAAGATGTTGTTAATTCTAGGGATGGTATAGGTGGAACTTCGTTTTCTAGTGTTTCTAAAGCTATCAAAGAAGCAAGAAGTTTATTGAATAAAAAGAAAAGTTTTTAATTTTTATGTGTAAAAATTTAACTCTTTCAGCATCTATAATTTCTGGTGATTTCCTAAAAATAGGAGAACAGTTGGATGAATTGATGCAAACTGATTGTAATGAAATTCACTATGATGTTATGGATGGTCATTTTGTTTCAAATTTATCTGCAGGTCCTGTGATCCTTGATTCTATTAAAGAAAAAATTAAATGTAATATAGATATTCATTTAATGGTAAAAAATCCTTTATCTTACATTCAAGATTTTTCAAAAATTGGAGCAGATGTGATTACATTTCATATAGAAAGTGATGATGAGCCTATAAATGTGATTAATAAAATTAAGGAATTAGGCATGTATTCTGCTATAGCATTAAACCCTGAAACAGATTGGCGAGCAATAGAGCCTTTAATGAAATACTTAGACAGAATTCTTTTTATGACTGTAGTTCCTGGAGCATCTGGAAGATCTTTTGAATATGATGTGATAGAAAAAATTAAAAATTTTGTAGAGAATAACAAGGGATTTCTGAATGCTGAAAAACTTTTTCAGATAGGGGTCGATGGAGGTATTTCTAAAGATACTGCAAAAATAGCTGTAGATGCTGGTGCCAATCTTTTGATATCTGGTTCATCAATATTTTGGGATGATGAAAAAAGTATTTCAGAATGTGTTTCAGAAATTATTGAATCCACTAAATAAAAATTAATATATTATAAAAAAACATGAATCCTAAGATTGGCCTTGAGCCTAATGAATTAATTGATTTAATAGAAGTTTTTTGTCAAACCCTAGAAGAACATCGAGAAAGTATAAATTCTCTTAATGTTTTTCCTGTTCCAGATGGTGATACAGGTACGAATATGTTCTTCACTATAAAGGGGATTAGAGACTATATTTCAGAAGATACGAAGAGTTTAGACTTAGCTTCAATGGTTAAACTATTGTCTAAGTGGGCATTACTATCTGCTAGAGGTAATAGTGGATTATTAATAGCTCAATTATTTAAAGGGTTAGCTTTCGCATTAAATGATGACGATTTGTTAGGGCCAAAACAGTTTGTTAAGGCATTGATTAAAACCACTGAGTTTGCTTATGAATCAATGCCTAATCCACAAGAAGGAACCATTCTTACGGTATTAAAAGAATCAGCTAATGCAAGTGATAAAAGTCTTTCAAAGAATCCAGATGATTTGATATATATTTGGAAAATAGCTAATGATATCGCAAAGAAAACGGTTGATGATACTCCTAACCAAATGGAACTCTTGAAAAAAGCAGGCGTAGTAGATGCTGGAGGATATGGATTGTCTTTAATGTTAGAAGCTTCATTCAATTGTTTATTTAGAGATCAAGAAGGAAACATTATTTTTTCTATTCCTTCTGATAAGAGTTTATATATTCCTGAAGTGATAAAGCATAAACCTATTGAAAAAGAATTTCTACAGTCTGTAGAGGATGAATCTTGGGGCTTTTGTACATCATTTGTTATTCAAGGATCATCTATCAATATTGATCATGTAAAAGATGATTTAAATAAAAAAGGAAAGTCACTTGTAGTTACAGGTGATACTGAATTATTAAAAATCCATATTCATGTGGAAAATCCTGATGAAATAATAAAGTATTCTCAAAAATTTGGAGATATTTCTCATGAAGATATTCAGAACATGAATCTTCAAACTTCAGAGTTTAATCATAGTCAAAATGAAGAAATTCAAGTTGTAGAGGTAGCTTTAATTGTGTTTGCTAGAGAACCTATTTTACGTCAAAGGTTTCGTGAAATAACTCCAGATCATCTAGAATTTATTGAGGTTTCAGAAGATTCCTCACCAAGTGTTCAAGATATATTAGATTCAATAGAGAATAGTAAAGGAAAAAATGTTATTTTACTTCCCAATCATAAAGATCTTATAGAAATTTGTAATCAGGCTCTTTTATTAACTTCAAAAAATTCTTCTCAAATTCCAACAAAAAATTTTATTGAAGGAATATCTTCTGTGCTGGCATTTACTTCTGGAAAAAGTTATGACATCAATATTAAATCAATGAATAGAGCTATAGAAGATATTAAAACTTGTTCAGTAAAAGTTGCTGTAAAAACCCTTGAATATAATGGTCTTAATATTGAAGAAGGTGACTATATAGGGTTTATTGAAAATAATTTAATTGCTAAAAATTCTGATAAAAATGAAGTTCTAAAAAAAATAATTAGCAATATTGATATAGATCAAAAATTGATTTCTATTTATGCAGGAAATAATATAATTATGGATGATGCTTTTGATTTATTGAATCAATTACAATTACAATTTCCTAAATCAGAGTTTGATTTAATAGAGTCTGGGCAATATGATAGTGAGTACTTTATCGGAATTGAATAAATTGATATTCTAGAATAAGATAATTTTAAGGAGATTGAAGTGTCTACAGCAATTGTTACAGATAGTGCCGCTGATATACCTGCGGATCTTTTAAAAAAGAATAATATAACTGAAGTTCCTGTTATAGTGAATTTCGGAGATGAATCCTTCAAAGAAAATGTCGATTTATCGGCTGATGATTTTTATGAAAGATTGCAAAATTCTAAAGAGTTTCCTACCACATCTCAACCAGCAGTTGGGGATTTTATAGATGTTTATACTAATTTAGCTAAGAAGCATGATTCTATAATTTCTATTCATATCTCATCCAAATTAAGTGGCACATTTAATGCTGCTGAACAAGCAGCTAAAGAAGTAGGAAATTCCAAATGCAATATTACAGTTGTAGATACTTTAAGTGTGAGTATGGGAACTGGATTGATAGCTTTAGAAGTTGCTAAGTCAGTCAAGTCGGGAATGAAATCTGCAGATGCTGTAAATTATGCTAACGAGTTATCAGAAAAAGGAAAAATATTCGTTGCTGTAAGTACTTTGGAATACCTGAAAAAAGGTGGCAGAATAAAAGGTGCCGCTGCTCTTATTGGTGGATTTCTAAATGTTAAGCCTATTTTAACGAATGTTGATGGTCTAGTTGAGAATTGGGCTAAACCAAGAACAATGTTGAGGGCTTTATCTCAGATTCGAGATGCAGCTGAAGGTTATGTAAATATTCAAAATATGGCTGTTTTGCATACAACTCAAGGTTTTGATGCAAGAGCATTAGCTAGTTCTTTAGCAGATCATAAATATGATGGTGAAATCTTAAGATCACAGTTTGGTCCTGCTTTAGGAGCTCACTTAGGTCCAGGTGCAGTTGGAGTGATGTTTATTGGCGATGTTCCTTCTGATGAAGAAAAAGATGAAGAGGAAGAGGAATAAATTCATTATCTTTCCGTTTAAATTTATTTTTTAATGGAATCTTTTATAGACCATAACAACAAATCGATTAATCTATTAATTCGTATTCTTGGTTTAGAGAAACTTAATTCTTATTCTAATAGGGCAGTCACAGGTGGATTAGATGAATTTCTTAGAATTCATAAAAAATCTTTAGAGGCTTGTTTGAAGTTATACCCTATTAAAAATTCTTCATATTTTAGATTGTCTCCTGAAATGAGGAAAAATTGGGCTGAGAAGGTTGAAGAAAAATATTCTAGGGATAGAAAATCAATATTAAATTTCTCTAAAAAGAATAGAAGTAAACTGAAGAGTAAAAATGCTCTAATAAAAAATCAAATTTCAAGTGAACTTACTCTAAATACTCCTCTTTCAGATTTAAAATTTATACATTCAATTGGAAGAAGGAAATTAAAAACATTGAATATTTCTACTCTAAAAGATTTATTAATGTATTTTCCTAGAAAACATATTGATTATTCTTCTGTTTCCAAAATAAACAATTCAATTATTGATCAAGAAACTACAATAGTTGCTCAGTTTATTTCTATTAAAGCAGATGGGAATTTTAAATTGAAATCTACTAAAGCAATTGTTAGTGATGGTACTGGAAATATTCAAATTACCTGGTTTGGACAACCTTATTTGGCTAAACAATTTAAGATAAGTAACTGGATTGTATTGAGCGGAAAGATAGGAAATATTGGAAGAAAACTTACTATGGATAACCCAGAATATGAATTACTTAATTCAGGGTTTCTTAAAAGAGAAAATTTAATTCATGCGGGTAACTTATTACCTGTTTATCCTTCAAATAGTGATTTGGCACAGAGAACGATTAGAAATGCAGTAGCAAAATCTTTAGATAAAGGGATTCCTTTAATTGAAGAATTTCTTCCAATAGAAATAAGAAATAAATTTCATTTAGTAGAACTTCAAACAGCTATTCAAGATATGCATTTACCTCCTAATATGGATAGATTTTTTAATGCTAAAAAAAGATTCTCTTTTGATGAATTATTTTTGAATCAATTAAATGTTCTTAGAAGAAAATCTAAACGTCAAATATCTTCTTATGCTAATTCAATTTCTTTAAATGATAATTCTTTAGATACTTTCTTTTCGAGATTAGAATTTCAATTGACGAAAGATCAATTAAAAGCAATTAATGAAATAATGAACGACTTGAATTCTAAAAAACCTATGGGAAGACTACTTCAGGGTGAAGTTGGAAGCGGGAAAACTATTGTAGCTTTAACATCTCTTTTTGCTACAGCTAAGTGTGGATACCAAGGAGTATTAATGGTACCCACAGAGATATTAGCTGAACAGCATTTTTTAAATATAAAGAAAGAATTTGAAGACCAAGAATTAGACACAGGTCTAGATAATGTTATTCATATTAAAGTTCCTGGATTTGAAGATATAACAATAAAAGTTGGTCTACTTATTGGTAGTTTAAAACCTAAATCAAAATTATTAACTCAAACATTAATTAGAAAACATCAAATAGATATTATTATTGGAACTCATACTTTGATACAGGAGAAAATTAATTTTCCTGACTTATCTTTAGTTGTTATTGATGAACAGCATAGATTTGGAGTAGAGCAAAGAGATGCATTGTTGAGAACAAAAAATACTCCTCATCTTCTTTCTATGTCAGCTACACCAATTCCTAGAAGTTTAGCATTAACTCTTTATGGTGATTTAGAACTTAGTACATTGTTAGAGATCCCCCCAGGGAGAAAACCCGTAATAACGAAATGGTGTGGAGATGAAGAATCTAAAAAGTATGCTTTTGACGTAATAAGAGAGGAGATAGGCAAAGGCTTCCAATGTTTTGTTGTATGTCCTTTAATTCATGAATCTGAACAAGTAAGAGGTAGATCTGTATTAACAGAATTTTCAAAATTAAAAGATGAAATTTTCCCTGAATTTAGAATTGGTTTATTGCATGGAGAAATGGATTTAATAGAGAAAAGTAAAATAATGTATGAATTTAGTAATAAAAATATTGATATTCTCGTATCTACTCAAGTTATTGAAGTAGGAATAGATATCCCTAATGCTAGTAGCATAATTATTCAAAGTTCTGAAAGATTTGGATTATCTCAATTACATCAACTTAGAGGAAGAGTAGGAAGAGGAAAAATTCAGGGTAACTGTTTCACATTTTCAGATTTTGTTTCTGATCAAGCAATAGAAAGACTTAAAATTTTTGAAAAACATAATGATGGATTTCATCTAGCAGATCAAGATTTAAGAATAAGGGGCCCTGGAGATTATATTGGAACTAGGCAAAGTGGAGTTGAAGGCTTTAGATTTGCTTCTCTCACAGATTTGGAAATGCTCGAAAATGTTAGAAATCAGGCTAAAGAAATTTTTCTCAAAGATCCTACTTTGTCTAATGATTCTTATGAAAATTTAAAGAAAGAACTATTGAAGAATTTTGAAGATAGACAATTAAGTGTATCTTAGGACATTTTTAAAAGTTCAATGGCATTCCTGTTAATTATTCCTTGAATTTCAGAGTTTGGAATTTTGGGTAGATGATGATCAATTGCAAATTTTTCAAGACTTAGAAGTCCTTCAATAGTTTCATTAGGCGTTGTGATTGGCCAATCGGATCCAAAAAAAATCTTTTCTGTTACTCCCCATTCGTAAAAAAGTCTCATTCCATTCCAGAAAGACCATGGTCTGTAAAATTGAGCTGAAACATCAGCCCAAACATTTTTATGCTTTCTTACTACTGACAGAGCATCAACTTGCCATGGATGAGCTAAATGAGCAAGAATAATTTTCAATTTAGGAAAAGCCATAGCAATTTTATCAATATATTGAGGGCTAGCATACATTAAAGGGGCATGTGAAATAGGTGAAGTGCCTTGATGAAAAACTATAGGTAAAGAGTCATGTTCAAGCCTTGAATATAATTTGAAAGCATCTTCACAATCAGGAGGGAAATCTTGATAATTAGGGCCTAATTTAATCCCTTTACAGCCTAAATCTCCAACGCATCTGTCGTATTCATCGTTAATCTTAGGATCTAATGGATGTAAAGACATGAATGGAATAATTTTTTCAGGATTATAAGTTGATAATTTATATGCAATATCATTATGATTAAAATTCTTAGGCCATCCACCTGGATTTCCTAGCACTAGATCTTTTGGTTTCCAAGGCCTTGGAGCGATACCAAAAACGAAGGTTTTTTCAACATTCTTAAATGATTCCAGATAATCTCTTACTGAATTAGTTAATTTAGTAGTAATGCCTGATTTCATAGAAGTATCTAATTTTATCTCAGAATCAGGAACTTCATTTTCATGAGTCGGAATATGTGTATGAACATCTACAATCATTTTTTTATTTTGGTACCCCGTACGAGATTCGAACTCGTGATCTCTGCCTTGAAAGGGCAGCGTGTTAGGCCACTACACCAACGGGGCTATTTTTCGTCTTCAAATATATTAAGGATAGATTGCTAGATTGTCTAATCCCATTTTCTCAGGGAAACCGTACATTAAGTTCATATTGTGTACAGCTTGACCTGCCGCTCCTTTTACAAGATTGTCTATAACGGAAATCATTCTGTAGGCTTTAGCATCATCTTTTGTTTTGTTTTTTTCTGATATTGGTTGATCTGAGTATATCAAACAATTATTTGACCCTCTTACATTTTTTACATTGGGAGAAGTTTTTACCCATTTTGTAAATGTGGTGTTCTTTTTATCAATTTCAATATTTTTAATTTTAGAAGAAATTATATAGCAGGTAGTAAATATTCCTCTTATCATTGGTGAAAGATGGGGAGTAAAAATAATATTTTGTGGGACATAAGATTCTTTCTCATTATTTTTTAGATAACGAGATAGATGATAATTTATTTCTGGTTGATGTCTATGGCCATCTAAACTATAAGCAGAAAAATTATCAGAGATTTCAGAGAAATTAAAATCAATATTTTTTGAGCGCCCTGCGCCTGAAATCCCAGTCTTGGAGTCAATAATTACGGTAGAGTTTTCATTATTATTCTGTTTGTAAAATTGCGACAATGGTATTAATGCTCCTGTTGGAAAACAACCAGGGTTTGCAATATTATCAGCATTTTTAATTTCTTCTTTAAAAAGTTCAGGAAGACCGTAAGTGAATTTTTCCAATAATTCTGGATATGGATGTTTTACTTTATAAACAGATTCATATAAATGAATAGGAAGCCTAAAATCTGCACTAAGATCTATGCATTTAATTCCAGATTTTACTAAAGGACCTAAAATTTCTGCGCTAGCTTTGTGAGGTAGAGCAGAGAAAACAAGATCAACTTTTTTAGAGACTTCAGACTCTATAGTTAGAGGGTAATCATCTAAATAAGGAAACACTTCTCCAATTTTTTTTCCTGCATTACTTCTTCCAGTAATACTTTTTATTTGTACTTCAGGATGTTCATGGAGAATTCTTACTAATTCAGAACCACCATATCCGGTTACATTTAAAATTCCTATTTTTAACATAATTTAAAAGATTGGTATGTTTTCAGATGAACATCCTAACAGTTCTAAGTTGATTTGTCCTATAGTTTTTTATAATTACAAATCTTATTTAAGCTACATTCCTCACATTTAGGATTTCTAGAATGACATTTTTTTCTTCCATGGTTTATTAAAAGTACATGGAAAGAATATTTATTTTTATCTTCAACTAATTTTTCTAGGATGTAGTGAGCATCTTCAGCACTAGTTTTTTTTGTTATGAGATTTAATCTTTTCGATACTCTATGAATGTGAGTATCTACAGGTATTGCTGGCATATTAAATGAGAAAGAAAGTAGAACTGATGCAGTTTTGGGTCCAATTCCTTCTATACTTGTTAACCAGTGCCTAGCATCATCTAAACTTAATTTTGATAGAAATGATATATCTAGTTTATTCTTTCTTTTTTTTATTTCTTGAAGAATACCTAAAATTCTTTTTGATTTGATGTTAGACATTCCACCTGATTTGATTAATTTAGCGATTTGAAAATCTGATGTTTTTAATATCTCTTCCCATGATCCTAGGGTTTTGAGTTTATAAAATGCTTTTTCTGCATTTAAATCTGAAGTGTTCTGTGTTAAAACAGTAAAAATTAATTCATCCATAGGTTTTAACCTAGGCTTCCATATAGGGGTTCCGTAAACTTCAGAAAGATTAGTAATAATATTTTTGATTTTGAAGATTATTTTTTTATTTTTTTCTTCCATGAATATTTTGAACTAATTCAATTAATGAATTTTTATATTTAGAATCTGGAATTGTCTCAAAATTCTGTAAAGCTTTATCAATGTATTCATTTACTATTAATTTAGATTTTTCTATTGAATCTGAATTTAATATTGAATCTTTTGCTTTTTGATATTTTTCTAAAGAAAGATTAGGAAAATCTTTTAAAAAATCTATTAACGGGTTATTTGAAGGATTATTTTCAATAAAAATTATTGATGGGAGTGTTACTATTCCTTCTGATAGATCTTTTACAGAAGGTTTTCCTGTGATATTTGGTTTAGAAACGAAATCTATTATGTCATCTTGGATTTGGAAAGCCATTCCAATATTGAATCCAAAATTTTTCATAACTTTACTTTGTGTTTCGTTTGCGATTCCAGTAAGTGCACCACATAAAGAAGCAGTTTTAAAGAGAGAAGCAGTTTTATTGTATATTCGATCAAAATAAGTTTTTCTATTTATTCTTGAGATACCTCTGTCAAGAAATTCTGATAATTCTCCTCTACTTAATTCAACAATTGTATTAGCAAACCTCATAGCTATTGTTCCATTTTCTGTTTTAGAGACATAAATCGCAGAAGCAGCAAAAATGTAATCTCCAAGTAAAACCGCAACTTCTTTTCCCCAGACACTACTTGGTGTTTTTTTTCCTCTTCTTCGTTCGGCTTGATCTACAGTATCATCATGAAGAAGCGTTGCAATATGAAGTAATTCTACTGCTGTAGCTATATCAATATTGTTTTCATTTTCAGGTTCTCCCCAAAGTTTTGATGATAATAGTGTAATTCTTGGCCTGATTTTCTTACCTGGATTTGTAAGAATTTGAGTTAATATTTCAGATATTTTTTTAGAATAAGAAATTTCTTTTTCTGCAATCTCGATCATGTTATTAGAGACAATTTGTAATTCTTTTTCTACAGGATCTAATTTTATAGGATTGAAATTTACCACTTGGACTCCATTTAAATTAATTTTGCCTCTTCTTTTTCGACAATATCATCATCAAGTTTTTTAAATAAAGGTATTGGTTTATTTAAGGAAATATTAGATTTAATCTTTGTGAATTTCCAAATTATTTCTTTTTCAGGGTCTTCTCCAATAAATGTGGCTAATTTTTTTGAAGAAAAAGGCAAAAATGGATTCATTATGATTCTCAGATTAGAAATGATAGTTAATGCTGTATGTAAAGTTAATGCGGCATCTTTTTTATTCTCTTTTATTTGTTTCCATGGAGCTTGAAAGTCAATATATTTATTTCCTTCTTGAGCTAAAGACATTACTGATTTTAAAGCATTTCTAAATTCTCTTTTTTCCAAAAAGTTTTTTGTTTTTTCCATGGATTCTTTACATTTTTTCAACAGTTCTGTAGATTCATCATTTTGGTTTTCAATATTTGGGGTTTTACCTTCAAAGTTATTGTAAGTCATAGTTAAAACTCTATGAATAAAATTTCCTAAAGTTGCAACTAATTCATTATTGTTAGCATCTAAAAATGATTGCCAAGTAAAATCAGAATCAGAAGTTTCAGGCATTATTGATGTAAGGTGATATCTTAATGGATCAGGATCGTATGATTCTAGAAAATCTGGTAACCATACAGCCCATTTTTTACTTTTCGAAAACTGTTTTCCTCCAAAATTTAGGTACTCGTTTGCAGCAACATCATACGGAAGGTTTTTCTTTCCTGAAGCCATCAACATTGTAGGCCAAATGATTGTGTGAAAAGGAACATTATCTTTTCCTTGAAAATAATAATGTTTTGCATCCGGATTTTCCCACCAAGTTCTCCAAGCTTCCTGATTTCCAGAACTATTTTTCTCTGAATTTGACCATTCTATAGAGGCAGATAAATATCCAGTAACGGCTTCAAACCATACATATATCCTTTTTTTATCATAATTTGTTAATGGAACAGGGATTCCCCATTCAATATCTCTTGTAATTGCTCTGTCTATAAGTCCTTTTTCTATCATACCTAGAGTATGATTTTTCACAGAAGTTCTCCAATGTTTTTGTTTTTCAACCCAATTTTTAAGTTTTTTTTGAAATTTTGAAAGTTCTAAATAAATATGTGTTGTTTGCTTAAAAATTAAAGGTGATCCATCTATAGCAGATTTGATATTTTCTAAGTCTTTTGGATCAATAGTAATATTACATGTTTCACACTGATCACCTCTTGCTTCATTTTTACATTTTTTGCAAGTACCTAAAACATATCTGTCAGACATAAACATTTTCAATGATTCTGAAAAGGGTTGTTCAGAATCTTTCTCAGACAGAAATCCATTTTCTTTAATTTTCAGAAATAATTCTTGTACAACATTCTTATGGTTTTCAGTTCCAGTTTTTGTATAGAGATCAAAAGTAAAACCCATTTTTTCATTCATTATGCTCCAAATAGCATGATATTTTTCAGATATTTCTCTAGGGTGAACATTTTCTTCTTTTGCTTTAAGTGCTACTGGGGTCCCATGTTGATCACTACCGGAAACCATTAGAACATCATTTCCTATCATTCTGTTAAATCTAGCAAAAATATCTGCAGGTAAAGTGTTTCCTGCTATATGTCCTAAGTGAGGAGGCCCATTTACATATGGCCAAGCTACTGCAACTAATATTTTTTCAGACAAAATAAATCCTAATAATTATATTTTTTAAATTAATAATCTTTTTCTTTTAAATATAATTCATAAATCATTTTCTTTGGTAATTCTTTTGAAATAGAGATTTTTTCAACAATATCTTTTCCACTTAATCCTTGTTTAATATATTTTCTTATTTCTTCAGATAAGACTTGAGGGTTACTCTGATTATTTTCTTTTCCATTTTGTAGTATTAGTACGTATTCACCTTTGGGATTAGATATTTTTTTTAGTATCTTAGTAGGAGTTCCTGTATATACAGATTCATGAATTTTTGTAATTTCTTTGAATAATATAATATTACATTCTTCGAAAATATTATCTATTGATTTTATTAAATTTATTATTCTATGTGGAGACTCAAACATAATAATTGGGTTAACTTTAATAATTTTTAGGAACATTTCTTTTCTTTGGGTATTACTTTTAGGAGGAAACCCTATAAAACTAAATTTATTGGATTTTAAACCAGAAATTGATATTGCTGATGATAAAGCTGAAGCTCCTGGGATAGCATTAATATTAATTCCATTTTTTCTGGCTTCTAATACTAATTGTGATCCTGGATCACTAATACCAGGAGTCCCAGCATCTGTTATTAATGCAATATTGGATGTTTTTAAAATATCAATAATAGAGTTGATTTTTTTCTTGTGATTATGATCATTATAAGAAATCAAGCGAGTAGTAATATTGTATTTTTTTAATAGAATTTTTGAGATTCTAGTGTTTTCAGAAAGTATTATTTCAACATTATTGAGTATTTCTACTGCTCTGAATGTAATATCTTTCAAATTTCCTATTGGAGTGGCTACAATAAATAATGTTCCCATTAAAAATATTTAGTTTATTATGTCTGTGGCAGCTGTATGTTGTTCATCTGCATGATAAGAACTTCTTACTAAAGGTCCTGCTGCTACATGTTTGAAACCCATGTTAATTCCGTCTTTTTTAATTTCTTGAAATTCTCTAGGAGAATAGAATCTTATTATTGGATGATGTTTTTTTGTTGGCCTTAAATATTGTCCTACAGTTAAAAGATCACATTCTACTGATCTGAGATCTTCCATAGTCTTTTTTATTTCTTTTCTTGATTCTCCAAGACCTACCATCATTCCAGATTTTGTAGGTATTCTAGGTTCAATTTTTTTAGATCTTTTAAGTAATTCTAAAGATTGATCATAATTGCCTTTTGGCCTAACTTTTTTAAATATTCTTGGAACAGTTTCTATATTATGATTAAGAACAGAGGGCTTAGAAGAAAGTATTGTTTTTAATGATTCTAAGTTTCCATTAAAATCAGGAATTAAAACTTCCACCTTGCATAATGGATTTAATTTTCTTATTTGACTAATTGTCATAGAAAATATTTTAGAACCACCATCAGGAAGATCATCTCTATCAACTGAAGTTACTACAGCATATTTCAAACCAAGCTGAAGAACAGTGTTTGCAACTCTAGTGGGCTCGAAAATATCTAATTCTGTAGGTCTGCCTGTTTTGACATTGCAATAAGCACAAGCTCTAGTACATATATCTCCGAGGATCATAAAAGTAGCAGTTTTTTTATCCCAGCATTCTCCTATATTAGGACAAGCTGCTTCTTCACAAACAGTATTTAATTTTGCATTTTTTAAACGATTTTTTAATTCGTGAAAATTGTTACTAGTAGGAGCAGATACTTTAAACCACTCAGGTAATTTTCTTTTTACTTGAACCATTTTAAATTTATATAATATTGTATTTAAATCATTTATCTAAGATATTATTATATTCTATCCTACTACAATATTATGACTAACAATATAAAAGACAATAATCAGAAAATAAGAATTCAGTTAGAGATATCGGAGTTTAATTCAGATGGTTCTTGTAAAGCAGAATTAGAAGGTAAAAAATTCAAAGTTTTTGGTGCTATACCTGGTGAAATAGTATTAGTAAATATTGTTAAAGAATTTTCAGATTTTACTGTAGTAAATGTATCTGAAGTATTAAAAAGTTCTCCTAATAGAATAAAACCTCCTTGTGAATATTATTTATTATGTAGTGGCTGTCAATTTCAACATTTAGATTATAAATCTCAACTAAAATTAAAAACAAAAATTGTGACTGATGAGATTTTGAAAAATGAAAATTTTCATCGAGTTAAAATCTTAGATACTATAGGAAGCGAGAAATTATATCATTATAGAAATCATGCTAGATTTACAGTAGCAAAAAAACCTCCTTTAAGAGGAAATCTAGGATTTGTTAATAGATTTTCAAGAAGAATATTCAAGATTGATAAATGTTTACTTATGGATCATAAGATAAATTATTTAATTTCTCTAATACAGAGTAAATTACAAGGTATGTCTCAATTATCAATAAGAGTTGGATCTAATTCTGGTTTTGCATTAATTCAACCTGATTTTCAAAATATTTTTCCAGAAATAAAATCGGGGCAGAAGAAGATAACTGAATATTTTCTTCAAAAACCATTTCGTATAGGTTCTCCATCATTTTTTCAAGTTAACACAAAACAAGCAGAGAAATTGTCAGAATTATTAGTAGATTACCTTAGTCTTGATGGTTCTGAAATTGTATTGGATACATATTGTGGTGTTGGTGTCTTTTCTGTTTTAATAGCACCTTTTGTAAAGAATGTTGTTGGGATTGAGATATCTGATTCTGCTATTGAAGATGCTGTTTTTAATTCACGACACCTTGATAATGTAGAATTCATTAAAGGTTCTTCTGAAGAATCTTTGAAAAAATTAGATTTTCATCCAGATATAGTAATTTTAGATCCTCCTAGGTCTGGTTGCAAGAAAGATGTGTTAGATTCTCTTATATTGATCAAACCAAAGAAAATATTAATGATATCATGTGACCTTGAGTCTTTTATGAGAGATACTGAAATTTTATGTATGAAAAATTATAAATTAAAACTCATTCAACCAGTTGATATGTTTCCAAATACTAAACATATAGAAATTTTAGCGATTTTAGAAAAAATAAATTAAATATAAGGATTATTGGTGAATATTTTAGGAATAGGTGCTTTCGAAGTTCTTGTTATTTTTTTGATAGCATTTTTGATATTGGGTCCTGAAAAAATGAGTCAGTTTTCAAAAAAATTTGGAAATTTTGTGAAAAAAATTAGAGATGAAAAAGAAGAATTTTCTTCAATAATTGATGAATCTGTAAAGGATATAAATGAAGATATGAAGATTCAAAATCCATTTAAAGATGATAAAAAAAATGATAAAGAAAAGGGACAAGATAATTAATTCTGATATAGATAAAGCTTCAAGTAATGATTTAAATAAAGATCGTAAAATTAATAATTTATCATTCAAAGGACATTTTTTAGAATTAAAAAAAAGAATAATTTTCTCTATTTCATTACTTTCATTGTTTACTATTCTAGGGTTTATTTTTCATCGTTGGATTATTGCTCTTCTTTTAAATCAATCTTTTGGGATAAATGAATTTACTGGAGGACAACCAGTTTTTACAAATATTACTGAATTTTGGTCAGTAGTTATGAGAGTTTCTATTCTTACAGGTGTTATTTTATCTATTCCTTTTATTGCTTATCAAATTATGATTTTTATAATTCCTGGATTGAAAGAAAATGAGAAAAAATATGTTTATATTTTTCTTCCTCTCATGGTGATTTCATTTTATATTGGAGCTACTTTTGGCTATTTTATTCTTGTTCCACCTGCAATTAAATTCCTTGTCCTTTTTGGAGGTGACTTGGCAGTACCATTAATAAGAATAGGTTCATATATACAGTTAGTAATAAGCTTAATGTTTTGGATGGGAATTGTATTTCAAGTCCCTACTGTAGTATTTCTATTGTCTAAATTGAGAATTGTTCCTATAGAGACATTTGCACGTTTCAGAAAATGGTTTATAGTTATTTCTTTCATTTTGGGTGCATTCATTACACCTACCTTTGATCCTATTAATCAAACATTGGTTGCTTTACCCATAGTGATATTGTATGAAATAGGATATTGGATATCTCGATTAACTAGTAGAAAATGAGTTTATTTTTTTTCTTTTTGAGATTTTTCTTCTTCTTCTTTGCCTGATAATGCTTTTTTAAATTGCCTAATACCTTTACCTAATCCTGATCCTACTTCAGGCAGTCTTCCTATTCCAAATATTATCATTACAACTACAAGTATTAATAAAATCTCTGGCCATCCCATTCCTCTTAAAAAATTCATAAATTATCGCCTCTATTGAATGTTGAACATATTAATATAAGTCTTTCAAAATAAATTGAATAGTTCAAGTCTTATTAAGTATTAAAGGATCTTAATAATCCCAAAACTTTACCTTCTATTTTAATGTTTGAGGCTTTTTTAGTAATGGGTAAATAATCTGGATTGCTAGGAATTAATGTTACTTCGTTCTGATCTTTGTTAAAACTAATCCTCTTTAGAGTGGCAGAATTTTCATCCTTTATATTAATTACACCTATTTGATTTGAGTTGATTTCAGTAATGTCTACAATTTTTTCTGCGATTATGACATCTCCGTCACTAATCATATCACCAGACATAGAATCGCCTTTTACTTCAAGTGCAAAAATATTTTTATTTTTTGGAAACCAATCTATAGGTATTTCTATTTCTTCTTCGTAATTTATGCCGATGTCTTCAGGGATTTCTAATGATTCACCAGCTGCAATTTTGCCTACTAAAGGAATACTTATAATCTTTTCTTTATTGATTTGATTATTTATTATTCCTCTTGATTTATTAGATTTAACTTCTAGGTGGCCTTTTTTCCTTAGAGCTTCAATATTGTAAGAAACAACAGATGTTGAACTAATATCACAAGATTTTTGGATTTCTCTTATTGTGGGCGGGAAACCTTCTTCATCCAAAAACTGATTGATGAAATCAAGTATATTTTGCTGTCTTTCTGATAACATTTTAATAATATTTTTTTATTTAATTCAAAATTAGCAAAGACAAGATTTTCAGTCAATCAACGGATGTCTCATAAAATTATTTTTTATTCGAAGATTCGTTTAATGTAGCCATAAGTCGGGATTTTCTTCTTCCCGCATTATTTTTGTGTATTACTCCTTTTTGAGCGGCTTTATCTAAAGATTGAACTGCTTTTTTTACACTTAAAATAGTGTTTTCTGAAGAAGGATCTTCGTTTATAGCTTTCTTAGCATCTTTAATAGCATTTCTTGCCTTAGAAGAAATTGTTTTATTATATTCTTGATTCTTTATTTGTTTTCTATGACTTTTTTTACTTGGCATAATTCACCGTTTCTAATTTAATCTTTGTATATTTCTAACTCCTGAAATAGCTTCGATTCTAGAGTATATTCTACTAAGCTGTTCAATTCCACTAGTAAAAACAGTAAATTCTACTTTAGTAGCTTTTCCAAAATCTGTAGACTTTAAAAAATTGATGTTTATATTTTCACTAGATACCACAGAAGTTATGTCTCTTAGTAGACCAATTCTATCATCTGCGTCAACTTGTATCTTTACTTGTAATGTTTGATTATTAGTTCCCCAAACTACATTAACTATTCTTTCAGGTTCTCTAGAGTATCTTAAAAAATTACAATTGGATACATGAACGGATACTGTTTTTTTTCTTGTTAAGTATCCTTGAATCTCTTGTCCGTAACTAGGGTTACAACATTTTGATATTTTATTTGGGAGATTATTGAATCCCATTACTATTACATTAGGAAGTGAATTATTTTCGTCATTTTGAGGGGATGTTTTTAAATATTTCTTTTCTATTGATTTAGCTAATTGAGCAATTGTGGTTTCGCCAGATCCAAGTTGTTCTGCCAAGTCTGAATAATCTTCGAACTCAGGTAATAAAGAAACTTCTTTTGAATCTATTTTGAAACCTAATTTATTTGATTCTTTTTTTATTATTTTAGTTCCCCTTGATATATTAGATTGTCTTTCTTGTTTTCTGAACCATTGTCTGATTTTCAATTTTGCTTTACTTGTAGTGACAAATTGTAAGTCTGGATTTAGCCAATCTAATCTTGGGCCACGAGGATTTTTTGATTTTCTTATTTCTACAGTATCTCCATTCTTTAATGGGGTTTCCAAGGAAACTGTTTTTCCATTTATTAATGAAGAAACACAATCATGACCTAACTCAGTATGTACTTCATATGCAAAATCTAATGGAGTTGCACCTACAGGGAGATTTTTTATTTCTCCTTTAGGAGTATATATAAATACTTGATCTCCTAAGACATCTTTTTTTATAGAATTTACGTAGTCTATATCTTTCTCTACGTCTACTTGTCCATCAAGAAGTTGTTTGAACCAATTCATTTTGGATTCATATTTGTCACCTATTGATTCATTGTCTTCTTCTTTATAAGCCCAGTGTGCAGCAATTCCTTCTTCTGCAGTTAGATGCATATCTTTTGTTCTAATTTGAACCTCAACTGGGTATCCTTCGTAACACATTACTGTAGTGTGCAAAGACTGATACATACTGTCTTTGGGGTTTGCTATATAATCATCGAATTCGCCTGGAACAGGTTTCCATAGATTATGCACCACTCCTAATGTCGCGTAACATTCGGAAATAGTTTTTACTATAATTCTCAACGCTATCAGATCATAAATTTCATCAAACTTTTTACCTTGATTTGAATATTTTTCTATCTTTTTAAAAATACTGTATAAATGTTTGGGCCTTCCATAAATTGTTCCTGAAATTTTTGATTTTTCAAGATTTATTTGAAGTTCTTTTATAGCTTTATCTACATATAGCTCTCTTTTAGTTCTTTTTCTTGCTATGAGCCTAGAAGTCATCTTGTATCTATCAGGCATTAGATATTTAAATGCTTGATCTTCAAGTCTCCATTTCATGTCCCACATTCCTAATCTGTGGGCTAAAGGAGCATATATATCTAAAGTTTCTTGTGCGATTCTTTTTTGATCTTTATTATCTAATGCATCTAAAGTTAACATATTGTGTAATCTGTCTGCTAACTTGATTAATACGACTCTAACGTCATCTGACATAGCAGTTAATATTTTTCTAAGATTTGCTGCTCTTAATTGTTCTGGATTTAATATTTCTAAAGTGGAATTATTTTTTTTAATCTTAAGTTTTGTGACTCCATCCACTAAATTTGCTACATGTGGCCCAAATTTTGCAATAATTTCGTCTTTAGTTATTCCACAATCTTCTATTACATCGTGTAGTAGAGCTGCAGAAATAGTAGTGCTATCCATTCTCATATTAGCTAGATATAGTGCAGTGGAGATAGGATGACTTATAAATGGATCTCCTGACTTTCTAAACTGATTTTTGTGATTTTTTTCCGCAAAAAACAATGCTTCTTTAACAAAGTCTAGTTTTGTTTCTGAAAGATATCCTTTTAGTTGTTTTATTAGAATGTTAGTTTGCATATTTCCTCTTTAGGAATTTTCTCTAATATTTTAGATCAAATCAAGTATTCTAAATATAATTAATTAGAATCTGGTTTTTCAGGTATTCCAGGAAATGGTACTTGTGAAGCATATTTTCCTAGATGATTTACTAATTGAACAGGAATTTCAAAAATTTCATCTTGTAAATTTTTATTAGAAATTTTCATAAAATTAGAACCATCAGTACAAATAATTTTCACTTTTTGAGTGGATGTTTTTGTGATAAATTCTAGTTCCATTAAGAATACACATTCTTCATGAGTATTCTTAATGCCTATTACGTCAATATCAAGATATTGAATTATAGGTGATATTTTATTTTTGTCTTTTAGAGTTTCTAACTCAAAATATATATTTTCTTTTAATCTTTTTAAAATAATTTCTTCTGTTTTTGATAAATTCAATATTTTTACTATATTTACGGTGTTTTCTGAAAGATTTTTTTTGCATTCAATAATATTTGTTCCATTTTCATCAGTATGTACTATATATTCTTTATTGTTTCTTTCTATGAAATGAAGACTCCATCCTGATGTTTCTGCTTGGGCATAATATTTTCCTGGTTCTGGGCAACCCATTGCATATGATGGCCATTTTTTTCTTTCATATTTAAATAATTTTAAATCACTTGGTTTTATATTATGAATATTAGATATATAAGCCATAGCTTTTCCACCAATACTTGGTGGTTCGGGAGTGGGAGTAGGGATAACTGTAGGAGTAGGAGTTATTGTGGCTTCAGGCGTAGGTATAATTTTAGGAGTGGGCTCTATTTTTAATTTTTCTTGGACATTATTTTTGATAAATTTTTCATCTTCATTATTTTTAGAGTTAAAAATATCTATCATCATTAGAGCAATTAGAAAACTTCCTATCGTAATAATTAATGTGATGTTTAATATTTTTTTCAATTGATTTTTAGTTAAATTTATTTTTTTTCTAGTTTACCAGAGCAAATCTTTAGTGTCTTTTAATTGTTGACTATTTGACTAAAGAATAATCTTTGATACTATATTGTTGATTAAATTAATAAACAACATTTTGGAGTAAAAAATATTATTAAAATGAAAAAAATATTATTAAGTCTTATTACTATATTTTCTATAGTTGTTATTTCATGTTCTTCAGAGACTGAGATAGTTGAAGTAGTTAAAGAAGTTCCTGTAGAAAAAGAAGTAATTAAAGAAGTAGAAATAATTAAAGAAGTTCCTGTTGAAGTTATCGTTGAGAAGGAAGTGATAGTAGAAAAAGAAGGAGAAACTAAAACAGTTGAAGTTGTAAAAGTAATAGAGAGAGAAGTGGAAGTAGAAAAAGAAGTACCAGTAGAAAAAACATATGATACTTTGGTGATTTATTCTGGAAGAGGAGAATCATTAGTAGCACCAGTAATTCAGCAATTTTCTGAGGCTACTGGAATACCTGTTGAAGTAAAATATGGAAAAACAGGAGCTTTAGCAGCGACTTTATTGGAAGAAGGATCAAAGTCTCCTGCTGATATTTATTTTGCTCAAGATCCAGGCGGTCTTGGTTCAGTAAATACTATCTTATCTTCATTGTCTGATGAAATAATTTCATTAGGTCCTAATTGGGCTAATTCTCCAGATAATAAATGGGTAGGTATATCAGGTAGAGGTAGAGTGGTTGTATATAATAATGAGGCAATTACTGATCCTGTTACACAATTACCAGATGACATTTATGATTTTGTTGATTCAAAATGGAAAGATAAAATCGGATGGGCTCCAACTAATGGATCATTTCAGGCTATGGTTACCGGGATGAGAGTTATATGGGGAGAGGAAAAAACTGAGCAGTGGTTAGAAGGAATTATGGCTAATAATCCTAAAATATATGCAAAGAATACTCCTACTGTAGCTGCAACTGCTGCTGGAGAAGTAGAAGTAGGATTTGTAAATCACTATTATTTACATAGATTTATGGCAGAAGAAGGAGAAACATTTGCTGCAAGAAATTATTTCTTACCAGGTGGTGGCCCAGGTTCAATTGTTTTAGTTGCTGGTGCAGGAATTCTAGATGTTTCTGATAATAAAGATGCAGCAGAGGCATTTCTAAAATTCATGCTTTCTCCTGCAGCTCAAGGTTATTTTGCCAATCAAACTTATGAATATCCATTGGTAGATGGAGTTAAGAAATCTAGACTTTTACCGGATCTAGATACATTAAACACTCCTGATATAGATATTTCTGATTTGGGAGATTTAGAAAGTACTCAAGAATTGTTAAGGAAAGTAGGAGCACTTCCTTAAATTTAAAATACAACATCACACTTTTTAATACCACACAACTCCAGTTCATTACTGGAGTTGTTGTTTTGGGTAAACATAATAAGATATAGAATGTCTTTTATACTAAAATAATGAAAATAATCTTTTTAGATTGATGAAAATAAATATTGATATAGGTCAAACTTTTCTTAGTGTATTTTCTTTTTTTATAATTTTGATTATTTCAATTCCTTTGGTTTATCTAGTTGTTAGAGTTTTAGGGAGTGATGGGAATTTATTAGAGTTGATTTTCAGAAGAAGGATATATGAAATTATTATTAGAACATTAACTCTTGTATTTTCAGTAACAATTCTATCATTAATTATTGCTTTAACTTTATCTTGGATTATTGAAAGAACTGATATTCCCTGGAAGAAATTTTTTACAATTTTATCTGTTTTACCTATTGTTTTTCCTAGTTATGTAGCTGGAATGATTTTTGTTGATTTTTTAGGTCCTAAAGGTAGAGTACAAGGATGGCTTGAACCTTTTGGGGTAACTCAATTACCTGAAATTTATGGTTTTTGGGGATCTACAATACTTCTTTCTTTGTTATCTTATCCGTATTTGTTTTTAATTATTAGATCTTCTTTGAGTAGAATAGATGCTAATTTAGAGGAAGCTTCAAAAATTTTAGGAAAGAATAGTTTAAAAACTTTCTTTTTAGTTACTTTTCCACTTTTAAGACCAGCAATAAGTTCAGGCTGTATTTTAGTAGCACTTTATACTCTTAGTGATTTTGGAGCAGTATCTTTATTACGTTATGAGACTTTTACTTGGGCAATTATGACTCAATATGAATCATCTTTTAATAGGGTTGTAGCAGCCTCTTTTTCATTGGTTCTTATTTTTTTTGCATTACTAATTTTAATTTTAGATGGTGTAATTGTTAAACCTAAAAACTATTATGTATCAGGAATTTCTGGAACTTCAAGAAAGATCAAATTAATTAAATTAAATTTATTAAATAAGATTTTTTCAGTTTTTATAATAGTTTTAGTAATATTTTTTTCAGTTTTCTTCCCTTTTTATGGATTAACTTATTGGCTAATAAGAGGAGCAATTGCTGGAGAGATAATAAATTTTAATTGGATATTAGTTTGGAACTCTATCTCAGTTTCTTTTTTGGCAGCCATTTCTTGTGTTTTTTGCTCTTTACTGATTTCTTTATTAATCGTCAAATACAATAATAAAATTGGTATATTAACTGAAAAAATTTCTTACCTGGGTTTTGGTTTACCAGGAATTGCTATAGCTTTAGGTGTAATATTTGTAGGATTAAAATTAATTTCACCATTATATCAAACTATCGCATTACTGATTTTGGGATATATTATTCTTTTTCTTCCTGTCACCATTGGTGCAATAAAATCATCTATGTTACAGATAAATCCACATATTGAAGAAGCCTCGAGAAGCTTAGGCTTTAGAATGTGGTATACAACTTTAAAGATTACCATTCCTATTATAATTTCAGGAGTTTTAGCTGGAGGAATACTAGTTTTTATGCTTACTATGAAAGAGCTGCCAGCTACTATGATACTTGCTCCTTTAGGATTTGAAACTCTTTCTACTTCGATATGGTCTTATTCTTCAGAAGCATTTTTTGCAAAATCAGCTTTCCCTTCTATGTTATTGGTTTTGATATCTGGCCCTTTTACTGCATATCTAGCTTTTAGAGGATATACTATCTCTGATAAACCTGTTAAGGAGAATTTGGATGTTTGAAAATAATAAGACCATTGGCTCATATCATTCTGATTTTGAGAAAGAAAAAGGTCTTATAGAAGTTGAGAATGTGAAATGTAGTTATCCTCCTTTTGATCAGATTGTATTAGATGATCTCTCTCTCGTAATCAATTCCGGAGAATTTGTAACAATATTAGGACATAGTGGTTCTGGTAAAACTACTTTATTAAGATCATTGGCTGGTTTTGAAATAATTCAAGAAGGCTATATTAGAATAAATGGTATGTTAGCATCTACTAGTTGGACTCATTTGCCCCCTGAGAAGAGGAAAATAGGATTTATATTCCAAGATTACGCACTTTTCCCTCATCTTACTGTAAGGCAAAATATATCTTTTGGGGTAGTCGGAAATAAAAATGATAAAAAGAAACGTGAAAATTACATCTTAGATCTAATTGGTTTGAAAAAACAAGATTATAGATATCCTCATCAGTTATCTGGTGGTCAACAACAGAGAGTAGCTTTAGGAAGGGCTTTAGCGCCTAATCCTGTAGCGATTTTAATGGATGAACCATTTAGTAACCTTGATCGTCAACTTAGATCATCTTTGAGTCGAGAAATTAGAGATATTATTAAATCTTCTGGTATAACAGCAATTCTTGTTACTCATGATAGAGAAGAAGCTATGATTTTATCTGATCGTGTGGGAGTTTTAGTAGATGGAAAATTAATTCAAATATCTGAACCAGAAAAGCTTTATCGTTTCCCTGCTTCTTTAGAGGTTTCTAGGATGATTTCAGAAACAAGATTAATTCAAGGTATAGTTCAAAAAAAATATATAAATACTGAAATCGGTAAAATTTCAATAGAGAAAATTCAATCTGGTGATTCAACTTTTAATGAAGGATCACCGATAATAGCATCATTAAGACCCGAAGATCTCATTATTAAGAAAAGTAACTCTGACATACATGGCACAATAGTAAGGAAGGAATTTTCTGGAAATAATTTAATTTATTGTGTTGAGTTAAAATCTGGAGATTTTTTGCATGTAGATAATTTCAATAGAATTGATTCATTAAATGAGGGAGAAAATGTAAGTTTAGATTTTTCATTGAGAAATCCAATTTCAATTTTCCCAAAGTAATCAAGACCTAAGAATTTTTTTTACAGTTTCAATACTTTGAAGAGAAAAAATTAATGGAAGTGCGATAGCTACTGTGATGCCTAAAAACAAAAAAGGAAATCTATAACTTCCAGTGATGTCAAAAGATAAACCAACGAAAATTGGCCCTATAGCAGCTGAAATAGCGCTAATTGTACTTGTTAATCCAACAATAGTTCCATAATTTTTTCTTCCAAAATAATCTCCTAACATAGATAATCTTAAAGGAATAGATGATCCAAATCCTAAGCCCCAACAAATTGCAAAAACAGGCACAAGATATTTACTTTCAAGTACAAAGTTGCCAATTTTAAGATTTACGAAAGCAAGTGAAAAAGCACCTATAGTTAATAATGAGAAAGATAATATCAACATTGTTTTTGAAGAAATTTTTTCTCCTATCACTCCAATCGATAATCTTCCAATTAAATCCCCAAGAGCTAAACCTGCTATAGATAACCCTGCAATATAAATTGGTACTCCGAAATTTGTTAATGCTGGCATATGTAATAAATTTGTTGAACTTACAAGTTGTGCGAAAGCTAAAATTATAGAAAATTGCCAAAAGAATCTTGTTTTTAATATTTGTTTTAATGAAAATTCATTTTTATTTTTTAAGCTCTTTGCTTTTTCTTCTTTATCTTCAACTAATTTATCTCCATCAGGAGATAGGCCATATTGTTCAGGGTGATGTCTCATAAAACTAGCAGAAATAAAGCCTATTAACCAGAAACCAATTCCTACTCCAAAAATCACATCTCTCCATCCAAAATTTTCTATTGATGTAACTAATATTGGAACAGCAAATCCTCCTGCTCCTGAAGCCGACATTAGAATAGATAATGCTAATTTTCTTTTACGATTGAACCAATCTCCAACTGTAGCTACTAAGACAATGAAAGTTCCAAAAGACATGCCTATTGATAACAAACTTATAATGGCATAAAAATGCCATAATGTTGTCATTTTACTCATAAGAATAAAACTTAAACCTGTCACAAATACACCGAAAAACATTACTTTCCGAGGTCCAAATTTTTCTAGTAGAATACCAACAAAAGGTGATATCATACCACCTTCAGATCTTTGTAAAGATAAAGCTCCTGCAGTTGCAGCTCTACTCCATCCAAAAGTTTCTACAATGGGGTCAAAGAAGGCTGTAAATCCTCTCCAAAATACTAACGATGTATAGCCTTGAATTGCAGATCCTGCGCCCACAATCCACCAACCGTAGAATATACCTGATTTATGATTCTGTTGTTTTGTTTCTTTATTTATGATTGTTTTAATCTTATAAACCCATTATTCCGTATCCGGCATCTACTGGAATTATTGCACCTGTAATCCCACTAGAAAGATCACTTAATAGAAATAAAGAAGTATTTGCTACTTCTTCATGAGAAACATTTCTTTTAAGAGGTGACTTACTAGCATGTATGGTTCTCATGTCATTAAATCCTGGAATACTTCTTGCAGCTAAGGTAGGTAGGGGTCCTGCTGAAACTGCATTTACTCTGATATTTTTACTTCCGTACTCATAAGCTAGCTGTTTCACTGAGTTTTCTAATGCTGCTTTTGCTGTGCCCATAATATTGTATCCTGGGTAGACTTTATTGGATGCTTCAAAAGTCATTGTTATAATTGATCCTCCATTTTTATTAACATGAGGAGCTGCATGTTTAACTATTGGAATTAATGTGTATGCACTTACTTCAAGAGCAGTTCTAAAACCATCTAGACTCGTTTCAGAGAAATTGCCTCCGAGATCTTCTCTTTGAGCAAAAGCTATACTATGGACAACAAAATCAATAGGTCCTGATTCAGAAACTTTTTGAAAGACTTCCTCAATTTGATTTTCATTCAATGCATCACATTCAACTAATTCTATAGGGTTCATATCTTTTACTGCTTTAGAAACAGGATCTTTCAATCTTTCATTTTGATATGTAAATGCTAACTGAGCTCCGTTATCACTTAAAGATTTTGAAATAGCCCATGCTATACTTCTGGGATTTGCCACTCCAAATATTATTCCTCTTTTATTTGTAAAATCCATTATTACTCCTTTTACCAGTTTGTTATTGATCCATCTGTTCTCTGAAGATGTGTGGCTTCCCACTGTTTGAATTCTAGTTCTTTAATAATATCTTCATTTACATCTACACCTAGTCCAGGAGTAGAAGGTACTGGATACATTGCTCCTTCAAGTTTAACTTGTTGGGTAAAGATATCATCGTTATCACTTCCAAGTTTTTCACTAGGTGTGTTCCTTGCTTCCAACCAAGAGAAATTAGGAATTGCTGCACCTAAATGAACTGAGGCTGCAGTGCAAATAGGACCTAAAGGATTATGTGGCATTAAATCTATATAATGTGTTTCACACCATCCAGCAACTTTTAAAGCTTCTGTGAACCCTCCAACATTACAGATATCAAGTCTAGCAAATTGAGTTATATCATTTTCTATATAAGGTAAAAATTGCCATTTTGAAGCAAACTCTTCTCCAATTGCAAAAGGGATAGATGTCATTCTTCTAAGTGATTGATAAGATGTAGGATTTTCATCTCTTATTGGTTCTTCGAGAAAATCTATGGTTCCAGGGGGCATTTTGTTACAAAAAGAAGCAGCTTCGGCTACGTTAAGCCTATGATGCATATCAACTCCTAAGACTATTTCATTTCCTAATTCTGCTCTTGCTTTTGTTAACCATTCAGCAGTTTCAGATAAGGCTTCTCTTGGCTCATAGATTATTTCTGAATGATCTGGTTTTTGAGATGGAGATAGTCTGATGCACTTCCAATTCTTTTCGATTAACTCTTTCGCCAAGTCAATCATTTTTTCTCCGGGAGGAGAAGCAGTAGATGCAAATGCAGGCACAAAATCTCTTTGTTTACCTCCTATCAATTCATAAACAGGAACATTTAAAGCTTTTGCTTTAATGTCATGAAGTGCAATATCTATTGCTGACATGGCAGCAGTTAGAACTCTACCACCTTCAAAATATTGACTTAGGTAAATTTCTTGCCATATTCTTACTATTTTGAAGGGATCTTGGCCTTTAAGGAAGTTTTCGAAATGTAATAATGCTGATTTTACAGCTAACTCTCTACTGGATAATCCTGATTCTCCCCAACCATAGATGTCTTTATCTGTTTCTATTTTTACTAAGAGTTGATTTCGATTTCCTATCCATACAGGATATGCTTTAATAGCTTTAATTTTTAAGTCCATTTTTCCCTTGTTACTTTTTGATAGTTTTGAATTGTAATTTTAATATACACCATTTTAATTTAATACAGGATTTAAGGTAAAATTTAAGATACTTTTTATTTAAAAGTCTTAGGAAATGATTTAATTAAATGGCGGACGGAGAGGGATTCGAACCCCCGGTACGCATAACGCACAACGGTTTTCAAGACCGCCGCCTTAAACCACTCAGCCATCCGTCCGTTAGATTAATTAACTAGAAGATTATATTTTCACTATGGATAATTGTCTAATATAAATATTATATTACTAATAGATTTAAATAATGTGTTCATAATTTATTATTGAAATGAGATATAACAAATAGAGAAATAAAAAATGAAAGCTTTGATTTTAGTTGGTGGACAAGGGAAGAGATTATGGCCAAAAACAGAGATAATTCCTAAGCCCATGGTTAAAATTTTTGATAAACCACTTGTCTATTATCAGATTGAATGGTTAAAAAAATATGGATTAGAAGAGATCATATTTTTAACAGGCTATAAACCTAATTCTTTTAGGAAATATTTTGGCAATGTAGATTCTGACGGAGTAATAATTAAATATTCTCATGAAAAATATCCTCTAGGTAGAGGGGGCGCAATAAAAAATGCTATAGATAAATTTAATTTATATAAAGAAAACTTGGTAATTACTAATGGAGATGTGTTAACAGATTTCTCTTTGGATAAAATGATGGAATTTCATCTTAATAATCATGTTTTAGTAACTTTAATGTCAGTTCCATATAAATCTCAATTTGGAATAGTGAAGATTGATGAGAATGATAATGTTTTAGAATTTTCTGAGAAAGCGAAATTACCATTTTGGATTAATGGAGGTATTTATATCTCTAGCCCTGATTTTTATAATTATTTACCTGAAAAAGGTGATCATGAAGTAGAAACTTTTCCAGAATTAACTAAATTAAATCAATTAAAAGCATTTAAAACAAATGAAAATTGGATTTCTATTGATACGATGAAAGATTTAGATGATGGAGAAGAATTTATAAAAACTTATTTTTAGTTACTTTAATTCTCCCCAGGATTTTGCAATATTGATATCAATAGTTAAAGGTACTTTAAGATTTAAAGAATTTGGCATAATTTTTGTCAGAATTTCCTGTAAATCATTTAATTCATTTTTGGGAACTTCAAAAATCAACTCATCATGCACTTGAATAATCATTTTTGAAAGTAAATTTAAACTTCGAATTTCATGATCTATTTTTATCATTGCAATCTTAATTATATCAGCAGAACTCCCTTGAATTGGCATATTTACGGCCATTCTTTCTGATGATGAACGAGAATGGAAATTAGGGGAATTTATCTCAGGAAGAAGCCTTTTTCTTCCTGTAATAGTTTCTACAAATTTATTTATTTTTGCGAATTTTATTACACTATCGATATAATTTTTTATACCAGGATATTTGCCAAAGTACAATTCTATAAACTTTCTTCCATCCTCTCTAGATAAATCTGTTTGTCTAGAGACTCCGTGAGGGCTTAATCCATAGATTACTCCGAAGTTGAGAATTTTAGCTATCCTTCTTTGATCTTTGGAAACTGTTTCTGTTTCGTACATAATTTTGGCAGTAGCATCATGTATATCTTCATTATTTCTAAATGCTTGGAGTAGACTAGGTTCTTCTGATAAATGAGCAAGGATTTTTAGTTCTATTTGAGAATAATCTGCTGATAAAAGATAATTTTCTTTATTGTTTGATTCAAATGCTTTGCGAACCTCATTGCCAATTTCAGTTCTTACAGGAATATTTTGCAAATTCGGATCTCTGCTAGATAAACGACCAGTTGAGGTTCCAGCTTGATTAAAGTAAGTATGAATTTTTCCTGTATTTTTGTTTATCAATTCTGGCAGACTATCAGCATAAGTTGATTTGATTTTTGAAAATTCTCTATGAGCTAAAACAATTTTTATTAGTTTACTAGCATTTTCTTCAAGAGATTCATTTTTTAACAAATCTTCAAGGGTATTGGCATCCATAGTGTAGCCAGTCTTAGTTTTTTTAGTAGCGGGCACTCCCAGTTCACCTATAAGAACTTTAGCTAATTGTTGGCTTGATCTAAGATTCACCTCTTCTTCCCCCAATATTGTTTTAGCTTTTTGTTCTAAAATATTAATTTTCTCATTTAATATTTCTGACAAGGTTTCTAGTTTTTTTATATTTATTGAAACACCCGTTTGTTGCATTTTTACTATCACTGGGATTAAAGGCATTTCAATATTTTCCATGACATCTAATAAACCACTTTTTTCTAATTCTTTTTCGAAAATATTTTTTAACCTAAAAGTGATATCTGAGTCAGCACAAGAGTAAAGAGTTGCATCTTGAATTGAAACACTAGAAAAAGAGATTTGTTCTTTTCCTTTTCCAATTAAATTTTCTATAGGAATCATTTCTTGATTGAATTCTTCCAGGCAAAGATTTTTTAAACTAAGAGATCTTTTCCCTAGTAAATTTGCAGCTATCATAGTATCAAATGTAACTTTATTCACTTGAAAGTCATTATTAAATAGTACTGACATATCGAAATTAGAATTGTGAGCAATTTTTTCAATTGTTGAATCTTCAAAAATTTCTTTAATTAATTGCAACCCTTCAGAAGAAATATTATTTCCTCTATCATGATTGATAGGTATATACCAACCTGAATTTGGTTTTACTGAGATAGAGATTCCTACAAGATTTGAGTCAAAAGGTTTTAGTGATGATGTTTCTGTATCAAAACTGAAAACGCCTTCTTTTTTTATAGTTTCAATCATTGAATTTAACTTAATATCTGAGTCTATAGTTATATATTCAAGTGTGTGTTTAATTGAATTTTTACCTGAAGGGATTCTAGTTACCAGAGACATTAATTCTAACTCACTTAGTTCTTTAATTACCTCTTCTTTATTAAAAGATCCAAATTTTGATTTCGATAGTTCTAAATTAATTGGAACTTTTCGGAAAATTGTAGCTAGTTCTCGAGATTTATATGCTTCTTCTCTATACTCAATGAGTAAAGATTGAATTCTTTTAGCCCCTCGAATATTTAATTCAATAATTTTTTCTATATTTTCATATATATCTTCTAGGTTTTTGTACTTCTTTAATAGTGTGTTTGCCACTTTCTTTCCTATACCTGGAATACCTTTTATGTTGTCAGAGGCATCTCCTGAAAGCCCTTTATAATCTGGAATACTTAAAGGCACTAAACCTTCAAAATCTTTCTCTTGAGTGAATGTAACATTATCTATTATTCTATCTCTTGATCTGGGGTTTGGGCTAGAATACCAAATATTAGTTTTATCAGTGATTAATTGAAATAAATCTTTATCTCCAGTAACTATCAAATTCTCAAAATCATGTTCTACACTCATTAAAGTTATAGTTCCTATCAAATCATCAGCTTCATATCTTTCTACTGAAAAGATTGGAATTTTCATCGATGTGAGAATTTTTTCTAATAAAGGAGTTTGTTTGATTATTTCAGGAGGAGTTGAATCACGGTTTGCCTTATATTCTGGATATAATTCATGTCTGAATGTTGGTCCTTTGGGATCAAGGGTTACAATCAAGTGACTTGGATTATGATCAGAAATAAGTTTGAAGAGACTCGATAAAAACCCATATACTATCGAGGTGCCAACTCCTTTTGAGGAAAGTCGCTCAGGTATTGAATACCATGCTCTGAATATCATTGCATGACCATCAATTAATAATAATTTCTTTTTAAAATCTTTAGTTTCCATAGTTCATAATTCTTTTGATATAAGAATTATACTATTTTAGAAACTTTTTAAAGAAAATCAGTTTATTTCTACTTCACTTTCATCAAGCATTTCTATTCCTTTTCTGACCTGACCTAGCGTTGTAGAAATTCTTTCTTCAAGAGAAAATAAAACTTCACGTGCATATGCATCTGCACCGTTTCTGGTTTTCATTGAATGATCTTGAGCTTCGTTTAAAATATTTGTAGCCTTTCTTTCAGTATCTTGTTTTGATAATTCTGCTTTTTCTTCTATAGATTTTGATTCTTCTTCCGAATTTAATATAATCTTTTCAGATTGTTCATAGGCCTTTTTAACAATTTCTTCTTTTTGAACTAATTTTTCAGCTTGTTCATTTGCTTTAATAATCATTTCTTCTGATTTTTCTTCAGCATTTTTTCTGATTTTTTCAGCTTCTGAATCAGCATAAATTCTTTTTTTACTAGCTTCTTCTTCTGCTTGTTCAATAATAGATTCTTTTTGTCTCACAATTATTTCAGATTCATCTAATGAATTCGGAATAATTGAATGAATTGATTTAATTATTTCAACACATTCTTCAATATTTATTAAAGATCTATTAGTACCTTTAACTTTGTGAGAAATTAAATAGTTTTGTAATCTATCTAAATTTTCTTTTACAGTCATATGACCCCCTTATTTTTTTTAAATATCTGTTAGTTTTTTATTAATTGATTGTTTGACTTTTTCAGTTACTAAACTGCTTACATCTCCACCTAACATACTTATTTCTTTAACTCTACTTGAGCTTACAAATTGATTGTTAATACTGGAAATTAAGCATACAAGTTCGATATTCGGATTTATTTGTCTATTCATTAGAGCCATCTCTCTTTCATATTCAAAATCATTTCCTATTCTTAATCCTCTTATAATTACAGATGCTCCTACTTTTTCAGCAAATTTTACAGTTAAACCTGAATAAGGCATTATATTTACATTAGATATATTTTTTATTGAATCTTCAATAAGTTCTATTCTTTCTTTTGTATTAAACATTAAATTCTTACTAGATTCTTTATAAACTCCAACTGTAATTTTATTGAAAATTTCTGATCCTCTTTGAATAATGTCAATATGTCCTTTTGTTATTGGATCAAAAGTACCCGGGAAAATAGCTTTTACCAATTAAACCTCCTCTAATTTAAATAGAGTGATGGAAGTATCACCATAATTTTTTGATTTTATATTTGAAAGTTTTCCTATATTTTTTATGGGTTCTTGATTTTTAGAATGTTCATAAAAAATTAAAGATTGATCATGGAATAAATTATTTTTTTCTGCAAGACTTAATACTTCAGATATATTTTGATAATCATAAGGAGGATCAGCAAATATAATATCGAATGGACCTTCTATCTTTTTTACAGCTCTAATGGCATCTAGACAAAATACTTTACTAGAGTTTTGATATTTTTTTTCTTCCAGTCTCTTTTTTAACATTTTGAAAGTTTTGATATTTTTTTCAACAAATACACTGAATTTTGCTCCTCTATTAAGACATTCAATACCTAGATTTCCAGTTCCTGCATATAAATCTAGAATTTTTTGGTTTTTAACTCCTTCAGGACCTATTAGAGAAAAAATAGCTGATTTCACTTTTGATGTTGTAGGCCTTAAAGACTTATTTTTATTTTTAAAAATTGGTCACGCTCAAATATTTTCCAGTTATTTGTTATTCCTGTGTTACATTATTTATGTGAATTGATTGGTATTTCAATATAATAATTAAGCGAGTTTACATATTTTTAAGAATTCAGATATACAAAAAAGATTAAATTTAATTTAATTTTACAAATAAATAATGTTTTTTTTATAAGGAAAAATGAAAAATAATAATATTGAACAAGATGAAAATAGATTAATTGAATCTAGGAAAGCAAATTTAGAATCGCTTCGAAATTTAGGTATCAACCCTTATCCTTCTAAATTCCAAAAAACTCACACTACTTTAGATGCTAGAGAAATGCTAGAAGATTTAGAATTAAATAAACAAGATGAGAACCCTAAAACTGAATCAGTAATAGTTGCTGGAAGAATAATGGCTTACAGAGATCAGGGAAAAATTATTTTTATTGATTTAAAAGATGGTTATGGTTCTATCCAAATTGCTCTTAGATCAGATTTATTAAGTGATAATTTGTTTAAAATTTTAAAATTTATTGATATAGGAGATTTTGTTGGAATTGAAGGTGTTGTTTTTCGTACTAGGAGAGGAGAGCCTACTATAGAAGCAAAAAAAATAGATATATTGTGTAAATCAATTAGACCATTACCTGATAAATGGTCAGGATTACAAGATATCGAAAAAAGATATAGACAACGTTATTTAGATTTTATTTCTAATGATTCTTCAAAAGAAGTTGCTTTGGTAAAACCAAAGATAATTTCATCAATAAGAAAATTTTTGGAAGTAAGAAATTTTATAGAAGTAGAAACTCCAATATTAGTTCCTGTAGCAGCTGGTGCGATGGCTAAGCCTTTTATTACAAAACATAATGCTTTGGATAGAGTTTTGTATCTTAGAATTGCTACTGAATTAAATTTAAAAAAATTGATTGTTGGTGGTGTAGATAAAGTGTTTGAGTTAGGGAGAATTTTTAGAAATGAAGGAATTGACCATCTTCATAATCCTGAATTTACAACTTTAGAAAGTTATGAAGCTTATTCTGATTATAATGATGTGATGAAAATGGTAGAAGAGATGGTTTCTGAAGTTTCAGAAGATGTGAATGGTTCTAAAATAGTAAATGTTGGTGATGAAGTAATTGATCTAACGCCTCCTTGGGAGAGATTAAATTTAAGAGATACTATAATAAAATACTCTGGTATAGATTATTTAAAATGTAGATCACCTCAAGAATTAGAAAAGGAAATGAATTCTAGAGGGATTCACGTAGAACAAGGATCAAATTGGGGAAGAATGTTGGATAAAGTGATTTCATATTCAGTAGAACCTAATTTGAGGCAACCGTGTTTTCTTGTAGATTATCCTGTAGAAATGTCTCCTTTGGCAAAAAAGAAAGAAGGTGAAGATAATATTGTTGAAAGATTTGAAGCATTTGTTTGTGGTGGAGAACTAGCGAATGCTTTCACTGAATTAAATGATCCCATTGACCAAAGAAAAAGATTTGAAGACCAAGAAAAATTACGGAAAGAATCAGGAGACGATGAATTAGATAGATTAGAAGAAGATTTTTTGATAGCAATAGAACATGGTATGCCTCCTACAGGAGGATTAGGGTTAGGAATTGATCGATTAGCAATGATAATTTCTGGAGCTAAATCTATAAGAGATGTGTTAATTTTCCCTCAGTTAAAAACCTTACAGGATGATAACGATGATTGATTTAAATACATTAATTTCAAGTTCTGAAAATATTTTAGGCAAGCTACAATCAAGAGGAGAAGAAATTCCTTTAGACAATATAAAAGAATTAGACTCTAAGAGGAAAAATTTAATTCAAGAATCTGATCAGTTAAGGAGCTTTCGTAATTCTGAGAATAAACGAATAGGGGATTCGAAAGAAAAACCTTCTTTGGAACATATCAATAAGATGAGGGATATTTCAGATAAATTAAATAAAATTAATGTAAATCTAATAGACATAGAATCCCAATTAAATGAATTATTGTTAGTGATTCCAAATGTTCCACTCGATGAAGTTTTAATTGGTAATGATGAAACTGACAATAAAGTAATTTTTACTAAAGAGGATGTGAAAAATAAAAAAACAACTAAGCCTCATTGGGAGATAGCACCGAACCTGGGAATTTTGGATATGGAGCAAGGAGTCAAATTAGCTGGATCTAGATGGTATGTTTTAAAAGGTAAAGGCGCTATTCTCCAAAGAAGTTTAGTTTCTTGGATGCTGGAAAAACATAATAAGAACGGATATTTAGAAATTGCTCCACCTTTTTTAGTTAAGGAAGAAGTAATGGTGGGTTCGGGTAATTTACCAAAATTTTCTGATTTACTTTATAGAGATATTGAAGAAGATCTTTGGTTAATTCCAACTTCTGAAGTTGCATTAAATAGTCTACATTTTGGAGAGATAATTCCACATGAATTTCCTCTAAAATATGTCTCTCATTCTCAGTGCTTTAGAAGAGAGAAAGCTGCTGCTGGAAGAGAAACTAGAGGAATAAAAAGAGTTCATCAATTTGAAAAAGTTGAATTATTTAGATTTGAATTACCAGAAAATTCCAGAGATGCATTTGACGAAATGGTAAAAGAAGTTCAATTATTATGTGATGAGTTAGGGCTAATATATAGGTCAGTGGAATTATGTACTGGAGATTTAGGGTTTCAGTCAGCAAAAACTATAGATATAGAAGTTTGGGCTCAAGGTTCTCAAGATTGGTTAGAAGTTTCATCTATCTCAACTTGCACTGATTTTCAATCAAGAAGAACTAAAACTCGATATAAAGATGAAGGAGAAATAATTTATCCTCATACTTTGAATGGATCAGCTCTGGCAATTCCAAGAATTTTAATATCAATATTAGAAAATAACCTTCAAGATGATGGTTCAGTTTTAGTACCTAAGGTTCTACAGAAATATACAGGATTTGAAAGAATTGACTAGGTTTAATTGAAATTTTGCATAGTTTTTTGAATTCCATTGATTATTAAAGATTCATAAATTCGGTCTACTTTAAATAAAGATTCTTCTAATAATTTTTTTTCTGATCTTTTAAATTTACCCAAAACATAATCTGTAGTATCAATTTTTCCAGGATTTTCTATTCCGATTCTTATTCTCATGAAATTTTCAGTATCTAAATGTTTAATGATTGATTTAAGGCCGTTATGTCCTCCTGATGATCCTTTTTTTCTAATTCTTATTTTCCCTAAAGGTAAATTGATATCATCAGAAATAATTATTAATTTTTCAGCATTAATTTGATACTTTTCTAAAAAATATTTTATCGGAGATCCACTTCTATTCATAAAACTAAGAGGTTTGCATAGAAGAATATTATTATTATTAATCTTTAGTTTAGTTGTTAATGAATTATTGTTATGAGTAAACAAAATGTTATTTTTTTCAGCAATAAAATTTATTGCTTCGAATCCAATATTATGACGAGTATTATCATATTCTTCTCCTGGATTTCCTAATCCTACAATTAACCAATTGAAACCCTCATCATCTTTTGAAGAATTGTTTTTCCCAAATATTTTTTTAATGAAGCTCATGATTGTTTTTCATATCTATAAATTCTGATTCGTTGATTATTGGTATATTAAAGTTTAAAGCTTGTTGAAGTTTTGTTCCTGGGTTTTTCCCCGTAATTAAAAATGATGTTTGACTAGATATACTCGAAGAAGTCTTGCCTCCTAATTCTTTTATTAGAGAGTTAATCTCATTCCTTGAATATTTTTCTAATGTTCCTGTAACAACAAAAATTAATTCAGAAAATAAAGACTTTGTGTTTCTCTGTACTGCTATAGGTTCAACTCCTGCATGAATAAGGTTATTTATTAGATTTATATTATTTTCTGTTGATATCCAAGAAATTAAACTTTCAGTTATTTTTTCTCCTATTCCTTTGATATTTATTAATTCTTCGTAATTACAATTTGTTAATGCATCTATAGATTTATAGTAATCAGTGATAATTTCTGAAATTTCTATTCCAATATGAGCTATCCCTAAAGAAAAAAGAAATGAAGGTAAGGTGGGTTTTTTAGAATTATTTACTGATTTTAGTAGATTTTCAGTACTTTTTTCTCCAAATTTAGGCAATTGTATTAGTTGATCTTTAGTTAGATGGAATATGTCAGGTAATGTCTTGAGAAGATTGTTTTCTATTAATGTTTCTATTATCCCTTTTCCTAGGCCATCGATATTCATTGCTGGTTTTGACACAAAATGTTCAACTAACCTTTGGAATTGGTCTGGGCAACTAGAATTTATACATCTAGTATGAGGATCATTTTCTATTTTTTCCACATTTTTCCCACATGAGGGGCACGTTTTAGGCATTTCATATTTAAAAGAAGTTTTTGATCTTGAATTATTTTCTGAGACTCTGTTTATTTGAGGAATTACATCTCCAGAACGTTGAATTTCTACTAAATCTCCTTCTCTTATATTTTTCTTATCGATATAATCTATATTGTGAAGACTAGCAGATCTTATTGTTACTCCTTCTAGTTTTACTGGTTCTAATTCAGCGAATGGTGTGAGTACTCCAGTCCTGCCAATGTTAACGGATATTTTATTTAATATTGTGGTGGTTGTAGTAGTAGGAAATTTATATGCAGTAGCCCATCTTGGATCTCTAGAAGTTGTGCCTAAAATTGATTGATCATATAAATCATTAATTTTAATTACTATTCCATCTGTACCATAATTTAAATTATCCTTGTCATTTATTGCTTTCATATATGCATTTTCAATATCATTTACTGAATTACAAATGTGATTCCAAGGATTAATTCTTAACCCCCAACTATTTAATTTTTCTAATACTAGACTTTGAGTCTGTGGCATATTATTTGAGTTGTATCCAATTGAATACATGAAATAATTTATTGGCCTTTTGGAAGTTTCCTTGGGATCTAACTGTCTTAGAGCGCCAGAAGCTGCATTTCTAGTATTGCTGTATTCTTCTAAATTTAATTTGCTGCGTTCTTCATTAAACTTTTTAAAGGATGATTTTGGAAAATATACTTCTCCTCTTAATTCCACTATCTCAGGAGGGTTTTTATCTAATAGTTTTAGAGGAATTGATTTTATTGTTTTTAGATTATTAGTAATATCTTCTCCGATACTTCCATCTCCTCTTGTAGAACCTTGTACAAAAATTCCATTTTCATATCTTAATGAGATAGCAAGTCCATCGATCTTGAGTTCACAAATCACTTCAGTAGATTGATTATCTAATTGGTTAGAAATCCTTGTATACCATTTTTCAATTTGTTCTTTATTGAAAACATTACTCAAGCTTAATAGAGGAGATAAATGTTCTACGTTTTGAAAATTGGAAGAGGGAGTTATTCCTACTCTTTGTGTAGGAGAATCTAAAGTAACTAAAGAAGGATTTTGTTCTTCTATTACAAGTAGTTCTTGAAAAACACGATCATACTCTGTGTCACTTATAGAAGGTTTTTCAAGAATATAATACTTGTAATTTGCTTCATTCAATTTATCTTTCAAGCTTGATATTAAATTCAAGATTTTAGAATCTTTATTGTTTAACATATAAAAGATATTTTTTAAAAATTAGATTTTTAATTGCGTTTTTGGACTGTGAATGTATTATGATTATTAATAATTGTAACCTATTTGGGAGAAATCCGTGGTAGATATTAGGAATTTTAAAGGTTTGATGTATAACTCCAATAATTCTGGAGATTTGTCTTTGAATATTTGTCCTCCATTTGATGTTATTTCTCCAAGTTTACAGAGTGAATTATATAATAAATCACAATTCAATTTAATCAGATTGGAGTATGGTAAGGAATTTGAGAATGATAATCAGAATTCTAATAAATATCTTAGAGCATCTAACTTTTTCAACGATTGGGTTTCTAAAAATATTTTAGAATATGATGAATCCTTTAATTTTTATTTAACTGAGGAAAAATTTTCTTTTGAAAATCATAATTATTCTAGAACTGGAATTACTGTATTAGTTAGATTAGAGGATTTGAATAATGGTTCAATTTTACCCCATGAAAATACCAGATCGGGTCCGAAAAAAGATAGATTTTCTTTAATGAAAGAAACTAAATGTAATTTTAGTCCATTAATGTCATTGTATAGTGATGAATCAGGAGAAATAAAAAACATTTTTAAAAATTCTAAAAAAAATAAACCGGAATTAAGCATAAATTCTGATCAAATTAAATTAAAACTTTGGAAGATAAAAAATTTAGAACAAATAGAGAAAATTAAAAAACATTTGATTAATAAAAAATTGATGCTTGCTGATGGACATCATAGATATGAGACTTCTATTTATTATCAGGACATTTTTTCTAAATCCAAAAAATCTGATGAATCATCTAATTTTAGATTGATGACATTGTTTTCATTAGATGATCCAGGTGTTTTGATGCTTGGTTATCATAGAATTGTTTCAGGGCTTTCAGTTCAAGAAAAAGAACATTTAATTAATTTTATGACTTCTAGTGCAATTAAAGTAATCGAAGGGAATATTAATGATTTTAATAAAAGTGAAGATGATTTTAATATATTAATTATTAATGAGAATGAGTCTTTAATTTATACATTTCAAAGTAATGATATATATGATAATCAATATAAATTTTTAAGTGATTATATATTTAAGAATGTTTTTGATGATGAAAGATTAAATCAAGTTATTGATTATAATCATGATATTATTTCTATTGAACAATCTATAAAAAATAAAGAAATTGATATTGGTTTTATTATGAAGCCCTTAAATAAGAACAAGTTTGAAGATTTAGTAATGAAACGTGAAAAACTTCCACCTAAATCAACTTTTTTTCACCCAAAACTTCACTCAGGATTGGTGATTCAAAATCTTAATACTGAAGTATTATAATAAAAGGAACCTTTAATTGTTTGAAATTATTAAACCAGCAAAACCAGATCCGATCTTAGGGCTTACAGAAAAGTTTAATTTAGATAATAGGTCAAATAAAATTAATCTTTCTGTAGGAATTTATCAAGACTCTCAAGGTCAAACACCAACTTTTGATTCAGTTAGAAAAGCTGAAGAAATTCTTCTTCAGAATGAATCTGACAAGTCTTATAAACCTATTATAGGAGATGAAGAATTTGGTTTATTAGTAAAAGATTTAGTATTAGGAAAAAATATAACTAAACAAAGAGAGAATACTGCAAAATCTATTCATACTCCTGGAGGGACAGGAGCTTTAAGAGTAGTAATGGATTATTTTTCAAAATTCCATCAAAATTCTGTATTTTGGATCAGTAAACCTTCATGGCCAAATCATAAGCAAATTATTAATTCTACTAATTTGAATTTTAACGAATATGCTTATTTTAACTCTGAGGATAATCAATTAAATTTTAATAGCATGATTAATGATTTAAGTAATGTAAAAAGTGGAGATGTAGTCTTATTACATGGATGTTGTCATAATCCTACGGGAATTGATCTTAATCAGAGTCAATGGGAAACTATTTCAGATTTATTACTATCTAAAAAAGCGATTCCTTTAATTGATTTTGCCTATCAAGGATTTGGAGATGGTCTAAATGAAGACTCTGAAGGTCTTAGAAAAATTGTTCAAAAAAATCCAGAATCAATAATTTGTTCTAGTTTTTCAAAGAATTTTGGACTTTATAGTGAAAGAGTTGGATCATTAACAATTTTATCTTCTGATAATCTTGTATTAGAAAATGTAGTAAGTCAGATGAAAGTATGTATTAGATCTAATTATTCAAATCCACCATCTCATGGAGTAGATATAGTAAAATTAATTTTAAGTAATCCGACTATGAGAAAAGAATGGGAAAAAGAATTAAGTCAGATTAGAAATAGAATGAAAAAAATGAGAAATGATTTGGTCTTGAAGCTTCACAAACTTGATTCTAAAAAAGATTTTTCTTTTATTAAATCTCAGAGAGGAATGTTTAGTATTTCAGGTTTAGATAAAGAACAAGTTAATGAATTAAGAGAAAAATATGCTATTTATATAGTAGATTCAGGAAGAATAAATATTGCAGGTATTAATAGTAATAATATTGATCGATTATCAGAATCAATTGTTTCTGTAATCTCTTAATTTTCTATTTCTACTACATGAAAATTTTTGGAACCTCTCTTTATAATTATTAATTCTCCTTTTATTGTGTGAGAGGCATTTAGTTCTTCTTTAAAATCTTCTACTTTTGATTCGTTAATATACAATGCGCCTTGATTGATTAATCTTTTAGTTTCTGAAAAAGAAGAGCAGATTCCTTGGTCTACGCATAAATCTTGTATAGAGTAAGATGAATTAAATTTACTTCTTTTGATTTTACTTGATGGAGCTCCTTCTAGAGCATCTTTTAATTCTTTCAAATTAAGTTTTGCGAATTTTCCTTCAAATAATGCTTTTGTGATTTTTTTTGCCTCATTAAGCCCTGAGTTAGAGTGAATCATGATTGTAACTTGTTCTGCTAATTTAATTTGACATTCTCTTTTTTGAGGGAAATTTTTTAATGATTTTTCGTAATTTTTTATTTCAGTTTTCTCAAGCAAAGTAAAATATTTTAAATATTGAATTACATCTTTATCATCAACATTGAAGAAAAATTGATATAGTTTATAAGGAGAAGTTTTATTTGGATCCAGTGTAGGAGCTACTCCTTCACTTTTTCCGAATTTTTCTCCAGAAGAATTTGTTATTAATGGATATGTTAATCCATGTGCAAGTGGTTCAGAATTATTTGATTTTCTCTTATATAATTTATTGATTAAATCTACTCCTGAAAGTATGTTTCCCCATTGATCACTACCTCCCATTTGTAATTTGCATCCAAATTTATTGTATAAATGTAAATAGTCATACGCTTGTAAAATCATATAACTAAACTCTGTAAAAGATATTCCATCTTCCCTAGATATTCTTGATTTCACAGATTCTTTTTTTAACATGTAATTAATGGTGAAATGTTTTCCTGTATCTCTCAAGAAAGAGATTAAATTTAGGTTTGATAGCCAATCGTAATTATCAATAATTAATGCTGGATTATTTTTTGATTTAAAATCAAGAAACTTTTCTAGCTGAGATTTTATTCCTTCAATGTTATTTTTAATAATATCTCTACTTAAAATATTTCTTTCTTTTGATTTTCCACTTGGATCACCTATCATACCGGTTCCACCTCCTATAAGAGCTATCGGCTGATGTCCAGCTCTTTGAAGGTGAATTAATCCAATTATTGGTATTAAGCTTCCTATATGTAAGCTTTTTGATGTTGGATCGAAACCTGTATATCCTGAAATTTTTTCTTTAGAGATAAGGCTATTTAACCGAGGTGTTTTATCTGAAATTAGTCCCCGCCAATTAAGTTCTTGAATTAAATTGATATTTGAGTTCATTTAAATAGAATATCAAGTAATTTGATTTTTGACATTTGAAACGTCAATTTTTATTTGTTCTTTTAGTGAAGAAATATTTTGAAATTTTATTTGATGTCTTAGAAATGACAAAAATTCTACTTTTATATTCTTATCATAAATATCGTCATTAAAATCTAAAATATAAGTTTCTATCATTTTAGGTATATTTCCAGATTCGAAAGTAGGATTTTCTCCTATACTTGTGACTGAAAATTGTTCGTGAGAATCTATGAATGACTTTGTAAAATAAACTCCGTCATGAGGTAGACATTGGTTAATAGAAATCTTAAGATTTGCAGTAGGATATCCTAATTTTTTCCCTCTTTGTTTACCTCTAATAACTTTTCCTGATAAAGTAAAATTTCTTCCCAAATTTTTTTCTATATCTTTTATATTGCCATTAGAAATCATTTTTTTTATTTGTGAGCTAGAAATTTTTTTATTTTTTAAAGTAATATTTGGTAGTATAAATAATTCTATTCCCAATTCATTGGTAATAACTCGTAATTGCTTTTCATCTTTTATTTGATCATTTCCTATGCTGGTTCCGTTACCTATTACAAATGCTTTTATGTTTATATTATTTTTTAATTGATTTAAAAAATTAGAAGCAGTTTTATATCTCAAATTATTATCAAAATTAATTGGAATCACATGATCTATTCCTTGATTTTTTATTAATTCTAAACGTTCTTCCAATGGGCAAATCAAGCTATATTTTTTTTCAGGATTTATAATTTGTTTAGGAGATTTAGTAAATGTTAAAGCTAATATCTTTGATTTTCGATAAAATTTTTCTCTGATATTTTTTATTTGATTAAATACTGATATATGACCTAAATGAACTCCATCAAAAGTGCCTATTGTAACTAGGGTAGGTGTTTTTATGTTAGGTAGTTCAGTTATTTCCATTTTTCATGTTAATCATGAAAATTTTTCAATTTTTCTGATTTTCTATTAAGGAATTTGCTTCTAATAATAATTCTTCTGTTTCTTTCCAATTTATACATGGATCAGTAATGGAAACCCCATATTGAAGTTCAGATAGGTTATCAGTTAAACTTTGATTTCCTTCATTAATATGACTTTCTAACATTATTCCTACTATTTCAGAGTTTTTGTTAATTACTCTTTGTTTTAGAACTTCTTTGAAGGCTATTCTTTGTTTTTTATGATCTTTAAAACAATTCGCATGAGAACAATCTACTAATATTGATGGAGTTAAATTAATGTTTTTTATTAGAGTCATAGCTTCATTAATAGACTTTGCATCATAATTAGTACCGTTAGAACTACCTCTTAGAATAACATGACTAGACTTGTTTCCTTTAGTATTTAATATACAAGCTTTTCCATTTGAATCTATTCCGAGGAAAGAATGTGAAGATTGAGAAGCGTACATTGCATCTACAGCTATTTGTATACTACCGCCTGTACCATTTTTGAATCCTATTGGCATACTCAATCCACTAGCCATTTCTCTATGAGTTTGACTCTCAGTAGTTCTAGCACCAATAGCTCCCCAAGATATCAAATCAGCTAAATATTGAGGAGTAAAAGGATCTAAAAATTCAGTGCCTGCAGGTATTCCCAATTTTAGAATATCCAATAAAAATTTCCTTGCCTTTCTTAAACCTTTTGACATATCAAATGTTCCATTTAAATCAGGATCATTGATTAACCCTTTCCATCCAACTGTGGTTCTAGGTTTTTCAAAATATGTTCTCATTACTAGATAAATATTTTTATCTATTTGGTTTTTAATACCTACCAATTTTTCAGCATATTCTATTCCAGACTTTTCATCATGAATAGAGCATGGACCTGTAATGATCAAAAGCCTTTTGTCTTTTCCAGAGATGATATTTTTTATAATTTCTCTTGACTCTGTTACATTTTCAGAGACTTGAGAAGTAATAGGAAGCTCTTCCAAGAATTCTTTTGGAGGTTCTAAGTTTTTATAGTTTTTTATATTAATATCGTACGTTTTATCCATAGTGTTACTAATTTATATCCGAATTAATTATTTGGCAAAAGTATTTGAAGCAATGAAGAGTTGATTTTATGTAGCATCAAATTCGCTTTCACTTTTTCTTAAATTTATTGCTTTTCTTAAATATGGATGCTTTATTTTATTTTGAGATTTTTCAGTATTCCAAAGTATCAAAATTCTAATACATCTTTTTAGGCCACTTGGTACTTCCATTTCGTGGCTACACAGCAAAGGTACAGTTTTCCAACCCATTTCTCTTGCTGCAACAGCAGGAAATTCATCAAATAAATCTTTAGTTGTAGTAAAAAATGTCGCCGCAATGTCATCAGTATTTATTTTATTAACTTTTAACATTTCAATTAACAATTCTTTAGTAGCATCTTTGATGCTTAAAGAATTGTTTTCTTCTACTGTGGTTGCTCCTCTAACTCCTCTCAGAGTTGTTGCTTTTAATTCATTGTTATTAGACATTTTTTAACTTGTTATTATTTGAAGGTTTCTTTGTATAGATTAGATATAAATTTTTTTGCTGTGGTTCCAGGATTACTTTTTGCTTTTTCTAATTCATCTATTAATGCACTTCCAACGATTACGGCATCGGCATATTCTTTAATATTCTTTACATGAGAAGGTTTTGATATTCCAAATCCTACTCCTACAGGAATATTAGTGAATTTTTTAACTGTTTTAACTTTTTCTTTTACAGTTAAAGAAATAGATGATCGTGACCCTGTAACACCTAGTATACTTATGCAGTATATAAATCCTTGAGCATATTTGCATCCTAATTCAATCCTTTCTTCTGAGCTGTTTAAAGAAATTAGAGGAATAGTGTCTAAAGAGTTTTCTGCTGTAGAAATTTGAATTTGCTTAAGTTCTTCATTAGGCATATCAGCAATTATTAAACCATTTGCTCCTGCATTGGTCGCTAATTTTGCAAAATTAGATAATCCTATATTTAGTATTGGGTTAATATAACCCATCATAATAATAGGTATATTGATTCCAGAGGATCTAATTTTTTCAACTATATCTAAAGATTTTCTTATATTCATTCCATTTTCTATAGCCATATGACTACTTTTTTGAATTGTAGGCCCTTCTGCAATGGGATCACTAAATGGCATCCCTATTTCTATTACGTCTGAACCTCCGTCTACTAAACCCTTAGCTACGTTTATACAACCTTCTACAGAGGGATAGCCTGCAGTAATGAATGGAATTAAGGCTATTCTACCCTTTATATTTTGTTCTTTTATAATATTTGTAATTCTACTATTCATATTTTCTTCCTCTAGATATTTGAGATACTTAGTATAATTGCAAGACTATTTTGAATTATATGTATTCCTATACATGGGAGTAAAGAGTCTGTCTTGATTTTTACCCATCCTATAGATAAACCTAAAATTAAAACAGGTATTATTGCTCCTAAATCTATATGAAATAATGCAAAAATTATACTTGTTATTAATATAGATTTTCTAGGACCATACTTTGATGAAATTTTTTTTAACAGGAATCCTCTAAATAATATTTCTTCACATATTGGAGCTATGAACATAGCAATTAAACAAAAAACTATAAATGAATTACTTGGAAACTTTGGAATAGCTTCTTCCAATATAGGTGGGTTAAATAGACTTATAGAAAAATAATTAATTAAGTAAATCCAAATTCCAACGAATAACAATCCTATTATCCAAGCATATGTAGCTAGTATATATGGTGAAATTTGTTGAATAATAATTGATTTCACTTTTAGGTTTTTAGATGGATAAATGAAACCAAGTGATTTTAATGTGAGTTTTAAGTTCATTTTATATTTCCAGAAACTTAAGTAAAATATTGGAAGAATTGTTGCTGGATAGAAGAAAAATGATAATACTAAGATATTTGTAAAATTTGCTAAAAACAGACTAATAAAAGTTACAATTATTAGTATTAATAAAATAAGAAACTCATCATTTAATTTCCAGATAATAGATCTATTTTCTGGGTTCATTTTTAAGAATGTTAACTTACTTGAGGTTCTGGTTTAGTATTAGGCAATTGATCTTTGTCGAATGTTTCCTCAGGGACTTTCGTAGATTTAGAATTTTTCTTTTTTATTGTTTCCCCTTTTAATAATTTCACCATTTCTTCTCCATCAATGGTTTCATTTTCAAGAAGGAAATTTGCTAATAATTCTAATTCATTTTTATGTTTTAGGAGTATAGATTCAGCACTTTGTTTCCCTTTTTCAAGCAATTTATCAATTTCTTTATCTATAATTTCTTGTGTTTTGGAACTATAATCTCTTTGTTCATTAACTTCTTTTCCTAGGAAAACAGCTTCTTGGGTTTTCCCAAATGTTCTTAATCCTAATTTTTCACTCATTCCATACTTTGTTACCATTTGATTTGCCACTCTAGTAGCTGTTTCTATATCATTGCTAGCTCCAGTTGTAATTGCCCCAAATTGGATTTTTTCGGCAACTCTTCCACCCATTGCTGTCGCAATCATTGCTTCAAATTGATCCGCTGTTTGTAGATACCTATCTTCATCTGGTAAATATCTGGTATATCCTCCCATTTGACCTCTAGAAATTATTGATACCTTGTGAACAGGATCTGCTGATGGAATATAGTTGGCAACTAAGGCATGTCCAGCTTCATGAAATGCGGTCAAAGTACGTTCTTTTTCAGTAATTATTCTACTATTTCTTGCAGGGCCTGCAATTACTCTGTCAATTGATTCTAAAAATGTGCTTATATTAATCTTCTTTAGTTTTCTTCTTGCTGAAAGTATCGCTGCTTCATTGACTAAATTGGCAAGATCTGCACCACTAAAACCAGGGGTTTGTTTAGCTATTGATTCTAATTTTACATTTTTTTCTAATGGTTTGCCTTGAGAATGAACTTCTAGTATAGCTGATCTTCCTTTTATATCTGGATTATCTAGAATTACTCTTCTATCAAATCTTCCAGGTCGTAATAAGGCAGGATCTAATATATCTGGTCTATTTGTTGCGGCAACTACTATAACATTTGTGGAAGTGTCAAATCCATCCATTTCTACAAGTATTTGGTTTAAGGTCTGTTCTCTTTCATCATGTCCTCCTCCTAAACCAGCGCCTCTGTGTCTTCCAACAGCATCTATTTCATCTACAAATATAATGCAAGGAGAATGTTTTTTAGCTTTATCAAATAAGTCTCTTACTCTTGATGCCCCAACTCCTACGAACATTTCAACAAATTCTGAGCCACTTATTGAGAAAAAAGGTACTTCAGCTTCACCAGCTACTGCTCTTGCCATTAAAGTTTTTCCAGTACCAGGAGGTCCAACTAATAAAACACCTCTAGGAATTCTAGCTCCAAGAGCTAAAAATCTTTCAGGAGATTTCAAAAAATCTACAACTTCCTGTAATTCTTCTTTTGCTTCTTCTACTCCTGCAACATCATCAAAAGTTACTGTTGCTTTTGCACCAGTAAACATTCTAGCTTTGCTCCTACCAAATCCCAAAGCATTGTTAGCTCCTCCTTGAGCTTGCCTCATCATAAAAATTAAAATTCCAGCGAATAATAATAAAGGAAGGAAACTTAAAGCGATTGATAAGAAGTTACTGAAGCCTCCAGCTCCTTTTACATCAACTTCAACATTTGCAGGATCTACTTTAGCAGTATTGAGTATTTCATAAACACTAGAACCATTTTCTTTTCTAGACTTGTATAATTTTCCATTACTTTCAATTTTTAATGTGTCTCCTCTAACCTGTATGAAAATTTTTTGTCCTAGAGGGGGGTTATTGGATAATTCTATTACTTGAGATATAGAAATTTCTTCAGTAGATTGGAATGAGTCATCAAAAAATATGAAAAAAGCAGCCAAAACTGAAGCTACTATTAAAGTATATATAAAAAGATTTTTCTTAAAAATGTTATTCATAGATTAAGCGTCAAAAAACTTTAATGTTTAATATTCAATATAGTTTTCGATATATGATATCATTCTATCCTAGCATATTCTAATTTTAAAAATGAAAAATATTTGTTAATTAGAATATAATTGAGAAAATAATATATTAATGCTAGAATTTCACGATTTGTGGGAGGAAATAATAATAGTTTTGTTAAGGTTGGTTAAGTAAGTTTGCAGAGATCTACTAATTACAGACCGAAAAAAGAAAATTTAAAAAAATATAGAGTAAATAGAGAGATAAGATCTAATTCTGTAAGAGTAATAATAGGTCGTAAAGATTCTGATTCTCAGTTGCTTGATGTTCGAGATGCTATTAAATTGGCAGAAGAACAAGGGCTTGATCTGGTTGAAGTGGCTCCTAATCATAATCCTCCAGTGTGCAGAATATTAGATTATGGAAAATTTAAATTTATTCAATCTAAAAAAGCTAAAGAAGCGAAAAAATCTCAATCTAAAATTTTAATGAAGGATGTAAGATTGAGAATGAGAATAGGTGATCATGATATGAAAGCAAAACAGAAAAGAATTAGATTTTTCATTACTTCTGGTTTTAAAGTGAGAATAGCAGTTTTTTTTAGAGGAAGAGAGATGGCTTATCCAGATTTAGCAGTGAATTTATTGAAAAAAGTAGCAGAAGAATTACAAGATATATCTATAATTGATAAAGCACCATCTATTGAAGGTAGGTCATTATCTATAGTATTAGCCCCAATGGGGAAGGTGAAAGGTTAAAATGCCAAAAATGAAAACACATAGTGGAGCAAAAAAGAGATTTCATAAAAGCTCTACAGGAAAATTATTAAGAACTAAAGGAATGAAAAGTCATTTAAGAAGAAAAAAATCAAAAAGAATCAAAAGATTATTTGCTTCTAAAATAGGCATATCAGATGCTATTGGTAAAAAAATTAAACGATTAATTTAGGAGTTTTGTTTGACTAGAGTTAAAGGTGGAAACACTAATAGAAAAAGACATAAAAAAGTACTCAATCAAGTTAAAGGTCATCGTGGTTCTAGAAATAGGAGATTTCGAGTTGCAAGGGAATCATTAATACATGCCCTTTCTTACAGTACAATTCATAGAAAAAATAAAAAAAGAGAACAGAGATCATTAGCAATATTAAGGATTAATGCTGCTGCTAGATTAAATGGTATTACTTATGGAAAATTGATCCATGGTTTGAAGTTATCTGATGTGACATTAGATAGAAAATCTTTAGCTAACATAGCTGTTAATGATCCAAATGCTTTTAAAGAAATTGTTGATTTTGCTAAGTCTTCATTATCTTGAATTAATTAAGATTTATGTCATCCAATTAAATTAGAACTATCGATAATTATTATAAAGCATAGAAGAAATAAATAGAGCAAAGAAAATTTATATAGTCCGAGATTTCTTTTAGTTGAATAATTTCTCATTAATCTTATTGTAAGATTAATGTATAGAATTCCTAGTATTATAGCCCCAGAGAAGTATATCAGTCCTAAGTTTGAACTAACAACGGTTAATATTAAAGTTATAGATATAAGTATTATAGTATGAGTGAGTATCATTATTTGGGTTTTTCGGAAACCTACTATTGTTGGAAGCATAGGGATATTTGCTTCTTTATAATCTTCGTTCATTAACATAGCAAAAGCCCAAAAATGTGGTGGTGTCCAGAAAAAAATAATTGCAAAAAGATACCAAGCAGGAAGTGCCAGTGTTCCTGTTACTGCTGCCCAACCTACTAAAGGAGGAAAACAACCTGCAATTCCTCCGATAACAATATTATGAGATGTTGTTTTTTTTAACCATAATGAATAAACGAAAACATAAAAGACATTTCCTAAAATTGCCAATATGGCTGTTAGAAAATTAGAACCAAAATAAAGTACAATAAAACTAAGTAAAGTAAGAATAATTCCAAAAGAAAGAGCTTTTTTCGGTGATACTCTGCTACTGGCTACTGGTCTATTGCTGGTTCTTTTCATCATTTGATCTACATCTTTATCAATGAAATGATTTATTGCACCTGCTCCCCCAGAAGCTAATGTGCCACCTAAAATAACTATTAACATTAAAATTATAGAAGGAGCACTTCCATTGCCTAGAAACATTCCTGAAATAGCTGTAACTACTAGTAACAATATTACTTTAGGTTTTGTTAAGGCAATATAATCTTTTGATATTTTTATGAAATTTTCTTTAGTCAATGTTTAAAATATTTTTATTTAGTTTTTGTTTCTATTTCTGATATTAGAGTAAAGCTGAGTATGATTATAAATAATGTCCATAATAATGAAGCCATTCCTAAATGAGAAACTCTAGCCCAAATTTCAAAATTTGTCCACGGATTACTAGCTCCTAAAAGTATTTGACTAAAAATAATTAAAATTGAGATTGAAGAAAGAGTTTTTATTACAATGTTTCCTAAATTTCGTAATATATAAACACAAGTCCAAAAACTAAAAATTGTTGTTATCAAAGATAATATTCTGTGTGTCATATGAATTAATTCCAATTGATTATTGGGTAATATAGATGAGCTTGAGCATAGAGGCCATGAGCTACAAATTGTACCTGCTCCTTTCCATACAGCATAAGACCCCGATAATAATGTAATAATTATTCCTAATGATGAAATTATCAAAAATATGGAATGTTTACTGGTTAAGGATTTTTTAATAATAGTTATAGATATTGATTGTGAGTTAACTATTACTAGAGAAATTCCTAAAAATAAAATTACTAATTGAGCAAAAAATAAGTGTATAGTTCTTAACATTGGATTCAGTTCTGATAGAACGACTAATCCTCCAATCATTCCTACTACAATAACTGTAATCAGAGTAGTTGTAATTGTAATAATTAAAAAATAGTTGTTTCTATTTTTTATCCATATAAAAAATGTTGAAATTAAAATTAATGTTCCTAAAATGACACCACTTGTTCGATGTCCCCACTCAATTAAAGTTTCATAACTCATAGGAGGGATTATTTCACCATAACATAGAGGCCAGTCTGGGCAACCCAGGCCAGAACCTGATACTCTAACAAATCCTCCTAGAGAGATTTGAAATAAACAAAATACTATACTAGTAAGAAGTAAGAAACTTAGTATAGGATTTCTAAATAAAGCTATTTTGTTAGTAGATTTTTTCACATTAAAATGAAATTATTTATTGTTATACAATTATAATAATTTTTTTATTGTAATAAATTAGAAATTGTGAATTAATTATTAAATTCTTTTCTTCTTTGTTCTCTTAAATGTCCTTCTAATATAGGCTCATTAATGTGAACTTCACCATTTCTAATTTTTAAGTTAAAGCCACATTCTGGACTAGTGCAAACCCAAGCTTTATAGTGTATTGCTGCTCCTTGTCCTCCGAAATCAGATAAAGGAACTAATTCTCCTTTAGAACAAGAATTGCATTTTGGAAAAGTTTCAGACATCTCCATCCCCTCAATCATATATTTATGATTTACTATTCTACTATTGTAGTATTTATTTATAATAAGGGAATCTATTTTTTTGTAAAGAGGGTTTTGTATTAATAAATCATGATAATTTTAGGAATTGAAACATCCTGTGATGAAACTGCAGTAGGTATAGTTGCTGATGGAACTTCTCTTATTTCAAATGTTATTGAGAAACAGACTGAAATTCATAGTGAATATGGAGGAATTATTCCAGAATTGGCTTCTAGGCAGCATATGAAGAATATTTCTAATGCTGTAAAAAAAGCATTGATTGATTCTAAATTAGATTGGGGAGATATAGATATGTTAGGTGTTACTGATGGTCCTGGTTTAGCTGGTTCTTTAATCGTGGGTGTAAATTTTGCTAATGGCTTGTCTTCCAGTTTAGGAATACCTTTAGTTGGAATAAATCATTTAGAAGGGCATGTTTTTGCTTCTTGGATTGACAATGAGAATATAAATGAGATTAGCTTTCCACTAATGTGTTTAATTGTATCAGGTGGACATACAGATTTAGTAAAAATGAATAACTATAATAATTATGAATTATTAGGAAGAACTAGAGATGATGCGGCAGGAGAAGCATTTGATAAAGCTGCTAGAGTATTAGGTTTAGGTTTTCCAGGTGGACCTGAAATAGAGAAAGCTGCAACTAAATCTAGAGAGGAATTTTTATTTCCAAAAGCTTATATGAAAGGAACTGATGATTTTAGTTTTAGTGGTATGAAAACTGCATTGAAAAACCTTGCTGATAAAGAAATGAAAAATTTGTCTAATGATTTTAAAATTGATGATTATGAATTTACTGTTAGTAAAATTGCTAATTCTTTTCAGAATTCTATGGTTGAAGTATTAGCTAAGAAAACAATAGATATTTCAATTAGAGAAAATTGTAAAGGGATAATATTAAGTGGGGGGGTAGCTGCTAATACAAAATTAAGAGACGTTTTAAAAGATTCTTCGCCTTTGCCAGTTTTTATTCCTCCAAAAATTTTATGTACAGATAATGGAGCTATGATTGCGTCTTGTACATTTTTTAAAATTAGGGATAAGGTTTCTAAATCATTATTTCTAGAGCCAGTACCTAGTAAATCTTGGTAAATTTTTTAATTAATAGTATTTTCATTAAGATAGCTTAATATTTCTCTACATTCTCCAAGAATTTCTTTATGAATTTTTATTGAAATAATATCTGTTCCAGAGAAAAGTTTTAATAAGAATTTTTCTGGAGTTATCCAATAATCTATAGCTAAAAAAATGGATATTAATGTTATAAAAATTCCTCCAATTGCAGATATAATAATATCTGAAGATAATTGCCAGAATCCTACAGCACAAATTATTCCCAATATTGACCAATAGAATTGAGTAGAATTTTTATTTTTGATAGAAAGGTTGTATCCATCAAAAGATGACCTTTTTATCGAGGAAATTAGTGCTTCATTATTTTTATAATTGATATGATATATAAAAGATTTTGTTATGATTATATGATTATTTTGATTAATTTCTAATTCGCGCAAAATTTCTTCTTTAGAAATATTGAATTTGTTTAAAATATCATCTTTCATAGTTGAGTCTCCTATTGGTTTTATAATGTGAAAATATCAGGAAAAAAATTTATCATATTGTCACTCCAGAGTTTTTTGCCTGATTCTCTAGTTTTTCTTTCAATTTCATAATGTGCCTCAAGAACCTCTGGATGATCTGGCTCTCCTGGATGCCCTAAAGAAGCAGCTAAATCATGAGGTCCAAATGCTATTCTATCAATACCTTTAATTGTCAATATTTCATCTAAATTATCTATTGCGATTTTTGATTCTATTTGAGCAGTTACTATCATATTAATATTAGCCCATTCAGAAAATTTCAATTTACTACCATACTTGTTGTTTAGAATGTCTAATTGATTAAATTCTGTTCCTCTTCCTCCACCCCATGATCTATTTCCTAAGGGAGGGTAAAGGCAACTATTTACTAAAAGAAGTCCTTCTAAATATGTTTCAACATGAGGGCCTACTATCCCTTGAACACCTCTATCTAGGAACAGATTGATATTTGGGCTAGATATTTCGTGGACTCTTGCAGTTACAGTTAAACCCATTCCTATTGCAAGGCGACAAATATTTTCTAAAGAAACTACATTGAAAGAGCCATGTTCAGCGTCTAGGTGAATTGCATTAAACCCTTTTATTTTTGCATATTCAACTGATTCAATAGAAGGCGTTTTTAAGTTTAATACTTTAACATCTTTGCCTAATTTATTTAAATAAATTATTTGATTATCATTCATTTTTCAATTATAAAATATTTTATAATTCTTTACTTACAATTCTTAATTTACTGAATTTTCAATGATTTTTTGTTCATCTACTTCAACTCCTAATCAAAATTTTTTAGGCATATGAATATATCCTTTTTTATATGACCAAGAGGTTTTTACTAATTCATGGAGATTGTTTGCTAATCCAGCTTGATATTCTTGTAAATAATTATTTTCACAAATAGAAGAAAAATGTAAAGTGGCAGCTTGGAAAATCGGACTTCCCATTCCCATGTGAGGGGTAACTTGAACATTGTATTTTTTACATAATTTTAATTGAATTAAGGCATTGGAAATTCCTGTTCTTCCGATGTCAGGTTGCAGAACATTTAAAGCTTGTTTTTTTAGCCATGGTGATATTTGATAATGAGTCCTAAAATGTTCTCCCAGAGCAATTGGAACTCCAGGTTTAGAAACTAGCATTTTATGATCTTCAATATTTTCAGGTTGTAAAGGACATTCTAAAAATTTTACTTTAAAATTTTCTAGACTGTTCTTTAATTCAATAGTTGATTTTAAATCTGACATCCAAAGAAGATCTACCATCCAATTATTTATTTCCTGAACTTCACTTTGAATTTTTGAGAGTTCATTTTCTATTTCTGTGTTATTAGCAGGAAGAAATAATTTGACTCCTTTTAAGTCTTTATTTGCCCATAGTTTAAGATGAGAAATTTTTTCTTTTAAATTTTTTTGTCTTAAGCCCGATAAATATACTGGTATTTTAGCGAGAGGTTTCTTTTTTAAAAGTTTTCCTAAAGGGATTTCATGAAATTTTGAAAGAGCATCCCAAACTGCAATATCTAGTGCTGCTAAAGCATCAAGGTAATAGCCTGAATGGTAACCTCTACCTCTTTGAATATCATAAAGAAATTGCCACATTTGATTAGGATTGATGAATTTTTCTTTCTTTACTAGGGGTGTAATAATATTGGAAATTATTAATTTTACTATTTCAGGACCTATAGGGACGTTTGCTTCTCCCCATCCTATAAGTCCATTTTTTAATGTAATCTTTACTAATAAGCATTCTGGTTTTCTTGCATAAACAGTTTGCCAACCTTCTCTTAATTCGAATCTGTCAGTAGTTTTTACGATTTTATGAGAATCAGTTTCTTCCCAATAACTTGGAGATGAATTCATAACCACATGGTAGGAAGAGATGTCTTCTATGATAAAATTTAAATTATAATTTTTAGTGATTAGTTTCCTCCTCCTACAGCCTGTACTATTTCTATTTTATCTCCTTCCTTAAGAATATTTTTTTGATATTCTTTTTTAGGAATTATCGAACCGTTAACTGCAATAGCAATTTTTTTTTGAGATAAGTTTTGATTTTTTAGAAAAGTTGTAATGTCTATTTCTTTTTCAATAGATATTTTAACTCCATTTAAGTATAAAGTTTTCATTTTTTAAGTTATGGATTTCATAATAAGCTTTGTATCATCATGAATTTTTTGTGATTCTAATATGTATCTTTTCACAGCTACTCCTGAACATCCTTTTTTGATGACATCTTTTGAATTATTTTCATTAATTCCTCCTATTCCAATTATAGGTGTTTTACTTATTTTTTTTAATTCTGAAATTGGAGTTAAACCTATAGGTTTGCTATTTGGATGACTTAAAGTTTTATAAATTGGTCCTAAAATCCAATAATTAATTAATGATTCATATATTGATAAACTTGAATCAACTTGATGAATAGATTTTCCAATAAGAAATTCTTTTCCTAGAAGATTTTTAACTAAATTTATAGGAATAGATTTTTCTCCTAAATGTATTCCATCACTTTTTAATGCCATAGCTATATCTACACGATCATTAATAATGAATAATGCTCTATTATTTATAATTTTTTGAATTTTTCTTCCAAAATCTAATAATTCTAAAGAAGACATATGTTTTTCTCTTAATTGAATCATGTTGAATCCACTGGAAACAGAATTTTCTATTATATTTAAAGTTTCCTTTTTATTTTTGATTTTTGTGTCTGTGATTAAGCACAAAATTTTATTTGGAAAATTCTTTCGTTTTAACATTTTTTTGAAAATCAGTTAACTATTCTTTAGGAGGAGAACTAGCTACTGCAATACTTTTTTTAGGTATTCTTCCTGCAAGAAAAGCTTGTCTTCCTGATTGTACACCTAATCTAAATGCTGATGCCATTATTCCAGGGTTTTCAGCTTGTGCTATAGCCGTATTTATTAGAACTGCATCTGCGCCTGCTTCCATAACAAGAGCAGCATCAGATGGAACACCTATCCCTGCATCTACTATTACAGGTACTTTAGACTGATCTATAATAATTTTTATGGATTCTAATGTATGAATGCCTTGCCCAGATCCTATTGGAGAGCCTAATGGCATTACTGTCACACATCCTATTTTTTCTAATTCTAGAGCTAATACAGGATCAGCAGAAATATAGGGTAATACCTTAAATCCTTTTTTAATTAGATCTTCAGCAGCTTTTAAAGTTCCGACAGGGTCAGGGAGAAGGTATTTGGAATCAGGAATAACTTCTAGTTTTATCCAATCAGTTTCAGTCAATTCTCTAGCAAGTTCTGCAGTGAAAACGGCATCTTTAGAATTAGTGCATCCTGCCGTATTTGGTAATATAGTAAGATTTTTTGATTTGATTATTTCTAGAATATTTTCTTCTTTTTTAGCTTCAAGATTAATTCTTCTTATAGCAACTGTAATTATTTCAGTTTGTGAATTTTCAATACTTTGAATTAATTCTTTAGCGCTTTTATGTCTTCCAGTTCCTGTCAATAATCTAGAATGAAATTTTTTATTGTCAATGATTAGAAAATCATCCATAAATATATCCAACTTCTATAATGTTTAAATCTTTATACTTTATATTCTAATGAATATTAAAATATCATAAGACAAAAATTTTGTAATTATAAGAAGGAGATATTTATGATTCATGGATTACTTTTAGATCTTGATGGAACTCTAATAAACCAAGATGATAAAATATCACTAAGTGTGAAAAATTTAGTTAAAGATTTTGCAGAACAAATTCCTGTATCTATTATTTCTGGCAGAGAATCACGAGAAGTAAAAAAATTTGCGAATGAATTATCTTTAAATTATATACAATTTTCTGATAATGGAGCTCGAGTTATAGATAATAAAAATGGAGATACTATTATTTCGGTTAGCATTGAAGAAGGTTTAGTTAAAAATATATTTTCTAAAATTTTGGAGAAAAAATTAAAATTTCTTGCTACTACTAATGATAAAACATTTAATTCTTTAGTAAATGTAGATTCATTTGATATTTCCACAATAGTTATTTGCTTAGAAGAATTTGAAGATGCTAAAGCTTTTAGTTCAGAATATTCTGAAGAATTAGGATTAAGAGTTAATATTTCTAGTGACTCTAACAGAGAAAGATATTATGTGAATATTAATCATTCTCATGTTAGTAAAGGTGTTGCCGTTAATCATTTTTGTAGATTTTATTCATTAAATAAATCTAAAGTTATGGCAATTGGTGATAGTTATAATGATTTAGAAATGTTAAAAGAGGTAGGTATTAGTGTTGCAATGGAAAATGCTCCGATTGAAGTAAAAGATGTAGCTAGATATGTTGTCAAAGATGTTAACAGTGATGGTGTAGAAGAAGCGTTATTGAAATTTTCTCATAGATCATTTTTTTAGAGCTCTTACACCTGCAGTGAAAGCTGATTGCCAAATTTTTAATTCTGATTTTAGTGTAGATCTAAATTTATTACTATATTCTCCCATTTGTCTAAATTTCTTTTTTCTTCTTCTACTTAGAGTTCTAGGATAGATTTTTTTTAAAGAACCTAACTCTTTCATGAGCTCTATTTTTAATAATCTTGCAGCTTCTTGAGGTGAGGAATGTGCTCCTCCTACTGGTTCAGGAACTATATAATCAATTATTCCCATTTGAAGACAATCAGTAGAAGTTAATTTTAGTGTAGAAACAACATCTTTGATTTTTCCTGAATCTTTTAATTGTGATCTAGCAGCATCTTCAGGACTAATTGGTGTAAAAATTGCATTTTGCATCATTAATGTTCTGTCAGATACCGAGAAAGATAACCCTGTTTCACTTCCCCCTTCACCTATTATTACAGAAATTGTAGCTACTTCTACTTTTGTCATAGAAGAGATTAATTCAGATATAGAATTTGCAAGTCCTTTATATTCAGCTTGTAAGCTTAATTCAGGACCTAATGAATCAACTAGACTAATTATAGGTAATCCGAATCTTTCAGCTAATTCAATAGCTCTTTTTGCCTTTCTAAATCCTTCAGGTTTAATTTTAACTTTTTGAGATTTTTTATTGGAAGATTTATTTATTTTTTCCACAGTTTTTTGTTGAGCTATTACCATCACAGATTCCCCCGCTAGTCTTGCTAATCCTATTATAATTGAAGGATCATCAGACATTAATCTGTCACCATGAAGTTCTATAAAGTTCGCAAAAATTTCTGATATATAATATCTAGATTGTGGCCTATTTATATTTCTAGCTAGTTGGACCATTTCCCAAGGTTTTAATGGTAAAAGGGATGTTTCAGGAATGTTAGTAGTTTTCAAAATTTCTAGGTTAAATTTTGGACTTAAAAGATCAAGCAATGTTGATGTTTCTCTATTAATGTTCTGTCTAGATACAACTCTGTCTATTAGTCCATGTTTCTGATATATTTCTGAGGTGTATTTAGATGGTTCAATTTCACCGCTAACTTCTTTGATACTTCTGTAGGGAGCATAACCTATATGGGCTCCAGGTTCCGCAATAATAATATCTGATAAAGAAACAAAACTTGCGATCACTTGTCCTGTAGAAGGATTACCTAAAATTGAAATTATTGGGAGCCCTTTTTTATGTAAATTATCTAATGCCACTACAGTTTTGGCCATTTGCATCAAAGACAAAACTCCCTCTTGAATTCTTGATCCTCCACTCGTAATAACACATAAAACAGGCATTCTTCGTTTTTCTGCTAATTCAAGAGATAATGCAACTTTTTCACCTACAACCAATCCCATACTTCCGCCTAGGAATCCAAAATCTAAGACCATAATTACAGTAGGAGACCCGCCTATAGTACATGTTCCTGTGACTATTGCTTCACTAAGTCCAGTTCTTAGCCTATCTTTTTTTATACGAGATTTATATTGTGCTCCTGAAGTTTTCTCGATAGGGTTTAGGGAAGTCACATCATTAAAATACTCTTTAAAAGTTCCTCTATCTATCAAAGAAACAAGTCTTTCTCTTGCATTGATATGGAAGTGAAAGTTACATTTATAGCAGACTTTATAACGGGAATACAATTTAGTTCCAAATATTTCATTTCCACAAGCCAAGCAATCTGTGACTTCTATATCTGGATTTGAGTATTTTTTTTGGTTCTTTGATGAATTCTCAGACATTATAAAATATTATGATATTTTAGTGTTTTAATACATCCCTAGGCTTTCCTGAATCTCCTGGTCCTACAATTCCTTCTTCTTCCAATTCATCCATTAATCTTGCTGCTCTAGGATAACCTATCCTTAATCTTCTTTGAAGTAGAGATGTAGAAAGTTTTTTTTGACTTATGGCTAATTCAACAGCTTGTTGAAAAAGAGCATCAGTATTTTTAGAAAATTCAAATGATGTACTTTCATCTTTAGTTTCAGGATTTAATTTTGGTAGTTCGAATGAAGACTGATCTTTCCAATGAGAAATAATTGAATTTATTTCTGATTCAGAGAGCAATCCTCCTTGTACTCTTATAGCTTTTGGTTGGTCTACAGGTAGAAAAAGCATATCTCCTCTACCTAATAATTTTTCTGCACCAGGACTATCAATAACTGTTCTGGAATCTATTTGGCTAGTTACACTAAATGATATTCTACTTGGAAAATTCGCTTTTATTAAACCAGTAACCACATCAACAGAAGGACGTTGAGTCGCTACAATAAGATGTATACCAGTAGCTCTTCCTAATTGAGCTATACGTACTAGTGATTTTTCAACTTCTCCAGCAGCACTCAACATTAAATCAGCAAGTTCATCAACTATAATCACTAAATAAGGTAATTTTTCCTCTGATTTTTCATTAAATGCAGCAATGTTCTTACAATCCAATGATTCAAGAGTCTTGAATCTATCCATCATTTGATCGATTACTAATTTTAAAATTGAGACAGCTTTAGCAGCATCAACTATTGGATCAGTATATAGATGAGGAATACCTGAGTAGGGAGTTAGTTCTACTCTTTTAGGATCTATCATTATTAATCTTAGTTCTGAAGGGTCTCTTACTAGCAACAATCCACTAATCATTGAATTAATGCAGACACTTTTTCCAGACCCTGTGGCTCCAGCTACTAGAAAATGAGGCATTTTAGTGAGATCACAATATACAGGATCTCCATTACTTCCAATCCCTAATGCTAAAGGCAAGGGATTATTTTTATTGAATTTACTAAAATTTTTTGTTTCCATAGTAGTTCTTAGATTAACTAGACTAGGACTTTTATTTGGTACCTCTATGCCAACTAAAGATGTTCCAGGGACAGGAGCTTGGAATCTCAAATTTGGACTTGCTAAGGCTAAAGCTAAATCTTTTTCTCTAGATAATATTGTGTCAACTCTTACTCTTGTTCCTAAATTTTCTTGATTTTCAATTTGTTCTTTATTAGATGGTAGAGTTTTGGATTTAGATTTTTTACCATATCCAGGTTCTAGACCATACATAGTTACAGTTGGCCCTGGTTTTACTTGACCTACTGTAACTTCAATTCCATGTTCTTTTAAAGTAGATACAATTAATTTTTTAGTGGTTTCCATTTCTTCATTTGATAAAGGGCTCAAATGAGATTCATTTAGAATTTCTATATTAGGAAGGATCCATTTTTCTGAAGGGTTATTCAAAGTAGTAGTAATTTTCTGTTCAACTTTGGGTTCTTTTATTAGGGATTCATCATTTAAAATTTCTTTTTCTTCAACTTGATCTTCCAGAATTTTATTATTTTCTTCCGCTTGAGAATCTGTATTATTTGAAGATTTAGAATTTATTAAATTGAAAAAAGAAATATACCATTTTTTTAGATGAAGATATGTAAATTTTGAATAGATTAATATTTTCTTCAAAACCAGTAACATTTTTTTAGGCCAGCAAATAGAAAATCCTATTAATAAAATAATTATATTTCTAAAAACCCCGAAAATTCTTAAAGCAAATATATTATTCCAGTGTTCCCATTGTTGTGGTTCACGAGAAATAATGTCTCCCAAATTTCCTCCAAGAGTATCTCCTAATTCTTTTGTTGTTAGAAAATAATTTTGGTTATCTTTTGTAAAAGCATTAGATGATTCTAAATCTACAGGTGCATTGAATAATCCTAAGAATCCTATTGATGCTAAAGAAATAAAAATTCCAAAAACCAAATATCTCCAATATTTAGTGAATTTTTTATTTTGGAATAATATTATAAATAGGCTAACTAATGAATAAGATATGACTATTATGCTTCCCCATCCAAATAATCTCAAAATTATTTCCCAGTAGAAGAAGTTGATTACAACAAGAATCAATACTACAAATAATAGAAAAATTGTTTGAGGCTTTTTTTCTATAAAAATCTTTTGTTTTGATATAGGTTTCTTTTTTTGAGACAAAATATAGTTTAAAAATTGTTTATTTTGACTCTAGAATATTTAGCCTATGAGGTCAATTAGTTCAAGAAATCATTTTTAGCATTTTTCATTTTCTTAACGAAGAAACAAGTAAAGAGGGAATTTTATGGAAATCATTTCTTAGTATTTGTGCAAATTTTGTGTTTCTTAAAGCAGCTGCTGGATGATAAACAGGAAAGATTATTCTTCCATCCAATTCTATTTGTTGACCTCTTACAGATGATATTGTTTCTTTAGGAAAGAAATATGATAAAGAAAATCTTCCTAATGTGACTATTACTCTAGGGTTAAATATTTTAATTTGTTTTTCTAAATATGGAGAGCAAGATTCTAATTCTTTTGGCAATGGATCTCGATTATTTGGAGGTCTGCATTTTACTATGTTGGAAATAAAAGTATCTTTTCTATTTATTGATATTTCTGAGAGTAATTTGTCTAATAATTTGCCCGCTCTTCCAACGAATGGTAACCCATCTCTGTCTTCATTTAATCCTGGTCCTTCACCAATCATCATTAAACCAGATAAAGCACTCCCACTTCCAGGAACAGCCAATGTTCTTGTTTTGTGAAGATCACACAATGTGCAAGATTTTATTGTAGAGTCTAAGCTATGTATTTTTGAAGAAAAATCTTTAGATGACATCCATTAGGATTTATTAGTCAGTAATACCTTTATTCTCAAGAAAAGAAAGAGCATCTGAGACTTTTATGATTTTTTCAGCTTCTTCATCATTAATTTCTAGTGCTTCATCATCTGATGAAAATTCTGTTTCAATAGCCATAATCATTTCTACTACATCTAATGAATCTGCGCCTAGATCATCTACGAAAGATGCATCAGGCACTACGTCTCCTTCTTCTACTGAAAGTGTTTCGACTATAATATTTTTTAATCTGTCACTTACTGTTGCCATAGTTACTCCTTTTGCTGAGCTCTATTTTTTTCTAAAATGAAGCTATTTAAAACTCCTTTTATAAATCTATCTGAATTTTCTCCACCAAAAATAAATGCCAATTTTGAAAATTTTTCTATTAATGACTTTATTGTTTTGGAATCATACAATGATTCTTCTATTTCTATCAATCCTAATCTTAAAATATTTCTATCGATTACTGCTATCTGAAAAGTAGGATATTCGGTCGCAAGAGTATGAATTTTCATATCTAACTCTTTTTTATTTTCTCTAATTTTATTTATATTATCTAAAATAAATTCAAGGTTAACTGACTCTAAAGAATAATTATTAGAAATTCTTTGAATAACTTTGTCATAATCATTTCCATTTAAGTCTATTTCAAATAAAGATTGTAGTGTTATTACTCTATCAATTTGTTTTTTATTATTTGGAAATTCCAAATTGTTTTCTTCAATTTGAGATACAGAATAATCATCAAAATTCCCCTCTACCATAATATTAAGATCATCACTTTCTTTATTTTCTTCTTGAATTATTTCTGTGTTATTACTAATAGTATTTATAGTAATGTTTTTTATTGTTTCTTGAGAAATTGAAGTCATGAATTCTATTTTATGATTTTATTAGCTGAGTCATAATCACTTATGTTAATAAGGTCAAAATCGCCTGGTATTCTTTTGATAAGGTTTGTTAAAACTTTACCAGGACCTATTTCAATAAATGTATTACATCCTTCATCTATTAAATAATCTAAAGTTTTGGACCACTGAACACAAGATTTCATTTGGTTAATTAATTCTTGTTTTAATTCTTCACCTTTTTCAATGGGTTTTGCTTTAACATTACTTATGATAGGGAATTTGGGATTTGTGAAATTTAATGAATCTAACATTTCAGTTAATCCATCTACAGCTGGTTGCATAAGTTCTGAATGGAAGGCACCAGAAACAGGTAGAGTGACAACTCTTTTAGCCCCTCTAGCATTCAGTAAGTCTATTGCTCTTGCTAAACTCATATGATCACCGCTAATAACAATTTGAGAAATAGAATTAATGTTGGAAGTGTATGTGCCAGTTTCTCTACATACTTCTTCTACTGTAAGTTCGTCTACGCCTATTATAGCAACCATTCCACCTGGGTTTTCATTACAAGCGATTTGCATCAACCTTCCTCTTTCTACTACCAATTTAATAGTTTCATCTATTGTTAGAGCTCCAGAAGCCGCCAATGAGGTGTATTCTCCTAGGCTGTGACCAGCAGTATAGTTAATTTTATATGAATTTTCAGTGATTTCATTTAAGTAAGCCAAACACGCTAATGATGTAGCTGTAATTGCTGGTTGAGCATTTTTAGTTTCATTAAGTTCTTTTTCTGGCCCATCAAAAATAATCTTAGTTAAATCTCTGCCAAGAGCATCATTTACTTGGGTGTATACATCTTTAGCAGCTTGGCTTTTCTCTATTAGATCTTTTCCCATTCCTACAAATTGAGAACCTTGACCAGGAAATAGTAATACGGGATTTGATTCTAAAGTAGCTTTATTAGTCATATTTAAGATTGAGGTTGATCTGAGTTTGTATTTACATTATTTATCACACCAATATATCTTCCCCTATAATGACCACAATGAGAACATGCTCTATGAGGTAATGTTTTTTCGGGGCATGCAGGACATTTTATTAAGCTAATTCGAGTTAACCCTTGATGAGCTCTCTTTTTTCTAGTCCTAGATCTAGAATGTTTCTTTTTTGGTAATGGTGCCATAATTTTATTTTAAATGATTTCGATTAATACGAAGGAATTATCGGTCTAAATGATTTTTTTTTCAAGTAATTTTTAACCCTTTATATTGCAGATCCTTGAATAAAGATAAAATAATAGAGAATTTTTCCAATTTTGTTCTTATTAAAATTGTTTAATTGGTAAAAGTGACTTTGTTATGTAGATTTTTATTAAAAGAGTTAGATACTATTTAAATAGCTTAAGAAAATAGAATTAATATAGGTACACTTCACTATTGTAGGCAAGAATGAAGAATCGAGTAATAGGCATAGATCCAGGATTATCAAATACTGGATATGGAATTCTAGATTTTAATAGGGATAAGCTTCAACCTTTAGAAGGTGGAGTTTGTAAAACTGTGACTTCAGATAATTTGGAAAATAGACTTAAATCTATTTTTGAAGATATTAGAGAAGTAGTTATTGAGTACAAGCCAAAAATTATGGCAGTTGAAGACCTGCATTCAAGATATAGGAATTTAAAAACAGCTATAATTATGGGTCATGCGAGAGGAGTAGTCTGTTTAGTCGCATCTCTATATGATATTCCTGTATTTCATTATCAACCTACTCAGATAAAAAATATTATAACTGGATCTGGTAGAGCTGATAAAATTCAAATACAAAGATCAATATCAAGGTTATTAAATTTAAATTTTGATAATCTTAGCGAACATGTAGCAGATGCCTATGCTGCAGCAATATGTTATTCAAGGATGTTTAATAATGTATCCTATAAATGAAGGAAGGTTTTAATTGATTAGTTTTTTGAAAGGTTCTTTAAGAAAATTACCACTTGGTAATTCTAAATTGGAAATTCTTGTTAATGGAATAGGTTATGAAGTATTATTACCTGTTTTTGTTTTTGAATCTCTTCATTTAAAACAATTAGAAATAAATGATGAAATAGAATTAGAGATTTATTATCATGCTACTGAAAGAAGCCCGAAGCCAATACTAGTAGGATTTAATTCTATTCAGGAGAAGAATTTTTTTGAACAAATGATTCAAGTAGAAGGAGTAGGCCCTCAAAAAGCTGTGACTGCCTTAATTTTTCCTATTCATGTGATTGCTAGAGCTATAGAAACCGAAGATGTTCATACTCTTACTCAAATGCCGGGTATTGGTTCAAGGGCTGCCCAGAAAATTGTTGCAACTCTTAAAGGAAAAGTAGGGGATTCTACTTCAGCTTTGATAGAAGATAAGGTAGAGCAATCAGATGATGCTGATATAGATAGAAAATTAAATTTAAGGAAAGAAGCTTCTACTATTCTTGTTAATCTAGGATATAAAGAGCAAGAAGCAATTCGAAGTATAAATGAGGCTACAGAAAATAATTCTGATTTAGAAAATGATTTAGAAGCTTTAATAAGAGAAATATTTAAGAAGAAACAAGATATTAGTAATAGTTAGGTAGATTTGGCTAGAGAAGAAATAATAAAAAATTTTGATACAGAAGATTTAGAAGATCAAAATGATATAGAAGAAGTTTATCAATCTATAAATTTGAGACCAAAAAATTTATTAGAATATGTTGGTCAAAAATCTGTTGTAAATAGTCTTCAAACTGCTATGAAAGCTGCTAAAAATAGAAAAGAACCTTTGGAACATGTGCTTTTTCATGGGCCACCTGGGTTAGGTAAAACTACCCTTGCGCATGTTATAGCAACAGAATCTGGTTACAAAATAATCCATACATCTGGACCTAGTTTAGAAAGACCAGCTGATATGGTAGGTTTATTGTCAAATCTTAATTTTGGAGATGTGCTTTTTATTGATGAAATACATCGTATATCAAAAGGTGTAGAAGAATATATGTATTCTGCAATGGAAGATTTTAAAGTGGATTTTATTACTGGATCTGGAACATTTGCAAAAACTCTTTCTTTTCCTTTACAGAGATTTACTTTAGTGGGTGCGACTACACGAGCAGGAATGCTATCTGCTCCTCTTAGAGATAGATTTGGTTTAACTTATCATGTTGATTATTATTCTCCAGAAGAACTAAGTAATGTAATTAAAAGGTCATCTGAATTATTGGGTATTAAAATATCTAATGAAGGATCATATGAAATAGCAAATAGATCTAGAGGTACTCCTAGGATTGCTAACAGGTTATTAAGAAGAGTTAGAGATTATTCTGAAGTTCATGAGAATGGAAATATTGATAAAAATATTTCTCAGAAAGCTTTGCAATCTGAAGGAGTTGATGAGTTAGGGTTAGATAGGTTAGATCGAGAATATTTAAAAACTTTGTTAGTCAATTATAAGGGTGGTCCGGCAGGAATAGAAGCTTTAGCTGCTACAATAAATGAAGAATCTCAAACATTAATGGATGTTGTAGAGCCTTTTCTTCTTAAGATAGGATTTGTTGTTAGAACTCCTTCAGGTAGAAAAGCAACTGAAAAAGCTTACTCTTATTTAAATATTAGTAATAACAAAAAATCTGACCAAGCTCAGCTTTTTTAATTATTTAAATCATCAAAAGAAGATTGATGTTTTGCCCATAGATTCGAATATAATCCTTTGTTTTTCATCAACTCTTCATGTGGACCAACTTCTAATATTTTTCCTTTATCTAATACTACTATTTTGTCTGCATTTTTAATTGTTGATAATCTATGAGCAATAATAATACCCGTTCTGTTTTTTAAAACCTTATTTAAAGCGTTTTGTATTTTCAATTCTGTATAACTGTCAATATATGCAGTAGCTTCATCTAAGATAAAAATTTTAGAATCACATACTAAGGCTCTTGCAAAACTAAGTAATTGTTTTTCTCCAATAGATAAATTTGAGCCCCCTTCATATAAGTGCGTAGAATATGTATCTGGTAATCTGTTAATGAATTCATCTGCACCTACAGTTTTACTTGCTTCAATAATTTCTTCATCTGATGCATTAGTTCTATATCTAATGTTTTCTAGAACAGTACCAGAAAATATTACAGGATCTTGGAGAACCATGCTTATATTTAATCCTAAGGAATCTTGAGTAACTTTTCTTATATCTTGATTATCGATTAGAATTTCTCCATCCCATATTTCATAAAACCTGTGAATTAAAGCTGCAATACTTGTTTTTCCAGATCCTGTCGGTCCCACAAGACCTATAGTTTCATTTTCTTTAATTGATAAATTTATATCACTTAAAATTTGATTATTACTTTCATAACCAAAATCCACATTCTTAAGTTCAATTTTACCTTTTTCGATTTTTAATGGTTTTGAATTTGGTTCGTCTTTGATTTCAATAGGTAGTTCTAATAGTTCAAAAATTCTATGACCTGATGCCATTGCTCTTTGCACAACGCTATAATGCATTGTAAGAGTTCTAATAGGATCAAATAGGCGCTGTATGTACAGTAATGATGCAACCATTATTCCTATCTCTATAGATCCATTTGTTACTAGATACCCTCCAATAACAATAATTATTGCCATAGATAATCCTGTTAAAGTTTCAACTGGAGGCATAATTCCTGATCCATATTTAGCTGCTTTATCTTGTTTTTCTAAGCTATCAGCTATTTTTTCATCAAATATTTCTTGATTTCTTATTTCTCTATTTAATGATTGTGTAACTCTCACACCGTTAAGGTGTTCATTTAATACTCCTGAAACTATAGATCTAGCTTTACTTGCATCAAGAAATGCTCTTCTGGCCATTGGTAACCAAAATATTTTTACTAAAATTAAAATTGGAAGAACGATCAAAATCATTAATCCCATGATCCAATTTAAAGTGATTAAAATTATTGCAACACATATTAAAGTGAGTATATCTGCAATAGCATGTATTCCTGCTTGGAAAAGTTCCTGAAGAGCTCCGACATCTCCTTGAACCCTTGACATCAAGCCTCCATATTTAGTTTTATCAGCAAAAGACATGGAAAGTTTTTGTAAATGATTAAACATTTTTGTTCTGATATCATAAATCACATTTTCTCCTATCTTTCCTAAAAGTTTTTGTTGGAAATAATTTGAAAATAGATGAATAAATGAAGCAATTATTAAAACTACGAACATTAAATTTAGAGCTAGAGAGTTTTTTTCAGAAATAGCATTATCAATTGTTATTTTAACTAACACAGGAATGGCTACCACAACACCCGCAAATAATAATACAGCAATAAGACCACCAAAAACTTTCTTTTTATATGGTTTTAAGTATTTAATAAATTTATTTAAAACTTCTTGATCGTAGGAAGAAATTACCTCTAAGCTATCTTCAAGAAATTCTGCTTTCTTTTCTCTTTCTTTTATTTTTGCTGATTTATTAATACTAATCATGACAAGGATTTTTCTTTTTCATATTTTGGATGTTGTATATCAGATATGGTTTTATAGATTCCATCTTTTTTTAATAACTCTGATGGGGTTCCCCTTTGAGAGATGTTTCCTTTATCAAGTACAATGATTTCATTTGCGTGTTCTAAAGAATCAATTCTATGAGAAATGATAATTGTGATTTGAGATGAAATAGATGTTTCCAGATGTTCACGAATTTTTTGATCTGTAATTGAATCTAATGCGCTTAGTGAATCATCAAAAATTACTAAAGAAGGTTTCTTTAATAATGTTCTGGCTATAGAAATTCTTTGTTTTTGTCCTCCAGATAAGGAAACTCCAAATTCTCCTACTGTTGTTTCATATTTTTCAGGAAGAGATTCTATAAAATCATGTATCTCTGCAATTTGAGCACATTCAATGATTTCATTCATTTCTGAGTTAGGTGCTCCATATGAAATATTTTCTTTAATTGTCATATTGAATAGAAAAGTGTTTTGAGAAATTATGCCTACTTCTTTCCTCAATTCAGTAATATCTATATTTCTAATATCAATATCATTAATAGTTAATGATCCTTCTTGGATATCGTAAAATCTTGGAATAAGTTGAGCTAGAGATGATTTTCCAGATCCAGGAGGACCAATAATTCCTAATATTTGGTTTGAACTAACTTTAAAAGAGATGTTATTAAGTATATTTTTTTCACTATGATGATCAAATTTAAACACAATATCTTTAGCTTCAATTTTATGTATTTTATCTAAAGATTTTGGATTATTTAGAGATTTGATATTAGGTTCCTTGTCTAATATTTCAAATAATCTCAGGCCACATGAAGTAGCTCTAGCGTAAGCATTAACCATCATTCCAATCATTCTTACGGGTCTTTGTAGCATACCTAGATAAACTAATGATTGTGTCATTTCTCCTAGTGTTAAATTGCCTGAAATCACTTGGATACCGCATACCCATATAATCAAAGACCAAGTTATGAGAAAAAAGAATCCAATTAAAGATTGTCCTAATGCAGAAACTTCTATTGATTCGATAGTTAAATTTGTTACATTTTTATGAGATGAACGAAATTTTTTAATCTCATGGTTTTGACCTCCAAATGCTCGAACTACCCTTACTCCAATTAAGTTTTCTTGTAACTTAGTATTTAAATCAGAATAAAATTGTTGAATTTTGGTCCAAATTTTTCTTAGACGTAAACGTGTAGTAGTAGCTAATGATGCAGTAGGAATTATGAAAATAAGACTTAATAATCCAATTTTCCAATCTACAGATACTAAAAGAATTCCTCCAAAAAACATTAGTAGTAAGATTTCTATTGTTCTTAAAAAGCCAGTTCTTACAAATAATCCTACTCCCTCAATATCAAGTATTCCTCTAGACATTAAATTTCCTGAATGAATTTTGTCATGAAAAGAGAATGATAATGATTGTAATTTTTTATGAAAATCACTTCTCAAATTTGTTGTGATATTGTTTCCAATTTTTTCACCATTATATTGAATTAAAAACCCAAATAAACCTCTTAGCATACTAGTAATTATTATCAGGAACCCAACTAGATATAGATCATTAAATTTTGAGGATCCTGATGCTATTATTTCTATTGATTTATCTATTCCATTTCCTAGTAAGAAGGGTAAATATAATTGTGCAGATACAATCCCAATTACTCCCGTTATTCCTAGAAAAATGTATTTTTTATATTTAAAACACATCTTAGTGATTCGTTTTAGAACTTCGAATTCTTTTTTATGTGATAAATGGGATAAGTTATCTCCGATATGCAATAGTTGTTTTGCATGGGCGATACGTTCTGCTATGTGAGGATTAGGTATATGTGGTTTTGGAAAATGCATTTTATAATTTTATGTATCTGAGGAAATATAATAAATTATAGATAATCTTTTTTACTATACTTTTTTGTATAAGTTTTCAAAAAATTAATATTTTCATATGAAATTTGCCCAATTTAATATTCAAATAGCTAATTTTAAATATTCTGAAATATTGAAATTTATAGAAAATCAATCTTTCCCAGAAGGTTGGAGGGAAACTGATTTTTCTAAAGAATTAAGAAAAAAAAATTCAATTTATTTTATTGCTTACGACACTACAGATAGAATTCACAATATTGAGGGATATAAAAAGGCTACATTAAAAAATAAAATGGTCATTGGTTATGCTGGTATTTGGTTTTATGAAGAGTTTTCAGAGATTGTTTCGGTAGCAGTTTTACAAAATTTCAGAAAATTGGGTGTTGGCCGTTTGCTAATAAGTAAATTAATTAATTATGTGAATTTTCATAAGAAATCGAAAATTATTAACTTAGAAGTTGGGAAAAAGAACTTTATAGCAAGGAATTTATATAAACAACTTGGGTTTAAAGAAAATGGGTATAGGGAAAAATATTATTTACATGATGGTGATGATGCAATTTTAATGAGCCTCAATATTAATTTTTGAATTGATATTCTTTTAAAAGAGATTCTAATTCTTCTTCAGTTTTTTTATCTATTGAGGGAGTAGGTAATCTGGTATCAGGAGTGTTTATTATTCCTCTTCTGAATAAAATATGTTTTCTAATACTTAAACTTATTCCTTGTTGATTTTCATATCTAATTAGTGGTAACCATTCAAAAAATAATGATTTTGCATTCTTAATATTGTTGTTTTTGAATTCTTCGTATGTTTTAACTAAAATTTCTGGAAAAGCAAATCCAGTCATCGTTCCAATTGCACCTCTTGTCAATTCTTCAATAAGGAATACTCCTCCCAGGCCTCCGAATATTCCTATTTGATCAGATGTTTTTGATAATATCTCGGAAATTTTTTTAGGTGTTGGAGGATCTTCTAGTTTAATGAATTTTATTTGTGGAACTTCAATAGTAATTTTATTGATAAATTCAGGAGTTAGGTTAACCCCAGTCTCTTGTGGTAAGTCTTGTAATACTATCGGTAAGTTATTATCTTTAGAAATTTCTTTGAAGAATTTTAATAACACTTTTTCATTAGTTTTGAGCATTTTAGGTGGAGAACAAAGTAAATAATTGGCACCAAAAGTTTTTGATTCTTTAATTCTTTTGGAAACAATTTTAATACTTTCTCCACTTACTCCTACAGTAATAGGAATCCTATTGTTTACTTTTTTTGACACATGATTTATTACAGCATTTCTTTCATCTTCTGTTAATCTATGAGCTTCTCCCATCACTCCCATAATTACAATTCCATGACAACCGTTTTCTATTGATAATTCAACAAGCCTATCTATCGATTCGAAATCAATATTGGATTCTTTAGTGAAAGGAGTAGGCATCATGAAATGAATGCCTTGAATTGCATTAGTCATATTATTTAGGTGTTTAATCCAGGTTCAGAGTTGTCATAATCGTAATTTTTGTTTAAGTCTACAGAAGCTATTTCTTTTTCTGGAACTTCCTCTTCAGGATAAATTGCATTTACAGGACATACTGGTTCACATGCAGCACAGTCAATGCATTCGTCTGGGTTGATAAATAATTGATTGTCTCCTTTTTTGGAGTATATGCAGTCTACTGGACAGACATCAACGCAAGAACCATCAAGTAAATCTTTACAAGCAGAAGTAATGATATAAGTCATTTTTCCTCAACACTAATCTTTTTAATAGATAATAATCAAGAATTTAATTTCCGCAACCACAACCTCCGCCTCCGCTTCCGCAACCACAACCTCCACCTCCGGAACCACAACCTCCACCTCCACCTCCGCAAGCACAACCTCCGCCTCCACAACCTCCACCAGAAGGAAGGTTAGGATTAGTAATGATAAATCCAGATCTATGAAGTCCTTCTACATAATCTATGTTAGATCCAGTGATAAGAGGCAATGTTCCAGGATCTATTAAAGCCTTGAAGTCACCAAGGTCTACAATTGTATCATCTTGATTAGGGTTGTCTTCTAAACCAAATGCATATCCAGGAGCACCATGTTCATTAGCAGTCAATTGGATTCTTAAATAGGAATTATTAAGTTCTTGTTCTTTGATTACTTCTTTAATTTTTGAAGTAGCTGTTTCAGTCATATCTATAAGAAGATTAGACTCTTTTTCCATTTGTAACTCCAGATGAATATTTAATATCTAAATAGATTATACATGAAAAATTTTCATAAAATATAGTGATTTTTTGTAATTCAAAATAATTAAATTAAAATAAATTGACGAAAAAACTATTAATCACTAGAATTTTTGTCTGATTTCGAAATTTAATTTAATAAAATAATGTTATTTAAGGAGGGTTTTTTTGGATAAGCTAGATTATAAAATTCTTTCAATGTTAAAGAAAAATGGAAGACTTTCTAATGCTAACATGGCAAGATCTTTGAAAGTTAGTGAAGGTACAGTAAGAAGAAGATTGAAGAAAATGACTGTTGATAATGTAGTCAGAATTTTTGCGGTTCCAAATCCTGATAGTATTGGTTTACATTCTGAAGCTCTAATTGGAATACAAGTAGATCCAGATAAAATGGAAATTATTGCTAATAAAGTTTCTAAATTAGAACAAGCTACTTGGGTTACACATACTACAGGTACTTATGATATATTTTTATGGGCGGCTGTGGAATCTACTGAGGAATTAGGAAAATTTATTAGAGGGCCTATTGGAACTATACCAGGTGTTCGTAGAACAGAAACATTTGTTAATCTAAAAATTGTTAAAAGAGGACATGGTCCCAGAAATTAATAGGAGAGAATAATGGAACAATCTACAATAGAAAATTCTGCTCATTTAGGTTTGAAAAATAATGTTTCTATATTAGGAGAAAAACAAAACTCTTTATTAGAATCTATTTTCACTAATGTAGGATGGAAGTCTAAATTATTAGTTATTTTTGCTTTTTTAGTTTTTGAAACAATTCTAGCTCAGATAAAATTTTTTCTTCCTGATAATCCAGTTCCGGTTACGATGCAAACATTTGGAATATTAATGATGGGGAGTGTTTTGGGCTGGAGACTTGGTTTAATCACTATTTTCTCATATGTCCTTTTAGGAATTTTAGGAGCTCCTATTTTTCAAAGCTGGAATGGTGGAATTAACTATTTTCTAGGTGCTACAGGGGGATATATAGTAGGGTTTTTTCTTGCAGTACCTGTAATGGGATTTTTATCTCAAAGAGGTTGGACTAGAAGTAAATCATTATGGGCAATGTTAATAGGTAATATTGTTATATATATTCCTGCTGTTATTTGGTTAAGTATCGGTATGTCATTCTTTGACTTTAGTTGGCCTAAAAGTGGGCAACTTTTATCTCAAGCAATTTATCCTTTCATAATTGGTGATTTATTAAAAATGGTTTTTGCAGCATTAATTACTGGTTTATTGTGGCAGATAGTTGATTCTAGAAAATCAAAATAATTTATGGAGCGTCTAAAAATTGTATAAGGATATAGGTTGTGGAGAAGTCAGAGAGAAAGATGAGGGAAAAATTCTTCGTTTTGCAGGATGGGTTCATAAGAGAAGAGATCATGGATCTCTTGTCTTTATTGATTTGAGAGATTCAAAAGGTATTATTCAAATAGTTTTTGATCCTAGTAATTCTGCAGATTCTCATAAGGTTGCATTATCTTTAAGATCTGAATGGGTTATTGAAGTTAAAGGTACCGTTCAGAAAAGAATCAAAGGTGCTGAAAACCCAAATTTGCAAACTGGTAACGTTGAGGTGATTGCCACAGATATAAAAATCTTAAATCGATCCAAAACTCCTCCCTTTGAAGTTAATGAGGATATAAATATTGATGAAAATTTAAGATTGAAATATAGATATTTGGATTTACGAAAGCCTAAAATGCAACATAATATAAAAACTAGACATATTGTTACTAAAGCAATTTGGGATTATCTCCATGAAAATGATTTTGTTCAAATAGAGACGCCAATTCTTATTAAAAGTACTCCAGAAGGGGCTAGAGATTATGTTGTGCCTAGTAGAGTCCATCCAGGAAACTTTTATGCTCTCCCTCAATCGCCACAACAAATGAAGCAAATTTTAATGGTCTCTGGTTTTGAAAGATATTTTCAAATTGCTAGATGTTTTAGAGATGAAGATTTAAGAGCAGATAGACAACCCGAGCACACTCAACTTGATTTTGAAATGAGTTTTGTAGAGCAAGATGATGTTTTGAATTTAGTTGAAGATTTATATAAGTCTCTTATAAGAAAAGTTTCTCCTGAAACATATATTCCTGAAAAATTTCCACGAATAACTTTTCAGGAAGCTATGGATCTTTATGGTACAGATAAACCAGATTTGAGATTTGACTTAAAATTGATTGATTTTACAAATGTTTTTGCGAATTCGGATTTTGGAGTTTTCAATAAAACAATTGATTCTAAAGGTATTATTAAAGGTTTGGTCGCACCTGATTGCTCATCTTTTTCTCGTTCACAAATATCTGAATTGAATCAGTTAATAGTAGAAAATGGAGGACCAGGAGTTTTTAGTTTAACTAGAGCAAATAAAAAAAATCATGATTTAGAAGTACAAGATATTAAATCAGCATTTAGTAAATTTGTAGATATAGAAAAATTAAAGGAAACTATATCTGTTAGTAAATGTAGAGAAAATGATCTTTTATTAATTTGTGCTGGGTCTGAAAAAATTGTCAATCAATCTCTGAGCTTATTAAGAAATAAAATTGCAGAATATTTAAATTTAATCAAAACAGACTCTTTTTCATTTGCTTTTATAGTGGACTTTCCTATGTTCGAATGGAATACAGATACTGAAAAATGGGATGCTATGCATCATGTTTTCACTTCTCCTAAAGATGATCACATAAAACATTTAGATTCCGATCCAGGACAAGTGATAGGGCAGTTGTTTGATTTAGTTTGTAATGGAGTAGAGTTAGGATCGGGTAGTATAAGAATTCACAATAGAGAAATTCAAGAGAAAGTTTTTAATATTATAGGATATTCATCTAATGAAGTATCAGAAAGATTTTCAACTATATTGGAATCATTTGAATACGGTGCACCTCCACATGGAGGAATGGGATTAGGTTTAGATAGATTGGTAGCAATGTTAGTAGGAGAAACCTCAATAAGAGAAGTGATTACTTTTCCAAAAACTCAAACAGCATTTGATCCTTTATTTGATACCCCCTCTTTAATTTCTGATCAACAACTTAGAGAATTGAATTTTGATATTAATAATGAAGAATGAATGATATTATTTCTTTCTGTATTTAGATTAATTTAGAAGAATAAAATGAAAATATCTACTGAAAAAACTGATAATCAACAAGTAAATTTAACTATTGAAGTAAATGATGAAGATATGGAAAGCCATATTGAGATTGCTTGTAATAAAATGAGTAAAAAAATGAATTTTCCTGGATTTAGGAAAGGTAAAGTTCCCAGATCAGTTCTAGAAAATTCATTAGGAAAACAAAGATTAATTCAGGAATCTTTAGATACTTTAATACCCGATGTAGTTTTCAAAGCTGTAGACAAAGAAAAATTAGAAATAGTATCTACTCCAGTAGTTTCAGTTGAATCACTAGATCCTAAACTAGAAATTCTTGCTAAAGTTGCTTTGATTCCAATTGTTAATTTATCTTCTTACGAAAAATTCAAAATTACTCAATCAAAAAATAAAGTAGGAGTTAAAGAAATTAATAATGTAATTAATCAAGTAAGGGAATCGCAATTAACTTGGATCCCAGTAGAAAGAACTGTGAAAAGAGGGGATTCATTAATAATTGATTTTGAAATTAATTCAGATGATAAAATTGTAACTAGTCAAAATAAGATGGAATACATAGTTGATTATGGCAAAGATCATATTGAATCTATTCCCGGATTTTCAGAAAAATTGATTAAAATGAATATTGGAGATGAAAAAAAGTTTAATTTAGAATTTCCTGATAATTTTCCTGATGAAAAATTAAGAAATAAGTCTGGAGAATTTAAAGTATTGGTTCATGAAATTAAAGAAAAGCAATTACCTGAATTAAATGATGCTTTTGCGAAAAGTTTAGGAGAAGGCATAGAAGATGTTAAAGCCCTAAAACAAAAAATTAAAGAAAATTTAAAATTAAACTCTGAAAATGAATGGAACAATAGAATTATTGAAGATTTTATTGATCAAGTTATTGTAGCTTCAAAATTTGTTGTAGCTCCAATTTTGATAGATCAAGAATCTGAAAGTATTGTGAAAAGACAAAAAGAGTATATTGAGTCTAGAAAATTAGATTTTGATGAATATTTAAAAAATTCAGAAAAGACTTATGAAGGATTATTAGAGGAATCACGTGAAGCTGCTGAAAAAAATATTCATAGATCTTTAGTAATTAATGAAATTTCTTTAAAAGAAAATATAGAAGTTGAAGAGAAGGAAGTATTAGAAGAGATAAAGAGTTGGGAGCAAAGTAATAATAAAAATAGCAAAATTTCTAAGGATCAAATTGAGCAAAATATTAGGCAATCTATTAAAGATAGATTAATTATGGATAAAATTTTGAAATTGGCTAAAGATAGAGTGGTAAAATCTAATGATAAACAAAAGAAATGATTTAATAATCTTATAAACAATTATTCAATTGAAAATCTGGAGATAAATATGAATGATATAGAAAATATTATACCTACGGTTATAGAAAGTGGTGCTAGAGGTGAAAGAGCTTTTGATATATTCTCTTTACTTTTGAAAGAAAGAATTATTTTTTTAGGTACTCCTATCAATGATCAAATTTCTAATTTGATTGTTGCACAGTTGCTTTATTTAGCTAGAGAAGATTCTACTAAAGATATTAACTTATATATTAATTCTCCTGGTGGAGGAGTTTATGCAGGTTTAGCTATTTATGACACAATGCAACATATTCCATGTGATGTTTCAACTATTAGTGTTGGTTTATGTGCTAGTTTTGGTACAGTTCTTTTAACCGCTGGAACTAAAGGAAAAAGATTTGCTTTACCTAATTCAACTATTCATATGCACCAACCTATTAGTGGAGCTCAAGGTCAAGCTTCTGATATTGAAATAGCTGCTAAAGAGGTTTTAAGAGTAAAAGATGGTCTTACAAAAATTATTTCTAACCACACTGGACAATCTGAAGCTAAGATTATTAAAGATTCCGATAGAGATTCATGGATGACAGCTAAGCAGGCTGTGAAGTATGGATTAATTGATGAAATCCTTGAAAAGCCTGAGAGTGAAAAGAAGAATTCTTCAAAGAAGTAAGTATTTTAGATAGAATTATTTAAATCTAAATCTTTAGAAATATCTTCTATTTCTAATTTTGTTTCTGAAAGAATTTCTTTACATTTTTTAGATATATTCACGCCTTCAATAAACAAATCTTTAGATTCTTCTAGAGAAAGATCTCCTTCTTCTAATTTTCTTACAATAATTTCTAGTTTATCTAATAAATTTTCAAAGTTATTTTTTTCACTCATCATCTATCCTTCTAATTTTGTTTTTTAAGTTAGTAGTTCTTGCTTCTATTTCCCCATTTTTAATTGTAATTGATAGTAAATCTCCTACTTTTAATTGGTTAGTTTTTGTGATTACTTTATTATTATTTTTCTTAGAAATTATTGAGTATCCTCTACTTAATACATTCTTAGGATCTAATGTTCGTAGCGAGTTTTCAAGAGAATTAATAGTTAAATGAAATTTTTCATAATTTTTTAAAAATGAGGTTTTTATAGAATTTGAATATTGATTGATTCTATTTTCAAAGGATAATATATCAGGTTTTTTATACAATAAAGGATCAAAAGTGATCTCTAGATTAGATGTTTTTTTTGAAATTAAAAAATCAATATTTATGTAGAATTCATTTAATTTTTGAGAAATAGAATTTCTTAATTCAACTATGTCAGGTGTAATTATTTCTGCAGCTGCTGAAGGAGTAGGAGCACGTAGGTCAGAAACTAGATCAGAAATTGTTACGTCAGTTTCATGACCTATAGCACTTACAACAGGAACCTTACAAGCAAATATAGATTTGGCAACTATTTCTTCATTAAAAGGCCAAAGATCTTCCAGAGACCCTCCCCCTCTTGCTAAAATAATTAATTCAATATTCTTTTGAGATTCTAAAGCTTTTATAGATTTTACTATTGAAGAAGAAGAATCTTTTCCCTGAACTTTTGTGTCTGCAATTTTAATTTTTATCAGAGGGTATCTACGTTTTATGATATTTAATATGTCTTGTAAAACAGAACCTTTCTTTGATGTTGCAATTCCAATAAATTTTGGATATTTTGGTAAACTTCTCTTTCTGGAAATATCAAACAATCCTTCAGATTCAAGTTTGGTTTTTAAGAGTTCAAAGTTTTTTTGTAGAGATCCAATGCCTTCTGGTTCAACTTTATTAACGTATATTTGTAGATCTCCTCTGGTCTTGTAAAAAGAAATATAACCTTGAGCATTTATTAACTGACCATTTTCTAAATATTCAATTCCAGAAGACTCTTTAAACATTACGCATCTAATTACTGCTTTTTCGTCTTTCAATGAGAAATAATTATGGCCGCTTGAAGATTGAAAATGGTTAGATATTTCTCCTATTACTTCAAGGTTTCTTAAGTGAGTTGTTCTTTCTAAAGTATTTTTTATATATTCTGAAAGTTCACCAACAGTAAAAGTAGCTTTAATATTTGAATAATTACTTTCTTCTTTAAAAATCATTAATCTTAATTAGATCTTTCAATGTATTGACCAGTACGAGTGTCAATTTTAATTTTTCCTCCAGTTTCTATAAACAAAGGTACTTGAACTTTTAGACCAGTGTTAACAGTAGCAGTTTTTGTTACATTGGTTGCAGTATCTCCACGTACTGCTTGTTCACTATCAATTACTTCTAGAATTACTGATATAGGCAATTCAATACTTATTGGATTCTCTTCAAACGAAATTACTTCTATAATATCTCCTTCTATTATGAAATCTAAAGCATTGCCTAATATTGAAGGATCAATATTTATTTGTTCAAATGTTTCATTATTCATAAAAGTATGAGAAGTAGAATCACTATAAAGATATTGAAAAGGTCTTTTATCAGTTCTAGCTAACGTTAAAGGCCTATTGCCCTGTAGTTTTTTTTCAAAAACATTACCGGTTTTTATGTTTTTCACTCTTAAAGTCAATGTAGGCGGAGCTTTGGGAGGTTTTCTGTGTTGCCATTCAAGTATTTGGAATATTTCATTATCTATCATAATTGTCATATTTCTTTTTATTTCACTAGAACTTATTGTCATGTTTCCTCTTTTATTAATCTATGATTTTATTTTTTTTTGCATTACTTAAAATTTTTGTTTCTCCGTCTTTAATTAATACTATGTCTTCTATTCTTACTCCACCCCAGTTTTCTAAATAGATTCCTGGTTCTACGGTAAAGACCATATTTTCTTCTATAATATTTTTACTAGTAGGTCCTACTCCAGGGTTTTCATGGACTTCTAATCCTACTCCATGACCTAAACTGTGTCCGAAATTATTCCCAAAACCTGAATTATTAATTATTGACCTCGCTAATCCATCTATTTCTTCCCCTGACATTCCTTTTTGAAGAGTTTCAATTGCAGTTAATTGAGCTATAAGAACAGTATCGTAAACTTTATTATATTGTTCATCTGCTTTACCCAAAAATATAGTTCTAGTTAAATCGCTACAGTAGCCTAAGTATTTTGCTCCCATATCAATTACTATTGGTTCTTTTTCTTGAATTATCCTGTTGCTTGGAGAGTGATGTGGTTTAGCAGAATTGGGGCCAGAAGCAACTATTGTTTCAAAAGATAGAGATTCTGCTCCAAGATTTCTTATATGTTTTTCAAGTTCCCATGCTATCTCTTTTTCAGTAATTCCAGGCTTGATGTTTTCAGATATAGTATTAAATGAACTATCTGCAATATCTATTGCTTTTTGTATTAATTTTATTTCTTCTTCATCCTTTGTGGATCTTAGATTAGATACCATATTAGGGGTCGGAATCCATTTGAATGATGTTTTTTCTTTTAGAAAGTTTAAATTTTCTACTGTAATATCTTCAGGCTCGAAAGCGATTTCTTGTACTTGTAATCCTTCAGTTAAAGATATAGGCCAAGGATTTTTGCTAGAAATAGAAATTATTTCAAATTCTGGAGATTCTTTTTCAGCTTGGATTATATATCTTGAATCAGTAGCTAATCTAGATTGACTTTCTGTTATAAATAAGTATCCCCATGAACCAGTAAACCCAGAAAGATATCTTCTATTAATTGAGTTAGAAATTAATATTGAATCAAATTCACTTTTTTTTATTAAATTTTGAATTTTTTCTAATCTTTTTTTAATCAATTTATTCACTAATTATTTCATGGATAAAATAATTTAAAGCATAAATATATCCATCTTTTCCAAGACCTGAAATTTGTCCTTTTGATATTGGTGCAATTATTGATGTGCTTCTGAACTCTTCTCTAGCATGAATATTAGAGAGATGAACTTCAATGGTTGTAAGATTTGAATCTATAATTGCATCTACCAAAGAATACCCAGAACTAGTCAATGCTCCTGGGTTAATAATTATGCCAATAGAGTTTTTAGAGTTTTTTTGAATAAAATCTACAATATCTCCTTCATGGTTTGATTGAAAAGGTTCAATTTCTAAGCCATGATTTTTTCCGATTTTTATAACTTCATTTTCAATTTCCTGAAGCGTTACATTACCATAGAATTTTGATTCTCTGTTGCCAAGATTATTTAAATTTGGTCCGTTAATTAATAGTATTTTTTTCATTTTATACCTCTCAAATAGTTTATCTGATTTACTAACAAAAAAATATTTGATTAAATCTTCTTAGATCTAGGATGGGAGGAGTTATAGATTTCTCTCATTTTTTCTTTAGAAATATGAGTGTAAATTTGTGTTGTTGTAGGGCTTGAATGACCCAGTAATTCTTGAACAACTTTTATATCTGCGCCTCCATCCAACATATGTGTAGCAAAACTGTGACGTAGAGTATGAGTATGAAAATCTTCGTGTAATCCAGCAATTTGACTATGTTTTTTTACAATTCTTTGAATTGATCTGGTAGATATAGGTTCTCCAGTTTTATTTAAGAATAAATAGTTTGATTTTGAATTATTTCTTCTTTCAAATTCAATGTATTCTTTTATTGCTTTGATAGCATCTTTTCCAATTAGTACTATTCTTTCTTTGTTTCCTTTTCCTGTGACTTTTATTTCACCTGATTTTAGATCAACATCTTCAATTGATAGACTGGTTAATTCACTGACCCGGATGCCTGAAGCATATAAAACTTCTATTATAGCTATATTTCTCAATTGCATTTTTGAAGAAAGAAAACTATTTTTTTGCATCATTTTTGAAATATCTTGAGTATTTTCAATTCTAGGTAGTTTTTTGTCTTGTTTTGGAGGTTTTACCATTTCGGCAGGATTATGAAATATTTCATTATGTTCTTCTAGATAGGAAAAGAAAGTTTTAAGAGATGATAGTTTTCTAGAAATACTTTTTCTAGATACATTACTCATTGATAACCATCTCATATATTCTCTAATATGATTTTTATTCAAATCATTTATTGATTTTATTGAAGAATTATTTAGAAATTTAAAAAAATCAATTAAATCTGTCAGATAATTTCTAATGGTATAAGGAGATAAGAATTGTCTGTTTTTTAGAAATTGATTATATTTCAGGACTTGATCTATCCAAATTTTTTGAGAAATATTTTCATAAAGTGATTTAGGTATTTCAGATTTTTTTTGATTTTTTTCAGAATATGACATTTTAGAATCCAAATTATATATTTGCATTCTATCGAGTTTTTTTTATATATTCACTGTAAAAAAGGTGTTAGTTAAAGTATTTTTAAGGATGAAGACTTTTTTCAGTCATAGTAGATTGAAGTTTTTTAAGAGATCTTTCTCGTCTTCTTCCTCTTGATACCCATGCGTCTTCATCTCCTGTAACTTTACATTCTCTATCCTCGCAACCTAGAAAGGAGCCATTACCATTTTTATTCCTGAATCTTATCCAAATTAAGTGTGGGGCAATTTCCAAAGATTCATTCACAGATTTTGTTCCTAGAGGTGGATCATTCTCTTCAAAAATTTTTCCTGTTTCAGAATTGATACACGGAGATTTTGCTGAACACACTATGTTAGTTCTTAAAAAATTATATTCACTAGGATTTCTAGGATTTTCTTCACCTCTTAAAGCTAATTTAGATGTCAAAGGTTCAAAATCATTCCAGAATTTTTTAACAAAGTTTTCTCTTTTTGATTTTCCATTAGAAATAAGATCAAGTTCATGGTTCATTTTTTCAGTAAATTTGTAGTCCATAAAACTATTTGAAAATTCTTTTTTCAGTTCTTCTACTAGTGCATTTCCTATTGGGGTTAAATATATTGATCTACCACTTAACCATACATATCTTCTATCTTTTATTGCATTAAGAATGCTTGCGTATGTACTAGGTCGCCCCACGCCTAAATCTTCCATTTCTTTTATTAAAGAAGCTTCTGTGTATCTTGGAGGATGTTGTGTGAATTTTTGTTCTTTATTTAATGAATCTATAGATACTGATATTCCTTCTTTAAGATCTGGAAGTTTTTTATTTTCTTTTTCAGGAAATAACTTTTTAAATCCATCAAAAATTAACTCTTCTGCTTCTGATTTGAATTTGTAACTATTCTCATCATTAGATGAGGAAGTAATTAAACTAGTTTTTTGGGTTTTGCTCTCCGTCATTTGACATGCCACAGTTCTTCTCCAAATTAAATCATATAGCTTAAACTGATCATCCTCTAAAAAACTCTTAATTGATTCAGGTGTTCTATTTATAGATGTAGGCCTTATTGCTTCATGGGCTTCCTGAGCATTAGCAGACTTAGTTTTGTATCTTCTTTCAGTAAAATAATTTTCTCCATAAGAATTTTTTATGTGTCCTTTTATACTTTTCATTGATTCATTAGATAATATTGTTGAATCAGTTCTCATATAAGTTATTAACCCTTCTTCTCCTCCGCCTATTTTTATTCCTTGAAATAGTTGTTGGGCAATAGTCATGGTTCTAGAAGGACTCATTCTTAACCTAAAAGAAGCATCTTGTTGAAGTGTACTGGTTGTAAAAGGAGGCTTAGGTTTTGAAGTTCTACTGGAGATTTTGATAGATTCTATTGTAAAAACTGAGCTATTTATTGCACTCTCAATTTGATTTGCTTGTAATTGATTACTTATCTTGAAATCTTTTTCAGTTACACCTGGTATTTTAAATAATTTTCCTGAGTATGAATTATTATTTGATAAAAAATCAGCATTTATATTCCAATATTCTTCTGGGTTGAACGCTTTTATTTCGTCCTCTTTATCTTTAACGATGCTAACCGCGACTGATTGTACTCTACCTACTGATAATCGTTTTAATCTTAGTAAAGAAGAAGTTAAACCACTTAATTTAAATCCAACCAGCCTATCTACAAGTCTTCTTCCTATATGAGCATTTACTAGATTCATATTAATTTCACTAGTGCTTTCAAAAGCCTCTTTAACAGCTTTTTCAGTAATTTCATGAAAAATGACTCTTTTGAATTTTTCCTTAGAATGTTTTTTTTCAATAAGTGCATTTGCAACGTGATATGCTATTCCTTCGCCTTCTCTATCTGGATCCGCAGCTAAATAGATAACATCACATTCTTTAGCAAGCTTGTTTAGGTTATTAATACGAGATATTGCACCTCTTTCTAGCCCCCAGATGGGTTCTAGGTCTTTATCGACTCCAACCACAGGGCCACTTCTATCTGCATCTCTACCTGATTCAAGATTATTAATATGACCGATTGACGCTTCAACGATAAAATTATTTCCTAGAAACCTTTGCAATGTTCTTGCTTTTGTAGGTGATTCAACTATTACTAGGCTTTTACTCATTTTTCTCCTTTTTTCGGTTATCACAACAAATTTAATCTAATATATAACAAGTTGTCATACCCCTTTAGGGGTTGACTACTGTTAATCAGAATCGAAACTTTAAAAAAAGAAGTTACATTATTTTTTTAATAAAATCTAATTATTTTTATCAATATGGCGGAGAGGGCGGGATTCGAACCCGCGGTTCCATTTAACTGGAACACGCGCTTTCCAAGCGCGCCTAATCGGCCACTCTAGCACCTCTCCTAAATTATATTTATTATAAATGTAATTTGGATTTTAATAATGATTTTTGCGTTTCTCAACTTACTATAGTAGTTTGTAACTTTAAAAATATTATCTTGTCTTATATTTCATTTGCTTCAAAAGAAAATAGTAATTTTCTGAAATAATTTTATGAGTAAATTAACAAAAACTGAGGAAGATTCTGACACTCAATATACTATTGTAGATCCAAGTAACACTTACATTGATCCTTCTGTAGAATTAGGAAAAGGATGTGTAATTGAACCGTTTTCTTTTATAAAAGGTAAAACAAAAATTGGTGATAATACTCGAATAGGCCCTAACTCTTATTTAGAAAATATGATTGTAGGTAGTAATTGTAAAATTTTTTATTCTGTGTGTATTGATAGTACTTTAGAAAAAGATGTTCAAATTGGGCCATATTCTAGAGTTAGAGATAATTCATTTATTTCAGATGGTGTATATATTGGTAATTATGCAGAAATTAAGAATAGTAATATCCGAGAGAAATCAATTATTAGTCATTTTACATATATAGGTGATGCTACAATTGGTGCTAATGTTAATATAGGTGCAGGTGCAGTAACCTGTAATTATGATGGAGAATCAAAACATCATACTTTCATAGGAGACAATTGTTTTATTGGATCTGGTACAATGTTAATTGCTCCACTGAATATAGGAGCGAAATCAATAACAGGTGCGGGTTCAGTTGTTACTATGAATGTAGAGGAAAATATAACTGTAGTCGGAAATCCCGCTAGGAAATTAAAATAAGGTTTTATGAGTACAGACGACCCTAGTCATAGACATAGATGTTTTAAAATAAGAAAGTTTGTGTGGCTTGGTTTATGATTGACGTGTTATTGAAATTGATTGTTTTTATCTTTCTTTTGCTAGGTTACTTAATTTTTCTTTTCTCTTATAGAGTTTTTAATGGTACTTCTACTAGATTAATTCTCCTATCAAAATTTGAAGACAAGGATAATGGGAATCTTGTTCCAGATGTAATTTTTTCACAATCTATTATTAGGGTAATAGTAGGTTTTTGGGCATTAGGTTTAGCTATTCATACTGCTTTTATATTTTATTTTTATTCGAGTATCTTTTTAAATACTTGGTTAGAGTCATTAATTTATTTTCTTGTTTCAATGGTTTTTCCATTAATTGGTTATTTCTTTATTTACGTTTTAAATGATAAAGCTGTAGAAAAATTAATAGGAATCCCTAAAGTTATTTTAATTTTGAATCTTTCAATTTTGAAATTACCTTTTATTAATAAATTTATCACCTCATCAAATGGGAATGGGAATGAAGAAAATGATGCTGTAGAAATTGATGCTTTGGAAGCAGCTGGATTATCTGTAGATCCTGAGGAAATGAAAATGATACAAGGGATTTTGAGAATGGACACTGTGAAGGTAAGAGAAATTATGAGGCCTAGGGTAGATATGATAGTTGTTGAATCTGATAGAGACTTGAAGAATGTTTCAAATTTAATGATTGAAGATGGCTATAGTAAAATTCCAGTCATAGGAGATTCTATAGATGATATTTTAGGAATAGCTTACGCAAGAGATGTTTTGAAATCGGTTGGTCAAGATGATGGATCATTAAAAATAAAAGAAATTCTTAGACCTGCAATTTTTGTTCCAGAGTCTCAAAATTTGGAACAATTATTACGTGAATTTCAAAAACATAGGACTAGAATGGCTATAGTTATAGATGAACATGGAGGAATCTCTGGGTTAGTTACAGTTACGGATTTAATTGAAGAGATTGTTGGAGAATTAGTTGATGAATTTGATGTTAAAGATCCAGATATTCGAAGGATTAACGATTCCATTACAATAGTTGATGCAAGAATGACTGTTGCTGATCTTAATGAAGAAATTGGGACGTCAATTATAGCTCAAGGTTTTGATACTATTGGCGGCCTAGTTTATAAAGAATTAGGGAAAATGCCAGAAGTAGGGGATCATATAGAGGTTGATAATTTGAATATTACTGTTCAATCTACTGTTGGTAGAAGAATAGGAAAACTAAGACTGTATATTCATTCCTGAGATAAAAAGAAACAGCCCATAAATTTATAGGCTGTTTCTAAATTTCTTTTTATTAGTAAAGAATTATGGAGAAGATTGTAAGCCACCAGATCCACCGATGACTAATACTCCTACTGCATTAGATCCACCATCTCCTTCACCACTTAGTGTGTGAGCTCCGGTAGGAAGTCCTACAGTAGAGATTTCAACAGAGAATGCACCATTTGCATTCGCTGTAGCAGTAGTAATTTCAACACCATTTGCTTGTATTGAAACAGTTTCTCCAGCAGCATATCCTCCACCAGATATAGTTACAGATGTACCTGCAGTTCCAGAAACTATACTTGCTCCTGATCCTCCATCTTGTCCATCAGCACCTGCTGGTCCTGGATTACCTGGGTTTCCCTTTACTCCCGCTTCTCCTTGTGGTCCTTGTGAACCTGAAGGTCCTGCTGGTCCTATAGGTCCTTGATCACCTTGAGGTCCTGCAGATCCTGAAGAACCTGCTGGTCCTTGGGCACCCGAAGGTCCTTGTGGTCCTGCATCACCTTGGATACCTGCTGCACCTGGTGCGCCTTGAGGTCCTTGCGGTCCTTGTAATCCGGCTGCTCCAGCTGCTCCACATCCAATTATTGTAAATATCGCTAATATTGTTGTTGCGTAGAAAAGACCTCTCATTTGGCCCATCCTCCCATTAAACTATGGAATATCAATTTTCAATTTAAAACAGTCCGAGAAAATTCTCGGTCTATTTAATAACTACATTATTGTTCACTTACAAGCATATAATTAACTTGAAAATGCCAATTGAAGTACTATATGCAATCATATTGTGGCTCAAACTAATATGTCAAGTTTTATTAAGCTTAATTTTTTAATAAAAACGGTGTTTTTTGTTAATTTGTGTCTAATTTTTATTAAATAATTCAAAATATCTAAAATTTACTAAGGTTTTTATTAAAATTTTTAATATTTCTAATAATTGGTTTTTTATAATACTTTGTTATTTTAAAGATTATAGCGTATTATCTTGGGGGAAATTTAAAGAATATATTAAAATTGGTGTATTGGAGATGCGCCTGATCTATCTAGTAATATAGTAAAGAAGAGTTGATAGATCTAAAACTAGAATTCTGCACTTTATTATGCGTGAACAAAAGAATGAAATAATAGAAAAATATAAATTGAGAGAAAATGATACTGGCTCTACTGAAGTTCAAGTAGCCCTTCTTACAGACAGTATTAATCGTTTGGTAGAACATACTAAAATCCACAAACATGATCATTCAAGTAGAAGAGGACTTATTTCAATGGTGGGACAAAGAAGGAAACTTCTTAAGTATCTAGTTAGGAAAGATGAATCTAGATACGTTAAATTGATTGATAGCCTGAAACTACGTAGATAATACATCCTTAGTTAAAATCTATTCACTATATGAATCGCGCGTTTTAACACTTTAAGTTGTTGAGTTTCTAATTGTTTTTATAGTTTTCTGAATTTAAAATATAACTTTAGTTAGAGAGAAAAAAATAATTATGTTAAAGACGTATAAAATAAATATTGGTCAAAAAAGTATTGAAATAGAAATAGGAAAATTAGCTCAAAAGGCTAATGGAGCAGTGACTGTAAGGTGTGGAGACACATTGTTGTTAGTTACTGCAGTTGCTTCAAAAACTGCTAGAGAAGGTATTGATTTTCTTCCATTATCTGTTGATGTGGCAGAGAAGGCTTATGCTGCAGGGAAATTACCTGGAGGGTTTTTTAAGAGAGAAGGAAGACCAGGTTCTGATGCTATATTAAATGCACGATTAATAGATAGACCTTTAAGACCTCTGTTTCCCAAAAGCTTTCATAATGATATTCAAATAATTGTTAATGTTCTTGCTACTGATCAAGAAAATACTCATGAATCATTGGGTATTATTGGGGCATCCTGTGCATTAGCTATATCAGATATACCGTTTTTAGATCCTGTAGGAGCTTGTAATATTGGATATATTGATGGGGACTTTATAATTAATCCTACTTATGAAGAATTAAGTAATAGTGATATTGACCTAACGGTAGCTGGCACTGAAGATGCGATAATGATGGTTGAAGCTGGAGCTAATATTGTTCCAGAAGAACAACTTTTAGAGGCTTTAAAAATTGCACAAGACCAAAACAAAGAAATTGTTAAAGTAATTAAGGAAATCCAATCAGAATTAGGTAAAGAAAAATGGGTAATCTCAGAATCCTCAAATGGATTTGATGCTTCTGATTTACAAATTAAAGATATCAAAGATACTTTGATTAAATGTCATGAAGAAGATATTTCTGGTGATCCTAAAAGTGAAATTTTGAATTCATTGAAAGAACGTATTGCAAATGATGACAAAGATATTGAAAAGCAATTAGATACTTTGATTCATGATGTTGAAATGGATATTTTAAGAGATAATATTACTGAAAAAGAACAGAGACCTGATGGTAGAAATTTAGATCAAATTAGATTATTAGAGTCTGAAGTAGGATACGTGCCAAGGGTTCATGGTTCTAGTATATTTCGAAGAGGTGATACTCATGTTTTGAGTATTGTCACACTTGCATCAGAAGGAGAAAAACAAAGAATAGATAACTTGTCTCCTATTAGTGAAAAATATTTTATTCATCATTATAATTTCCCAGATTTTTCAGTTGGAGAAGTAGGTAGAGGATTGTTTACTGGCAGAAGAGAGATAGGTCATGGTGCTTTAGCTGAAAGAGCTCTATTTCCAGTGATTCCATCACAAGAAGATTTTCCATATACTATAAGAGTTGTATCTGAAGTAGTTAGCTCTAACGGTTCTACATCTATGGCTAGCGTATGTGCTGGTACAATGTCTCTTATGGATGCTGGTGTTCCTATTTCAGCTCCAGTTGCAGGAATTGCTATGGGGCTTATTATTAATTCTGAAGGAAAATATTCTATTTTGACTGATATTCAGGGAGCTGAAGACCATTTTGGAGATATGGATTTCAAAGTTGCAGGAACTCAAGAAGGTGTAACGGCTTTGCAGATGGATATAAAAGTTAAAGGAATCACATTTGAAATAATGGAAGAAGCTTTGGAAAAAGCTAAAGTTGCTAGATTGACTATACTTGAAAATTTAGTGTCTACAATAGATGTTCCTAGAGAAAATGTAAGTAAATATGCTCCAAAATTACTTACTATAAATATACCTAAAGATAAAATTGGTG
>PAOU01000012.1 GCA_002708085.1 Dehalococcoidia bacterium
AGAGGCAAAGGAATACCAATTATAGAAGATAATCCAAAATATTGGTTTGGTGATTTTCAAGAAGAACAATTGAACGAGTTTAATAAAATATTAGATTCACAAAAAGGAATTGATGAGGGAAAATAATATGGAACTATACGAATCAAAAATTTTATCATTAGTTAAAGAAAATGAAAAAATTGTAGTTTTAACTGCAGAGAACAGAGTTTCATTAAGGAATGTTCCTGAAAAATTAAATCAAAATTTTATTGATGTTGGGATTTCTGAACAGAATTTAATTGGGATTGGAGCGGGTTTGGCTAAATTAGGTTTTTTACCAATCATGCATGGAATGTCCACATTTCTAACTATGCGTGCCTTTGAATTTATTCGCACAGATCTTGGTTATCCAAAATTACCATCAATACTTGTTGGAACATTTAATGGACTTTCAGCAACAGCAAATGGAACTGCAAATGGTCCAACCCATCAGGCTATAGAAGATATTGCACTAATGAAACTTGTACCTAACATGACAGTAGTTGCACCTTCAGATAGATTGGAAACATTACAAATTCTAGACAATATTTCAAAATTAGAAGGCCCACTATACATTAGAGATTCAAATTTTGAATCTATGGAAATAGAAAGAGAACCGTTTGTATGGGGGAAAAATGATTGTATTGTCAAAGGTGATGAAATTGCGATTTTATCTTTTGGAACAATGTTAGATATTTGTCTTAAAGCATCAAAAAAATTATCTGAAAAATCAATTTCACATGCCGTTTATAATATGAGATTTCTCAAACCAATTGATAAGAATTTACTAAATGAAATATTTTCTAAGTTTGAAAAAATCATCGTGGTTGAAGATCATATTGACACAGGAGGTTTATCATCAATCATTAGAGAATTTGCATGGGAAAATGGAAAAGATAAAAAAATAATATTTATGAATTTAAGAGATAGTTTTTTCCGTCCAGGAAACTTTAATGATGCAATACAAAATACTGAATTAACAGTGGGAAAAATTATTGCAAAAGTAATTAATTCCTAAGATTTCACAATTGATTTTTCAACTATATCACACAGACAATGAATAATTACTCTATGACTTTCTTGAATTCTAGCAGTATCATCTGAAGGAGCATTGATTGTGATATCAGATATTTCCTTCAATTTACTTGTAGATTTTCCAGATAGCCCAATTACAAAAATTCCTTTTTCTTTTGCAGATTTAACACCGTTGATAACATTCTTTGAATTACCACTTGTAGAAATTGCTATAACAATATCATGTTCTCCACCAAGAGATTCTATTTGACGAGAGAATATATTTTCAAAATCATAGTCATTACCAATCGAGGTAATGATAGATGAGTCAGTAGTTAATGAAAATGCCGGAATACTAGAACGTTCGATCTTAAATCTACCTATTAATTCTGCAGCCATATGTTGTGCATCAGCAGCACTACCTCCATTACCAAATAAGATTACTTTACCGTCATTTTTTAATGAAGTTATGATTTTTGCTGCACACTCGTCAATAAGATTAGCCAAGCCTAAAGTTTTTGTTATTACATCTGTACTTTGAGAAATAATTGTTTCAATTTCATCAACAAAAGAATTTGTCATGATATAATTTTCTTAAGGGAGTTAATACAAAAGATTTGCTGTGCTCAAGTAAGCGTATAATTCATCATAAGTATTATTATATTTAATAATTCCAGATAGTTTATGATTAATGATTTATTTTCTATAAAAGACAAGGTCATAGTCATTACAGGTTCCAACCAAGGAATTGGAGAAATTCTTGCAAAAAATATGCAAAAAAAAGGTGCGATTATTTATAGAATTGATAAAAGATTCTCAAAGACGAAAAAAAAAGATGATAGAATTTTCAACAAAGTCTGCGATATTACAAACTTAAAACAAATCAAGAATGTTTGTAATGATATTTTCAACGAGAGTAAGAAAATTGACGTCTTAATCAATAATGCAGGAATTACATTACCAGGAAAACCTGAAACATATTCTTTAGATTCATGGATCAAAACTTTGGGAGTAAATTTGACTGGGTCATTTCAGATGAGTTTAGAAATTCTCAGATATATGAAGAAAAAAAGAAGAGGTTCAATAATCAACATTACAAGTATTAATGCAGAGTTTGGATTTCCAAATAATCCAGCTTATGTAGCTTCTAAAGGAGGTTTGAAATTACTTGGAAAATCTTTAGCAAGAGATTGGGGAAAATATGGAATTAGAATAAATAATTTAGGCCCAGGATACATTATCACAAAAATGACAGAAAAAAGTTTTAAAAATAAAAAAACACGTTTGGATAGACAAAAAAATACTATGCTAAATAGATGGGGGGAACCAGAAGATTTGGTAGGTCCATGCATATTTTTAGCATCAGATGCATCATCATATGTTACAGGTCAAGACATCTATGTTGATGGAGGATGGACAGCAAATGGAATACAAATTGAATAGTAATTTTTAGAGTGAATTCTTAGTAAGTTTATTAAAAGTTAGTTAAAAAATTGATTTATGGTATTCATCATTGGAGAGATTGGAATTAATCATAACGGCGATATTGAAATTACTAAAAAATTAATACAAATTGCTAAAAAAGCAGGATGTGATGCAGTAAAATTTCAAAAAAGAACAATAGAAAAAGTCTACACAAAACAAGTTTTGGATTCTCCGAGACAAAGTCCATGGGGAACTACAACTAGAGAACAGAAAATGGGTTTAGAATTTGATAAGAAAGAATATGACGTGATTAACAATTATTGTTTAGAGAATAAGATTGAATGGTTTGCATCAGCTTGGGATATAGATAGTCAATATTTTTTACAAGATTTTAACTTGAAACATAATAAAATCGCATCAGCAATGCTCACAGATATTGAATTTTTAAATTTAGTTGCTAATGAAAAAAAACATACTTTCATATCAACAGGAATGAGTACAATGGAAGAAATTGAACAAGCAGTAAAGATATTTGAAGACTCAGATTGTCCATTCGAACTAATGCATACTAATAGTTCATATCCCATGAAAATTGAAGAAGCTAATTTGCTATGTATACCAATGCTAAAAGAAAAATTTGGTTGTAATGTAGGATATAGTGGACATGAAGTTTCTGCATACAGAGTGTCATTGATTGCAGTAGGTTTAGGTGCAACCTCACTAGAACGACATATCACATTAGATAGAACAATGTATGGTTCTGATCAAGCTGCATCATTAGAACCAGCAGGATTATACAGATTAGTAAGAGATGTTAGAACTGTTAATTCAATTTTGGGAGATGGAAAAAAGCGGGTTTGGCCTTCCGAGGTACCTATAAAAGAAAAACTAAGAAAAAAGTGAACAATGGATAATTTACTATTTAAAGAATGATTTTTTACTATAAACATGTCTAAGAAAATACTATTATTTTTGACAAATGATTACACACATTATTGTTTGTCATATGCATTCCAAAAAAAATATGATCATAAGTTATACGCAATTTCAGAAGTGACATCTACGCCTAGAAAATTTTTTGAAAACCAAGAATTTGTTAGATATGAAAAATTATCATTCTTCCATGACCACATAAAGAAAAAAAATACGCCACCAGATATGGAATATCTAAAAAAATTTGAAGATAAATATGGAATAAATCTATGGAAATTAGTTCAGAATGAAAGAATTTTTTTATATTACAAAAATTTTCACAAGTTTTCAAATGATGAGATTCTAAATATTTTAGAACAAGAATGCAGATTTTTAGAAGATACATTAGAGGAAATAAAACCTGATTACTTTTTCACTAAAATGCCAAGTTTACATCACCAGGAATTAATTTTTCAGATGTGTAAAAGTATGGGAATCAAAGTCATAGCAATGAATTTTACTCTATTAGCCCAAAAATGTATGTTATCTCAAGATAATTCAGAATTAGATTTTCACACTATTCAGAATATACCTGATGAAAAGATTATGAGTTTTGATGAGATACAAAATGAATTAAAAACATCTAGTTTAGTTAAGCAATTAGATACAAAACTTGTAATACCACAAAATTCATTATTAAATAAAATTAATTCAATGTTTGAATATGTTTTGAAATTTGAATCAAATAATACAAAAACACATTATACATATTATGGAAGAAGTAAAAAGAAAGTTCTATTTTATTACATAATAGATTTCTTAAGAAATAAAAAAAGGAAAAAATTTATAGAAAAAAATCTTATTAAAGATTCAAAATTTTCTGAACCATTTGTTTATTTTCCATTACACATGGAGATGGAAAGAACCACTCTAATCGGAGCACCATATTTTATTAATCAGATAGAGATTATTAGATCTGTAGCAAAGTCATTACCAATAGATTTTAAATTATATGTTAAAGAGCATCCAGGTCAAATTTTAAGAGGATGGCATTCAGAAAAGGAATATGAAGAGATTATGAATATTCCAAATGTTCGACTTTTCCATCCAGACATTCCAAATGATGTTCTCTACAAAAATTGTTCAGTAGTATTCACCATTGCAGGTACTGCAGGATTTGAAGCAGCATGTTACGAGAAACCATCTGTAACAATGGTAAGACTGAATTATTCGGATTTACCATCTGTAACATTACTGGATAATTTTAGTGAATTACACGATTTGTTTAAAATTAAATTAAAAGAGAAAGTGTTTGCAAAGGACGTATCAAAGTTTTTAAATTTATTTAAAGCAAATGTTTCTAATTTTGATTGGGCAAATTTTTCTAAAAAGTTATCTGAAGAATTTTTTGTAAATAATACTCAAGACGCTCATATTTCTAATGACAAAATGGGATCATTTTTGAAAGAAAATTATCATATACTAGAAGATTTTGCAGATGAGCACTTTAAAAAAATTCAATTTTTTGAAAAAGGAAAGAATTCTAATTAAAATCATTCCAAGGAAGTTTAATGTCTAATAATTTTTTTAAAGAGTCAACATCATCATTATAGATTTTTTTTAAACGATTTCTCTCTTCATGCGGAACAGGAGGTCGCTTTGATTCTTTTACTAGAAATTTATCTCCAAATTTTTGTCTAGTAGATGTGGGGATTAGTCGTTTAGATAATTTTCTAAAAGTAGAGTTGTTCATGAGTAATTTACTTCCTTCATTTGTAGGAACACGATATGAGTTTTTTGGGGGATCAATTAGGTTAGGAAATTCCTTTAGACCTAAAAATGAAAAAATTGATTGTATTATTTTTTGAGGAGTTTTGATATAATCTTCAAATATAATTATTTTAATTTGATCTGCAGGAAATTCATTCATAAATGTGCTTAGATGTTTATAGTAGAAACCAGATTCAAGAATACTATCTATATGAAATTCATTTTTTTGTAGTTGTTCTTCGTTAAAATCAATTGTTTGTTTGAATGTAAGATTTTTTTCAAATTTCATAAATTTTAAGGATAAATATTCAGAAAATGCAATTTCAACTGGATTTCTTAATGAAATTATAATTTTTGCAGATGGTAAAAAATTTTTGATTAATCTTGGAGAATTAGGACAATAGAGGTAAACTGGGCTAGATTCTCCCACCATAGTTGCATTATTTTGATTATTAAATAATTTCAAATATTCATCTTCGTTGGAAATAATGTCACGTTCATATTTTTCGGGGACATCTAATCTTGCAAAATAATATGGTTCCAAATTATCCGGCATGAAAACATTAGAATGTTGACTCAGATAATACGAAATATTTGTAGTTCCACTTTTTGGTGCACCTGCAATAAAGAAATTTGGTTTTACCAGGCGGTCCATCCGCCATCAATAATTAAATTGGAACCAGTCATGTACGATGATGCATCCGATGCGAGAAAAATTAATGCTCCAACATACTCATCTTTTTTAGCCATTCTTCCAATCATTGTTTTTTCAGAATATTTTTTTACAAAAGTCTTATCTTGATTATTCTCTACACCACCTGGTGAAAATGTATTAACTCTTATGCCAGTCCTATTCCAATATGCAGCTAGATATCTCGTGAGATTCAAAATGGCACTTTTAGTTGCTGCATAAAATACAGCAGAATTCTGTCCGCTTTTTCCATAGATTCTTTGATCTGCACCAACAATTCCGTATGTGGATGAAATATTTATGACATTTCCATTTTTTTGTTTTATCATTATCTTTCCTATTTCTTGACTTAATAGAAAAACTCCTGTCAGATTAACATCAATAGCTCTATTCCAGGTTTTAAGATCAAGACCATCAAATCCATTAGTTCGGATTTTATTATTTCCTTGATATGCGGCATTGTTAATTAATACATCAATTGTTGAATATTTTTTTAAAATTTTAGCGACCATGCCTTTAATGGATTTTGGATCTGTAAGATCTACCTTAACAGATAATGAATTTGTATCATATTTTTTATTAATTTTTTTTTCAAGTTTTTTGCATTGTTGAAAATTAATATCTGCAAGAACTACATTTGCACCAGCTTGAGAAAATCCTTCAACATATTTTGAGCCTAAATTTCCTGCGGCTCCAGTTAACACTATTGTCTTTCCGGATAGATCAAACAGCTTTTGTACATTCAACAAGATTATGTAATTTTTTTTATTAAAAAACAGTTTGTTACAAATAATAGAATTATCTATATAATAACAATTAGGGGCATTATTAATGAAAAAAATTATGATTGATGGCAAATTTATTGGAAATGGATGTCCTTTTTACATAATTGCTGAAGCAGGAGCAAACCATGAAGGGGAACTTGATAAAGCACTTCAGTTGATTGATTCTGCAATAGAAGCAGATGTTGATGCGATAAAATTCCAAAATTATACAGCAGCAAAACTTACAACAAAAACTGCTCAAAAATATTGGGATGATGGGAACAAAAAGGAATCACAATTTGATGTATTTGATAAATTAGATAAACTTTCAAAAGACGATTGGAAAAAAATATTTGATTATGCAAGACAAAAAGGAATTACATGTTTTTCAACTCCTTTTGATTTAGATTCTGTAGATTTGCTTGAATCATTTAATGTACCTGCATATAAAATCGCTTCAGCTGATATAACGCACATTCCATTAATCAAAAAAATTGCTTCAAAGAAAAAACCAATTTTTATGTCAACTGGGATGGCATCTTTCTCTGAAATTCATGATGCATTATCAGCTATTCATAATGAAGGGAATAATGAAATTGTTTTAATGCATTGTATTACATCTTATCCAACAAAACCAGAAGATGCAAATTTGGAAATGATAAAGAAACTTAGCAAAGAATTTCCAGAATGTGTCATAGGATATTCCGATCATACACTAGGTACAGAAATTGCCGCACTCTCTGTATTCTATGGTTCAACATGTATTGAAAAACATTTTACATTTGATAAGAATCTAAAAATTAGTAGAGACCATCGTTTATCACTAACTTCAGATGATTTTAAAGAATTAAGAAATAAAATTAATTTAATTGAGATGTCACGTGGTTCTGAAATTGAAAATTATATTCATGTTGAATCGGATGCTGTAAAGTATGCAAGAAGAAGTGTAGTATCTAAATGCATAATTCCCAAAGGAAGTGAAATTACTGAAAGTGTGATAGATGTTAAAAGACCGGGTACTGGAATTGCACCAAAATATTTCTCCAAGATAATTGGTTCAAAAGCAGTAAAAGATATTCCAGAAGATTCGACTATCCAGTGGGATGATATCGATTATAACCAATGACGAAAAAAATTTTGATTAGAGTTGACGGTAGTAAGAAAATTGGTTTAGGCCATGTCTATAATATGTTAACAATTTTGCATTTCCTTAGAAATGAACAAATTCTTATTGTTATGAATGAGGAAAATAAACTAGGTTCAAGTAAATTTAAAGAACAAAAGTATAAGATTAAATTTTTTAAGAATAATTCAGAGTTATTAAAAATTATTTCTAATTTTGAGCCTGATATAATTTTCAATGATATTTTAAATACCAAAATAGATTATATGAAAAAAATTAGAGAGATGTCATCAATGATTGTTAATTTTGAAGATGTTGGTAAAGGAAGAGCATATGCGGATTTAGTTTTTAATCCAATTTTTAATAAAAAAAAGATGTTAACTAAAGAATTCTACGGGGGAAAATTTGCATGCGTTAGAGATGAATTTAGGATCTGGACAAATAGTTCACTTAGAAAAAATGTAAAAAAAATACTTGTTAGTTTTGGAGGTACAGATCCTACACAGATTACTACTAAAATTTTTAGGGTAATTGAAGAATTATCATTGAAAAATATTGAATTCATCATTATGTTGGGATTTGGTTTTGAACATAAAGATGAGATAAAAAAGGCTGCCAATCATCTAATCAAAGATGGATATACCATTAAATTAATTGAAAAATCTGATTTTCTAGCAAAATATATCAGATATGCCGACTTTGCAATTGTTTCAAATGGAAGAACTGTTTTTGAAATTGCATCTATGCAAGTTCCAATTTTATCTGTAGCAGTTAACGATCGTGAAAAATCACATACGTTTGTGAGAGATGAAAAAATTGGAAAACACATTAACTATAATCCAGTATCGTTTACTAAAGAATTATCATTTAACATTAAACATTTGTTAGAATATGAAAATAGAAAAATATTCAGAGCAAGATTAAAAAAAATAGAATTACTTTATGGCGTAGAAAGAGTAATCGATATAATATATGATGAATTTAAATTAAGAACTTGAGTTACGTGTGAATTCTTCATCATCTTTCAATGATTTCATATAACCTTCATTAGGTTTATGGTCTTGATTAATTTTTTTTAAATTTGGTTCACTCTTAAATAAATTTAATATATCTTCTAGATGAATTGGGCGTGTATTAATTTTTAATATTATTTCATTAATTAATTTTAAATCAACATCATAATCTAATGTCCATCTTAAATTTGAGATATTTTCAGAATAGGAAAAATTATATATTTTGAATTGTTGTTTATTATTTCGAATATAGGGTGTAACATGTTCACGTTCAGACGGTAATCTTGCATTTTTATGAGCTAATTCTAATGTATCAAAAGAGAAAATTTCTGTTTCATTTCCATCAGGAAAACTCCTAGGAAATGTATTTGTAACATAATCATATTTGTTTTCTAAAAATTTTGAAATTCCTTGATCAACTATTTTAGGATCAATTAGAGGACAATCACCTGTAACTCTCAGAATGGACGAAAGATGAAAGGATTTTGCACATTCATAATATCTGGATAATACATTTTCAGGATCACCTCTAAAAATATCAATATCTATTTTCTGACAAAAATCAAAAATTACATTATCTTCCGGATTAGTGGTTGTTGCAACAATAATTTTTTTAAGATATTTAGATTCCTTAAGTTGATTAATTGTGTACAATAAGCTTGGATTTTTTCCATCAACTAATTCCAAGACTTTTCCTGGTAAACGTGTCGAACCCATCCGAGCTTGTATTATACAACCTAACAATAATATGAAAAAATACAATTTGGAAATAAGTTTAATGAATTTAATAGTAATGTATTATATTAATAACCAAGGATCTTTCATGGAAGAAGAATTTTGAGAAAATTATACCTTATTGAAGATATTGATAAAAATAGGATTGAAGAATTAGAACAAGATGATTCAGATTTAGTAACACTTGATTATATTTCACATATACGTTTGAACGAAAATGGTATTGTCCACAAGACTATGGATGAATATCTAAATGCAAAAGATAGAAAAATAGTTTTTGAGCATTGTAGTGAATACTTGAAAAAATTGGAAGAATATAAAAATGAAAAATCTTCATTTCATGGAATTAATTTGATTGGTATAATCGATAGAAATGAATTATTAGAATTTTTAATGGATAGAATTCCTAGAGTAATTGCAATTTCTAAAATTTTAGAGGATTCTAAATATGAAACTGTTTTTCTTTCATCTGACTTGTATGAAATATTTCAGAACACAGACTATGATTCAAAATTTCAAATATTCAATACAATAGATAAAAAGGAGTTAACATTTGAGAACATAACTATTCCAATAAAAATTGGGAAAACAACATCAAGCATCAATGTTAGTAGAAAAAATTATCAATTTATTAAAAAAACCATTGAGGGAATTATAGGAAAATCTTTTCATCTAACCAACAACAATTCTGATGTAAAAAAGATAATTTTGGTAGAATTTGATCCAGAATTATATTTTGAATTATTACAAGAAATAAATAAAAATAATCTTCAAGCAATTTTAGTTAATTTCAGAAAAAGTGCAGTATATAGTAAAAAAACACTTCAAAATTTAAGAAAGACAAATTCAGTATTTATTACTGGAAAGGAATATTTGGATAAATCCAAACTTGAAGAAATTAAAGATAGAAAAAATATAATTCTAGATTATTTGAAAAAAAATGATAATAAGGAATTGATTCCAAAATTAAGTTTAAACTATAAGATAGATACAACAATTCTTTTAAAAAGAAAAATTATCAATATTATAATTCAGAGAATTGATGAATATTTGAATTGTATTAGTATAGCTGAAGAGATTAATTCTAGTAAAAATAATTTAGGAGTTTTAATGTTAAATAATTCAGGAGAAACAGAAAAAATTTTTGATAGTGTTTTTAACAATAGACTAATTTTCCTTCTTCAACATGCATTTGCTAACTATACAAAAAATATTTCTTACATTGATTTATTGGATGATTACCATCATACAAAAAAACAATTTATCGTATGGGGAAATTTTGTTAAGAATTACTTGACGAACATCAAGAATATAGATAAAGATCAAATTATTGTGGCAGGAAGTCCAAAATATGATTCATTTGAATCAATTAATAAAAAAAATAGTAAAAATAAAAAGATCATTATCACACTACGACCAATAATTTTCCATGTAGAGGGATTCAAGACGGAGCTCTACAAAAATTATGAAAAAGCCTTGAGTAAAATAATTTCTTCTTGTAGAGATTTTTCCAATGTTGAGATTATTTTCAAACTACACCCACAACAGAATGTAAACAATGAATTTTTAGAGAAAACAATTAGAACTAATTTTCCAGAAGCAAGAATTGAGCAAACTATTCCAATCAAAGAGTTATTTTATGAGAGTGATTTACACATAAATATCGCTTCAGATAATTTTGATATTTCAAGTGTAGTTTTAGAAGCAATGATTTTGAAAAAACCTACACTAAACATTCAACTTCAAACTAATAAATTTAATTTTGAAATTTTTCAGATGAATGCAATTAGAACTATGATGTATGACGAAGATATTAAAAAAGAAATTAATGCTCTGTTGTATGATAAAAAGATAATCGGACAGTTACTTTCAAATTCAAAACAGTATCTAAAAGAATATCTTTCGAATCACGGAAAAGCATCAGAATCAGTGATTAATCAGATCATGAAAAGGAATTCATCAATTAATTTTTGATTTCTTATATGCACTTAGTTTTTTAATGAATTTTTTGTCATCAGTATTTTGTTTAATTCCTACAAAATAATTTAGACCTATACCCATGTAACCTTTTTTAATAATTTCTAAATCCTTTTCTCTAAAAGAATTTTTTTTAATTTTTTGTTTTAGTTTTAATAATTTTTTTTCATCATTTTTAACTTCTTTAATAATATGTTGTAGATCAAAAGTTTTCATTGTTTCAGAAATTTTTTCTTCACCACAAGTCATCCAAATTTTTTCTAAGAGGCCATAATATTTTTTATAAGAATTATAATTAAAATAATTTTCCCGTTCTTGATTCCAAGGATTTGTGATGTAAAAAAGATCTAATTTAGGATATGAAGATAAATAAGATATTTTATTTTTGAGAAATGTTGCACAAATATCCTTTAGATTTGTACTTTCATCTTGAGGATTTACATAATTATCTTGAATGACAGATTCAGCATTACGTAAATCATGATTAGTTGCTCTTTTTAGATGTTCAGGAAATAATTTTTTTACGTAAAATGATATTTTCATAGGATCATTATTTGCTAGTTTTGTTACTGCTTCTTTTTGTAATTCTCTTTTTAACATTCCATGACTTTCACCAATAGCAATTAGTATGATTTGATTTTCAACCATATTTTTTAAAACCATATTCAAATTCTCCATTGGTTTAAACGTATGATGTAATACACCTTCTATGGAAATCATATCAAAATTTTTAATTATTTTAAGATCAACATCAAATATACTTTTATTGATTATTGACAATTTTTTTATTAAATTAGTTTTTGAGAAAATTCTTTGAGCAATTTTACAACTATTTTCATTTGGTTCAATGATTGTAACATCAGCACCATAAAACGCATAAAATAATGCTTTTTCCCCAGTTCCACCACCTATTTCAAGAATTTTTTTATTTTTAAAATATCCAACTGGGATTCCTAATGTATTCATTAGATTGGCCCTTTGATAAAAAAATTGACTCTTAGTTTTATTATTAATTAAATTTCTATGACTAGGGGAAACTTTTCTATAGATTTTTAGTACTTCATTTTCAATTTCTTTACGCTTCTTATAGTTTTTCAATAAAAGAATCGATTAAGATTCATAATTAAATTCTTTGAAATTTTTCCTACTCCTTATCATAGATTTCTTTTAACAAATCATGGATTTGATTTCTATATTCACTGTTTTCTTGTATCCACATAGCTCCACGAAATTTTTCACATGTTTTGTCAAATTCATCTCTAGAAATCTCCACATAATTACAAAATTCTTCAATATATCGTTCTTCACACTTTCCATCATATTTCAAAACTAATTCAATGGCCTTTTTTTTATCGATTAATCCATCACGTAAATCATAACATACATGATCCATACAAAAACCAAATCCAAATTTTATAAATTTAAGCATCTGATTTACAGGTACAATATCTGAATCTAATGCTCCAAATGAAACATAAGTTCCAATATCTTCAGGTCTAAAATTATCTCTTCCTTTAAATCCAAATTTTGATGAAAATTCTGCATTTCCACGATAAGACCATTCCTGAAGAAAGTATTGTAGCCAAATCCCTTTTGCATTTTGATTAATTAATTTTGAAACATCATAATGGAATAAGAAAAGATCTTTCTCTGAGACTCCTTCAACTTGTAGATACTCTTTCCAGCCATTAGATAATGTTTGTAGTTTGTATGCTTTGAGTGCATCCGCATCTTTTCCGACACCTGTAAGACTAGTACCAACAGTCAATCCAGGATTTTCACCTTGGATTACAAGTGGGATATGAAATTTCTCAGCAATAATGTATGCAGATGAGTATAAGGAGAATTCTGTTGCCTTAACCGGATTCAGGCGTTCAAAGAAATCAAATTTAACCAGTTTTTTCATAATCTTTGGATTTGGCCTAATACTAATTACATCAAACCCAAGTTGTTTCAGATTTTCAATATTATCCATACCAATTTTTGTTATATCTTCAGGTTGATAATTTACCAAAAGGCATCTGAGACCTAAGGTATCTCTAGCAGTAATTGCCTGTTTCGTACTATCTTTTCCACCACTAACTCCAATAACACAATCATACATTGCATTTTCTTGTTTAGCATTATGAGCAATCTTATTTAATTCCACAATTCTTTCTGACCAATCAATTTTCTTTTTTTCTTTTTCCCAGAGACATGCACCACATACCGAATCTTCATTAAAGAATATTCCAGGTCTGGTGTTAGGCTGAATACATTTAGTACAGATTTTTAGATTTTTCAATAATACGTCATTGATTTTTTTATAACTTTACTATTAAGAATTTTTAGGCAATTCTTCTTTGAGTATATATTTAGGTATGAAATTATTAATTCATGAAAATTTTAGCCGTCACACTTGAAAAATGTTCTGGATGTGCATTATTAATAAACGATAAAATTATTTTTTCAACAAGTGAAGAACGATATAGCAGAATTAAATCAGATTCATCATTTCCTAAACAATCAATATTACACGCATTAAAATTTGCAAATATTCAAGGTAGTGATTTAGATCAAGTCATAATTTGTGGGAATAAATTGAGCCTAATACCATCATTAACAAATGAATATTCAACATTAGATGTTGATGATCAATTAAAAATAATGAAAAAATATTGGTACCCTAAATTAGTTGAAAAAAAATCAGTATCATTTTTAGAAATAATCAAAGATAAAATTAATCTAGAGCAATTCCCGTTTAATACAAAATTTGCAAAAGGTTTTGATTATTTTAGTTTAGAAAATCCATATACTGAAAATGATGCAAAACGTGTATCAGTATTCTTCAAGGATATTCTAGCAGATTTATTACAAATAGATACATCAAAAATCTCTCATATGGAACATGATTGGTGTCATGCTGCATATGCGTTTTATGCAAGTCCAATTAGAGATGACAATACACTTGTAGTAACTGCAGATGCCTGGGGAGATGATCTGAGTGGTTCCATATCGATTTTTGACAAAAAAGAAAATCAACTAAAGAGAGTAAAAGAATACGACCACAGAGATTTCCAATTGGCAAGAATCTACAGATACACTACATTGTATATGAGACTCTTAGCTAATGAACACGAATACAAAGTTATGGGATTAGCACCATATTATACAGGACCAAAACGTGAAGAAGTTGAAAAGATTTTTGACAAAATGTTAGAACTAGATGGGTTAGAATTTAAATTTAATAAAGAAATACCAGATATTTTTAATTTCCTTGAAAATAATTTAGACTCATTCAGATTTGATCATATTGCATCAGGATTACAAAAATTTACTGAAAAAATTCTAGTTAATTGGTTCACAAATTTAATTACAGAATATCAATGTACATCGGTTGTATTTTCCGGTGGAATTTCTATGAATGTTAAAGCAAATATGTTAATTTCTGAAATTCCACAAATAAAACATTTCTTTGTTCCTGGAGCAGGCACTGATGAAACTCTTCCTATCGGAGCATGTTACCATCATGCAGAAATAAATGGGATCAGTCCACAATCACTGAATACCATGTATTTAGGTGAAAATGCATCATATACTGAAAATGAAATTAATAAAATACCAAATTGTAAGATTACAAAATTTACTGACGTTGAACAAATTCTATCTCACCTACTAAACAACAAGATTATTGCAACATGTAGAGGTCGAATGGAAATGGGTCAAAGATCATTAGGAAACAGAAGTATTCTTGCAGACCCTAGAGATGTTGAGAATATTCAAAAAATTAATCATTCAATAAAAATGAGAGACTTTTGGATGCCTTTTGCACCAGTAGTGTTGTTTGATAAACAAGATGAATTATTAGACAACCCAAAAAAAATTGATTCCCCATTCATGACCATAGCATTCAATACAATTAATGGTCGAAATAAGATCCCTGTTGGCGTTCAACAAGCAGATGAAACTGCCAGAGCTCAATTACTCAAAAAAGAACAAAATGCCATATTGTGGGAACTAATATCTAAATTTTATGAAAAAACAGGAATACCAGCATTGGTGAATACATCTTTTAATCTACACGGAGAACCTATTGTAAGAAATATTGATGATGCAATCAGAGTTTTTAAAAATTCAGATCTCGATATTCTTTGGTTAGAAGATCACATTATAGAAAAAATATAACAAAAATTACAAGTGGTATTTTTGAGAAACTTGGTCATCTATGTAAAGAGTTCATCATCAATCATTTTAGAACCAAACGCCATCAATAATTTATCAAAAGGTGATGCATGTAATGGAGCCATATTGAGAAATGTTATTCCAGATAATATTCTAATCTTAGTTAAATCAAGATTTTTTGAAGTTATGAAATCTTCCAAAATTTGTATTAATGAATCACGTAAGTCCCATTTTTTAAATTTGATTTTTACATTTTCATTAGATTCATTGTATTCGAAATTATTATCTCGAATATCTTGAAAGTTTATAGAGAGTCCAGCATAAAGTTTTGCTAAATCATAATATAGATCACCAAACTCTACAATTCCAGCAAAATTAGGTCTACAGTCAATTAAACAAAATTTTTCATCATTTTTATTATAAAGTATATTTCCAAAATTCAAATCACCATGAATAAAGCATGATTTGCCATTGAAAAGGTTCTCCCAAGGTATTTTTTCTAATATTTCATCTAATGAATGAATATTTTTTTCATTTACTAACAAAGGTAGTTTATAGTCCTTGTATTTTTTTTTAAAGTTATTTATTCTCATAACTGTTTTTTCAAAATAAAAATTTTTACATAATGTTTTCATTTTGTCTTCATCAATATGGACTTTATTCCATAGATTTTTTTCTAACAAATTCAATAATGATTGAAATTTATATGTATTATCAATATTATAAAAAACATCACCATTAAAATATTCATAACAAAGAAAATTTTTTCCATATGATTTTATTTTAGGAAAAA
>PAOU01000013.1 GCA_002708085.1 Dehalococcoidia bacterium
AGAACAAATTATCAAATCTGCAACAGAAGCTGCATCTATGATTCTAAGAATTGATGATGTAATTGCAATTTCTGGCGGTTCTGGCGGTGGTATGCCTCCTGGTATGCCTCCAATGGGATAAATTCCTAAAAAGCGGTTCTTAACAAGAAAAAATACCTACATACAAAATGACAATTCTCGTAATGGTTGGCTATACCGGCAAAATTTTGTAGGCTGTTACTAGAACCGCTTTTCATATAACCATGAACTAATTTTTAGATATAAAATCCACTAAGAACTTATCTTTTATTCATTTTTCTAAAAAAAGTCATAAACACTATTCAATAAGGAATCATAATGAAAGCAATAATTCTTGCTGCAGGATTAGGTTCTCGGTTAGGAAGTCTTGGAAAAAATACTCCTAAAGGTATGATTACAGTATTTGGAAAAACGCTACTTGAAAGGCAGATTGAAATTTTTCAAAATTGTGGAATTAACGATATTACAATTGTTACAGGTCATAATAGTAACTCCATAAACTTCCCAAATGTTAATTATATCAAGAACAATAATTACGCTACTACAAATATGAATGAAAGTCTCTTTTGTGCTAGAGAAAAATTTGATGATTCTATTCTTATATCTTATTCAGATATTATCTATGAACAAAAAATTATTGAGCAATTATTACAATCTAAATTTGACTTTTCCATAGGAATAAGATTAAACTGGAAAGAAAGCTATGAAAATAGACTTCAACACCCGTTATCTGAAGCAGAAAATGTCATCATAGAAAACCAAAAAATAATTTATTTAAGAAAAAATTTGTTAACTTGTACACAAGATCAAAAAATTGGTGAATTTTTAGGACTAATGAAATTGACGAAAAAAGGAAGTAATGAACTTCTAAATAAATATCTAGAACTTAAACAAAATCATACAAAAACATTTCATAGTTCTGAATCACTAGAGAAAGCATACCTCACTGATATGTTACAAGAAATGATAGATTCTGGTTCTACTTTAAATCCCGTCATACTAAATCATCTATGGTTTGAAATTGATACTACCGAAGATCTAAAACGAGCTGAAAAATCACTTAAAATCTAATTATGACCTTTTGGATCAAACCACTGCATAGATTCATCTACAGCTCTCTTTACATTTTCTTTGCCAATAACCGATAATTCTCTTTGAGAATCTCCAACTACCTTTCCACCTAATCTTAAAACTAATAATTTACCATTACCTCTAAAGTTATGACTAACAAATGGTTTTATGTAAACTGAATCTCCTGGTCTGATTATTTCACAATATTGTTTATTACCGTACAACCAGTTTAATGAAATATTTTCTTCACTAACATTGTATATGTATTGGTGTAGCCCCATTCTAAGATCCAGTATATCTTTTTTATCATCATAGCAAACATCAATTTCAAAAGATTTTGAATATGGAAGTGTAGTTGAATTGGCTAGTTCAGTAAAACTATATCTTTTTTCATCTTCTGGAAAATCCCAACTATTATTTTCATTATGATGACTGATGATTACTTTATCTTCTATCTTATCATTAGGTAACAAATCTCTACTATTCACATTCAGTATTTCTGCAATCTTATTGATCTCTTGTTTTGCAGGTTCAACTTGACCTGATTCTATCTCATTAATCTTTTCTTCATGAATACCCGTTCTTTTGGATAATTCTTTTATTCCAATACTGCACATATGTCTATGAAATTTTATCAGTGATGCAACTGTTTGTCTATTCGATGAAAAATCTAGAGCAAACTCTCGTCCAAGTTCTGAAGAAATAGCAGATAATTCTTGTTTCACATCTCCCAAAATCTTATTTCCAAATGTTAATGCAAGAATCAGCCCATTTTCTTTTGCACCTTTTCTAGTAGCAAAAGTGTGAGGAGTAAAAGGTGTAATGTACATGGAGTCTCCTGTATTCATTACCGCTACTTTTTTTACACCATCACTTTTTTGATAGTAAAAATTCACTTCACCAATGAAATACGTGAATTGATGCATAAAGTGTCCATGATTCCATTGGATCTCTGAATTATTTGCCTCGTTATCTTCTACATAACATAATTCCATAATCCATTCTGGTCTGAATGGCGCTAATGTACTAGAAACTGTATCTCTGTATTCGTAATATGGTTTACCAGCTCTCTCCATAATTCTACTAGATTTCTCAGACTCTTCTGATCTCATTATCTTCACACCAGTCATACAATCATCAGAAATTATGTAGAAGTCTCGTTCATTTACAGGCCAAATCTTTACTGCATTTTTTACAATTTCATTTGGTAATTCTATTTCACCTGAGATTATTCCATTAATTATTTCTAGCTCTACATGTAATTCTCTAGCTGCATCCTCTGGTCTTCTTTTCAAATCATTTAAAATTCCTAGAAAATTACTTCCTATTCGTTTTGATTCTTTAGTAATTTCAATTGTATTCTCGAGAGATTCCATTATATCACATTCTATATCTTAACATAAATGGTTTATGATGAAAACCAACTAGAAATCTTTACTCCAAGGTTTTTTCTGAGTTAATAATATCTAATAACTTGATAATATCATCCTTTGTAACTAATTTAGGATTATTGTCTAAATGTTTCCTATCATCTAGAATCAATTCACTAGCATCTTCTAAATTCATTTTTAATTTTATTGGTTCAAAATTTAATTTCTTAATTAAATTTTTAAATCTAACAAAATATTTTGAATCATTAAATTTATGTGAAACTGTTGTTGTAAAAGCTAATGCATGACCATGAGAAATTCCTTCATTAGAGAAAACATATGAAAGTGCATGTCCTAAAGTTGTCGAACAATTTCCAAATCCTATACCTGAAAAAAATGATCCTAGAACAACACTTTCTTTATTTTCAGTTATAATCCCATTTTCAAGATATCTAAATGCCTCTTCACAGAAAAATTTTGTATATTCATTTCCTAATTTACTATCATATCCTTCACTACATTGTGCTAAGGCATCAACAAATGAATTCTTAAAAATTTTATCTGGAGTATTTTCAATAAAATATGAATCAATAATTGCCTTATCTGCAAATAATCTGTCATCATGAAAGCTCTGTTTTTTGTTGTCCACTTTAAGAACTGCAATTCGTGTAACTTCACTTCCACTTCCAAATGTAGTTGGAATCAATATCTTTTTTTTATTCATTTTAAACCCGCAATATTTTGCTACATCTAAAACACTCCCTCCCCCTAAACCAATCACGTTGGAAATTTTCTCATTAGAAAAATCTCTAATTATTTTATCAACTGTTGTCATTGAAGGATTATTCTCAACTTGATCAAAAATGAAATAATTTTTCAATTTTATATAATCTAGCCATCCTCTTTCATTAGCCCCTCTAGATGTGATTAATAGACAGTTATCTGGAAAATTATTTTTTGGTACGGAATATTTCCCATACACAATTTCAGATGGCTGTTTTATTGTAAACATAAAATATCATTGTTAAGTAAAAATTAATAGTTAACTTATCATCAAAAATATCGTGAATTCTAATTCTGATAAATTAAGAAGTATTATGCAATCAAAAGAAATCATTAAGGTTGGTGGTGCATTTGATGCTATGTCTGCAAAATTAGTTGAAAATAGTGGTTTTGATGCAATATGGGCTGGAAGCTTTTCTATATCTGCAATTAATGCTGTTCCCGATGCAAGCATTTTAACAATGACCGAATTTTTTGATGCTGCTTCAAAAATGGCGTATGCATGTAATATTCCTGTAATAGCAGATTGTGATACTGGATATGGTGGTCCTGACAATGTCAGACATTTAGTAAAAAAATATGAAAATGCAGGAATTGCTGGCATAAGTATAGAAGACAAAGTATTTCCTAAACAAAATAGCTTACTTGAAAATGCTTCACATGAACTATTGTCTGAAAAAGATTTTGTTGAAAAAATAATTGCTGCAGTAGAAAGTAAACAAAATGAGAATTTCCTAATTATAGCACGAGTTGAAGCTCTAATTTCTGGAATGGGAATGGATGAAGCACTAAAACGTGCATCTGCATATGAAAAAGCAGGAGCCGATGCTATTTTAATTCACTCTAAACAACAAACTCCTGATGAAATATTTCAATTTATGGAATTATGGGATGGCGATATACCAATAGTTGTTGTTCCTACAACTTATGATAATGTAAAAATTGATGAACTAATCTCCCATAAAATTAAATTTGTTATATATGCAAATCAAACTTTAAGGGCATCGCATGCTTCTATGTCAAAATTACTTTCTCGATTAGTTAACGCTAAAAGTATTAATGAAGTGAATGATATGATGTCTACCATGAATGATATCTTTAAACTCCAAGATATGTATGATACTCAACAAAATATAGATCAAAAATCTAATCAATAGGATACCAAATTGAATGAAAAAATACAGAGAGAAATTTTCCAATATTTAAAAAAAAATTATATAAAAAATTTTGTTGGTGTTCCGGATTCAACATTGAAACATTTTATCGATGAAGGTTTGAAAGATAAAAAAATTCTAATTGCAAATAGAGAAGAAGAAGCAATAGGAATTGGAGCTGGAATGACTCTCGCTGGAAGTCCTACATTAATGTTCATGCAAAATGCAGGATTTGCAAATTCTATCAGTACTATCACATCCCTTATTCAATTATATGAAATTCCGTTATTATTTTTGATTGGTTGGAGGGGATATTTGAAAAATGATGCACCTGAACATGAAAAAATTGGACAAATTCAACCACACTTATTAAAAAATATGGATCTCGAAAATAAAATTTTAACAAATAAAACTTGGAAAAAAAACTGTGATTGGGCATTATCAAAACTTAAAAAAAATATTCCAGTTGCTTTAATAATTAGGAGAGAATTTCTTGATTAGAAAAGAAGCTATAGATATAGTTTGTAATTATATAAAAAATGATATTATCATTTCTGCAAATGGATTCATTAGTAGGGATGTCTATTCTAGTTTAGAAAAAAATACAAATTTCTATATGATAGGCTCGATGGGACTAGCATCTTCAATTGCATTAGGAATTGCTTTAAAAAAACCTAAAAGAAGAATTTTTGTTTTTGATGGAGATGGAAATATCCTAATGAATCTAGGATCTTTAGTCACAATTGGTACATTACATCCTAAAAATCTAATTCACATAATTTTTGACAATAAAATTCATGAATCAACCGGTGGCCAACCTACACAATCAAAAAAAATCAATATATTAAAAATAGCTAAAGCAACAAATTATTTGACTTATTCCGTGAATACAAAAAAATCACTTGAAAATGTTTTGAAAAAAATATCAAAATCCAAAGGGCCTATACTCATACATGTGTTAATTAAAAAAAGTAATGCCAAAAGTTCCCGTGTTGATATTAGTCCTAAGTTGATAAAAAATAGATTTATGAATGCAATTAACAAATAATTACTTTTTAGTCCTACTTATTATTCTGAATTTTATTTTTTCCCAATAAACTTTGATTGTAATTCCTACTCCTACTAGTGCTCCAACAATTACTTGCAGAAGCATACTTGATGTACCTGGATCAATATATGCATAAGCATTATTCATAACTATACCTGAAAATAAAATTATCCCTGACAAAAAAAATATTCTTTTTAACATAATACAAAAAATGAATTCGTGAGTATTAATGTTTCACTAGCTTTTAATAAAATACTATTTGTGAATCATCATGAAAATACTAGATTCTGGCCTAATTCACCCATTCATGTTTGCTTTGTTTCCCATACTCTTAATCTATGTAAATAATATTGCAGAAATTTCTTTAGAATCGTTATTTCTCCCAATCGTTATCATCTATGGCGCCACAATACTGCTTGTTATAATAATATCAAAAATTATAAAAAATTTAACAAAGTCTACGCTAATCGTATCATCATTTCTATTAATTTTTTTCACAATTGGTCATATTCAACTATTATTACGTGGAAATGAAGTGTTTGGATTAAGAGCTGACAGTCTTACAGTGATGGGAATTCCATACGTAATCCTATTATCAATTATACTATATGCGATTTATAAGAAAACAAATGTAACAAAACCTAATAAAATAATTAGTGTAATATCAATTGCCATAATACTTTCATTTGTGCCTACTGCAATCTCTAACTCCTCTGAAGTAGTAACGAATCAATTCTTTGAAAAAATTGATTTTGATACTGATAAAAAACCTGATGTATATCTCATTGTCTTAGATGGCTATGCTGGTGCTAAATCACTAGAAGATAATTTTGGATTTGATAACTCAAACTTCTTGAATTCTTTATCCAATACAAATTTCTATGTCTCTAAAAATAATTTTAGTAACTATGAATGGTCAAATCTATCAATGAACGCATTATTAAATATGAACTATCTTGATACTTATCCTGACTATTCAATTGATGATTATCTACTACTCCGAGATCTCTATAATAGTAATCTAGTCATGAAAACTTTTCAAACTAATGGCTATGAAACATTCTTTATTGATGGCGGTGCCCCATTTAGAAACATACATGTTAGTACAGAAACTTTATGCCACGCTACCGATAATGGATTATTACAAAATCTGATTGATACTAGCATGATCTCATTGGTATCGAAAAAATTCTCTACAATAAGTTGGAATGAAATTCGAACTTGTGCGTTTGAAGAATTAGAAAATATTCCAAATAAATCAAATAAACCCATATTTACCTATGCTCATATCAATTTACCACATCATCCTTACACTTATGATTCTGATGGTAACTTAATCGAATATCCTGAAATTGATGAAGAACTAACAGAAAAAGAATCTAATCATAGATATGTAAATCAAGTTAAGGTTGCTAATAAAAAAATCTTGGAAATTTTACCGAAACTTATCTCATCTTCAGAAATTTCCCCAATAATCATCCTTACTTCTGATCATGGATGGGGATTTTTTCATCATTTTGAACAACCTTTAGAAGAAAATAGAACTTTCTTACTTCAGAGACATAATAATCTCCAAGCATTTTATCCTTCAACAGATACTGAATCATATGATGATTTAACTTCTGTGAATGTCTTTCGTCAGATATTTAATGATAATTTTGGAACAAATTTACAATTATTAGAAGATAAAGCAGTTTTTGTTAAAAAGGATTCTGTTACGTCAAATTATGTTTCTCAGACTGATGTTACAGAAATAGTAAAACCTAAAAACTGATAATAAATCTAAACTAAATTCTGTCTAATTACTTTAATAACAAAATCTTGCTCAGCCTTTGTTATGTTTGGATATAACGGTAATGATAGAATCTCTTTGAAAAGCTCTTTTGATCTAACCAGTTTACCTCTAACTTTTGCTTTCTCTTTAAAAACTGTAAATGTATCTAATGGTTTGTAATGAACAGAAGTTATAATACCTTTTTTTAATAAACTTTCATAAAGCTTGTCTCGATTAATTTTTGCATTTTTTGAAATTCTTATAATGTACAAATGACATGAATGATCTTTGAAATCTAAACCTGCTGGAGTTGACAGTCCATTAATTCCTGAAAGAAATTTGTTATAGTATACAAATGCATTTTTCCTTTTTTGATTCAACATATCTAATTTCTTTAATTGACTAATTCCTAGCGTTGCTCTTACTTCATCTAATCTATAATTGTAACCTGGCTCTCTAATGTCGTATTCCCAAGGTTTACCTTCTGAATATCTGTTCATTAATGTCCTTGTTATCCCATGATTCCTTGCTAATTCTACACTCTTTGCAATTTTTCGATCATTTGTAATCATCATTCCTCCTTCAATTGTTGAAATATTCTTTGTTGGATAAAAACTGAAACAACCTGCATCTCCAATTGTACCTACATGTTTAGACTTGAATTTTGTACCTATTGCGTGTGCACAATCTTCAATAATTTTTAACGAATTTGCTTTAGCAATATCTTTAATCTCATCCATCTGACAAGATAATCCTGCAAAATGAACTGGCATTATTGCTTTAGTTTTTTTTGTAATTGCTTTTTTAATAGAATTAGAAGAAATATTCATTGTTTCATCTACATCAACAATTACTGGCGTACCTCCTGCCAGAATAATTGAATTTGCACTTGCTGCAAATGTTAAATTAGGAACTAGAACCTCATCTCCCCGTTTTATCCCAATTGCATTTAATGATAAATGAAGTGCAGCTGTTGCATTAGATACCCCTATTGCAAATTTTGCTTTTGTTATTTTTCTAAATGCAGTTTCAAATTGTTTTAGTTTTGGACCATTAGTAAGAACTGTAGAATCTAATGTTTTTTTCATCTCTAAAATATCACTTTTATCAATAAATGGAACAAAAAAAGGAACTTTTGTTGATTTCCCATAAAATGAATAACTCTTTTTGTCTCTCATACAATTTACAGACTCTATGATGTATTAAATTATCTTATCAATTTCTATCATACAATATTTATTCTACAAGTTAACTAGGAAAATTATAGTAATCATATTAAATTAAGAAAAAATATAAAAATTCATAAATGAAAAGATTATACATACTCGATAATACCACACAATCTCAGATTGAGGAAATGGTTATCGATGATAGTTCAAAATTTATTACGTTTGATTTTGTCTCACATGAGAATCTACTAAAAAAAGGTATCAAACACGAGATCATCGATGAGTTTCTCACAGATGATACTAGAAAAGAAATTTTCATATTTTGTTCAACATGGTTAAAACGACACGAAGAAGATAATCGTTCAGAGTTTAAAATTCATGATATAGATCTTACTACAATAATTGATAGAAATGAATTACTAGAATTTTTAATGGAAAAGATACCTAAAACTGTGGCGTTTTTTAATATAATTAAAAATCAGAAATTTGACACAATTTTTGTTCCGTCAAATATGAAAGATGTATTATCTAAAGTAGATATTGATTCTGAAGTTAGGTTCATGGATATGATGGATGAGGAATTAATGAGTTTTGAAACAATAAACATTCCAATAAATTTTAAATTTTTTAAAAAAAAATATTCTATGAAAAGAGAGAGATATTATTTTATAAAAAAATTTCTAGAGAGGATCTATGGAAAAATTTTTGGTATTAGTAAGATAATTCCAAATAACAAAAAAATATTATTATTAGAATTTGATCCAGAAATTCATGAAAATATCTTGACAGAAATAAATAATCAAGGTTTTCAAGCAATTCTTTTGAATAATCGTAAAACAGTGATTTCAAGTTTCCAGTCGATAAGAATACTAAAGAAAACAAATTCATGTATGATGATTCCTAATGATTGGTTAAATCAAGATATCATGAATAAAAGAGATAAATTAAAGAGACAAATTTTAAAAAAAATTTTTCAAATTAAGATGTTTAAAGCTCTTATTCCTGAATGTAAATTTCAAGATATTGATTTTAATGATATTATGAAACATAAGATTGCAAGCATAATAATTCAAAGAATTGATGAATGTTTGAATACAATACTAATCGCAGAGTCAATAAACCATAGAGATGATTTTCTAGGCATTATGACGATGAATTTTTCAGGTGAAACCGAAAAGATATTCTTGAAATCTAATAACAGAATTCCTATAATTCTTCTCCAACATGCATTTGCAAATTATACAAAAGAAATATCGTATTTTGATATTCTGGATGATTTTCATTGTATTAAGAATAAAATTGCTGTATGGGGAGATGCAGTAAAAGATTATTTGGTAACTGTTAGATCTATACCCGAAGAAAAAATCTTAGTATCTGGTAGTCCAAAATATGATTCACATTCACTGATTAAAAATAAAAAAAGTGGAAAAATTAAATTATTGATTACATTAAGACCTATAATCACTCACATGGAAGGCTATAGATTAGATCTCTATGATAGATATGAAAAAGTGATTAAAGATTTAATTTATTTCTCTAATGAAAATAAAAAAATAGAAATAAAATTCAAGCTACATCCACAACAAAATAAAAGTAATAATATTTTAATAGATATGATTAAAAAAATATCAAATGTAGAAATTCTACAGTTTGAGTCTATAACGGATTTGTTAAGTGAATGTGATTTACATGTGAATGTGGCAACAGATAATTTTGATGCTAGCAGTGTTATTTTAGAATCAATGATTTTAGGTAGACCGACTGTAAATATTCAATTACAAAAGAATGATATTGATTTCGAGTTTATAAAATATGATGCAATTAAATCAGTATACTATGATGAGGATATAGTTAAAAAAATATCTGATTTAATTAATGATGGAAATCAGAAAGATGAATTATTAAAAAACTCACAATTATTTTTAAAAAGATATTTGAAGAATAGGAATAATGCATCAAAGAGACTAATTGATTCTGCTTTTAGAGATTAATTATATTCGGAATTTTCTGTTTAGTATGAATTATGTTCGTCTACTTGATTGATAAATAAATATCACTCACATTTCTTTGCATAAATATGACCGTTCAATTTATTTGATAATCTAGAAAACGGTGTGGGTCTGTATATCTCATATCTAAATCCTGATTCCTCTAAAATATTTTTTAAGTCATCTAATTTTGAAGAAGTAAACTGACCCATGTACTCTATCTTCAGACTATTCACATGTTTTAAAAATTCTTTATCAAGATAAATTTCACATCCTTTACAATCCAACTTCAGTAATTCAATTTCATTAATATTGCATTCTTCAAGTAATTTCGAGAAACTTATTCCTTTCACATTAACAGTTTTTCCCTCATTTCCATATCTGTTATAGACAAATGACGAACCATATGTAGGTGAATCTGGTGATTGAAAAAATTTTAGAATTCCATTTTTTCCAACGGCTGCATTAATTGGAATTATATTTTCTGCTAACTTTTCATTCAAAGAAAAGTTTCGCAACATTGAATTAAAATTTTCAGCAATTGGTTCAAATGCGAATACTTTTGCACCTAAACTTGCATAGTATAATGGTGTATCACCACACTCTGCACCTACATCAACTACTACTTTTCCAGTAAAGTCATCGGAATGTTGGATTGAATGTATATCATTCACAAAACATTCATCTATTGTATTTCCTGGATGCATTGAATCAAGAAAAAATTTTATTCCTGAAAAAGTTTCCACTATCTGTTTTTCATTCTTCTTGTAAATCTTTAAAGTTTTGAATCTATATTTTCCTAATTCAATATTTTCATTAGTAACAAAACTTGTACCATCTCTTGAACATAAATATAATAACTCGACTAAGTTTTTTTCTTCCTCTGTATTCTGTTTTAATGGAATTTCAAATTTATTAATATAATCAAATGTTAATGTTATTTGATTATTATTTAATTCATATTTTATTGAATAAGTCAAAACCCCTACTAAATTCAACATTAAATAAAATTCATCTCTTTGAAATGAAATTTTTGGTAAATCCTTGATTTTTAATGTTAATGTTTTTGATCCTAATAGAATATTGATGATGAAAGATGTCTTATTTTCTATTATTGATGGAGATGCTAAAAATGGGATGAACATATACACTAATCCAATATTTTTTACAAATGACATATCTATTTCAAATTTTATTTGTTTTTTGGTTATTAATATTAGTATTAATCTATCACCCACATCTATAAAATAGAGAAAGTACAAATAATTCATAATTTTTTAATTTTTATGAAATTTGAAATAACACTTGAATGTGAACAAAAAAACCTATTGA